>JADLEK010000026.1 GCA_020846135.1 Gammaproteobacteria bacterium
GCGATCCTGCAAATGGATCAGGTCACCCAGCAGAACGCTGCGCTGGTCGAAGAAACCGCCGCCGCCAGTCAGGCGATGGGTGGCCAGGCTCGCGAACTGCAACAGTTGATGGGGTTCTTCAAGCTGGATCATCGCGAAGCATCCCAGCAAGTCGCCAGCGTCAGTCCCGCCCCCAAGAGCGAAACCCGGACGCATATCAGCGCCCATCCGCTCGCCGTCAAGCTGGGTGGAGCCAAACTGGCTGCCAGACCTGGGGCTAAGCCGGTCATGGCTACCGCTGCCAAATCCACCACCGCCGCTAAACTCGTTGCCCGTCCTCCGGCTGAGAAAAAAGCCGCTAGCCATGCTAGTTCCGAAGATTGGGAAGAGTTCTAGGAGTCCTTCATGGCAACTATCGAATGCCAGCCCGAACTGGATATCGCCGCCGCCGGTGCGTTGCACAGGCAGTTGCTGAGCGCGCTGCAAGCGCAAGAACCGGTCGATATTGATGGCCAAGCGGTGCGCAAAGTACACACGGCAGCGCTACAGTTATTCCTGAACCTGAGCGTCGAGGCTCGCCTGCAGAAGTTGCCGGTGCGCTGGCGCAAACCTTCGCCGGCGCTGATTGAGGGCGCGCGTTTGCTGGGACTGGCCGACAGCCTTGGCCTCGGCGAGGCCGGCGAGGATTCAGCATAACCCTAGTGGTTTGTCACGCTAGTTTTAGGGGGCACAGGTATGCTGAACATCGGCCAACTAAACTGGATCGAGACGGCTTTATCCACAAATTCAAATATGACAGTCCACTAGTGGGTTGCCGTAAAAGTTTTGATTAGGTTAGGAAACGTAGGGCGGATAAGCGTAGCGCATCCGCCATGTGAAGCCACTGGTGGATGCGGCGCAAGCGCCTTATCCACCCTACGCTAGATCAAGACCTGTCAGATCTCACTATTTATGCGGTAATCCACCAGCCCCAGTCCACGCCGACCAGATGCGGCAGCAATGACCGATTTTGAGCGGGAGGAGATTTCAGTACATGGCAACGATACTCATAGTGGACGATTCAGCGTCCATGCGGCAGATGGTGGAGTTCACCCTTAAGGAAGCCGGACATCAGGTGATGGTGGCCGAAGACGGGGTTATGGCCCTGAATCTGGCCAAGGGCGCGGCCTCCGATCTGGTGATCACCGACATCAACATGCCCAATATGGACGGCATTACCCTGATTCGGGAGTTGCGGGCGTTGCCAGCCTACAAGTTCACCCCGATCCTGACCTTGACCACTGAATCCACCACTGACAAAAAAATGGAAGGCAAGGAGGCTGGCGCTACTGGCTGGATCGTCAAGCCATTCAATCCCGAGAAACTGCTGGCGACAGTTAGCAAAGTGCTGGGATGACACCATAATGGCCATTGATATCGGGCAATTTGTCCAGACCTTCTTTGAGGAAAGCCTCGAAGGGTTGGATATCATGGAAACTGGGCTGTTGGCTTTGCCGCCCGGCGCGGCTGCGGATCTGGATCAGGTCAACACCATCTTCCGGGCCGTTCATTCCATTAAGGGCGGCAGCGGCACATTCGGTTTTAAGGAAGTGACCAGCTTCACCCATGTGATGGAAACGCTGCTGGACAAGATGCGTGAAGGCCAGATGGCAGTCACCAGCGAGGCGATCAATACTCTGCTGCAATCGGTGGATTGCCTGCGGGACATGTTGATGGCGGTGCGCAACAACACCGAGTTTGATGCCCCCCGGGTTGAAGAATTGCGCAAGCAACTGGCGCAGATGCTGGATCAGAAGGTGTCCGCTCCCAGCGCCGCTCACTGGCGTACCCCTGCCGCTCAGCCACCACCGGTTTCGGCAGACGGGTGGCTGATCAGCTTCCGACCACATCTGGATCTGATGCACAGCGGCAACGATCCCGTCCGTATTTTCCGTGAACTGGCGGCGTTGGGCGATCTGACTGTTCGCCCTGATTTCAGCCGGTTGCCGCGCCTGGCCGAGATGCAGCCGGAAGACTGCTACCTGGCCTGGGATCTGGAATTGCGCGGCAGCGCTACCCGCGAGACCGTGGCTGAGGTTTTCGCCTGGGTTGAAGATGACAGCGATCTGAGCATCGAGCCGCTGCTGGAAGATCTCACCGCGCTTGGCTCCGTTGAACCGGAGGTCGCCAATGACAATGCCCAGCAAGGCGAATTGCTGCTTGACCGGCGGGCCGGCGACCGGCGCAAGACCGATCGACGCGCCGTAGGCGGCGGCGCTGACAGCAGCTCAATCCGGGTGGGCATCGACAAAGTGGATGCCGTCATCAATCTGGTCGGCGAGCTGGTGACCACCCAGTCCATGTTGAGCGCCTTGGGCGTCGATTTCGACATGAGCCGAATCGACAAGCTGCACGAGGCGCTGGATCAACTGGACCGCAACACCCGCGATTTGCAGGAGCATGTGATGCGGATCCGGATGTTGCCGATTAGTTCGGTGTTCAGCCGCTTCCCGCGCATGGTGCATGACATCAGCGAAAAACTGGGCAAACAGGTCGAACTGCAGCTCAGTGGCGAGCAGACCGAAATCGACAAGACCGTGATCGAGAAAATCGGCGATCCGCTGGTCCACTTGGTCCGCAACAGCCTGGATCACGGTATCGAGCCGCCCGATCAACGCGGAGAGAAACCGGCCACCGGCATCATTACCCTCAACGCTTATCACAAAAGCGGCAGTATTTTCATCGAAGTAGGCGATGACGGACGCGGTTTGAATCGGGAGGCGCTGCTGCGCAAGGGCCTCGATGCGGGTTTGCTACGACCCGGCGAGGACTATACCGATGATCAGATCCATGAATTGATCTTCCATCCGGGCTTGTCGACCGCCAAGGAGATCAGCGATGTCTCCGGACGTGGGGTCGGCATGGACGTGGTGCGCCGCAATATCCAGGATGTCGGCGGTAGTATCCAGATCGCCAGTCAACCGGGCCGGGGATCGAAAATCACCATCTGCCTGCCGCTGACGCTGGCGATTCTGGACGGGCAACTGGTCAGCGTTGGCCACGACTGCTACATCATCCCGCTGCTGTCGATTGTCGAGTCAGTGCAGATTCACGCGGAGATGGTCAATCGGGTGGCGGGTAAGGGCGAAGTGCTGCGGTTCCGCGGTCAGCATCTGCCCATTCTGCGCCTGTACGAACAATTCTGCGCCGATGGGGCAGTGACTAACCTGGAAAAAGGGCTGCTGGTCGTGGTGGAAGCCGATGGCCGACAAGTTGGGCTGTTCGTCGATGATTTGCAGGGCCAGCAACAGATTTCCATCAAATCTCTGGAAAAGAACTTCCGGCGAGTGGCGGGGGTGGCAGGCGCCACGATCCTTGGCGACGGTCGGGTAGGCTTGATCCTTGATATCTCCGGACTGATCCGGGTCAACAATGCGGCGACATGAGGAAGACAATGGCGACGAAAAGCACAGATTTAGCGACGTTGAGCGCGCATCTCAAGCGCGAGGTCACAGCAACAGCGGAAGGTCTGCAATACCTGACCTTTATCCTGGCCGGGGAATCCTATGGCATCGACATTCTCAAGGTGCAGGAGATTCGTGGCTGGGTGCCGGTGACCAAGGTACCAAACGCCCCCTTCTTTGTGCGCGGTGTGATGAACCTGCGTGGCGCGATTGTTCCGGTGATTGACCTGCGGCTGCGGTTTGGACTTGAATCCGTTGAGTACACCAAAACGACGGTCGTGATCGTGGTCACGGTGCGGTCGGAACATAACGATCGAATCATCGGGATGGTAGTGGATGGCGTATCCGATGTACTCAATATCAATAACCCCGCTGACATCAAGGATCCGCCTGACTTCGGCACTGCTGTGCATACCGAATTCATCAGCGGCCTGGTGACCATTGAAGCCGGGATGGTGATGCTGCTGGATGTGGATCGGTTGTTGAGCATTGAGGAAATGTTCGCAATGGAATCGGTGCGGCCCGCAGAAGCGATGCACGCAGCCGCCTGAACCGGTCTTTAGCCCGGTAGTCCCTCGAAAATCAATGCTGAATAATCAGCAAATCATCTCGTGGCGAGGCATACTAACCCATTAAAAACGTGCTTACTCAGACACCTAGTCGTAGGGTGGGCACAGCCCACCTGCTCTCAGTCATCGGTTAAAGGTGGGCCGTGCCCACGACTTGGCTTATCCCTATTTCCGCCCCCCACATGCGGGAGAGGGTTTCCATCCGGCTTCCAAGGGGTTCGCGACCCGGATGGCCTGCTGAGAACCCTGTATTGCGGTTCGCGGGGCATTCTGGAAAATGATCGCGGTGCTGACCCGGCGCTTCCAGTCCGGAGAACAGCTCACCAATGACGATCGCCTGAATACGCCGCTGGCGGTAAACAGCGCCAACAACTGATTGGCCAGATAAGCGGTTGTCACCACGGGTAGAACCATGGATACCGAATTCGAGTTTTCCGACCAGGATTTTCAACGCATCCGGCGCATCATTAACAAAGCAGCGGGGATTTCCCTGGCGGATGGCAAGCGTGAACTGGTGTATAGCCGGCTGTCACGACTGTTACGGCAACGTGGCCTGCGGCGCTTTGGCGACTATTGCGATCTGCTGGAGACTGGCGGCGATACTGCCGACCTAGGTGAGTTTGTTAATGCCCTGACTACCAACCTGACCTCCTTCTTCCGGGAATCACACCATTTCGAATTTCTGGCGCACGATCTGATTCCCGCCCTGATTCGGGAGCGGACCTTCGGCAATCGGCGCATTCGCATCTGGTCCGCAGGCTGTTCCACCGGGGAAGAGCCTTATTCGATGGCAATGGTGCTGCGGGAGACCTTGCCCGCGGTCGGTTGGGATGTGAAGATTTTGGCGACCGACCTGGATTCCAATGTCCTGGCGACGGCTGAGCGGGGGGTCTATGAATGGAACCGGGTCAAGGACTTGTCCGAGACGCGGTTGCGGTGCTGGTTCCAGAAGGGGCGTGGCGAACAGTCAGGACTGGTGCGCACCGCATCGACGCTGCGCAATTTGATCACCTTCCGGCAATTAAATCTCATGGATGATTGGCCGATGAGTGGGCCTTTCGATGTTATTTTCTGTCGGAATGTCGTTATTTATTTTGATAAACCAACCCAGCGGACCTTATTTGAACGGTTTGCCGATTTACTGGTTGACCAAGGTCATCTGCTGGTGGGGCATTCCGAGTCGTTGTTTAAAGTCACTGAGCGTTTTGTTCCCCTTGGTAAAACCATTTATCGGAAGTGTCTGTAGGTAAGCGACCATGGCTGCGGTTTTGAACCCTTCCCGGCAGTTGAACCATTTGCGCTGGCCGGAATTCGCCCACATGAACAGCTATTGGGATCCAGTGCAGAATGTTGAAGTCGTGCGCATTTTGGCGGGCGAGTACTACGCCACGCATCGCCATGAGATGATCACCACGGTCCTCGGCTCCTGCATTTCAGTGTGTGTGCGTGATCGAGTCGCCAACATTGGGGGGATGAACCATTTCATGCTGCCGGTGGAGCGGGAAGGCCGGGAAAGTTCCGGGCCACATGGGTTAAGCGCTGATGCCGCCTATGGTGGTTATGCGATGGAACGGCTGGTCAACTGTATTCTCAAATACGGCGGTGGCCGGCGCGAACATCTGGAGATCAAAATTTTTGGCGGTGGGCGCATCATGAATAACATGGCGGATATCGGCTTGCAGAACATCAATTTCATCCGCGCCTACTTGCGCACCGAAGGCCTGAATATGACGGCGGAAGATGTCGGCGGCGATTTTCCTCGACGCATGGCGTACTTCCCTATTACGGGCAAGGTCCTGTTGAAAAAGCTGCGCAATATCCGCAATGAAACGATTATTCAGCAGGAGACTGCCTACTTGGCTGATTTGCGGCGGCAAGCGACTCAAGGCGGCGAAGTCGAGCTGTTTGGAGATTTTAACCATGGCCGGCGGTAAAATCCGGGTACTGATCGTTGACGATTCGGCGCTGGTTCGCCAGATTCTCACTGAGATCCTCAACAAGGATCCTGGCATCGAGGTCGTGGGTTCAGCGACCGATCCCTATGCGGCGCGGGAAAAAATCAAAAGACTCAATCCAGATGTGTTAACCCTGGATGTCGAAATGCCGCGCATGGACGGTCTGACCTTTCTGAGTAATCTGATGCGACTGCGGCCCATGCCGGTGGTGATGGTGTCATCGCTGACCGAGCAGGGGGCGGGAGTGACGCTGCAGGCGCTGGAATTGGGCGCAGTGGATTTCGTGACCAAACCCAAAGTGGATCTCGCTCACCGACTGGACGATTACGCGCTGGAAATCCGCGAAAAAGTCCGGATTGCGGCCGGGGCGCGCGTTCAGGAGCGGCGATCAGGCCCTGCGGTGGTCACCAAACCGATAGCGCCGGTCGGCGAAAAATACTCGGCAGACGTCATTCTGCAACGCGGAAATACGCCTCGGCATTTTAAGACCACAGAAAGCATTATCGCCATCGGTGCATCCACGGGCGGCACTGAGGCGATCAAGGAAGTGCTGATCCGCATGCCATTGAACTGCCCAGGAATTGTCATTACCCAGCATATCCCGGAGGCCTTTAGCGGTCCGTTTGCCCGGCGGATGGATTCTATTGCCGCCATTGCGGTCTGCGAAGCCCGCGATGGTCAGCAGGTACTCACCGGGCACGCCTACATTGCCCCCGGCGACCGGCACCTGATGGTGGTGCGCGATGGCGCCCGTTATGTTTGCCGCCTGAACGATGGCCCACCGGTCAATCGGCACCGGCCCAGCGTGGATGTCCTGTTCCGGTCGGTAGCCGCCAATGCGGGAATGAATGCGGTGGGCGCCATTCTGACCGGCATGGGCGATGACGGGGCGCAGGGGATGAAGGAAATGCACGATGCCGGAGCGCCGACCATCGCCCAGGATGAACAAACCAGCGTGGTGTGGGGAATGCCTGGCCAGGCGGTGAAACTGGGCGGAGTGGACAAGATTATGCCGCTGGAAACGATCCCGGCCCAGCTTATGCGGTTCGCGGAGGAACGCTTTCGATGAGTGAAAAGGAGGCTCAGGCTTCGTCTGAGCAGTTGTTGCAAACCGTAACCGAGGTGCTGGGCGCTCTGCGGGATGTGCTAAATCTGAAAGATGTCAAGGTCCACGACGACATCCGGCGCGGCAAGACCATTATTAGCGATGCCGTGGTCAAGCTGGGTAACAGTTTTAATGGACTGAATACCCAGACTCGCACCCAGCAACAACTGGTGGCCTCGCTGATGGATGAGGTATCCCAGGATGGCGCGGCAAAAGCGAACTCCAATCGGACTAGCGTCAAGGAAATCGCCGAAGGGATGTCGGCCATTCTGCAAGGGTTCCTGGATACGCTCGATCAGGTCAGCGCCCAGAGCGGTGGGGTGATCGCCAAGATGGAGGCGATGACTGAGGTCGTTAACCAGACCTTTTCGCTGATTGGCCATGTCGAGATGATTACCAAGCAGACCAATCTGCTGTCCTTGAACGCTTTTATCGAAGCGGCCCGATCCGGCGAGGCAGGGCGGGGGTTTCAGGTGGTGGCGACCGAGATGCGCAATTTGTCGCAGAGTTCGGCAAAAATGAATGAACAAATTCGCAGTCAAGTGGAACGATCCAAGAAGATCGTCCACGAAACTCGGGACGTAGTGAACCAGATGGCGATGCGTGACATGAGTTCGCTAATTGAAGCCAAGGACCGGGCGGATTTGCTGTTTGCCAAACTGGCGGTCATGAATCAGTTCATTTCCGAGAATCTCGGCCAGGTTTCCGATCTGACGCGCGGGATTGATCGCAGCGTGGGATTGGCGGTGCAGTCGTTGCAGTTTGAGGATATCGTGAGTCAGTTGTTATCTCATGCCGACCGTGAACTGGGCGAGCAGGAGCATGTACTGATCGATGTGCATGGCCGCTTAAACCGGTTTGCTGAAACCGCGCAAAGCGGCGGTAATCTCCAGATGGCGCTGCTGGAGCTGAACAGCGGATTACAAGCCTTGCGCGGCACTACCATGATCCAGAAAAGCGCCACAGTTTTGCAGCAATCCATGGATGAAGGCGACGTCGAGTTGTTCTGAACGGGCGTCGGTATTTCCTTGACAGTTCCGCACCGCATCCGCACAATTCGCCGCCTGTTTTCAATCTCCTCCCTCCGGGGCTATGTAGCTCAGCTGGTTAGAGCACGGCACTCATAATGCCGGTGTCGGTGGTTCGAGTCCACCCATAGCCACCATCAAATCAACTGCTTACTGAATGCCTTTCATAGCGTTACGTTTATGAGAGTGCATGGGACGTTCAGCCGGCCAAGTTTGGCTAAATTCTTGCTGTCCCCAACCGCATACCGCAAAGACTAAAAAACCTCCGCTCCTGCCGAAACGGGGTCTTCCGAGCCGCTACCCACGCCTCAGGCTTTCCTACGCCGATCGGGCAAAGTTCGGATTGACGCTGAACCAGAACACCTTGGGTGTCGCCGCCGGACCCCTGTGTAGAACGAAAGGCTTTTCCAGCAGTCCGGACACAGCTTGAAGACGCCTTACGCAAGATCGTCCGCCGCGAAAATATCGACGAAGCGCATAGCGCGAACTGCTTAAAAACCTTATTATCGCTAATGAAGCTGAATTCGGCAGTTCGCTGTCTTGCCGCGCCAAGCGCTTGCCGTCAACCCCCTGACAAGCCATCAATTAACTTAGTTTTGACCACGCCTTCCCGATTTTCATCCGGTTCGTCCTGTCGCCGGGGCGGACTTTCCAGCTCCCACCGTCGTCAGCGCGCTGATGACGCCCGATATTTGTAAGGAGAGAGCGTTCATGCATGACATCATTCATCAATTAGAACAAAAACGCGCTGCCGCCCGGCTGGGTGGAGGGCAGCGCCGCATCGACGCGCAGCACAAGCGGGGCAAGCTCTCCGCCCGCGAGCGCATCGAAGTGCTGCTCGATCCAGGCAGTTTTGAAGAATGGGATATGTTTGTTGAACACCGCTGCACCGACTTCGGTATGGCCGAAACCAGCACTCCCGGCGACGGGGTAGTGACTGGCTATGGCACGGTCAATGGCCGGCTGGTGTTCCTGTTCAGTCAGGATTTCACCGTATTCGGCGGCTCGCTGTCCGAAGCCCATGCTGAAAAGATGTGCAAGATCATGGATCACGCCATCAAGGTCGGCGCGCCGGTCATCGGCCTGAACGACTCGGGTGGCGCGCGCATCCAGGAAGGCGTCGCTTCGCTGGCCGGTTATGCGAATGTGTTCCAGCGCAATGTCATGGCCTCCGGGGTCATTCCGCAGATTTCGGTGATCATGGGGCCGTGCGCGGGCGGCGCGGTGTACTCGCCGGCCATGACGGACTTCATCTTCATGGTCAAGGACACGTCTTATATGTTCGTGACCGGGCCGGAAGTGGTGAAGACCGTTACTCATGAAGAAGTCACTGCAGAAGAACTGGGTGGAGCCATTGCGCATTCCACCAAATCCGGGGTGTGCGACCGGGCGTTTGAAAACGACATCGAAGCTTTGCTGATGCTGCGGCGATTTATCAACTTCCTGCCGCCGAACAACAAGGAAAAGCCGCCGCACCGGCCTACCCCTGATCCGGCTGACCGGGAAGATTTCTCGCTGGACACCCTGATTCCCGACAACAACAACAAGCCTTACGACATGAAGGAGCTGATCCTGAAGGTCGTGGACGACGTGGATTTCTTCGAGGTGCAGCCGGAGAACGCCAAGAACATCATTACCGGCTTTGCCCGGATGGATGGCTGGCCGGTCGGGATCGTCGCCAATCAGCCGATGGTGCTGGCTGGCTGTCTGGATATCAAGTCGTCGATCAAGGCCGCCCGGTTTGTGCGGTTTTGCGATGCCTTCAACATCCCGATCATCACCTTTGTTGATGTACCCGGATTCATGCCCGGCACCGCCCAGGAATACGGCGGCATCATCAAGCACGGCGCGAAACTGCTCTATGCCTACGCCGAATGCACAGTTCCGAAGGTCACGGTGATCACCCGCAAGGCTTACGGCGGGGCCTATGACGTGATGAGTTCCAAGCACCTGCGCGGCGACGTCAATTTCGCCTGGCCGACCGCCGAAATCGCGGTGATGGGGCCGAAGGGCGCGGTGGAAATCATCTTCCGCCAGGACATCGGCGATGCGGCCAAGATCGCGGATCGCACCGAGGAATACCGCAAGAAATTCGCCAATCCGTTCATTGCCGGCCATCGCGGGTTCATCGACGACGTGATCATGCCCCACGGCACCCGCAAGCGCATTTGCCGCTCTCTGGCGATGCTGCGGGATAAAGAACTCGAAAATCCGTGGCGCAAGCACGGCAACATTCCGCTGTAAGGGGGTGGGACGCATGTTCAAGAAAATTCTGATCGCCAATCGCGGTGAAATTGCCTGCCGCGTGATCAAAACCGCCCGCAAGATGGGCATCAAGACCGTCGCCGTTTATTCCGAGGCGGACCGGGACGCGCTGCATGTGGAAATGGCCGATGAGGCGGTGCTGATCGGCCCGCCGCCGACCGCGCAAAGCTATCTGGTCATGGAGCGGATTATCCAGGCCTGCAAGGACACGGGCGCTGAAGCGGTGCATCCCGGCTACGGTTTCCTGTCGGAACGCGCCGCGTTCTGTGAGGCGCTGGAGAAGGAAGGGATCGCCTTCATCGGCCCGAAGGTGAAAGCCATCAATGCGATGGGCGACAAAATCACCTCCAAGAAGCTGGCCAAGGAAGCCGGGGTCAGCACCGTGCCCGGCTATACCGAAGTGATCAAGGATGCCAAGGAAGCGGTCGAAATCGCGGCGGGCATCGGCTATCCGGTGATGATCAAGGCCAGCGCCGGCGGCGGCGGCAAGGGGATGCGGGTGGCCTGGAACGATGCCGAATGCCTCGACGGCTTTGAGCGTTCCAGCAACGAAGCCCGCTCCTCGTTCGGCGATGATCGGGTGTTCATCGAAAAATACATCGAAGAGCCGCGCCACATCGAAATTCAGGTGATGGGCGACAGCTTCGGCAACATTGTCTATCTAGGCGAGCGCGAATGCTCGTTACAGCGCCGTCATCAGAAGGTGATCGAAGAAGCGCCGTCGCCATTTCTGGACGAAGCGACCCGGAAAGCGATGGGCGAGCAGGCGGTGGCGCTGGGCCGGGCGGTGGATTATCAGTCCGCCGGCACCGTGGAATTCATCGTTGATTCCAAGCGCAATTTCTACTTTTTGGAGATGAATACCCGCTTGCAGGTCGAGCATCCAGTCACCGAATACATCACCGGGCTGGATTTGGTCGAGCTGATGATCCGGGTCGCGGCGGGCGAGAAGCTGCCGATTACTCAGGCCGACGTCAAGCTCAAGGGCTGGGCGATTGAATCGCGGGTTTACGCCGAAGACCCGTTCCGCAATTTCCTGCCCTCGATTGGCCGGCTGGTCAAGTATCTGCCGCCCAAGGAAAGCGAAGTGGTGCGTGTGGACACTGGCGTCTACGAAGGCGGCGAAGTGTCGATGTATTACGACCCGATGATCGCCAAGCTGGTCACTTACGGCTCGACCCGCGACCGGGCCATCGCTCACATGCGCGATGCGCTGAATGAGTTTTTCATTCGTGGCGTCGCGCACAACATCAGCTTCCTGGCGGCGTTGATGGTGCATACCCGGTTCATGACCGGGCGGATCAGCACCAACATGATCGCCGAGGAGTATCCGAACGGTTTCCATGCCGCTGATGTGCCGCATGACGATCCGGCCTTGTTGATCTCGGTGGCGGCCTTCATTCATCGCCGCTACATGGATCGGGCGGCCCGCACCAGCGGTCAGTTGCTCGGCCACGAGCGCAAGGTCAAAAACGACTGGGTGGTGCTGATGGGCGGTCATCAGCATCCGGTGCATGTTGACCCCGCAGATAGCGGCTATGACGTGGTTTACATGGGCGAGACCTATCAGGTGCGCAGCGATTGGCAGTTCGGGCAGCCCTTGTTCAAGGGAACCTTGAATGGCGCCGAGATCTGCATCCAGGTCGAGCGCCGCGATATGGTCTATCGGCTGTTCCATTGGGGATCGCAAGCTGATGTGATGGTGTTGTCGCCGACGGTCGCCGAGTTGCAAAAGCTGATGCCCGAAAAGGCCGCTGCGGATATGTCCAAGTATCTGCTGTCGCCGATGCCCGGTCTGCTCACCAAGCTCATGGTGCAACTCGGCCAGGAAGTTAAGGCTGGTGAAGACCTAGCGGTGATCGAAGCGATGAAGATGGAGAACGTGCTGCGGGCAGATCATGACGCCAAGGTGACCAAGATTCTGGCCGCGCCCGGCGACAGTCTGGCGGTGGATCAGGCGATCATTGAGTTTGATTAAGGCTTGGCCTGACTGAAAAATAATCAGGGGCGGTTGCGCCGCCCCACCAACTTTCTTCCTGAACCGGTTGTGTCAAAGCAACCGGTTTTTTATTCAGCGCTCTATTCAGGAACCGCTGCGCAATGAACCCCACAGCTTTTTCACCCAGGAGGTCTTGGCCAATTCTGGCCTGATGCCCTGCTCCAGAAAATATGGGGTGTAATACTTGTCGGTGCCCATAATGTGTTTGGTTAGCCAAGCCTTGAGAAAATGCGCCAACTCAAAGCTGATTGAGATCTTCCCATCCGCCAGCTTGGCTTGAAAAACATTGAGTTGGTCAATCAACTTGTCGTGTTCCAGCTTGTGTCGCTCATAGTCCGGATAGTGCATGATCCGCATCAGACTCTCTTCTACTGCAAAATGGATCCGGGTGTATTCCCCCAGTTTTTGCAGAATGCGTCCGGTGATCTCCGCGCCATGCCGTTGCTGGATTGCCTCGTGAATCTGGTTCAACAAATCCACAAGCACCTTGTGCTGGGCGTCAATTTCTTCAATGCCGACACTCAGTTCGTTAGACCATTCGATAAAAGCAGTCATAACCGGGATGTCCTCGCTGGGTTGTGCTTATCGGGCAGGAAACGGGATTAACCTGCCAATAATCACACATATTAATTATGGGTATTATACACGTTAGTGGTTGTTTTGGGGTGGTGTTTGGTACAGCCTGACGGCTAACGAATGTACTTCGCCACAAAATCCAGATAGCCGCGCCGGCCGCTCTCCTTGTTCCAGTGATGAGTGGATTTCAAAATCCGCTTCAGGCACTGGAGGATTTCGTCGATTGTGAGCGGGTTCACTCTGATCGCATTGTTTGGGCCTGGCTCGATGCCGAGCCGCCAGTCGCACCTTCCCTTCATCCGCTCGAAGGTTGCGGTTTCCAGAGCATCTAAAGCAAACCGCTTGGAGCGCCCTGCCGATTTTTTGCGCGACGTAGTGATCGATCAGCGCTTCCAAAGCCCGCATCGCCGTGTAATCGACCATCTGCGGATGTTCGCGATAGACCGAGATAATGCCGAATTCGATGTTCTGCAACACATCTTCATACTGTTTGCAAATTGCATCGAAAGCCTCCTCCGGAGCCGGGTCAGTACGGCGGCAATAATCGCCGGAAACCGTGCAACAGCACAATCAGCAAAAACAGCAGATTCCGCAGCAGAACGGCTGGCCAGAAGTAGCGCACCGGGGCGGCAGGTTGGCCGGTCGCGACCACCGTAGCCAGTCGGTCCGCGAGAATCCGCAGCACGGGCAATGAGCGCGGCCAGTCCACCACGTCCGTCCGCCAGTCCGCCGGAATGCCCGCTTCCCCACTCATCGCGCCGACCAGCGCCCCAACAATCGCGCCGGTGGTATCGGTATCGCCGCCGCAATCCAGCGCTGCCGTCAGCGTTGCGCGAAAATTTCCGCCATGCCGGAACCAGGCGTAAGCGACGACCGGGACCGTATGGTAGATGTAGCCGGTCACGCCATTTGCCAAGCCCAGTCGGTCGGCTAGTTCCGCAACGGTGGCATCCTCCCGCACCGCTTCAGCAATGGCGTCGACCAGACCCTGCCAGTCGCGATCATCCGGGTCGCACCGACGCAGCAGGGTTAGAAAATCCTCCAGCGGCGGCGGCTTGTTCAAGCGTTCACGCACGATCCAGGCGGCCAGTTCGGCAATGGCGGTGGCGCCAGTCAACGCCTTCGGATCGGTGTGGGTGATGCGGGTCGAGGCGGCGACATACACGGCTCGCTGTTTTGCATCGTGGGCGAAGAAAGCGCCGATGATCGCTACCCGCATGGCGGGGCCATTGCCCGCCGAAAATACGCCGCTATAGTTTGGCGTGAAACCCAGCCACAGCTTGAAAATCGCCCGCCCGGTAGCCAAGCCGATGCCAGCGGGCAGGGACAGCAGCCAGCCGCGTAAACACCAGCTCAGTCGGCGGGCAAAACGCTCCGGTGAATCGGGATGGCGGAGCAGGGATTGGGCGACAAACACCGTGTGTTCGGTGTCGTCGCTGATCATGCCGCGCCCGAAAACCAGTCGATGCCGCCAGTTGCCCCGGTACAGGCGCTGCACCCGGCGACGGGATAGGCCTTCAGCGGGCAATCCCAGTGCATCGCCGACTGCGGTACCGATCAGCAACCCGCGCAGGCGGAAAGCCAGTTCGTCAGTTTGATCCGCAATCACTGGCGCAGCGATCATGCGGTTGACCTCGGTGGGTAATGAATGTTGACGCCGCCCAGCCCGCAATAACCGCCGGGATTTTTAGCCAGGTACTGCTGGTGGTAGTCCTCGGCGTAATAGAACGGCGGCGCAATAGCGATTTCGGTAGTGATGGGTCCGTAGCCCGCTGCGGTTAGCGCCTGCTGATAGGCGGCGCGACTGTGCAGGGCCGCGGCAAGCTGCATGTCATCAACGGCATAGATTGCAGAACGATACTGGGTCCCGACATCATTGCCTTGGCGCATCCCCTGCGTAGGATTGTGCGATTCCCAGAAAACCTGGAGCAACCGCTCGTAGCGGATTATCTTCGGATCAAACGCCACCAGCACCGCTTCAGTATGGCCGGTACGACCGCTACAAACCTCTTCATAAGTCGGATTCGGCGTGAACCCGCCGGCGTAGCCCACAGCCGTGCTATACACCCCCGTCTGGGTCCAAAACTTCCGCTCCGCCCCCCAGAAACAACCCAGCCCGAACAGCGCCCGGTCCATTCCGGCAGGAAATGGCGGTTGCAGTGGATGATCGTTGACCGTGTGTCTTGCCGGGATCGGCAACGGCATCGCCCGGCCCGGCAAAGCCTCTTCCGGATGCGGCATCTGGATTTTAGGTTGCGACCATCCCATTGCAACTCTCCTCAATCAGTGATGTGAACGACCATTTTGTTGCTCTTTCCTGCAGGGTCGCGGTTTGAATGGCGCTTCGGCTTGCGCCACGGCGCTTGACCGGCAATGCTATATCCATACACACCCTTTCACCCACCGGAGAAATCGCCATGCCTAGCCGCTGGTCCCTGACCCTGCTTTGCGCCGCCCTGCTGCCCCTGACCGCCCAAGCCGCCAGCTATGACTGCACTCGCGCCACTACCGCCGCCGAAATCGCCGTCTGCGACAACCCTGGTCTCAGCCGCATGGATGAAGATTTGGCGGTGCAGTACCGCGACCTGCTCAACCAGTTGCCGCCGCGCCGCGCGGACCGGTTGCGCGAGGATCAACGTTCCTGGCTGACAGCCCGTAATAGCTGCGGAGCTGACGTGCGCTGCCTGCGCGCCCGCTATCAGGAACGGCTGGCCCGGCTTGATGAGTATTGATGAGTGTTAATGGATACTGCCGATTGCGCGCGCCAGAGGAGCGCATTTCCCAGCGATCAAACCTGCCGATTTTTCGTCATGGGATTCGTCATGGGGAACGGCATTAACTGTTCTGGTCAGGTGAGGATTCTTCCCGCCCGGTGGCGATTCGCCAACTTTCCTGCAAATGCTGCCCGACCAGATTCACCATCGCGCTGTCCAGTCGGTTGTCGCGGACGAAGGTCCGCAACATCTCCAGGAGTTGCGCCGGCGATGTGGGTTCCCGGTAAGGCCGTTGTTGGGCCAGCGCCTGAAACACGTCGGCAACTGCGATGATCCGCATCTCGATGGTCAGATCCGCACCGCAGCGATGAAACGGATAACCCCGTCCATCCAGCGTTTCATGATGAAAAGCAGCCCACTGCGTGATGTCCTCCAGCCCGGTGATCCCGCGCAAAATCTGGTAGGTTTCGAAGCTATGGCGCTGCATCATCGCCCGCTCCCCGGCGGTGAGAGGGCCGGGTTTGTCCAGAATCTCGTCGGGTACTTGCAGTTTGCCCAAATCATGCAGCAACCCTGCGACCTCAAGCTTGGCGCAGGTTTGGCTGGGTAAGCCCGCTTTTTTAGCCAGAAACCGCGCCAGGTTCGCCACGCCTAGCGAATGCTCCATCGTATAGGGACTCTTGGCATCAGCAATCTGCGCGAACAGCAGAGCCAGTTGCCGCAATTCCGCAAAGCTGATCGGAACTGAACGGCATTCCCGCTCTCGTTCGTAGACAAACCGGATCAGATGACGTGGCTCCAGAATCAGCCAGAACGCCTCATTATTGGAAACCTCCAGAAATAGAGCCACTACTTCCGGGGCGAACAACGAGCCGCTAAGCTGATCGACGGTGTTCCGAATGGCGTGGCGAGCCAGCAGCAGATCGCCTTCATAATGGGGCATAGCCAGCGCATCGACACGATCCACCAGGTAAATCAGGTTGCTCAGCCAAGCGACAGACTCGGGAATCTCCAGGCCGCGCAGCGCGTCCCAGTGGGTGTGGTGATAGCGGATGGCAGGGGCCAAATGAGCCAGCGGTGGAAACTGGCCGAGCAACTCGCTGCCCCTGATGCAATGCAATTCCGAACCGTCCCAGTCGAATTCGTTGACCAGATTACGGTGAACTTGGGTCGATGACACCCCACAATCGTGGAGCAGGCCGGCATGAAACAGGTCTCTCTGCTCCAGCTCGCTCAGGCCCAGGGCGCGTCCGCATTGCAAGGCCATGTATCCAACCCGCTTGCCATGATAGACCTGATCGACGCCGACCAGATCAAGGGTTTCCGACAGGGCATGAATCGCCTGGCTGAGATCGATCGTGATATGCATCGGAGAGTCCACCGTGGAATCGGTTATAGCTACTGAGCTGGTTCTTGCTGCTGACTGGTTTGAGCGCGTTCCTGGTATTGCACATAAGCGGGAATGGCGATCGCCGCGATGATGCCAATAACCATCAGCAACGGCGGAATCAGGGCCAGCAGGATGACTCCGACACTGTTGGGCGGCGGCGGATGGTCAAACCGGTTCGGGCCTTGGGTCCCCGGCATGATCAGCAGCACTAGGTACAGCACAGCATTGGCGAACGGAACGATCATCAATAAAACCCACCAGCCGCTGGCGTTGAAATCGTGCAGGCGCTGAATCGCGATCAGGAGGGAGACCACGACGGACAGCAGGGTCAGCACAATGATCCCGCCCGTCATTAGCAAACCCATCGGTTCATCGGTGCTGAGCGATGAGAGGGAGTCGCCACCGCCCAGTGCTGCGGCGATGCCGCCCAGCACCGCGATCGTCAGATAGGTGAGCAGCATCAGTCCCATGGAATAGCCGATATAGCGCACTCGACCCAATCGGCCCCGCGCTGAGAGGATTTTGAGTTCGCCAAACTGGGTCGGGGCGGTCGGGGTAATGGAACTGCGCGGTGGTTGGTAAGGGCTGGCATTGCTGCTCATAACAGGCTCCAAAGTGGGGTTTCATCATCTGTGGGTGGGACTTTAGCCTAACTCTTTTGGGTAGGATAAACCTGAAAAAGTCAGGGCAAAGTCTGGCCAGCCAGATCCGCCGCCGATTTTCCGGGCACCCTTCTCGAAGGTAGTCCATATTCCTTTTAATCAATAAAAAGGGTTCTTCGTGGATTGTTACAGTCCCGGACTGGACAAGATTTGTATTCCGGGAAGATTTTCACTAAGCAGGTCCGGGATGGCGCTATCCAGGTAGGCTCCAAAAGCATTGAAATCCAGTCCAGCAGGAGGATTAAGTTTTGCGGTGGTACACGATGAGATAACCAGAACAGCGATCAGCGTTAATATCGTTATGATTGCATTTTTCATCTTTGGATACTCCATCGATCAGGGTAAATGCCGTCGTTCCAGATCACGGAGAATAGCGTCGAGATCATCCTCATCCAGCGAAAGAATCTCCTCTTCCGTAGTCCCGGCTTCATCCGGCTGGACAGCGGACGGTTCGGGCGATGAGGCCAGGATCATCAACGCCGCCAGATGCTCGGCCAGCGCCGCGATGGTTGGATAATTGAACAACAGGGTCGCTGGCAGAGAGGTCCCAGCCAACGCGCCCAGCCGGTTGCGCAATTCCACCGCCAGCAGCGAATCCAGTCCCAGCTCGTTCAAGGGTCGGTCATGGCGCAACGGCGCATCGCCAATGGCGAGCAGTCCCCGCGCCTGGGCTTCCAACAGCCCGGCCAGACGTTCAATCCGGCGGGCAGGCGACAGCGCAGACAGGTCGTCACGAAGAGTAGCCGGTGCTGAACTCGCCTTGTTCGCTTGGGCGAAAACGGGGTTGGGAGTGCGGGCGAACTCCCGAAACAGCGGCGGCGAATTGACTCCGAAATGATCGCGCAATTTGGGCCAGTCAATCGGCAATACCGCCATCTGCGCTGGACGGCGTTCCAAGGCCCAGGCCAGCGCCGCCAGCCCTTCCTCCGGGGTCAATGCGCCCATCCCGGTTTCCGCCAGGCGCTCGCCCACCTGCCGCCGCGCCGCCGCGCCGATGTCGCGCCATGCGCCCCAGTTGATCACGATCATCGGCAGACCCTGCGTCTGATAGTGAAGCGCCAAAGCGTCCAGGCGAGCGCTGGCGGCGGCATGATTAGACTGACCGGGCGAGCCGAGCAGTCCTGCGGCGGAACTGAACACCACGAAGGCGTCAAGGTCCGGGCTGATTTTTGCCAAGTGCGGAATAGCCGCCAGTTTGGGGCCGGCAACCTTGGCAAGGCGTTCCGGGGTTTGTTCGGCCAGCGGCGCATCGTCGAGCAATCCGGCAGCGTGGAAAATCCCGGCCAGCGGTGGCAATCCGGCGCGCAATTCAGCCAGCAGGCGCTGAATCTGCGTTTTATCTGCCAAATCAGCGGCGATGAATTGCACAGCTGCGCCGCGCTCGCGCAGCGTTTCCAGCCGTTCCGCCGTCTCGGCATCGGGCGCATGGCGGGACACCAGCGCCAGATGTTTTGCGCCCTGATCGACCGCCCATGCCGCGACCGCCAGCCCCAATCCGCCCAAACCGCCGGTGATCAGATAACCGCGATCCGGTCGGAACTGGAACGGTGGGCAGTGAGTAAGAATGATCTTGCCCAGATGCCGGGCTTGCTGCATCAGCCGGAACGCTTCGGCGGCGCGGCTCATCGGCAACACGGTCAACGGCGGCGGCGACAACTCGCCGGCAGTAACCGCCTCCAGCACCGCGTGCAGCAGTCGTCCGCCTTCCGCCTCGCTGGCGGTATCAAGGGCGACGATCTGATAATCCACATTCGGGAACCGGGCCGCAACCTGTTCAGCGCTCCAGATGCCAGCTCGGCCAATCTCGATAAAACACCCGCCCGGTTTGAGGACCGACAGACTGGCGGGGATCATGGCGCCGGTCAGGCTGTTTAGCACCAGGTCAATCCCGACATTGCCCGTAGCGGTCATCACCTCGGCGGCAAAGCCCGGATCGCGGGAATCGAAGACCTGTTGAATCCCGAGCCGCCGCAACCAAGCACGTTTCCAGGGCGATCCCGCCGTCGCCAGGACTTCGACGCCCGCCGCACGGGCCAGCGCAATGGCGAACAGACCGACGCCACCCGTGGCGGCATGGATCAGGATGCGCTGGCCGGCGTGCAGGCAACCCAGCTCCCACAGTGCGTGCAGAGCGGTGCTGGCCGCAACCGGTAACGCCGCGGCTTGTTCCAAAGTCAGGCCGACCGGGACATGAGCGACGCGACCGGCAGAGGCAATGACGTGACTCGCCAGACTGCCGCCCGCCAGCGCCACCACCCGGTCGCCGATCTGGAATCCGGTAACGCCTGCGCCGACGGCAGCAATGGTTCCGGCGCACTCCCCGCCCAGCGAGGGGGAAGGCGAAAGGCGAAAGGCGAAAGGCGAAAGATCTTCACTATCCAACGTCCCTAGCGCAGTCAATACATCCTTGAAATTCAAGCCGGCGGCGGCTACCGCGATTTGCACTTCGCCCGGTCCCGGCGCTTGTTCCGGCAACGGCTGGGGAGACAGCGAATCCAGCAGGCCGGGTGTGCTGGGAGCTAGGCGGAAGCGCTCCGGTAAGGCCGGATCGACTTCCGCCTGAGTTAATCGCAAGGCATACCGCCGACCATCGCGCCAGGCGACTTCGCGCTCGCCATCGTCGATTCCGGATTCAGCGGCCAGCGTTGCTTCGGCGTTCTCATCCAGAGGGTCCAGATCGACCAGTCGGGCCTGGGTCGTCGGTCGTTCCAGCGCCGCCGCCTTGACCAGACCCCATACTGCCGCTTGCGCCGGATCGGGCGTTTCCCAAGGCCGCAGATGCTGACCGCCACCGGTCGCCACTAGCAGGCGCGGCATTCGGCCCAGTTCGGTTTGCAGCATCGGCAACACTGCTGCTGCGGGATCAGCCGCACCTAGCGCTGCCCGGCAAATCACCGTTTCCGGTTGGACGACACGCTTGCGGGCCAGAATGACGCCCTGATCGGCCAGCCGACCCGCGCCGGGCGTCAGCACTGCGACCTCGTCAAAACCCTGTTCGGTCAACAGTCGCCGCCATTGTTCAGCATCGATCAGCGGATCGTCGGGACGGAGCGCCCGATCAGTTCCCCGCTGCCAGCCTTCGGTCAGGCCGAAGGTGAGATCGAGCCAGCGCGAGGGGCGGAGACCTTCAACCAGCAGCAACCAACCGCCCGGCGTCAGCGCCTGCGCGGCATGGGCGACCGCTTCGGCCAGATCGCGGGTCGCGTGGAGAACATTGGCGGCAACAACCAGGTGATAACGTCCGGCATCGATGCCCTGTTCTACCGGATCGCGTTCGATGTCGAGCAGAGCGGTGTGCAAAAACGGGTAATCGGCAAAATTTTGTTCGGCGGGTTGCAGAAAAGCCGGGGACACATCGGTAAACCGGTATTCCGCCGTAGTCGCGGGCAAGATGGGTAACAGATGGCGCGTCGTCCCGCCGGTGCCGCCGCCGATTTCCAATGCCCGCAGAGGCAGATTCGCAGGAATGGCGCGGGTCAGCGCATTGACCGCCAGTTGATTCAGGGTGCCGGCATAGCGCGATTCGGCATAAACCGCGCCGGCGTCATCCCGATCCGAGGGCGCGAATAGCAAGGCCAACGGTTCAGCGGTTCCCGTCAGCACCTCGGCCAAAGCCGCGCCACAACGGGCCAGCATTCCGGTTTCGGGAGCCTGCGCGGGGTAACGGGCGCGAATTTCGGTCAACCGCCGTTCGGGATCAGCATCGGGAATGCGGAGAGTCCGATACTCGGCGTCGATCAGCCCATCCTCTTCCAGCATCCGCCACAAGCGCGGCAAGACCGGGACAAAGCGGGGGGCGATGGGCGTCGCCAACCGGACCGGCTCGCCGGGAACAAACCGGGCGCCGAGCTTGATAAATGCTTGCGCCACATAAGCCGTACTCAGCGCGTCCACTTGCGGCAGATAGTCCAGGTAATCGGAAAGATCAGCGGTGCTGGCGACTTCACGCGCGACGGTTGAGGGCGCAGGCCAGTGAACCGGGTCGCAAGGTCGCCAGACCGGGGTATAGAGATGCTGGCGGATACTCCCTCCGGATCGGGCGGGCCGACAGCCCAGACCTTCGATCTGGAGCAAGCGGACTCCATCCGCCGCCAGGAGACTCAGATCGCCGATGATGCCGTTAGCGCCAGGAGTCAGCGGACGCAACGCGGCATGGCACCAGAGCGCAGCGTTGGGATTTGCGCCCGTCATCCGTTGCAAGCGATCCAGCGCAACCGGCAAATGTGCCGGCAAATTCGTGTTGATCAGCGCCGCGCCCAAGGTTTGAAATAGCGCGTCCAGCACCAGGGGATGCATCAGCAGACCATTCGGCTCCAAATCATCAGGAGCGCACAACCGGGCCAGTGCTTCATTCTGACCGGCGCGAATTTCGACGAGCCGTTGGAAACGCGGCCCCAACACAATCCCGCCGGCTGCCAGCCGTTGGTAAAAGGCTTCCGGGGCGATAGGCGTAGCGCACCGGGCGGTCAGAGCCGCGAGATTTTCCATGCCAAGATCAGCGGGAGCCGTAGCCGGTTCGGCGCTGGCGTACCGCTTCCAATCGGTGCTTCCAACCTCGCGGGCATGAATCTGCACCCGGCCGTTTTTATGGACAATCGTCTGCAATTCGACGCCATCCGGGCCGATGGTCAGCAGCGCTTCAATACTCAACGCGCTCAATCCATCCAGCCCAGCGGCCAGCGCCAGCGCGGCATGAACTGCGCCGGGCAGGATCACCCGGTCATCAACGCGATGTCCATCCAGCCAGTCAGGCGTGTGGGGATACACGGTTGCAACGAACAACCGCCGGGCCAGCGGCGTAGCAAACTCCTGGCCGGGTAGAATGCCCCCCTCTCCCCGCGTGGGAGAGGGGTTAGGGGTGAGGGGCGGATCGCGCCAATAACGCCGACGCTGAAACGGATAAGTCGGTGCGGGCGCACGGGGGCCGGGGCCGAGCAATGCCGCCCAGTCCACGACAAGACCGTGGGCATACAGCGCCGCAACCGCCTTGAGCAGCGCCTGCGGTTCATCCGCATTCGCCAGAGTTGGAACGATGCAGGCGGAGTCCTGCTGGAGGCGGGTCAACGCGGTCAAGGTTGCGCCCGGCCCGATTTCCAGAAACGCGGTGCAGCCCAGTATCGCCAGCGTTTGCAGCGCCTCAGTGAAACGCACCGGTTGGCGGGCATGGCGGGACCAGTGATTCTGGGCCAGTTGGGTTACGACAGCGCCGGTCAGGGTGGAAACCCAATGCAGATGCGGTGCTTGCTGAGGCAGGCCGATGGCGAACAGATCCAGTTCCGTCAGGATCGGCTCCATGCGCTGCGAGTGGAAAGCATGAGCCACTTTCAGCCACTGGTGGGCAATACCCTGCGTGGTCAGCCGGTCCAGCACTCGCTGCAAGGCCGCGCCATCGCCCGATAACACCACAGTCTGCGGGGCGTTGAACGCTGCGAGATTGACCGTAGCGGCTTCGGAACCGAGCGCGGTTTGAGCAATGTCCGCCGGGGCAAACACCGCCGCCATTGCGCCGCCGGCGGGAAGAGCCTGCATCAACCGGCCCCGCGCCGCCGCCAGTCGCAACCCGTCTTCCCAGTCGAGAACTCCAGCGGTCGCTGCCGCCGCCAGTTCGCCAAGGCTGTGGCCGGTTACCGCAACCGGTTCAATACCCCACGCCTGTAATTGCGCTACCAGCGCCCATTGCAGCGCAAACAGCGCCGGCTGCGCGATCCCGGTATCGGTTCCATCGCCAGCAGAATCGAACAGCGCCGCCTGAAGGCCGGGAACCAGCGCCTCGGCCCGGTCAAAAATTGCGCCGGCCACGGGCAATGTCATCAAACCCCGGCCCGCCCCCGCGACCCAACTGCCCTGACCACTGAACAGCAACGCCAGACGGGGTTGCGCCGCAATCCGTACCGGCATCGCCTGAGCCAGCAACCCCCGCGCTTCCGCTACTGATCCGGCCACGACCGCCAACCGCTGTTCAAAATGCCGCCGTCCCAAAGCCGCAGTCCGGCACAGCGCCGGGAAATCAGCCTCATCGGTCAAAATGTCCAGGTAACGCTGACGTAACTCCATCAGCGCTGCCTGATCCCGCGCCGACAGGCATAGCATCGACAAATTCCCCTCCTTGGATAAGGAGGGGTGGCGCGCAGCGCCGGGGTGGTTTGATGGGGTAGAGTTGGGAATGAGGGGAGGAGGCGCTTCGATCACCACATGCGCATTGGTCCCGCCAATTCCGAACGAGCTGACACCAGCGCGACGCGGCCCGCCAGAACGCCAAGGCCGCGCCTCGGCAGCCGGCCTGAACGGTGTTTGCTCCAAACCCAGCAGCGGATTGGGCTGACGAAAATGGGCGATGGGCGGCAATAAGCCATGCTTCACCGCCAACGCTGCCGCGATCAGTCCAGCCACCCCCGCCGCCGCTTCCAAATGACCGAAAGCGGCTTTGACGCTGCCCAGCGCGATACTGCCTGGGGGAAGTCCCCGAAACGCCTCAGTCAAGGCGCGAATTTCAATCGGATCGCCAATCGGGGTCCCCGTGCCATGCGCTTCGAGATAGCCGATGGAGTCCGGCTTCACATCGGCAACCGCCAGTGCCTCGGCAATGACCGCGGCCTGACCATCAACACTCGGCGCGGTATAGCCGGCCTTGCGCCCGCCGTCATTGTTCACCGCCGAGCCGAGAATCACCGCCTGAATTGGATCGCCGTCCGCCACGGCGTCGGCCAAGCGGCGCAACACGACCACGCCCACCCCTGAACCGAACACCGTTCCATCAGCAGCAGCATCAAAACTGCGGCACCGCCCGGTGGCCGACAAAATCGAGCCTTCTTCATAGCGGTAGCCGACTCGATGCGGAACCCGCACGTTCGCACCGCCGGTCAAAGCCAGATCGCATTCCCCAGCCAGTAAGCTTTGACAGGCCAGGTGTACCGCGACCAGCGAGGTCGAGCAGGCGGTTTGCACCCCGATGCTGGGGCCGGTCAGACCGAGCAGATAGGCCAGATGGCTGGCCAGATAATCCTTCTCGTTGCCGATCATGGCCAGCAAGGTCGCTGGCGCGGCTCCCGCCCGCAGGTTCGGCAACAGGTTAAACAGCAGATAGGAGCTGATTGAACAACCGGCGAACACTCCGATGGCGCCCTTGAAGCGTTCCGGGGAATGGCCGGCCATTTCCAGCGCCTCCCAGGCGCATTCAAAGAACAGCCGATGCTGCGGGTCCAGCAGTTCGGCCTGTTCCGCGCTTAAACCAAAGAATGGGGCATCGAAACCGGCGATATCCGCCAACACCGGAGCGGAGCGTACATAGTGCGGATCAGCCCATTCAGCACGGGACACGCCGGCAGCCAGCAACTCCGCTGCGCTGAAATCGGTCACGGCATCGCCGCCTTCCCGAACCATGCGCCAGAACTCGTCAATGGTCGCCGCGCCGGGGAAGCGCCCGGCCATGCCAATGATGGCAATGCCTTCGCTCACGTTTCGTCTCACTGTTGTTGAAGTTGGTCGAACCTGGATTCAATCAGGACCCCATCCAGCACCGCGCACAAGTTAACGCCCCTTTCGCTCATTTTCAAAACTACTTCGGATTTCGTCAAGTCGCTATGGCTAGATTGAAATTGGTTTCAACTTGATCAATTTCCTTATCAGTCCGAATTTTGATGAAAGATAAATTATAAATCTCTTTGGGAATTTTCAAGATACTCAAAATATTCTCTTGCAAATGACTCAATTTTTCGACCAAATGCCCGACGATGGTATCACCCTGTCTTTGAATAAAGAGGTTTAATTCCTTAAAGGCGGCTAATAATCGTTCCACAGTCGGTTTGGTCTGCGCATTCTTGGGATTTCCTGGGACTAATCCCGCTAGATTTTCATCCGTTTTTGCTAACTCCCGGCGTACAACAAACTCAATAGGTGTTAAAGCCTGTAACGCAATAAAGGTTCTTCGAGGGTTCTTGTGGAGTCGAGCGCGGGCATGTATCATTTAAGTACATCGAATCTTCTTTGACTGTTTTGTTGTTAAAGTCAAAGTGAAATGAGAGGGTGACTCCAATGACAGAATCA
>JADLEK010000027.1 GCA_020846135.1 Gammaproteobacteria bacterium
CAGGCAGTCGGCGATGGTGTCGGCGCAGTTTCGCGTTGCGGTGATGATGGAGATTTTCATTCAGTCGCGGCAATAAACTCGTTAGTCAGTCGAATGTCTGGTTAAGGGTTAAGCGTTCACTTTCCGGCCAGTAGTCGCCAGTGATTTGTTCTACAGTCAATGGGCAGTTCTCTGGCAACGTGGTGAGTGGCAAGCCGGTTTCCCGGCTGGCTTGTCGACGTGCGCGGGGATATTCAAGCGCAACCAGATGGGATAGTTGCCGAACCAGGCTAGGATTATTTTCCAATAACCGTTCAATGCTATTGCGCCCATGGTCAATCGACTGTCGCCAACTGGCCCCGCGTCGATCGGGCTGATATTGCCATTTCAGTAAGTGCATGATGACGTTGAACAGATAGCTTTGTAGCGCATTCTTTTGGCTACGTCCCATGTCATCAATTTCCTCAATCAGATTTTCCATATCAAGCGCTGACCATGCGCCTTGCCGCAATAAATCAGCCTGCTGTTGTGTCCACTGATAAAAGTCGGTTTGGTAAGTCGTCATTGGATTTTTCTCCTGTCCTGTTCATCCCATTCGCGAATAGCGGATTTATAACCGTTCACTCTCCTCGCCCTCACCTTCAATTATTAACTTAGGCGGTACGCAGTGCGTACCGTCCAAAGGATCTTCACCTGTTTTTAGCCTTTGGCCTTTGGCCATTCGCCAAACGCGCCATCAGTCTATCGAACGATGCAGTGGCCAGTAGCGCTTGGCCGAGATCGTTGGCGTGGATGCCATCCCGGTAGGGATTTTCGCCACGGTCCAAAGCGGCGCGGATGCCGGGGTCCAGCGGAAAGATGTCGATGCCCAGCGTTTCCACGAGGTGTTTGATGCGCTGATAGCCTTCGGCATAGCCGTTGGCGATTTCTTCCCGATCTGGATATTGCGCAACCAGTACGGTAGCGCCGCTGTTTATAGCCAAGGTCAGGAACTGGCGCAGATCGCTCAATCCACGGTCAATAGCCTTCGATGTGACGGTGGTCGGGATCTCCTGAACTTCGGCGGGGGCGCAGCGCTGATGCGGGGAAGGTAACGCGGCAGGTAACGGGTAACGCCCTCCCATAAGGCTGACCAGGGCCGCTCCTGAGGATGCGTCAACGGATTCAGTGGGGCAAAGGTGGGATTGTCGGCGTAGTCGTGACTGGAGATGACCAGCATCACGATGTCAGCGTCGAAAAAGCCGTATTCTTGCGCATAGGCCAGCCAGTTCCCCGGCCCCCAACTGCCCGCCGAGATGTTCCCGACGACGACCGGACGCTCCAGCGCATCGGATAGCCGTTTGCTCAGCAGCGTCGTCGCGAGAGTGGAATGATCCAACAAGTTCCCGCCGTTCAATACCGAATCGCCAAACACCATCACTCGAAATTCGCCAGCAGGCTTGGCTTTTGGAAAGTTCTCAGTCCGCATCCCGTAAGCGTTGATGATGATCCGGTGGCCGAAGCGCATGACGTCCTGATTCGGCTTGAAGAGGTATTCGATCTGGTCGTGCGCCAGACTCAGCGGCGGATCGCCCAGTCCCAACACATACCGGGCGAAGAGTTCCCCGGCGCCGATCAGTATCGCTACGGTAGCCAGGATTGATAACAGGATGACCCGTCGCCGGTTAGGCGCGTGCATAGAGCCTCTCAGCGCCTTTCCGCCATCATCGCCCGCCGCAGGAGCGCATTAATGTGATCTTGGTAGTCTTTGCCCTGGGCTTTGAACCACGCGATAACGTCGGCATCAATCCGCAAAGTCAGTGGCTCCTTGGCGGGATGGTAAAACCGACCTACTTCGGCGCCTTGCCATTGCTCGGCGGTGGTCGCCGGAATGTCTGAATAGTCAATTTCTTCGTCCGGCATGGATTTCAGTGCTTCCAGTTCTTCAAGCTGTTTCCGCGTCAGCTTGGCGTTATGGACCTTGCTCATAATACCTCCGTTCTGATCGGTCCGCTTTTCGAGCCGAGATCATGCGGATGGTTTCCTCACCATTGCTTTCGGTGAAGGTATGCGCAACCAGCACCAGCATGATCTGACCCACCATCCCCAGCGTTTGCCAACGTAGTTCACCGTTTTCGATCCGATCCTGCCGGGTGAGATGCAGTGGATCATCGAAAACACTCTGGGCGCTCTCAAAGCTCAGCCGGTGCTTGCGCTGGTTGATGAGGTTCTTGTTGGCATCCCAGGTGATCTTCACCTGTTTTTAGCCTTCCGCCTTCAGCCTGATCTCCAACACCCGCTCGATGGCTTCCACCACATTGCATCCCGATGCCGCTATATACCGCTTCACCTCCGCCACCTTGGCGTCTACCAGGTAGCGGTACCAGAAGCCTTGCAGAAAGTGGAACGCGGTCCCGGCTTGTCCATCCAGAAACCCGAGTCGGATGACGTAGCGGTAGCAGAAATAGGCGAAGGCGCGAAAGCCGCCGGGCAAACGGGCGTAAACCTGTTCCTTTAACCAGCGCTTCACCCCGGCCTGTTTGCCGCCGCGCAGGCGGGCGACGCTGTCGTGCGGCATGAAGTGGTATTCCAGATTCAGCAGGTCCACGGCCTCGCGACTGGCGTAGCTGTTGTGCTTGGCGGTCCACCAGGTGAGCGATTGCAGGTTGTCGTCGATGATCTCGCCTTGGAGATCGAGCGTGGGGCCAGCGACCTTGATGTGTTCGTCCATCCAGCGGTTTTCGCACTGGCCGCGCCCGGCGCGGAACAGGCGCAGGACTCGGACCGGAAAGACCCCGCCATGCCGGATCAGCCGGCCTTGAAAGGTCATGCGCCGCCCGCAATAGACGCCGTCAATCTCGGGGCGGATGGTCGGGAGGCGGGATTGCATCTCGGCAACCAGCGCCGGCGTCAGGACTTCATCGGCGTCGATCCGCAACACCCAGTCCGTATCCGCATCGAGCTGAGTCAGCGCCCAGTTGAATTGGGTGGCGTGATTGACCCATTCATGCTGAATCACTCGGGCGCTGTGGGCGCGGGCGATGTCCAGGGTGGCGTCGGTGGAGAAGCAGTCAGCGACGATGATTTCGCTGGCGATGGCCTGCACACTGGCGATGCAGCGGGCCAGGTGGCGTTCTTCGTTGAAGGTCAGGATGATGACGGTGAGTTTCATCGGTTATCGAGCAGTGAGCTGAGCGCCTCAGCGCCTTTTTCATCTGCCGCCGCCTGCAACCGCGCCAGCCAGGCGCTTTCATCGGCGCAGTCAACCAGATCCTCACCGAGTTCTTCAAAGACCGCCTGTTGCTCAATGCGCTCCAGGGTCAAGGCGCTTTGCAGGGCCGTCGCTTCGCCAAAGCGGCGGCGGATTTGCCGCAGCAATAGTCGCCGTTCCCCTTGCAAACCTTGCTGCAAACCTTGCTGCAAGCCCTCCTGCCGGCCTTCCTGCCGGCCTTCCTGCCGGCCCTGTTGTTTCCATTGTACGGTCCAGTCGAGTACCCGTTCGCTCAACATGATGCGAATCTCCTCCAGGTTATTGAGTTCCGGAAAGTGGCTGGCCGGCAAGCGCGTTTTCAAAAAGGCTTCGCGCAGCCAGACCACAAACGAGTGGCGCAATTCGATTTGTTCCGGCGCTTTCAGCCATTCGGCCAGGGCGATCAGCACCGCCCGGACTGGTTCCGGATCGCGGCTGTTTTCGAGCCGGAATAGGGCGGCCGCGAGGTTGCGCATGGCGGCCAGTTCCGCGTCGCGGTAGGCGCTTTCGTCAATCAGCAGGTAACGCAATCGGGGCCGGTAGGCGTCCAGACCGGTCGGGCCGGGTTCGATCAAGTCGGCCAGTTCGGTGGGGGCTGTCCAGCGCCGTCGGCCATTGTATAAAACAATCGGCAACACCGGCGGCAGGCGGCGTTGACCCCGGCGTCCTCCCAGTTGCCGGCTCCGGATCAGGTCCTGGTAGAGCAAATCCAGATAAGTCGACAAGCGGGCGGCCATGAAGGGATGGACCCCGGACTGAAATTCAAGCAGGACGTAGAGATACAGCCAGTCCGGTCCCCAGCGCACTCGCCAGATCACGTCGTTGCGCCGTTGCCGCAAGCGGTCGTCGGTGAATTCGCCGGGGTATTTTTCCAGAGTGTTGAAGTCGAGATCGGCAATCCACGGTTCGCGAACGAAGCCGATCAGCAGGTCCCGAATCATCTCGGGATGGGAGAACAGTCGTTTGTAGCCGGGATCGTGGTCAGTCATCCGCTTTTAATCTTTCACCTTGAATTTATCCCGATTTCTGCGCCACTGCGATCATGGCCTTGGCCAGCGGCGGGATGCGCCCGACCCGCTCAAAGCGGATAACGCCAAAGCCGGTTTCTTCGAGCAGGGCGGTCAAGGTGGGCATCGACCAGAACTTGATGTGGCCGTGATCCCAGAGCGCGGTAAAGTGTCGGTCCATTTTGCCCGTCAGCGCCATCGCCAGGTTTTTCCAGTAGCCGTGATACGGCGTCGACAGCAGAGCCGTACCCCCCCCTGAATGTATCAAATTAAATACGGTTTTAGCGTACTGGCGGGGAAAGTAGACGTGTTCCACCACTTCCAAGCTGAGAACAACCGGGAACTGGCCGTACTGCGTCGCCAAATCGTCGTAGGCCGAGCCGGGATAGAGCTTAAGGTCCGGATAGGCGCGATGGGCCTGGGCAATGCCTTCCACTGAAGGATCGACCCCGGTCACGTCCCAGCCGCGCTGGGTCAAGGCGTGAGCAACGCTGCCATTGCCGCAACCGAGTTCAAACAGTCGCCGCTGATCAGCGGGCAGATTCAACTCGTCGAGCAGGCGGAACACCGTCGGCAGCAGGTAGCCGTGGGAATGATTGAGACTGGCTTGATCGTAGCGATAGCCGGAGAGATCAGCAGTGTCCATGCGTGGCGGCGCTCTGGGTTGGGGAGGGATTGAACCGACGCGGTTTGATCGCTTGGGCCGGATTGCCAGCGGCGACGGTCCAAGGTTCGATGTCGTGGAACACGCTGGACCGGGCAGTAATCACTGCACCCTCGCCAACCGTGACGCCCGGCGCAACAAATACGTCGGCGGTGATCCACGCCCGTTCACCAAGAGTAATCGGCGCAGTCGTCAACGGCATGGCGGGATCAGTGTAGTCATGGCTGGCAGTGCAAAGAAAGCTGTACTGGCTGACCGTGCTGTGCGCGCCCAGGGTAATGCGGTCCACGCAGTAGCAGTCGACGTGATGACTGAGGCAACTGTGATCGCCCATGGTCAGATTCCACGGCGCCCAGATTTTAGCCGACGGGTACGGGTGCGCGCCCCGCCCAATCTTCGCCCCAAACCGCCGCAGTAAAAACCGCCGCCAGCCGTGTAGAAAAACCGGGCTGGGACGGTAGAGCAACAGCCAGACCAGATTCCACGCCGCACGGGCGAGCTTGTTACCGGGAGAAAGGCGCTGGGGACGGAGTTTAATGGGCATGGTTAGGTCATTGGGCACTACCGCTTACCGGCTTACGCTTGATAGACATCGCGGCGATGGCCGACGCGGATAATTTCAACAGTCAGGATGTTGCCGATAACCTTGTAAACTACCCGATAATCTCCCTGTCGAATCCGCCAAGCGTCCTGCATCGCGGTCATTTTTTTAGCGCCCTGTGGGTAAGGATTCTCCTTCAATCCGTCAATCAATATCATCAGACTGGCGATAACAGGCTGTGGCAAAGTGCGCAGTTCCCGCCGGGCGGATGGCTTCCACTTCAACTCATAGAAGGCCATCCGCTTTTAGCTCCGCAATGACCGCGCCGTGATCAATCAAGGGTTCATTTTGGCGCTCCACCAATGCCGTCAAATCTTCAATGTCCTCCAGCATTTCTTCATAATCGCCAAGGGACAGCACGACGGCAATTTTCTCCCCCTGCGGGTTAATCAGATAGTTTGGCGCAGTGGTCATCATTGGCGTAGCTCCTATGGTTTGCTCCGCGATCCGCGGGCATTCCTCAGTGGTTAATAGTACATGTTATACGGCAACCGGGTGGGCTACCGCGCCTTGGCGCAGAACTCCGGCTCGTTACGGAGGGTGTAACGATAGCGGTCGTTGCAATGTTTGCACATGGAGGGGTTGGAAACCAGAGCCAAGCTCATGCGTTTCAGCAACCGCCGCCAACCATGCAGCAGCACTGGACTGGGGCGATAGAGCAACAGCCAGACGACGCCCCAAATGGCGCGAGCGAGTTTGTTGCCAACGGTGATGTGTTGAGGGCGGAGTTTAACCGGCATGGTTTAGCGCCCGGTTTTCTCTGCGGCTGCGTTCAACCGCGCCAGCCAGGCGCTTTCATCGGCGCTGTCGAGCAGGCCTTCACCGAGATCTTCGAACACTGCCGGTCGCTCGATCCGCTCCAGCGCTGGATTACTCTGCTCGGCAATGGCTTCGCCGAAGCGGCGGCGGATCAGTCGCAGCAGCATCCGCCGTTCCGAGTGCAGGCCCTGTTGCAGACCCTGTTGCAGGCCCTGTTGCAGGCCCTGTTGCAGGCCCTGTTGCAGGCCATCCTGCTTCCATTGTTCGGTCCATTCGACGATTCGTTCGGATAGCATGGCGCGCATCTCCTCCAGTTCGTTCAGTTGTGGCAACTCTACGCCCGGCAGCCGGTGTTTCAGAAAGATTTGTTGGAGCCAGATCACGAAGGCGCGCCGCAGTTCGGTGTGTTCGGGGCTGGCCAGCCAGTCTGCCAGGGCGGTTAATACGGCTTGGACGGTTTGCGGATCATGGCTGTTTTCCAGGCGGAACAGGGCAGCGGCGAGATTGCGCATGACGGCCAGTTCCGCGTCGCGGTAGGCGCTTTCGTCAATCAGCAGGTAGCGCAGGCGTGGGTGGTAAGGTTGCAGACCGACCGGGCCGGGTTCGATCAGGTCGGCTATTTCGGTGGGGGCGGTCCAGGGCCGCTGGCCGTTGTAAAGCACGATGGGCAGCACCGGCGGCAGACGCTGGCCGGGGGCGATCTGCCGGGTGTCCAGCAAGTCCTGGTAGAACAGGCCGAGATAGCTCAGCAGTCGCACCGCCATGTGGGGATGGATGCGGGATTGGAATTCGAGCAAGACGTAGATGTAGAGCCAGTTCGGTCCCCAGCGCAGCCGCCAGATGACGTCACTGTGCCGGTTACGCAGCCGGTCGTCGATGAATTCGCCGGGGTATTTCTCTAGGGTGGCGAAGTCGAGATCAGCAATCCAGGGTTCGCGGACGAAACCCATCAGCAAGTCCCGAATCATTTCGGTGTGGGAAAACAGCCGTTTGTAGCCGTGGTCGTGGGCGGTCATGCGCGATGGCCTGTCATAACCAGTTGATGTCGCTCCCGGTCGGCGGCATAACTCAAGCAGGCATGGATATCATCGAGGGTCAGGTAATCGAAATCTTCAAGAAGTTGTTCCGGGGTCATGCCGGAGGCCAGATAGTCCAATACATCGTACACGGTCATTCTTAATCCGCGAATGCAAGGCTTTCCACCTCGCTTATCGGCTTCGATGGTGATGATGTTTCGATAATTCATGGCGTTCCTCTGTGTTTGTCCCAGTCCGTTTCGGGAACGCTGCTGAAAATGTCGCCGTGGATTTTGACTTGACCGGCAATGTCGGGATGGGGGCGACGATGGGGCGACGTAGGTTCATCCAGAGTCAGGACAATCATTTCGACTCGGCGATCATTAAAGGTATCCGGCAATTCAATCAGCACCCGCCGATTTTTGACCTGTTCAAATAGCCGTTCTACCTGCATGTCAAGTTCCTCATTTTCGCCTTTTGCCTTCAATCGCGCATCACGCAATCCGGCTTATCGCCCTGCCCCAACACCCAGCGGTAAACCGAGAGCATTTGCTGGGCGATGCCGGGCCAGCCGAAATTCTGCTCGACATAGACCCGGCCCCGTTGGCCCATTTCGCGCAAGGTGTCGGGCGGCAGGGTCGTGGCTTCGCGCAAGGCGGCGACCAGTGGTTCGACGCCGATGTCGATCCACCAGCCGCAGCGGTGGGTGTGCAAACCTTGCCACGGTGCGCCTTTGGTGGTGATGACCGGAACGCCACAGGCCAGCGCTTCGGCGACGACCAGCCCGAAGTTTTCGCTGAAGGTGGGCAATACGAACAGATCCGCTGAGCGATACAGCGCTTCTTTGTCGTCCCCATAAACCGAGCCGGTGAATTCAAAATCGTCCTGCAATCCGGCGTGCTGAATCGCGGCTTCGACGATTTTTTGATGCCCGCCTTCGTCGGGTCCAGCAATGATCATTTTCCAGCCGGTCGGTTTGACGATTTGCCAAGCCTGCACCAGTTCCAGCAAGCCCTTTTTTTGATGAATTCTGGACAGGAACAGTATTTTTCTCGGCGTACCCTTGGGATAAGCCAGATCGCGCCATTCGGGGAGATCGGTGCCATTGGGGATAATGGCGATGGGCTGGCGCAGTCCCAGTTGGCGAAAACTCTCCGCTTCCTGTTCCGCCGTGGCGTGTAATACCGCCGCCGATTCCAAATCACGGCGTTGATAAAGATTCCAGGCCAGCCGTTTTTTCCAAGCCTTGTGGTTCATGGCCCACGGTTCAAGCATGCCACGCAAGCTGACAATCCTTGGCATAGCCAGTTGACGAGCCACCATTGCCACCGTGCGATTGATCGGCAACCACAGGCCATGATCATGAAACAAGCCGTTCTTGACCGTGGAACCACGTTCGCACAAAGCCGCGCTCAAGGTTGGTGCATAGCTGATCCGAACCAAAGGGAGATGAACAGCCTCGATTAAGGTTGTGCGAACGACATCGGCGGACGGGATAACATTTCCATCGTCTGGCGTAGCAGCAGGAACGTCCTGACTGAACAGATCGACCGGAACACCAAGCTGACCCAATGCAGCGCATAGTGCAGTCACACTACGGGAAGGCCCACCTGCACTTTTGCGCAGTGAGGCGACTGTGTGAAAAATACAAATATCATCGATTTTTATTTTTGCGTTAGACATGATGATTAGTTATGCATTGGATTTAGGGATTACATCACTCAATTTTGGAATTTTTGAAACGATATAAGAACCACATATCTCCAGATCTTCTTCATCCATTTCGCGAAAAGCTTTATCTAAATGAGGTCTAATTTTTAAGATTTTCTCCTTTGAAAAATACGAGGTAGGTTCCCAATTATTTTCAAATCCAGCATTTTCTAATGCAGTTAATACTTGTGAGTTACGCTGTCTATTTGGGTAACCCCTATTACTACCCATTAGCTTCCACAGTCTTTCTTGAATCGTTAAGAACGTTAGTGGATTTTCATAATTTATGTCCAGACCATGAGGGCCATAGTCAACCTTATGAATCATCAATCCATCTTCAGATAAGAAGCTGCGCATATTTTGAAACGCAGAGTTGAGATCACTCAAATGTTCGACGACATTGTTGCTAATAATGATGTCGCCTTTTGGTATTGGCATCATTGCTGATGAAAACGATTCAATAGAGTAAGGAAATATGGATATAGATGAGTCGTCTTTCAGCATAGAATCAATCAAGTCATCCTTATTATTGAGTTCTGGCTTGTTTTTTATCAACCTAAGATAAACATTTCGCGCATGGTTGTTACCTATATTTCCAATAAACCGATCAACTGCAATATATTTTTTTGCGCCATCCGCTAAAAATAAAAATGCGAGAGGAACTGCATCTCCTGGTCCTATTTCTATTATTATTTTACCCTTGATATTGGATTCACCAATTAAATTCTTAAAAAAATCATATTGATCCACTATTTTATTGGTTTGTTGTGAAATATCATTGCAAATTGTTCTAGGAAATAGCTTTCTAATCCATCGAAATCCTGTGTTTCCCATAAGAAAATTGGCAAGCAACTCTCTCGCAATATGACTGATTCTGATCATTTGGTAGGACTCCTGTGTAAAAAACGGATCATGGATTCTTTTCTGACTGAGCAATCGAAGCACAGTTGCGGTGTCATTGGCCAAGGCTCGGCATAGATTCGGCACTGATCGCGCCGGGCCACCGTTGTCAGGGTGCAGGCCACCTAGAGTATGCAATGTGTTGGGCATAGTTCCGGTTGGTATTCTAAAAATAAAGATGTTGCGTCTACTCTGCACAGAGCAAAGAAAGCCGCTTAGCGCCCATTTTTTGCAATCATCAGCCGCGCCCAGCGCCGCGCCCAAGGCGTTCCTGGCGCGGCCAACAGCGGCAGAGGGGACCAAGCGCTTTGATCGGCCGCTTGGGCCAGCCAGGCCGCCATCGGCAAGCCGAAACCGGTCTTGGGGCGATTGATGACGGCATCCGGCAAGGGCTTTGCTGGCGACCGCGCCAGCATCGCCTTGCCCGCGCCGCCAGCAAAGCCAGTCACCCACAGCCCCAGGGCTTCCAGCACCTTGGCATCCACCAGTGGTGTGCGCAGTTCCAGCGAATGGCCCATGCTGGCCCAGTCGCTATCGCGCAATAACTGGTTGCGCAGGTAGTGGACGGATTCCAGCAAGCCGACGGCGGCGGCACCATCTCGGGCTTGGGCTGGCGTCATGCCGGGCGGCGTCCCACCCAGCCGCTCCAGACCCTCCCGAGCCGGTTCTTCGCCCATCAGGGCGGGCAGTTCGGCGGGCAGGAACAAGCTGCGGCGCAGAAAATACCCGCCTTCCAGCGAATCCATCCATTCGGGAATCGCGGTGAACTTCGGCTGCGACCGGTAGCGGGCCAGCCAGGCGCAAGGCGCACTCAGCAGGGAGCGCACGCCTGGAATCGCGGCGACCGCCCGGCCCAGCGCGGCCATGCGCGGAATCTGCCGGAAGGACGGATACCCACAGAACAACTCATCTCCACCCACGCCCGACAAGACCACTTTATAACCGCGTTCCGCTGCCGCTTTGCTGGCGAACCAAGTATTGACGCCATCAACCGAGGGTTGATCCATGGCGTCGAGAATGCGTGGCAGGTCTTGCTCGAATTCGGCGCGGGTGACGTGGCGGACATGGTGCCGCAAGCCGTAATGGGCGGCGATGGCCTGCGCTACCGGCGTCTCGTCATCGTGCCGCCCAGCGAATTCCTCGAAGCCGATGGTAATTCCTTCGACTTGTGCGCCCAACTCGGCGGCCAGCCCGGCCACCGTGCCCGAATCAATGCCGCCGGAAAGAAATACGCTGACCGGCACATCCGCCACCAGGTGGGCGCGGACGGAATCCCGCATCGCCTCGCGCACCCGTTCCGGCAACGGTTGACTCCCGCTCCCGTTTGCGGGAGAGGGTTGGGGTGAGGGAGAGCTTGCCCCTTGCCAGTGGGCGCGAATGTCATGCCAACACACCGGCGCTGCCATGACGCCAGCCCGCGCCTTCAGCCAATGCCCGGCCGGCAGGGCGAACACATCGCGGTACAGCGTCCACGGTTCCGGCACGCTGCCCCAGAGATAAAAGCCCGCCAGTCCGGCCGGTTCCAGTTCCTGGGAGACCCAGCCCGAAGCCAGCAGCGCCTTGACCTGGGAGGCGAAGATGAAACCCTGTGGCGTTTGCGCGTAATAGAGCGGTTTGATGCCGTAGGGATCACGGGCCAGGAACAGTTCGCGGGCCGTGGTATCCCAAATCGCAAAGGCGAACATGCCGCGCAGCTTCGGCAACATGCGCTCGCCGTCGCGGGCGTACAGCGCCAGCAGCACTTCGGTATCGGAGGTAGTGCGGAAAGTGGCGCCGTCGGCTTCCAAATCCCGGCGCAATGCGCGGAAGTTGTAGATTTCGCCGTTAAAGACGATCACATAACGCCCGCAGCTCGAAACCATCGGCTGGTTGGAGCGGGCGTCCAGATCGAGGATGGCCAGGCGGCGGTGACCGAGAACGACTCCTTCGCCTGACCAAAGACCTTCGGCATCGGGACCACGGGCCACCATGCGGGCGGTCATGGCTTTAACACCGTATTCCGCCGGTGCTCGGTCAAAATGGTAAATTCCTGCAATGCCGCACATCAGCAAGTTCCTTTTGTTCGTGGCTCAAACAAATTTGGATTAATTTGGCCAATCTGCTGACGATGACCGGCGATCAATAGTTGATAGGCTTGTTCATAAACCGCCGCCACTTGATCAATAGCGAAAATAGACTCAACGCGACTGCGCATGGCGGCTCCAAGGCGATCTCGTAACGCCTGATCCGCAATCAGCGTCATCAAATGTCTGGCTAAAGCTTCACGATCACCGGGGTTGCAAAGGAAACCTTCTCCTTCATTGCCGACTTGAATGGCCGCCCCGCCCACGTTAGTAGTAACAATGGGCAAACCGGCGCGCATGGCTTCGAGAATCGCGTTGGAATTCCCCTCAGCCAGTGAAGGGAGAACAAACAGATCGGCTTGAGCCAGTTCCGCCGGAACATCGGCGCAAAATCCGCAAAATTCCACCAATTCGACAAGGTTCAGCGCCTGCGCCAAGGCTTTCAACTCGTCTTCCTGCGGACCCTCGCCAATCAGGCGCAATTTCACGTTGCGCGCGACACCGGCTTTGACCGTCACCCAAGCGTGCAGGAGATCAGCCAGACCCTTTTCCGGAGAAAGGCGACCGACAAAGATGACGCGCACAGCGTCCGATGCGCACGGAGATAAACTCACCCGGTTGACCGGAAGCAGCGAAATCCCATTGGTTACCTTCAAGACCCGCATTGCCGGATAGCCAACACCTGCCAGTTCCACCACGCTATCCGGGGTCATGGCAATGATGGCATCGGATGACTTCAGCAGTGCAATCCGTAATAATCCCAGAGGACCCTGCCGGATTCCCGGAATTCCGAATTCACCAATGTTAGGCAGTTTGGTGAGTACAGGCAGGTTCAGCATCTTGGCGAAGAGCGTAATGAACCCGCCAAACCAACTGATATTATGGACATGCACTATGTCCACCATTGGCCTGAGCTTGACCAGAATGCGCATCAAGCTGAACGAAAGTCGCAGAAACCGCTGAAGTTTTAATTCACTCCATGGCAAACGGTGAATCGAAACTCCGTCGATGAGATCAATATCGTGCTGCACCGGATCGAAGCGACCGGAGAGAACATGAACCACATGGCCGCGTGCAATCAGCGCTTTGGATAATTCATGAGCCTGGCGTTCCAAGCCACCGACAACCGGGAGGGGGTATTTGGGAACAGCCATTAGAATGCGCATGGAGTGTTGGGCTTTAAGCGGTCAGCAGCATTGAAAGATCAGTTTCATAATCCCAATCCTTGGAATAAACGATGCGAAACCACAGTTCCAGCCACAGAATCAGCCAAAGCCGGGTATGATTATCCCGCTGGCCGGTTCGATGGGCATCCAGTTCCCGCCGGACGCACTTTGTATCAATCCAGCCCTCCCGTTCCGCCACGCTCTCGGTCAGCAACTGCTCAAGCACTACCCCGATCTCACCCCGGAACCAGTGCGCGAGTGGCATCGCAAAGCCCATTTTGGGGCGATAGACCACGTCACGGGGAACCAGGCGCGCCGCGATTCGCTTCAGCAGCCACTTTCGCGTCCCCCAGTGGAGTTTCATCCGGTCGGGTAATCGCCAAGCGGTTTCAAGTACCTCAACGTCAAGCAACGGAGCGCGCACCTCCAGCGAAGCGGCCATGCTGGCGATATCGACTTTGGTTAAATAGGCGTCTGGCAGTTGCACCTGAAAATCGTCGAACAGCAGCCGCTGGATCGGTGTTGCTCCATCACGATCCAGCGCATAACCCACTCGGCAGGCCACCCGGTCGTGGTTGAATCCTGGGAGCATGGCGGAGCCTGCCACCTCATGCAGCAGGTTGTGCCAACTCTGGGCGTTGGTGTAGCCCGCGCCCGGCGTCCCTAACGATAGCGTGTTCATCGCTGCCAACCGGGAACCCAGCGGTCCGAGCAGCCCGGCCAGCGCCGGAATCACGCGCTTTCTTATCATTTCCGGCACCAACGCCCCGTAGCGCGCAGCGTAAACACCGGACTGAACCCGCCAATAACCGGCAAAGGATTCATCGCCGCCGTCGCCGCTCAGACACACCTTGGCGTGATTCCGCGCCAGTGTTGCAACCCGGTATGTGGGCACTGCCGAGGCATCGCCAAACGGTTGTCCGTAGTGCCAGACCAGCTTGGGGAGAATCTTCAGGACATCGCGGGGACGAAGAACGACTTCGTGGTGTTCAATGCCCAGATGGCTAGCGACTTTGCGGGCGAAGGCCAACTCGCTGTATTCCGCTTCTGCAAAACCCACCGAGAATGAATGGATGCCTGGATGATGCCGCGCTGCCAAGGCCGCCACTACTGAGGAATCCACGCCGCCACTTAGAAAAACCCCTACCGGTACATCGGCGTCAAGGCACCGCTGCACACTGTCCTCCAAAACCCGCTCGACTTCCCGCTCGGCGGCGGCCACGGTCATGACGGGCGGACGCTGGTTCGGAAAGCTCCAGTAGCGGTGCAAGGATAATTCGCCCCGCTCATTGATCACGCCATAATGCGCTGGCGGAAAGACTGCAATGCCTTGCCAAATCGTATGATGGTGGGCGGGAATAAAGCTATGAGATAAATAGCACGCGACCGCGTCCGCATTCACCGGTCGGGGTTGTTCGTCATAGGCGAGCAGAGCATGGAGGGTGGAAGCAAAGAGAATCCGCTCTTGATCCTGCCACAGAAATAGCGGCTTTTCGCCAATCCGGTCACGCGCTAACAGCAGTCGCGAACGAACCTGATCCCAGATCGCCAGCGCAAACATGCCTCGTAGGCGGGCAAACAGGGTTTCACCCCATTCCTCATAACCATGCGCAAGCACTTCACTATCGGACATTGATCGAAAGGAGTGGCCAGCCGCTATTAATTCTGTCCGCAGTTCGCGCCAGTTATAGATTTCGCCATTGAGCAACGCCTGAACTGAGTCGTCCTCATTAGGCATCGGGCAATTACCCAATGCGCTCAAATCCAGAATGCTCAATCGCCGATGAATCAAACCGACTTGAGGCCCGATGAATTGTCCTTCGTCGTCAGGGCCACGGGCGACCATCCGCTGACCCATCCGCTGCAATCCTGCCGGATCAATCGGTCCTCCGGGAACCAGAACGCCGCCGATGCCACACATCAACGGTTCCTCGGCAGGATGCGGATCGCCAATACTTGCGCGTAGAGCGAAAGTATTCGAGATGCGAGGCTGCCGACCGTCAGAACGATGCCTAGTTGCGGGGATTCTTGCATCACCCGCCCTCGGTCCTTGCCAGCATTGTTGAAGTCAGCGCCAGAGCAACGCCCCCGGTCGCCGTGGCGATACTCGCGCCAACAATGCCGTAAAAGTAAATCGCTGGAAAAACCAGGATGAGTAATATAGCGATCTGAAATAGCCGGGCATACACGACACGATGATGTCGAAGTCGAGACATGGCGAATACCTTTTCATTTTCGAACCACAGAATGGCGCCAGCGTAAACCACCAGGGCAGGCAGCATTGCGCCCGCCTCGGCATAGGCGCTGCCAACTAGCCAGTCCAGGAGCTTTGGACCGAACACCCAAGCAAAAGCTGCGGCTCCCACACATGCAGCGATGTATAGAAAAACCACGCGCCGATGCGTGGCCTTGCGAGCCATAGCTGCGTGTTCAGTATGACAGTAGTGGGCGAACAGCACCGTTTGGACCGGATTGACCAGGAAGCCGAGCATGCCCTCCACAATACCGCGCACGACGAAATAGGTGCCCAAGACCTCCTTGCCGAGCAGAAAGGCAACGACGCCATAGTCGAGGCGGAGAACCAACCGCTCGGTCAGATTCAGTGCCCACAAGCCTTTGGCGAAATGAAACAACTTCCTGATCCCCTTACTACTCGCTCGCCAAGGCAACGGCCCCACGGCGCGAGATCGAAGCAACAACAGCATGACGAGCCCGGTACAGGCATCGCGCCACGCGAGCGCATAGAGTCCGTAATCAAGGGTGGCCAGAACCACGCCTGCACCGATGCCGAGTCCGGTGGAGGCAAGACGGGACACGGTGAGAAAGCGGTAGTCCATTTCAGCGGCGATCGGCGCCGCTAGGAGGTATGAAAAAAGGGAGACTACCATTGCCGCCAAGACCAATGCCGCCGGCCCAGAAATAACGGCGGCTTCTGCGGGAGTCTGGATAAAGAAATATAGATACACGACGGCACTGCCGAGCACGACTAGTAGCGACTGGGCTATCGTCGCGGCACCGGCTGCTGCCGTGATGTCGAGGTCGTGTGGCATCCGGATGATGGCCTGATCGAAACCCGCCGATAGGAATGCGGTGACAAGTTGAATGACGGTCACCACGATGGCGTAATCGCCCATCGTCGTAGGACCAAGGGCTCGGGCGAACCATGCGATCGCGAGAAAGTTCGCAATCCCGGCGACGGCATTGGCGGAAACCACCCAATTGAGGTTGCGGAGCAGCCGCTTCGATGAATTCGTCATGGCATCAGCCGCAAACCGAGCGCTTCGGCGTAGCGGGCTCGTATGGCAGCCACGCCGTAATCGCTCCGCGCGTGGCGACGAGCTGCTTCACCTAGCGCGCGCATCGCCTCGGGAGAGCCGCCGACGGAGATCTCCGGTATCCGCACGACGACCTTCATGAACCCCCCTCCTTGCGGGCAAGAACGCAGTAGCCGAGCGTCCAGTGGTCGAGGTGTCCACGCCAGCCGGAAAGCGCCTCCCCCACCTGCCGCCGGTAGGTCAAACCATGACGGCGCAAGAGCGCAAAGTATCCACGAGTCGGCAACGCGAACAATAGCCCGAGAAGGAATGCTCTCACTGGCTTCAACAGGCGACCGCAGACAGGCAGGCGCGCCAAAGCCTCCAAGAATCCACCTAGGAGGAATTCGGCGATGACAAATGCGAGCGCAAGCGCGCCACCACGCCGCGCCAAGACCACGACTTTGAGCCCATTCGATGCGAGCAAGCGCGCCATACCGAACTCGGTGAAGCGTACGTAGTCGTTCGGCATCTCGTGCATCATGTACATGAAAGGCCAAGTAATCAGCAGGGCACCGCCGGGGCGCAACACACGGGAGATTTCAGCAATCGCCTTCGACGCTTCGGGCACGTGCTCGACCACTTCACTGAACAGCACGCAATCGAACAGGTTGTTGCCGAATGGCAGCGCCTGCGCATCTAGCCTGAGGTCGAGATCGGCAGTGCGCCCGACATAGTCGCCCGCGACACACTCCTCAAATTTTTCTCGATAGAGCGGCGCGTAGGGTCGTGCGCCACAGCCGAGGTCAAGCAGCCGCATACCAGCTCGAACCGGCAGCCGGTCTATCTCTGCGCGTAGGAACGCATCAATGGCGTGGTCATTAAAACTACGCATGGTGTGCCCGATGCCAACGTGCGAAGGCGTAGAACTGCCATGGCACACTCCAATGGACATGGCCTGCCAGAGTCCGCGCACGGCGGCGATATCCCAGAAGTCCGCGTTGCGGGGATCTAAAGCGAAAGCCTCGAACGACTCACGCAGATCCATGCGTAGCCACGACTCGATCGGGAAGGTAAAACCTCGCTTGGGCTGCATAGCGACGGTGGTCGGCAAAGGATTCGTCAACGCATCCACCAATAACGGTTTTTTTCGGCCATCTTTCAACTTGAAGCGCGACTGGAGTCCGAATACGTAATCGAACAGGCGACGGTAGAGGAACAGAGCCCGTGCCTCGATGAAATGCGCCATCGAGAAATTATCGATGTCACGCAAGAACTGCGATGTCATGTAGACACCGGACTCCATCAGCGACGCCCGCTGGAAGTCGTCCGCGCAGGATATCGCGTCCGATAGTTATATATCTCGCCATTGAAAAGGAGAATATATCGTCCAGTGCGATCAAGCATGGGTTGCCGCGCAGCCGGAGACAGGTCAATGATTGAAATACATACATGACCAAGCATAAATGACTGGTAAAATAGCCTAGTTTCATCATCTAGGCCACGATGCCGAATGGATGCCATTGCCCGATCAAATCTATTTAGCCAGACCTTATCATCAATTCCGGTTGTTGAATATATTCCTATAAAACTACACATTTTATGCTACCCCTTAGATGAACTAACCGGCTTTTGGCGTAGAGGTGAAATATTGCCTTCCATGAACCTGCCGATAATGTAAAAAAAAGGCATCATTTTAATCAAACCGCCAAAATATAGTGCAAATGTGCCGCCCACATAAAGGATGACTGGTAGTGTTACAAGATAAAGCAGCAACCATGTTTCTCGCCGCCTTGAACTATTAGCTAGTCTATAAATAACCCCAAAAAAAGACCCAATTAAAGCCAATGGCAGGATACCAAACCACCCGAAGTTCAAATATGACTCGCCAAAAAAAGTCACGGATATTGAAGTTCTTTCGTCATACGAACCAATAAATCCAGCCATATATCCAAACTCATTTCCATAATGAAGGTCCGGCTTGTCCGGCCAAAGAAACCTCGGAATAACACCGAGCAGTGCTTGCGCATAGCTAGTGCCCATAAATGGCTCCCATACTCTTTCGTCAATTATTCTGAGGCAAGCTGATAATGGTTCCACTAATGAGAAGCGGCCAACAGTAATTTCGAAGGTGGACAGCCTATGATCGTATCCACCTTCATTCGCTGCCGTAATCGCTCTAATCATATCTGACGCGTTACTTGTTGCCCCTGACACATCTAATGCATAACGGTATGCAAACCCCCATGAAAACAACAATACAACTGAACCAATAAAGGCAACAACAAAACGTAATGAAGGTAGCTGACTAGTCCGCAAATAGCGAACTAGTAATGGTAGAATTATCGCCAGAATGACTGGTTCCTTACGGCCAGATGGTAGCCAATAAATAATCTCCGCCGCCACAAGGAAATTCACTCCCCAAAGCCATTGCCGTGAAGATTTTACTCCAGGCCTCCAACACATTATGGAAAGGATGCACAAAGCCTGAAATGGAAATAACTCCAACATGCGAATCGCAGCATAAAACGCTCCCTCTAACTCACCTTGAGTAGTTCTTTCAATTTGCAGATACGCATTGACGGAAATGGTATAAAAACGAATAGCCCAACCAACAACCAGTAGCACCAGTATAACTGGCAAGACACGTGATGCCCGCCACTTGATCTCTGCATTAATTTTCTGAGAGGGGTTCTGCCTAAAATATAGATTGCCATTATTCACGTATGCGCTACCTGCTTGCATGGCGATAAGGCCGCATAGGGCGAAAAAAATCGCGTTACCGGCATAATCAAAGTTTTTCTGCATACCAAACTCAGGAGCTATTCCAGTGCCAATAAGAATTCCAGGCAGAAAAAAGTGCATCATTATTAGTGCTGTATATAGTGAATTTGGGGCTGCCAGATCTGACCGGTTCTGGCACTGTCGCAGGAACCACAATGAATATAAAACACCACAAATGGAGCAAACTAGAATGACAACATCTTGCATCACAAACTTACCCCCCACAAACCACCATAGGACAGCTCATGTTAGCTTTTTGGCAAGCAGGAGTCCTGCATTGGCCAAGTGTAAAACGCCATAAAAAACACACCGCCCGCGATATAAGGAACAACGTCGGCCGTCGCGTGGAAGCGTTCATTGGCCAGCCAGCGGATGATGTCGCCACCAGTGGCAGCAACCACTAACCAGATGAGCGCCATTGCAGCAATCAGGCGCGACATAAACCGCCCCAATGTCATTTGCGCCCGCGCTGGGTCTTGTTCGTACTCCCGCGTGGCTTCGGGCAGCCACACCGACATCACCGCGCTATTCACCATCATGCCGACAATAGCGACGCTATAGCCGATGGAGTAGATCCCCACTGCTTCGGCACCGTGATAATGCTCCAGGAACCAGTGATCCGACGAAGACAGCAGCCAAAACATGGGGGCGGTGACGATGCCCGCCAAACCAATTTTGATCAACGCCGCCCCTTCCTGCCACGTCAGAGCCGACGGTTGAGACAGTGCGGCGATGGAGGGAGTGCCAAGCAACAAGGCGGGCGCGACCATAGCTCAACAACATCGGAAGCAGCAGCGCCAAGGCATCCTGTCGCCACCCGGCAGCAATGACAATGCTGGTAACAGGACCGAGAATTCCGGTCAGGATGAGAGCTATAGCCATGGCGCGGTATCGGTTGGCAAGGCGCGCCCGCGTTTGCACCATCGCGTTGACTGCGGAAAAGACAATACCCATTGCCAACAAAACCGCCAGCCCATCAGTCAATTCAGAGGAATTTCTATTGGAAAGCCACCACACCAGCGCGGTCGGTATAGATACGGTCACTGCGGCGAACAAAGTAAAGCGCCAGCAAAAGTGTTCGACAACTTCGCCGTTCGGTGGCCGGGCGCTGAGATAAGCGCGCGCATAGGAAATATCAATGCCTGCAAGGGCAAACACCGAAACCAAGGAAATCATCGTACCCACCAACGCTGCCACGCCATAGGTCTGTGGGCTAAGCAAATGGGTCAGGATAGGCATGGTCACAATAGATAACAACCGGACCACGCCATTACTGAGTGTGAGATAGGTTGTTCCTGTGATCAGACGGCGAGCGAAAGTCATTGCACTAAGAAATTTCGTAAAAATAACCTTGTGCATTTATAACCAATCAGGTACCGAAAATTTTCGACAATAACCATCTCTTCATCTGCCCGCAGATAATGGATCAGTTCTGAAAGCTTCGTTTGTGCTTTCCTCAATCATCACCATAGCCATTGCTTATCCCTCAGAAAAACAGGGTCTTCATTAGTACTCAAATCTCACCACACTACGCAGGACCTGGCGCCGAGCGGTGCATCTTAGCGGTCAGGGGCGACAGAAACAAGAAGGTCACAAACGGAATTTGATAAAACAGCTATGCCGGACCCCTTTTCAACAAAGGCGATACCCGCTCATAACGCCAACCCTTCGCTTTTGCCGTCATTCCCGCGAAGGCGGGAATCCAGCGATCCCGCGACAAGACGGAATACCCGCTGGCGCGGGGATGACGACCACCGGAAATACGCGGAACGCCTTGGGATCATCTTTTCGGGAAATCGCCTAAGCCCGCCTACAAGTGTTGCGGTCATCACTGAAAAACAGCACCCGCGTTGTCCCGCCGGCATACGGCTTCGCCCACTTCAAAGCTCGTGCGGATCTCCTGCTCCAGGGTCGGCGTCGCGGCGACCGGCAGAGGCAGGCTCCACAGCCACAGGCCCCAGGCGAAAGGTCAAGCGAAACATGGTGTCAACCCAGCAGTTCATTGACCTCGCCCTTCTCCATGCCCTTCTCCATGCCCTTCTCCATGCCCTGTTGTTCCCACTGTTCGGCAATCGTCATCATCTTTCAGTACAGCCCGATCAATCGCTCATAGTCGTCGTGGGTTCCGATCCAAAACCAATAAAATACATCCTCTTCAAGGAGTGCGAGGGCTCTATAGCCTCCCCCGATACGGACGGACCACACGTTGCCGGTCTTCTTAAACTGGAGCGAGGGATGGCGGGAGTTATGCTGCCACAAGCGGTAAGACACCCTTGCCCTCGCCTTGACCTCGAAGGGTAGAGCCGCGTAAGTCGCCCAGAAGTCAGGAGTTGTTGATGATTTCATCAAGAGACTCAATCCTTCCAGCAGCAATGTCACGACGAACACGCTGCAGCACCGCGTCAAGCCGCCCACCTGGTTGAGAATCGCGTTCAATCTCTTGATCCCAGCGATGAGGATGGGCCAGTTCATAGTCGGCAAGCCACGAAAGGAACTCATCAAGTTCCTTCTCAGGAAGGGCCTTCACTTCATCGGCTAACTTCTCAACGATAACGGTCATGTTCAGCCCGCCCGCCGCGCCAGCGCCGCCAGCCACGCTTCCCCATCCGCGCAATCCAGCAGCACTTCCCCCAACTCCTCCAGCACTGCCGGTTCCGTAACCCCCTCCAGCAGCATCCGGCTCTGCGCCACGACCCCCACCCCAAACCGCCTCTGCACCAGCCGCAACACCAACTGCCGCTCAGAATTCAGACCCTCCTGGCGGCCCTCCTGGCGACCCTCCTGGCGACCCTCCTGACGACCCTCCTGGCGACCCTCCTGGCGGCCCTCCTGGCGACCCCTTTCCAAACCCTCTTGCACCCATTGTTCCGCAATCGTCATCATCTGCTCGACTCCACCGCTCAAGGTCTGCATCACCACCCGGCGCAAGTCTTCATCGCTTAACCGGTCCGTACTCGCCGCCTGCGCCAGATAACGCAACAGCGTCTGAAGATAATCCAGGCCGCTCGAACTCTGCTCCAACGCCCGCAACAACCCCAGAATTCCCGGCAACCGCTCCCGTAACTCCTCCCGGAAGATGTACTTCAAGGTCAACAACGCACTCTGCAGGATCACCGCCCCGCGCAAGTCCTCATCCCGGTACGCGCTCAAATCCACCAGATAGTAAACGCACTCCGGCACACATTCCCGCAAGGCCAGCGGCGCCGCCACCCCATCCGCAAACTGCCGACTCACCCGCCACGTCGCCGCGCCATGATAGACCACCACCGGCACGATCACCGGCAACAGCCCGCTATGCCCCGCGTTCAACCACTGCTCCCAAATCCGCACCCGATAGCGCAGCAGGTCCAGGTTAATCCGTGACTCGACATAACTCTTATGCTCAAACAGCACCGGGACATAACCCCTACCACCGCCGCGCACATCCACCGCATACAGCAAATCCGTAGGATGTTGCGCCAACTCCGGGTCCAGAAACGAATCCTTCTCCGCCCGCAGCGTGGCCCAATCCAGCGTCTCCGCCACCGCCGACGGCAGATAGCGCGCCAGAAACTCCGCCGCCACCTCGACGCGCCCAAACACCGCCTTGAAAAACCGATCATGCGGGCTGTTCAACGCCGTCATCGCGGGCGCGCTCCTTGCTCGTGGGTCACCGGATCAAAGTCATTGCCCACACCGGCCCCGATCTCCCGCTGCAATGACACAATCTCCACCCGCAGCCGATCATCCGATTTACCCATCCGCCAACACCGCCTCCAACGTCGCCGCCTCCAACACCCGCTCGCCCCACCGTTCCAACTGCGCCGGTTCCGCGTCCGTCAAGCGCCGTTCCGCCCACTCCGGCAACGGCCCAAACCGGCGAATCAACAGCCGCCGCAACAGCAGCGCCTCACCCTGCTGCAAGCCCTGCTGCAAACCCTGCTGCAAGCCTTGCTGCAAGCCCTGCTGCAAACCTTCCTTCCGGCTATAGCTCAACATGCCCATAATCACCTCCCGCTGGTCACTATCCGCCAGATACTCCCGGCGGTACTGCGCCCACTCGGTTTCGCTTAATTGCGCGTACCCATCAATAAAATCGGCGTATTTCAGCCGCTGGTCCCAGTTCGACTCCAACCCGGCCAGCCCGTCCTGAGCGCGGGCGTAGACTTCCAGCCGCTGCTCGGGCGCATAGGCCATGTTCACCAGGTTCAAGCGGGCCACCAGATTGGCGCTGTTCAGATACTGGGTTGCGGGTAACCGACTCAGGTCGCAGGCGAGATAGTGAAAGCGTAAATACACCTGCTGTTCGCCGCCGAGCCGCAGCTCGTCGGGATGCGCCCCTGACCGCAGGAAGATCACCACCGGAACCACCCGCTCGGTATCCAGCAACTCCGCCAGGTCCAGGCAATAATGCGCCAGCCGATGAATGGAAAACCGCCCCGGCTGGGTTTCCTCTTCCACCACGAACAGCAGCGCCGCCCGCCGCCCGTCCGGCCATTCCACCAGCAGCGGCGTGTCCAGTTCCCGAAAGCGCTCGCCCAGCCGCTCCTGCACCTGTTCCTGGCGCACCGGCGTAATCCGGGCGGTCTCCCATGCGAGAGCACCGGCTTCCGCCGCCGCGAAGAATTCCAGCGCCTGGCGCGGATAATCCAGAATGAGATTTTTGAAGTTCTGGTCGTGGTTCATCCCGTTCCCGGCGGCGCAGCGCATTGGATCGTGGGCGCGGAACCATCTCGTCGGATGAGTCCTCGCCCTGCCCATCAACAAAGCGGAGCATCTTAGCGGTCAGGGGCGACAGAAACAAGGAGGTGACAGACCAAAAGTGACAAAACCGCGATACTGGACAAGGAACCGCGCCACACCCACGGAAATTTGCCCGGTGCACTCCCCAAAAAAACACTCGTTCCCCGCCGCCCCACCGCCCGCCATACCCGCCCCGGCTTCCTTCACCCCAACCGCCACAACCGCCGCGACTATAGGTTTCCCAAAATGAGCTGTGGTCGCGCCCGGTCGGAAATCCCCCCTGCCCCCCTTTTCAACTGACCATTACCCACATCTTTTTGATGACCGTTTTGGATAAAATCCGTGCCTCTTCTCTGCTTTGACGATCAGCGAGGTGGGTGATGGAAACCGACAGCACGGTCTTATCCAATGCGCGTTGGGCGCAACAAGTAGGCGCAGCCTGTGCGCTGCCGGATCAGCGCCTCAATCACCGGTTAAGCGCCATCCTTGCGGATGCGCTGAATCATCCGAACGCCTCGATTCCGCAGGCGAGCGGTGGGGATGCGGGTCAAGCGAAAGGCACGTATCGATTTTACCAAAACGTGCGGGTGACGGGTGCCGATCTGAATGAGGGGATCGGCCGGGAAACGGCGGAACGCGGCCTGAAGTACCCGGTACTCTTGATGGTCCAGGACACCACCTCGTTAAACTTGACCGGGTTACGGATGGTGGAGGCCTTGGGTCCGCTGGATGGAGGGAGTGCGGCACGGGGTCTGTATCTGCATAGTACGTTAGCGCTCACCGAGACGGGCGAGGTGCTCGGGGTTCTGGATCAACAGTACTGGGCGCGGCCGCCGCGGGCGAGTGAGGGGGTATCGGCGGCGGAGAAAGAGAGTGCGAAATGGCTCTCGGGGATGGAGCAGGCGCGGCGGATTTTGTCGGAAACGGCGGGGGATCGGCCGGTGCCGCGGTTGATTCACGTCCTGGATCGGGAAGGCGATACGTATGAAGTGCTAATGGCGATTGAGGAGGCGGGCGAGAGCGCGGTGATCCGGAGTGCGCAAAACCGGCGGGTGGAGGATCCGCTGGCGACGGCCCATGCGGCGGTCAGGAATCAACCGATTCAGGCGCATACCACGGTGGTGGTCAAGCGCCGTGGGCATCAGTCGGAACGGGTCGCCTTGGTGGAAGTGCGATCGATGACGGTGACCCTGAAGCCGGATCGCGTCAAATACCCGCATGCCTGGCCGATGACCTGGAATCTGGTGGAGGTCTGGGAATCGGGACCGCCGGCGGGGGTAGAACCCCTGCACTGGTTACTGTGGACCCGCGAGTCGATAGCGACGCTCGAAGACACCTTACAGGTGGTGAACGACTATGCGCGGCGTTGGGGGATTGAAGAATTCCATCTGGTCCTCAAAAGCGGCTGTCAGATCGAGAAGTTACGCTTGGAAACGTGGGAACGGCTGGAAAAAGCGGTGCGGGTGAATTCGGCAGTGGCGGCCCGCATCTTGTGGTTACGGGAGGTGGCGCGGGCCACGCCGGAGGCGCCGGCGCTACAGGTATTACAGACCGAAGAAGTTGCAGCGCTCGTCGCCCATTTTGACAAAAAAAACGGCTGCGGGCTGAACACGTCACGATTCGTCAAGCCACACTGTGGATCGGTCGCTTGGGCGGGCATTTGAACCGAAAAGGGGATGGGATGCCCGGAGTGCGGACGTTATGGCGGGGATTACAGGCACTGAGCTTGCTCGTCGCCGGCGTCCGTGCCGGCATCCGTGCGGGTCAACAACTCCGGGAATAAATGTGGGTAATGGTCAGGCCCTGGA
>JADLEK010000028.1 GCA_020846135.1 Gammaproteobacteria bacterium
CCAACTGGCGGAGACTATGATCATTCAGATGCATGGCTACCGTGAACTCAGTTCGGATACTCGATCGGTAAACGGCTTATCCCTCGCCGTCAACTGGGAGTCAAGGACAGGGGGGTGAACGACTACAGATTTTGATTATTTTCGCGTTAATTTTCATGCCAACAAAGGTTGCAAAACACAATAAATTTAAAAATCAATATGTTATTTGAGAGGAGGTACGCAATCACGGTTATAGGACTTCCAAATGATTTTATGATATTTCCCCCAATCCTGCTGCTACAGAAAATTATTGTTAATCAAAGATGTATGGAGGTTCTGCGATTTTATCGATATGACTTTCGGCCCTGAGGTCGAGCATAGGAGGTTTCATGTCTCACCCGCTTTGGCCTGGCAAACCCTATCCGCTGGGCGCTCATTGGGATGGCAAGGGCGTCAATTTCGCGCTGTTTTCAGAAAATGCAACTCGGGTTGACTTATGCCTGTTCGATAAAAAGGACAAGGAAACCCGGCTGGAACTCAAGGAGGTCAACAAATTCATTTGGCATGGCTACCTGCCAGACATCAAGCCAGGTCAGCGTTATGGCTTTCGGGTGCATGGCCCGTTCGCCCCGCATGAAGGCCACCGCTTCAACCCCAATAAACTGCTGATTGACCCCTACGCCAAGGCGCTCGATGGCGATGTCGAGCCAGGCGAGGCAATTTTCGGCTACCCGTGGAATCAGCCCGACGCGGATTTGGCTTTTTCGGAAAGCGATAGCGCGCCGTTGATGCCCAAAGCGGTAGTCATTGACCCGCATTTCGACTGGCAAGGCGATGAGTTGCTGCGCACGCCCTGGCACGAGACGGTCGGAGATCTACGAACTGCACGTTCGGGGATTCACCCGTTTGCATCCGGAGATTCCTGAGGAACTGCGCGGAACCTACGCCGGTCTGGCGCATCCCGCTGCCATCGCCCATCTGCGCTCGATTGACGTCACTGCGGTCGAACTGATGCCAGTGCATCACTTCCTGGCGCATCTCGGTCATCTGTCCGACACCGGGCTGCGCAACTATTGGGGTTACGACTCGCTGAACTTCTTCGCCCCCTACTCCAGCTACAGCGCCAGCGGTCACTACGGCGAGCAGGTGCGCGAATTCAAGGAGATGGTCAAGGCGCTGCACCGGGCGGGCATCGAGGTCATTCTCGACGTGGTGTACAACCACACCGGCGAAGGCAACCAGATGGGGCCGACCCTGACCCTGCGCGGGGTGGATAACGCCGCCTATTACCGGCTGGTTGAGGACAACCCCCCATTACTACATGGATTTCACTGGGTGCGGCAACTCGCTCAACGTCCGCCATCCGCAGGTACTCAAGCTGATCATGGACAGCCTGCGCTATTGGGTGCTGGAGATGCACGTCGACGGTTTCCGCTTCGATCTGGCTTCGGCGCTGGCGCGGGAACTGTACGCGGTGGACCGGCTCGCGGCCTTTTTCGACACCATTCATCAGGACCCGGTGCTATCGGACGTGAAGCTGATCGCCGAGCCGTGGGATATCGGCGAGGGCGGCTATCACGTCGGCGGCTTCCCGCTGCTCTGGTCGGAATGGAATGGCCGTTATCGGGATACGGTGCGCGACTTCTGGCGCGGCGAACCGAGTCGGCTGGCCGAATTCGCCTTCCGCTTCACCGGCAGTTCCGATCTCTACCAGCCCAATGGCCGCAGTCCCAGCGCCAGCATCAACTTCATCATCGTGCACGATGGCTTTACCCTGCGCGATCTGGTCAGCTACAACGATAAGCACAACGAAGCCAACAACGAAGGCAGCCGCGATGGCGAGTCGCACAATCGTTCCTGGAACTGCGGCGCCGAAGGTGAAACCGACGATCCGGAAATTTTGTAATTGCGCCTGCGCCAGCAACGCAATTTCCTGGCGACGCTGTTCCTTTCACAGGGCGTGCCCATGCTACTGGCCGGCGACGAGATGGGCCGCACCCAGGGCGGTAACAACAACGCCTATTGCCAGGACAACGAGATTTCCTGGCTCGACTGGAATCTGCCTGAGGAAAACGCGGCGCTGCTGGAATTCGTGCGCGAGCTGATGGCGTTTCGCTACGACCATCCGGTGCTGCGCCGCCGCAAGTGGTTCCAGGGGCGGTCGATCCACGGTTCCGGCATCCATGACATCGTCTGGTTCAATCCCGACGGCGTTGAGATGACCGAGGAGCAATGGCACGACGGATTGGCCAAGGTCATTGGCATTTTCCTGAACGGCGAGGAAATCGCCACGCCAAACAGACACGGCGAGCGCATCATCGACGACAGCTTCATGCTGCTGTTCAACGCCCACTACGAACCGGTGGAGTTCAGCCTGCCCGCCGCCCTGTTACAGCATGCGCCGTGGCGAACGGTGATGGACACCGCCCAACCCCGTTTTCTGCAACGCGGTCGCTGCTACAGCGCCGAAGCGCCCACCGTGCCGGTGGCAGGGCGAGCGCTGGTCGTTCTGCAACGATCATCAGGCACATAGGTTTCCTTGCGTGTTTGCCTTTCTACCTTTCAGTCATACAAGGAAATGATTCTTATGAGTAATTTCATCCTTGGCGCTCATTATCTCGGTGGCGGTCAATGCGCCTTCACTCTATGGGCGTCGCTGCTGAAACAGGCGGTGGTGCATCTGGTTGCACCCGATGACCGGCTGATTCCCATGATCCGCGACGTTCGGGGCTACTGGCATGCGACCGTCGCCAACGTCGAACCCGGCGCTTTATATTTCTACCAGCGGGATGGAGAAACTGACCGGCCTGATCCTGCCTCTCACAGTCAACCACAGGGCGTGCATGGCCCTTCGCGGATTGTGGATCACGCCTTCGCCTGGACCGATGCCGCCTGGCAACCGCCGCCGCTGCCGCAATGGGTGATCTACGAACTGCACGTCGGAACCTTCACCGCTGAGGGCAGCTTCGACGCCATCATTCCCCGCCTGCCGGAATTGCGCGAGTTAGGGGTGAACGCGCTGGAATTGATGCCGGTGGGACAGTTTCCCGGTGACCGAAACTGGGGTTACGACGGGGTTTATCCCTACGCGGCCCAGCACTCCTACGGCGGCGTTGCGGGCCTGAAGCGGTTGGTGGACGCCTGCCACCGCGAGGGACTGGCGGTGATCATGGACGTGGTTTACAACCACCTTGGCCCTGAGGGCAATTATCTGTGGAGCCTGGGGACCTATTTCACCAACCACTACCGCACCCCGTGGGGCGACGCCGTCAACTACGATGGGCCGCACAGTCCCGGCGTCCGCGAATATGTGATCGAGAATGCGCGGTACTGGCTGGAAATCTGCCATTGTGATGCGCTGCGCCTGGACGCGGTTCACGCCATCTACGACTGCGGCGCGCGGCACATCCTGGCCGAACTGGCCGAAGCCGTCGCCGCCTGGAGCCAGCGTCTGGGGCGGCCCCTGCATCTCATCGCCGAAAGCGATCTCAACGACCCGCGCCTGATCCGCCGCCCGAACGCCGGCGGTTACGGGCTTGACGCCCAATGGAGCGACGATTTCCATCATGCCCTGCATACCGTGCTGACCGGCGAGCGCCACGGCTACTACGCCGATTTTGGCAACCTGGAGCAACTGGCGCAGGCGTACCGCCAACCCTTCGTTTACGCCTGGGATTATTCCCCGCACCGCCAGCGTTTTCACGGCGCGGATCCAGGCGATTGCCCGGCGTGGCGCTTTGTGGCGTGCAGCCAGAATCATGATCAGGTCGGCAACCGGGCGCTGGGCGAACGGCTGTCCGGTCTGCTGCCGTTCCCGGCGCTGAAACTGGCAGCGGCGGCGGTGCTGCTGTCACCCTATCTGCCGCTGCTGTTCATGGGCGAGGAATACGGCGAACCTCGGCCCTTTCTCTACTTCATCAGCCACGGCGATCCCGACTTGATCGAAGGGGTGCGCGAGGGCCGGAAACAGGAGTTCGCCGCGTTCCATGCCGAAGGCGAAGCGCCGGACCCGCAATCCGCGACGACCTTTGAGTGTTCCCAACTGCAATGGAAATTGAACCAGACGGGCCGACATGGCCAGTTGCGCGCCTTTTATCGCGAACTGTTGCGGCTGCGGCGCGAACTGCCTGCGCTGGCTCATCTTGATAACGCCAGCCTGACCGCGACCATTATCGCACCGGGCGTTCTGGAACTGCGGCGCTGGCGAAATGAAAACCGGGTCGTGGCTTGGCTGAATTTCGCGGCGGAATCGATCATCGTCACGGTCGCGCCGGGCATTGGCGCATGGCGCAAAGTGATCGACGCGGCTGATCCGGTCTGGGGTGGCGAGGGTTCCAGCCTGCTCCCGCAACTTCCCGATGGCGCCATGCCGGACGCGATGACGCTGCCACCTTTCGCCGTGGTGGTGTACGCCACTGGAATTTAATGGGGATGGCCTGCCGTCCGGCGAATCCAGAACGGCGTTGGCCAGTCAACCTTTATCCTGGCTGCACCGGGCCAGCTCCGAAGAATTCAAGGATCTGTATCAGGCGTTGCGCGACAACGCCCGTCCCTCTTCGGCTTATCTGACCCTGATGGTGTTATCCACCTTGCTGGCGACCCTTGGCCTGTTCGCCAACTCAGCGCCCGTCATCATCAGGACCATGATCCTGGTGCCGCTGATGGCCCCCATCATCTCGCTGGCGATGGCCTTGGTTCGGCAGGATGGAATGTTGCTGACGGACAGCCTGAAGACCCTGGGTTGGGGTCTGCTGCTAGTGTTGGGTTGCGCTGCAGTTATGACCGGGGTGATTCCATTGCATCACGAACCTGCTGGACCTGGGCATTGCCCTGGCATCCGGGGTGGCTGGCGCCTACGCTCACGCCCGCGAAGAGGTGGCTCGCAGTCTGGCTGGGGTTGCCATCGCGGTCGCGCTCGTGCCACCCCTCGCGGTTTCCGGCATTGGCCTGGGCTGGGGCGAGTGGGCGGTGTTCCGGGATTCCTTTCTGCTGTTCCTGACCAACCTGTTCGGCATCGTGCTGGCGGGCAACCTGACCTTCCTGCTGCTGGGATTTGGCCCTTTCCGGCTGGCGCAACGCGGATTGTTGACCGCGCTGACCCTGGTGGGGGTGGTCAGTCTACCCTTGGGCGTGGGGTTCTCCCGGATGGTCGAGCAAAACGCCATCGTTCAGGCGTTGGAGGGTCAGGAGATCGCCGGGGTGGTTTTGCGGGAGGCGGTATTGTTGCCGGGCGATTCGTTGCATTTGTCGGTAAAGCTGCTGTCGCCCACCACCTTGACCAAGGCAGACCTGGAGCGGGTCAAGCAGGCGATTGAATCCCGGCTTGCCCGCCCGGTGACGCTGGAAGCCGCTATCGTGGTCATCCTCTGATCAAGAACGTCCCAACATCATCCGACGACCGCCAACCGGTGCATGGCTCGTTGCGAGCCGATTTGACGGGCTGGAACAAAGCCCGCTCCACATTTTCTCCCTACTGCTGAGGGTTATTCCATGATGCACATCCCCGTTGCGACCTATCGTCTGCAATTCACCCCCGATTTCGGCTTCGACGCTGCGGCCCTTGTCGCACCGTATCTGGCGGATTTGGGAATATCCGATATTTATGCTTCGCCAATACTGACGCCGCGCCAAGGCAGCCAACATGGTTATGACGTGGTGGATTCGCACGCTATCAATCCTGAACTGGGTGGCCTGAAGCGGTTTGAAGCGCTTCTTCAGTTTCTAAAAACAAAGAATATCGGCTGGGTGCAGGATATTGTCCCTAATCACATGGCCTTCAACAGCCAGAATCAGTTATTAGTGGACGTCTTGGAAAACGGCCCGGATTCGCCTTATCACGAATTTTTCGATATCAACTGGAACCATCTCTACGAAGGGATTCGCGGTCGAGTACTGGCGCCCTTTCTGGGCAAGTTCTATGGCGATTGTCTGGAAAGCGGTGAGTTGCAGTTGCGCTATAGCGAACAGGGTCTCGCCGTCCACTACTATGATTTTCGTTTTCCGATCCGAATCGAGTCCTACTACCGGCTATTGACCTACGATCTGGGGCGGTTACGCGCCACGCTTGAGCGCAACCATCCGCATTTTGTCAAGTTTCTGGGGGTGCTTTACCTGCTCAAGTACATTCCGTCCGGCAAGGAGGGACGGGAGCGCTACGATCAGATTTCCTTCACCAAGCAGATGTTGTGGGAGTTATGGAACGGCAGTCCCGAAGTGCATGAGTTCATCGAGGAGAATATCCGCATCTTCAATGGCGAAGCCGGCCAGCCCGAAAGCTTTGACCTGCTGGACAGCCTGCTCAATGAGCAGTTTTTCCGGCTGTCCTACTGGAAAGTAGGTAATGAGGAACTGAATTACCGGCGGTTTTTCACCATCAATGATTTGATTTCACTGCGGATTGAGGATCAAAAAGTCTTTGATTTCACTCATGAGCTGATCCTGAAGCTGGTGGCCGAGGAGAAGATCAGCGGTTTACGGATTGACCACATCGATGGTCTGTACGACCCGGCGCAGTATCTGCACCGCCTGCGTGAACAAGCGCCCTATGCTTATCTGGTGGTGGAGAAAATCCTCGAACACGGCGAACAATTACCGGTGAGCTGGCCGTGCCAAGGCACCAGCGGCTACGATTTTCTCGGCATCATCAATAGCCTGTTCTGTCAACCGGCGGCTGAGGCGGAATTTACCCGGATCTATCACTCGTTTATCGGCAACACCACGTCGTGCGAGGCGCTGATCGATTGTAACAAGCGGATGATCGTCGACAAGCATCTGGCCGGCGACATCGACAATCTGGCGTATCTGCTCAAGCGGATTTCCGAGCGTTACCGTTATGCCAGCGATTTCACCCTGTACGGACTCCAGATGGCGCTGATCGAGATTATGGTGCTGTTCCCGATCTATCGCAGCTACATCGGCCGCAGTGGTGTCAGTCAGGCCGACCAGAAATGTATCCGGCAGGTCATTGCCCAGGCCCGGATCAACATTCCCAATTTTCGCAATGAACTGGCCTTCATTGAACGCTTCATGCGCCTGGATTTTGACGAACATATGGCGGCTGAGGACAAGGACCAGTGGCTGCATTTTACGATGCGCTTGCAACAGTTCACCGGGCCGCTGATGGCCAAGGGCGTTGAAGATACGGTGTTTTATGTGTACAACCGGTTACTGTCGTTGAACGAGGTGGGAGCGGGACCGCTGCAATTCGGCATCGACCTCGATGAGTTTCACGCCTTCAATCAGCATCGCGTGGACTGCTGGCCTCATGCCATGAACGCCAGCGCGACGCACGACACCAAGCGGGGCGAGGATGTCCGCGCCCGGCTGAACGTGTTGTCGGAAATGCCGGCAGAATGGGAACGTCAGTTGCAGCAATGGCATGCGATCAATCTGGGGAGCAAAGCGCCTATCGGCGAGCGACTGGCGCCGGAAACCGACGATGAATACCTACTGTACCAGACGCTGCTGGGCGCATATCCCTTCGATTTGGCTGAGTACCCCGCCTTTATCGAGCGGGTCAAAGCGTATCTGATCAAGGCGATCCGTGAGGCAAAGATTCATACCAATTGGCTGGAGCCGGACAGTCGCTACGAGAACGCCTTGATTGCCTTCGCCGAGCGGGTCATGGAGCCAGGCAAGGATAACCCCTTTCTCCAGGCGTTTCTGCCGTTCCAACGCCGGATTCAGCACTACGGCCTTCTCAACTCGCTCAGTCAGACCTTGCTCAAACTCACTACGCCCGGCCTGCCTGATTTCTACCAGGGTACTGAATTATGGGATTTGAGCCTGGTCGATCCCGATAATCGGCGACCGGTGAACTTCGAGCAGCGCAGTGCTTTGCTCCAGGCGCTCCAAAGCCGTGCGAACGATAACATCCTCCAGTTGATCGCAGAATTACTGGCGGCGCCCGAGGATGGACAGATTAAGCTTTTCCTGATTTTTCGAGCCTTACGGGCGCGCCGGGCGGCGGCGGATTTATTTCAGCATGGTGCTTACCAGAAGCTCACCGTCATCGGTAGCCTCAAGTCGCATGTCGTGGCGTTCGCCCGGACGCTGGGTGAGCAACGGGCGCTGGTGGTAGCGCCGCGCTTCCCGATCAGCCTGGTCAACGATGGCGAGTATCCCTTGGGCGAAGCCGTATGGCATGAAACCCGCGTGTTACCCCCCACCGGTTCTCGCCTGCGCTGGTACGATGCCCTGAGTGGGCAGACTGTGCAGGGTGAGGAGGCGTTGTGGCTGCGTGAGGTATTCCAGCATTTCCCGGTGGTGCTGCTGATCAACGAATCGGGTCAGGGTTGACCGGAGCACGCTCCGGGCGGGTCTCCTCAAGCATCGAAGGTGTCAAAGTCCTGCTCGGTATGCAGGCTGCTGCGAATGCGGAAGATATGAGCGGGCATCCGGTGCGGATTCAGTTCGACATAATTGCGCGGCCCATGCCAGAGATAATGCGCGCCACTCAGTAGATCATGCACCTGAAACGGATGGAGCAAATCCAGGCCCAGTTGATCGAGATGCAGATGGGTCCATCCGGCCTGGGTGTAATTGGGATCGAGATTGACTACCACCAGAATCACATTGGCCAGATTAGCAGTGGCCTTGCTGTAGCAGATTAACTGCTCATTATCCATCATGTGAAAACGCAGGCTCGGATCGGAATGTAGCGCCGGATTGCGCTTACGGATCCGGTTCACCAAAGCAATAAAGTCGTGCAGGCTATTCGGCCCGTCCAGCATTGAAAAATCGCGGTGGCGGACCTGATATTTCTCGGAATCGAGGTATTCTTCGCTGCCGTGCTTGACTGCAATATGCTCCATCATTTCATATGCCGGGCCGTAAATGCCGTAATTGGCGGTCATCGTCGCCGCCAGAATCAGGCGGGTCATGAACATCGGCTTGCCGCCGAATTGCAATGCCTCAGTCAGAATGTCCGGAGTATTGGGCCAGAAGTTGGGGCGGAAATATTCGGCGCCCGGCCCCTGAGTTAATTCGGTCAGATACTCGGTCAGTTCTTCCTTGGTATTGCGCCAGGCATAGTAGGTGTAGGACTGGCTATAGCCGAGCTTGGCCAGCCGGTGCATGACCTTGGGCCGGGTGAATGCCTCAGCCAGAAAAATCGCGTCGGGCGTGGTCTGCTTAATCTCGGCGATCACCCATTCCCACATGGCAAACGGCTTGGTGTGGGGATTATCCACCCGGAAAATTCGCACCCCCTGCTCGGCCCAGAACGCGAAGATGCTCTTGATCTCATCCCACAGCGCCCGCCAGTCAGCGGTCTCGAAATTGAACGGGTAAATATCCTGATATTTTTTGGGCGGATTTTCGGCGTATTGCACGGTGCCATCTGGCCGCCAGCGGAACCAGTCAGGATGCTGTTGAACGTAGGGATGATCCGGGGCGCATTGCAGCGCGATGTCCAGCGCAATGGCGATGCCATGTTCTTTAGCCTTTTGGACTAAATGGCGGAAGTCGTCCAGCGTACCCAGCGTCGGCAGAATGTCCTTATGTCCGCCCTCGGTGGAGCCAATCGCCCACGGACTGCCGACATCATCAGGACCGGGAGTCAGCGTGTTGTTCTTGCCCTTGCGATTGACCCGGCCGACCGGATGGATCGGCGGGAAATACAGCACGTCGAAACCCATGGCGGCGATGCGCGGCAACCAGGCTTCGCAATCCTTGAATGTACCATGCTTGCCGGGGGCTGGATTGCACGAGCGGGGAAACAGTTCGTACCAAGTGCTGAACCGGGCGCGTTCGTCATCGACGATCACCGCCAGTTCCTTGCCATAGCCGAGCGCCAGGCTGCGGTCGGCATACTGCTCCATTAGGCCGGATAGAAACTCGTCGAGACCCAGTTGCCGGCGATAATCCAGCTCGCGTTGACCGGTCAGTTCGCCGGCGCGTTGCGTCAGCCAGTGGGCGTCTTCGCCGGTGGCCCGAGACGCCGCCTTGCTGACCAGTTGTTCGCCGACCCGTAGCGCAATAGCGACATCTTCGGCTTGTACCCACCGGCTTAGGTCGTGCCGCCACGATTTGAAGGCGTCAACCCAGGCCAGGATCGTGTATTCATAACGGCCTAGTTCCGCCACCGTAAACTCGCCGCGCCAGCGGTCGTTGACCAGCACCCGCATTGGCGTTTCCCGCCAGACGGTGTCGCCGGCCTTGCGGTATTGCAGGAGGCAGGACAGCGCGTCGTGGCCGTCAGTGAATACGTCAGCCTCGACGGTGATGACCTCGCCGACCGTGCGCTTGACGGCGAACCGGCCGCCATCCAGTTCCGGGGTGACGCCTTCGATGATCACCCGTTTGCGGCCATCAACCGTCAGGGTGGGCGCTTCCGGTTCCGGGACCAGCGGGGCAACCGGTGCAACGACAGCCGGTTTTGCCGGAGCCGATTCCGCGACTGCCGCAGGTTTCACTATCTTGGCAGCCATTGCCGGTTTTTCCTGATGAGTTGCCACCTTGACCGCTGCCGGAGCGGGTTCGGCGCTGACCCGTTTTTTTTCATCTACTGGGGGTTTCCTGGACATGCCGGTTGATCCTCAATTAGTTATGATTCTGATCATGCGCAAGCTGCAGTCGCGACCCGGACGGTTTGCTGCGGTTCGGGGGCGTTGAGTGTTAAAGTTTCCCGCCTTTATCCCCTCTTATTATGACGGTTTTTTGCGGCTGTGCCTAAGCCCGCCGCCTGTGCCTGAGGATGTTGCTGATGAGTGAATTGCTACGACTGATCGAGGACGCTTTCGAGTGCCGCGGCGAACTGGATCCGGCCACTGCGCCGGCGGAATTGCGGGAAGCGGTTGGAGAGGCGCTAGGCCTGCTGGAATTGGGTCGGGCGCGCGTCGCCGAACAGCGCGACGGAGTCTGGACGGTCAATGCCTGGCTGAAAAAGGCGGTGTTACTGTCATTTCGCCTGAATGAGAACGTCATCATCCGCGATGGCTACACCAACTATTTCGATAAGGTCCCGCCCAAGTACGCCGAATATGGCGAAAACGACTTTCTGGCTGCGGGTGTTCGGGTGGTGCCGCCCGCCGCTGCCCGCCGGGGGTGTTACATCGCGCCGGGGGTCGTGCTGATGCCGTCTTTCGTCAATATCGGGGCTTATATTGATTCGGGAACGATGGTGGATACTTGGGCGACTGTGGGGTCCTGCGCCCAGATTGGCCGGAATGTGCATCTATCCGGCGGAGTCGGAATTGGCGGCGTGCTGGAGCCGTTGCAGGCCAGCCCCACCATTATTGAAGATGACTGCTTTATCGGCGCCCGTTCCGAAGTGGTGGAGGGGGTGATCGTCGAGCGTGGTTCAGTGATTTCGATGGGCGTTTATCTGGGCCAAAGCACCAAAATTTATAACCGGCTGACGGGGGAGGTGAGCTATGGTCGAGTGCCAGCCGGTTCCGTGGTTGTCCCCGGCGGATTGCCGGCCCCCGATGGCAGTCATAGCCTGTATTGCGCGGTGATCATCAAGCAGGTCGATGAAAAAACCCGCAGCAGGGTCGGTTTGAACGAGTTGCTGCGGGATTAGAAGGATGCTCATTTTAAAATAAGCAAAATGTTATGGATAAGGGTGAGCAATGTCAGTAGACAAGGCCCACCCTGCCTTTTTTATGACTATTTAACTTTAAGGATAGGGTAAGAGGTTCAAACCTGATATAAACTTGTAGTCTTTTTGGTTTTTTGAGATGAAATGCAAGTTTAATGTTAATGCTGTCGCTGCAATCAAGCCATCAGCGATAAGCAAGCCGTGGCTTAGACGATAAAGATGGATTAATTCAACGGCTTTTTCAGAAATGGCTTCATTCAATTTGATGATCTGAAATTGTTTGATAAACTTATCCAGCTTTCTGAGTTCTGATTTGTTGCGACAGCCAACTACCAATTCGAGTTGAGTTATGACACTTATGGCAGGTACATCATGTAATTGGATTCTTGCCAAGAGATCAACCGCTTCTTGAACGCCTCGACCAATGTCGATCAGAATGTCGGTGTCGATCATATTCAAGACATTCACGGTTTCTCACCCCATTCTGATTTTCGGGTTTTGCGAACCCAGTCTGAACTATCCAATAAGTCTTGTCGGTTACGCCACATCCCGATGAAAGGTTCTTTTGTTAAGTCAGCTTGGCGATTTTTATGAGCAGGCTGGCTTGTCACATATCGCTGTTGCAAGAAAGAAATAAAATCAGCAACTTGACGTTGAGCATCTAGCGGTAGGGCGATATATTCATCCAACAATTTCTGGTAGGTCATTTTTTACCTCTCAAGATGTGAGTCTGTAACCTGCCGATTGGCTACTCCGTTGACGCACTATTTGCCATCCAAATTTTCCAAATACTTTAGCTACCTGCCGTCCATTAAGTTTGGGAAGACCACTCATTAAGTAGCTACCTCGATCTGCCGAGTTTCGGTGGTCAGTGGCAAACCACGTTCTGCACGAACTTCAAGGCAAAGTTGAATAGCCTCTTGAACATTTTTAAGTGCTTCTTGTTTGCTATGACCTTGAGTTACGCAACCAGCACCTTTTAAGGTGCTTACATAACCACTTGATATTTATTAGCTTAAATTTTCCACTTGGCACGATTCTTGACGAAACTCGGCTATAACTCATTGATTCTACGTTGCCACCTTAAAAGGGCTGATCTGCCCGGCTTCGCCGGGTCAGGTGCAAGCCCCAGTTGCCATGAAAGTATAGGCGGATGAAGGCCAGACCACCCCCTCGCCGCCTCCGCGACGATTTTTTACGCGGTCGATGCGAACTCAGGCCATCTTGGGCAGATAGCCGAATTTCCGCAACTGCTTGATCCAGCGTAGCGCGTTCCGCTTTACCGCCAGCGCTTCATAGTCGACCGTGGAATCGTGATAAGGCACCTGGCGCGACAGCAGCACGAACACCGTCTTGAGGACTTTATGGCCGATGGCGACGATCGCCTTCTTGGTCCCC
>JADLEK010000029.1 GCA_020846135.1 Gammaproteobacteria bacterium
GACGGCGACTCCTACACTGCGATGGATTTTTCAGATGCTTGATGGTATTCACCGGGTTGTCACCACCTCTCTCGCAGGGGTGAAACGAATCACGATTGAAGGACTCACTGCATTACGGATCAAGATCTTCAAGCTGTTTGGCCCCCGCGTTTGTCAGCTTTATCAGGTTGACTTTTGTTAAGAATCAAAAAGTTATATATATTGAAAAAAGCTTGGTGGGGGGTTGCTCAATGTTAGCTGTAGTTCCATTTTTCACAATTATTTAAGGGGTGCGGAATGTCGGTCCGACGGTTCAACTGGCCTTTCCTGGCGCCGCGCTACTGGCCGATCAGGCTGGGTCTAGGCATGATGAAACTGATGGTGGCGCTGCCGTTTCGTGGGCAGATTGCGGTAGGAGACTGGATCGGACGCCTGTTAAGTCATATCGCCCGGCGTCGGCGGCGAATCGCTGCAATCAACTTGGACCTGTGTTTCCCGGAACTGTCGCCTACCGAACGGGAGGCGTTGCTGGAGGCGCATTTTGCCGCCTTGGGCATTGGCCTATTTGAAACCGCCATGGCCTGGTGGGCGCCGGACGAAAAATTGCGCGATCTGGTGCAGGTTGCGGGTGCGGAGCATCTGGATCAGGCGCTGGCGCGCGGCAAGGGCGTCATTCTCCTGACCGGGCATTTCACCCTGCTGGAGCTGGGCGCCCGGTTCATGACCATGCAACAGCCATTTCATGTGATGTACCGTCCGCACAAGAACCCGCTCTACGAAAGCGCCCAGCGCCGTCAACGCGAATGGCGCTCCCGGCTGCCGCCACTACGGCATGACGATTTGCGCGGTTTATTACGCGCCTTCAAACAGGGGCGGGCGGTCTGGTATGCGCCTGATCAGAACCATGGCCTGCGCAACAGCGTTTTTGTGCCCTTTTTCGGCATCCCGACCTGTACGATTACCGCCACTTCGCGGCTGACGGAGTTGAGCGGGGCGGCGGTGGTTCCCTACTTTCCCCGGCGATTGCCGGGAGCGGCTGGTTACGAAATCACCATTTTGCCGGCGTTGGAAAACTTCCCCAGCGGCGACGTCATCGCCGATATCACCTTCATTAATGAACTTCTGGAGCAGTACATCCGCCAGGCGCCCGAGCAATACCTCTGGGTGCATCGCCGGTTCAAGACCCGTCCGCCCGGCAGTCCGGGCATTTACCCCCGCTGAACTTCAGAGTGCGGCAATGCCTTATTGCGCCCAACTGCCCGCCAATCCCGCCATTCGCCGGATCCTGATCATCAAGTGGAGCGCGATGGGCGACGTGATCATCGCCAGCGCCCTGTTCGAGGACATCGCCAGGGCATTTCCGGGCCGGGAGATTCATCTCGATACCCAACCCGCCTGGCAACCGCTGTTTGCGCACGATCCCCGATTTCAGCAAATTCTGGTGGTGGACTGGCGCAATCGTCGGCAACGGTTCCAGCAAATGGCGATCTGGCTCCGGCAGGTGCGGGCGCAACACTACGACCTGGTCATCGATCTCCAGTGCAATGATCGTTCACGTCTGTTGATGACCCTGCTGAATATGACCGGGCGGCGGATTCCCTATCGCCTCGGCAACCGTCGCCAGCTTCCCTACAACATCGCGCCGGCTGAATTACCCCAACCCGCACACACCATCGCCCGCAGTCGGGCAGCGCTGGAAGCGGGCGGCATCCCCGCGAACACTCCCCGTCCGGTGCTGCATATCCCCGACACCCATCGGATTCATGCCCAGCAATTGCGGGCTGCTCACGGCTTGCAGCCGGACCGCTACGCAATTTTTCTGCCTGGCTGCAATGCGAACGGGGCTTTGAAACGGTGGGGCGCGGCCCGTTATGCTGCGCTGGCCAACCGGCTTCATCACGAGGGTCTGGATCAGGTAGTACTCATTGGCGGCCCGGATGAAGTGGACGAATGTCGGCGTATTGCGGCGCAATGCGGCTCTTGGCTGGTCAATTTATGCGGGCAGACCGCCATTCTCGACATTCCGCTCTTGTGCGAACCGGCGCGGTTTATCGTCGCCAATGACACCGGGACCGCGCATCTGGCTGCCGCCACAACGACGCCAATGCTGGTGCTGTGCGGACCTACCGACCCACGCCGAGTCAAGCCACTGGGCGATAACGTCATTGCTCTGCAAGCCGCCCTGCCCTGCATCAACTGCTACCGCAAGACCTGTTCCCACCACAGTTGCATGGCGATGCTGACGCCGGTGCTGGTTTTGCGCCATCTGCGGGAATTAACCAGGTAAGGCTGGAGCCGGGGTTAGGGCGTATCTTCAGGGCAGGGCGAATGCTCGCTGGGCAAAGGCGGCGCATCGTCTGGCAACAGCCGGGTTCCATATTTGGCGAACTGGCGATGCTCATGCAGCTTGGCGTACTTGAGAAACACATAGAACGCCGCAATCACCGAGTTGATAAATCCTGCCCAGCCATTGAGAAAGTTGCGCTTGAATAAATAGCTGCGAATAAAAAACAGTGGCGGATAACACACCATGATCAGCGGAATTCCCCAACGCTGCTTTTTGATCTTGTCCGCGACCAAACCCGTTGAATAGGCGTTGATTTTATCAACCTTGGTGTGAATGTCGGTCTCACCATAGTGATAAAGCGGCGCTTGGAGTCGGGCGATACGGCCTTGCACCTTGGGAGCGGCATGAATGGGCATGTCGTCAATGCCGCCCTTGCGTTTATCAAACAGGCGCAGGTAATGATTCATGCGGGTCGCCGGATGGTACATCCGCCAGAACATCTGTTCCTGGCGCGGCATTTCGTAACCGTCTGCGTCGGGGTTTTGCGCCAGCAACTGGCGAATTTCGGTTTGCAGGGCCGGCGACAGCGCTTCATCGGCGTCCAGCAGCAAGACCCAGTCATGGGTCGTTTCCGCCAGCGCCAGCCGTTTTTGCAACCCGTAGCCCATAAATTCATGCTGGCTGATCCGTGCCCGATATTGCTGAGCAAGCGCCAGTGTATCGTCGGTGCTGAACGAATCCAGCACCACAACTTCATCCGCCCACCGGACGCTATCCAGACACGCCGTCAGGGTGCGGCTATTGTTGTATGTGGTGATGAATACCGAAAGCGGGGTGCGGTCGGTCATGAATCAGCCAATCCTGAACAAAATTTTCAGTTAAAGTACCATATTACTACGTCAATAAGGCGCTTTACGGCGCGTCACCGGCTGGTCGAACGAGAATTCATGATTGCATCGCTTCACATTATCGGCGGCAAACGGTTGGGCGGAGCCGAACTGTTTTACGCCCGGCTGGTGAACGCTCTGCATCAACGGGGTCTAGCGACGCAGGCGATGACGGTGCCGGACAGCCTGACTGCCGCCGAGCTTGAACCGACGGTTCCCCAGCTTCACGTCCCGATGCGCGGCGTATGGGATGTATGGTCGCGCTGGCAAATCAGCAAAGCGATCCGGCAATGCCGCCCGGACATTGTGCAAACCTACATGGGCCGGGCGACCCGGTTGACCCGCTGGCCTCTTGGTCAGCAGCCAGTGCATGTCGCCCGACTAGGCGGCTATTACGCGCCACATGGCTACCGCCACGCTCATGCCTGGGTCGTCAACAGCCCGGGCATCCATGATCACCTGATCCAGCATGGGTTCCCACCAGAGCGGGTGTTTTACATCAGCAATTTTGTCGCGCCCTGTATGCCCACCACGCCCGATGCGTTGCGGTCCTTGCGTCAGGAACTGGCGATCCCCGATGAGGCGCTGATTATAGTCGCGGTCGGTCGGCTGCATCCGGTCAAGGGTTTTGATGACCTGCTGAACGCTTTTGCAACCATTCCGACCTGGATTCATGATCGACCGGTTTATCTGATCATCGTTGGTGATGGGCCGCTGGCGGTTCCGCTGCGCCGCCATGCCGAACAACTCGGCATCAGCGACCGGGTGCGCTGGCCGGGTTGGCGCGATGATGCGGGCCGCTTTCAGGAACTCGCCGATCTGTGCGTCTGTTCTTCGCGGCAGGAAGGTGTGGGCAATGTCATTCTCGAAGCGTGGGCGCGCTGCCGGCCAGTACTGTCCACCCGCGCCCAGGGTCTGCAGGAGGTGATCGCCGACCGCGAGAACGGCTGGTTGACGCCGGTCGGCGAGCCTGCCGCACTGGCGCAGGCCATGGAGCAATTATTGCGTGATGAACCGTTGCGTCATGAACTGGCTGTCCAAGGTCGCCGGACCCTGCTGGCCCGGCACAGTGAAGAAACCATCGTCAATGCCTATCTGGATCTGTATCAGCAGTTACTGACAGGATCATTCCGCTAAGGATTCCGCTGAGTCCGCCCAGGCACAGAAACAGGTAACAGGCCAGTTGCCGGGAAGTGTAGGAAAAACTCAGCAGTCCAGCGGTCATCAGGGCCAGCGCCGCCGCCAACAGGATTCCCGCCCGTTGCCGATCGTTGTCTGATAGCCGCCGCCAGCTTTGGGCCAGCCGGATCAACACGGTTCCGATCAGGGCGAGCAACAGACCCACCCCTAGAAGCCCGGTCTCGTACCAGGCATCCAGCAGAAAATTATGCAGATGCTTGACCTGCACCGGATAGCCACCGATGGTGAAACTGAGGACCTCGGTCGCATAGGCCTCATTGCCGATGCCGACGCCCAGCCACGGGCGGGCCGGGGGGTGTTCCAATGCTTGCTGCCACAGGATGCTGCGCCCCTTGGTAAAGGCGCTCAGCGGGCGCTCGGGGTCGAGTTCGGCTTTTTGGAACGGCTCGATATAACCGGCGATGCCGGCGATCAGCGCCAGTGCCGCCAGCAGGGCAATCCAGCGCAGTCGCCAATTCAGCGCCAGCCAGAAAAACGTCATCAAGCCGACGATTAAGCCCAGTAGCGCCGCCCGGCCTTCGGCAATCACGACATACGCTATAACCACCCCGATCAGGCCGACCATGACGGCAAAACGCCTGCGGAACGGATCTTGCCGCCATAGCCAGTACAGCAGGAACGGCAACAGAAACGGCAAGTTGTCTTCACGCAGTTGCAAACTGGGATCAAACCGCTGGTCGGCCATTTCCAGCCAGTGATAAAGCAGCAGCAGATACACGCCAACCAGGGTGAGTAAACCAGACAGGGCGAGTGCGTTCAGCAACCGGTCGAAATGGGCGGGGGATTCGCGCAGCGCCGCCTGCATCAGCAGCAGGGTTAAACTTTGGGCGATAAATTGTCCCCACACCCGCAGCCCGCTTTCCGGGTCTACCGATCCGGGAATGCCAATCAGTATCACGCTCAGCAGGGCCAGATAGAGTGTCGTGGTCACCCGATCCAGCCGGTCGCGGCGTTGCCACAGGCAGGGCAATCCCCACAGTGCATACAGACTGATGAGTACGGTATACAGCGCGCGCCCGCCAAGCTGGGCCAGCGGCAGCACGGTCGGCAACAGCCAGCCCCATTGCCAGAAAGCGGTTTGCAACCGGTCAGCGACCATCTTGATGGGCATGGAGTTGGCCAAGCTGGAGATAGCGATCAAGCACCTGTGGAACCGTGATGCCCGCCATGCCTGCTTCACTTTCCGGTGGTGTGATCGGGTAAATAAAGCACGAATGCCACAGAGGTTGCGAGCCGCCAAACAGGCCAAAGGCGGGGGTTTGCAACGCGGCGGCCATATTTAATACCCCGGTGTCGTTGCCGAGGTAAGCGCGGCAGCGGGCTAATAAAGCCGCTGTTTGTTCCAGTGGCGACGCCACAGCATCTGCCGCCTGACCGCCGCTGGCGTGAATCCGGGTCAGCAACTCATCGGCCAGAGCGCGTTCCGCTGATCCGCCGACGATAAAGATCGACCCGGCCTGCTGCTGATGCAGCGCCAGCGCCAATTCGGCAAACCGGACCGCGCCCCATTGTTTCCACGGTTCGCTGCTGCCAATGCCTAGCGCGATCCACGGTAACGGCCAAGCTGCGAACCGCTCCGTTACCGCTTGATCGGCTTCGGCGGCAATCTGTAAGAGGGGTTCCGGTTCAGCGCAGGGAATGTTCAGCAAATCCAGCAGTGCGTCAGCCCGCTGAATGGGATGAGTATGGCGCAGTTCAGGCGGGAGGCGCACCGGCCCATTGAGCAACGCTGTCTGCCAGCCCACCCCGTAACCGATCCGTTCCGGGATGCCGGCCAGCAGGGCTGCAAGGGCATAACGGGCGCTGCCGTGCAGAATCCACACGCGCTGATAGCCGCCCTGCCGCAGCAAAGTAGTCAGTCGCAACAGACCGCGCATTCCGGCATGAGCGGCGGCGCGATCCAGCCACAACACCCGTTCCACGGTGGAATCAGCACACAGCAACCGGTCGGTTTGAGATCGGGGCTTGGTCAGCAGATCGATCCGTCCGGAAACGGTGGTCGCGGCGATGGCGTGAAGATGCGGCAAGTGCCAAACCATGTCGCCAATGCCGGGCAACGGCTGGATGATCAGGGTGCGCCGGGATGGTGCGAGGTTCACGGCGCATCCCTCGGCGTTTGAATCAGGGTTTCGTACAGCGCCAAGGTGTCATCGAGCATTCGTTGCAGCGGAAACGCCGGTTCAGATAGAACCGGCGGCGCAGCGGTCAGCAGGTTGGCAACTTTGGTAGTCAGCGCCGCCAGATCGCCCAGCGGCGTCAACCCGGCGGGATAGAGCCGGGCTAGAATTTCGCCAATCCCGCCGTGATCGTAACCGACCACCGGCGTCCCCAAACTCAAAGCCTCCAGCGCGGTCCGGCCAAACGATTCCGGCTGGGCCGACAGCGACAGCACCAGGCTGGACACTGCGTAAATTTCCCGCATATCAGTATGATGACCGGTGAACAGTAGCGCATCGCTCAAGCCCCGCGTCCGAACCCTTTCCCGCAACCCCGCCGCGTACCGCTGCCGACCGGGTTCTTCACCACCGACGATCAAGCCGCAAACCGGCAAGCCTTGATCCCGCAACCGGGTGATCAGTTCAATGAACTCTTCATGGCCTTTCAGCCGGCTCAAGCGGCCCGGCAGAGTCAGCGCCAGCGCGTTTTGCAGTTGCGGGTATTGCTGATACCAGGCATCCAGCCAAGTAGCGGAAGGTTGATAACCATAGGGAAATTCTGCCGGATTGACGCCACGCGGGATCACCTGAATCCGCTCCGGCGGCAGGTCGGGACAGTGGCAACGTATGTAATCACGGATAGTTTGGGAGACGGCAATCACTCGCTCGCCGCGAGTCATGATCGCGCTGTAGCGGGACACCGAATAGAGGCCGTGAACCGTAGTTACGAAACGCGGGCGAGTCGCGGGATTCATGCCGCGCCACGCCAGCCAGCCGATCCAGGCCGGCAACCGTGAGCGGACGTGCAGAATGTCGATGCGCTGTTCAGTCAGCCAGCGCCGCAACGACCAGACCCAGCGCAAGGTCAGCGGCGATTTGACCCCCAACGGCCAGGCCAGATGTTCGCTGCCGGCATTGACCAGTTCCGGGACCAGCCGTCCCCCGGCGGAAATCACGATGGAGCGATGACCGCGTTTCACCAGTTCCCGCGCCACTTCCAGGGTGCCGCGCTCCACCCCGCCGCCATTGAGCGCGGGTAACAGTTGCGCCACGCTCAGGCCAGCCATTGCTCGACGATCCAGCGGGCGCAGCGTTCGGCTTCGTTGAAGGGTTGCGGCGGACGATGCAGGGTTTGCTTTTGCCGCCAATGGGCGAATGGCGTCACCCAGCCTTGATCAGTCAGTTGCGCCAGTCCCCGACTGACCCGGTTGGGCCGCAGGTGCGGAACGTCGAGAATGCCGACCGCAGCGCCAACAGTCAGTGCTTCGTAAACCATCGATACACTGTCCCCCGTAACCCAGGCTTGCCCGGCCTGCGCCAGTTGCGTCGGCAGCCAGTCCGGGCTGGTTTCCGCCACTGGAATTATCGTCAACCGGGGATCAAATGGCGTGTCCAGAAAATCGGGCGGGGTGCGGCGGGAGGTGGTCAAGGTCCAGCGCATTGCCGGATCAGCGGCGACGATGGCAGCGATTTGCCGATGCAGCCCGGCGTTGTCCCAACCGAAATGCGCCGATGGCCCGCCAATCAGCAGCAAGCCCCGATCCGGTTCGAGCGTTGCAGAGGGTTGGAGATGGTTGAGCGCGCCGCGAGTGGGCAGGATATTTGGACGAGAGGGGGGCGAATCGTGATCGGGAATCAGGCAGAGATCAAACAGGCTCAGCGGCAAGGTCGGGCGCATCAGCACGATGATTTTACCGCCCCGGCAGCGGCGAGCGGCGAGCAGCGCCAAATGGGCGCCATGCCCAGCGCCAATCAATAAGTCCGGGGCGGGCAATCCCCGCCACGCCGCTAAAGCGCCGCGCATCAGACCAAATAGCGTTTGGCTGACGGGCGGCGGATTCAGCGTGAACGACTCAACCTGCCTTAACCGGGCCAGCGCCTCAAGCAAGCCCTGGCTTTGATGGTCGTGGCCGGCCTTGCCGTCGCAAAATCGCCAGATTACGAGCGGCTGCATGGATAAATCTGCCCGCATCCGGCTGAAAAATCAATTCACCAGCACGAAATCCGCGCCGCAATACGGGCATTTAACGCGGCCGGCCGCTTCAATCTCCAGATAAACCTTGGGATGCGAACACCACAGCATCATGTCCGGCATTGGGCAGGACAACGGCAAATCAGCGCGGCTGACTTCGTAAACCTTCTGGGCATTAGGCATAGCTTGGGGGGAAACAGCGGCAGCAGCAGCCATGAGCGATTCTCCTAAATCTTTATCTTTTAGTAATAGCGGCGAATGGAGTTCAGACCAGCGTCAGCCAGTCGGGATAGTCTTCGCGGCGGCCATGCACCTGGTCGAAGTACATCGCCTGCAAGCGTTGCGTGATCGGCCCGCGCTGACCTGCGCCAATCGTCCGGCCATCGACTTCACGGATTGGGGTGACTTCAGCGGCGGTGCCGGTGAAAAAGGCTTCATCGGCGATGTAAACCTCATCGCGGGTGATGCGCTTTTCCTTGACCGGAATATCCAGATCGGCGGCGAAGCGGATGATGGTGTCGCGGGTGATGCCTTCCAGCGCCGAGGTCAAATCCGGGGTGTAAATGATCCCATCGCGGATAATGAAGATGTTCTCGCCACTGCCCTCGGCCACATAGCCTTCGGTATCCAGCAGCATCGCCTCGTCGTAGCCGTCGCGCAGCGCGTCGGACAGCGCCAGCATCGAGTTCATGTAATTGCCGTTCGCCTTGGCCTTGCACATCGTGACGTTGACGTGATGACGGCTGAACGATGAAGTGCGAATGCGAATCCCGCGCTCCAGATTCTCCGCGCCGAGATACGCGCCCCATTCCCAGGCGGCGACGATGACGTGAACCTTGAGATTGTCAGCCCGCAGTCCCATCCCCTCGGAGCCGTAGAAGCACATCGGGCGAATGTAGGCGCTGGCAAGGTTATTGGCGCTGACCGCCAGCCGATTGGCTTCGTTAATCTCGTCCTTGCTGTAGGGCATCGGCATCCCGACGATGTGGGCGGAACGAAACAGCCGGTCGGTATGGGCTTGCAACCGGAAAATGGCCGCGCCCTGATCCGTCGCGTAAGCGCGGACGCCTTCAAAAACACCCATGCCGTAATGCAAGGTGTGCGTCAAAACATGGGTATTGGCTTCGCGCCAAGGCGTCAATTCCCCGTCATACCAGATCAAACCGTCACGGTCAGACATCGACATCGTTATTATCTCCAGACTTGAGCTTCCTGTGCCACGGAACGACACGGAAAAACACGGAAAAATCAAAGCTTAGGTAGGGTGGGCGCGGCCCACCTTCCCCCAATCATCTGTTATCAAGGTGGGCCGTGCCCACCCTACGACTTTAGCCTTCTTCTTCGATGACCCGCCGCCAGATGCGTATCACGCGGTCCCGTTCATTCTGCGCTTCGGTCACGGGAATCTGCGCCGGTTGTTCCTGCAATTTCAATTGGTGAATCCGCCGCCGCAAACTGCGATAGGCATGACGGAGTCGGGCAGTATCGGCGACCGACAGGATTCTGAACCGTTCCAGCCCGTCCAGTTGCCGGATATTGTCGGTAAAAATCAGCAAGTCCGGCTCATGGCAGGCGCTCGCCAAGACTTCGTATTGCACCACAAATTCAATATCGGCGATACCGCCCCGACCCTGCTTGAGATCGAAGATTTCGGCGGTGCTGCTATCCAGTTCCACCCGCATCCGCTCGCGCATTTCCCGCACTTCCTGCCGCAAGGTTGCCGGATCGCGCTCCTGTTGCAACACCTCGCGGCGAATGGCTTGGAATCGTTCGGCCAGCCCGGCTGGTCCCGCGACTATCCGGGTGCGGGTCAGGGCTTGATGCTCCCAGGTCCACGCTTGATGGCGCTGATATTCGGCGAAGGCTTCAAAGGAAGTCACCAGCAAACCGGATCGCCCGCTGGGCCGCAACCGGGTGTCCACTTCGTACAAATCCCCGGCGCCGGTGCGGGTGGTCAGCCAATAGATGATTCGCTGCACCAGCTTGGCGAAAAAGGTGGGATTGTCGATGGGGCGCGGCCCGATGGTCTGTTGCCGCTCGCCGGTGCTGTCGTGCAAAAACACCAGATCCAGATCGGAACCGTAGTTGAGTTCGATCCCGCCCAATTTGCCGTAAGCAACGATGGCAAATTGCGCGTCCCGCTCGATGCCGTCAACCACGCAGCGTGGTTGACCAAACTTGGGCAACAGATCGGCCCAGGCCAGCGCCAGCACTTTCCGTAACAGGGTCTCGGCAATCTCGGTCAGATGATCGCTGACAATCATCAGCGGCATCGCGCCGCTGACGTCGGCGGCGGCGACCCGCAACACCTGGGTTTGCTTGAAATAACGCAGGGCGTTCAGGATTTCTTCGGCGTCGCCCGCCGGAGTTCGCGCCAGTTGCACATCCAGTTCCACCGCCAGTTGTCGGTGATCCAGCGGCGCATACAGCACCGCCGGATTGAGCAGATCGTCGAGCAGCAGCGGGTAGCGGGTGAGGTGATGGCTGATCCAGCCGCTGGCCGCGCAGAGCTTGATCAGTTGCGCCAATGCCTGCGGTTGATCGGTCAGCAGCGCCAGATACACCGACCGGCGGGCAACGGTTTCCAGCAGGTTGAGAATCCGCTCCAGGGTCGCGGTCGGTTGCGGCGTAGTCCTCACCGCCTCCAGCACCCGTGGAATCAGCAAATCCAGCCGTTCCCGCCCACGTGGACTCATGGTTCGGTAACTGAAGCCGGTTTTCAGCGCCCGCAGCCGGTTCCAGACCCGTGCCGGCTCCTCGAAACCGTGTTCCGTCAATAACGCCAGCACCGATTCCTCGCCGGGATCGCCGCGCCAGGTCTCGCCCAAATCGACCTGAACCGGCTCCGATGGCGTAGCTTCACCAAACACCTGGGCAAACTGGCGGCTGACCGCATCGGTATGTCGGGCCAGTTCCCGCGCCAGGGCGTCCCAGTCGGCATAACCCATGCTGAATGCCAGCCGGAGCTTCGCCAAGTCGTCTTCGGGCAAATGGTGGGTTTGCTGATCGGCCCAGGCTTGCAGCCGGTTTTCGACCCGGCGCAGGAAGTCGTAAGCCTGTTGGAGATCGCGGACGGCTTCCATCGGCAACCGCCCGGTCGCGCCCAGCGTCTCCAACACCCGCAGAATGCTGCGCTCCCGCAACGCCGGTTCCCGCCCGCCGTAAATCAGTTGGAACGCCTGGCCGATGAACTCGATCTCGCGAATCCCGCCCGGCCCCAGTTTGATATTGCGCCGCCGGCTCTTGCGTTCCATGTCCTGCGCGATCAGGGCTTTCATTTCGCGCAAGGCGGCAAAGGCGTGGTAATCCAGATAGCGGCGATACACAAACGGGCGCAATGTCGTGAGCAACCGCTCGCCGGCTTCCTGATCCCCGGCCATGCAACGGGCCTTGATCATCGCGTAGCGTTCCCAGTCGCGGCCATGATTCTGGTAATAATCCTCGAAGGCAGCGAAGGACACCGCCAGCGGCCCGGAATCGCCAAACGGCCGCAGCCGCAAATCGACCCGGAACACGAACCCGTCAGCGGTCGGCTCCGCCAGGATCTTGGCCAGCCGTTGACCGAGTCGGCGGAAAAATTCCTCATTGCTAATGGCGCGGGAACCGTCGGTCTGGCCTTGCTGGGGATAGGCGAAAATTAGATCAATGTCCGAGGAAAAGTTGAGTTCGCGCCCGCCCAGCTTGCCCATGCCCAGCACGACCAGCCGTTGCGGCTCACCGTCCGCAGAGCGGGGAACGCCATAACGGCGGGATTGCTCGTCATGCAGCCGATCCAGCGCCGCGCCAACTGCAACCTCGGCCAGATTGGTCAGATCGCCCAGGGTTTCGCTCAAATCAGCCAGCCCGGCCAAATCACGCCAGGCGATTCGCACCATTTCCCGCCGCCGAAACCGGCGCAACGCCGCGGCGAGTTGGGTTTCATCGGCTACGGTCGCCAATCCCCAATCCAGTCTCGATGCCAAATCGCCTGGCCCATAACGGGTCGCCAAATCGCCGCCATCCGCCAAATCAGTCAGTAGTTTAGGTTCGCGAATGCAGGCGCGGGCGACAAATTCGCTGCCCGCCCAGACCGGGAATAATTGCGTCAAAACCGCGCCGGTTGGCAAGGCCACACCGGCAGTCTGAGCCGCGACGCTAAACGCCTGCCAGTGCTGGGCGATTTCCGGTTGCAGGGCGGGCGGTTGCAACAAACTCCCCTCTCCCAGTGAGAAGAGAGGAGTTGGGAGTGAGGGCGCTTGGCTGTTGTTCATGGCTTGATGTGAATCAATGGCTTACGCCAGTTCAAGCTGGCAAGGGCTGTGGCGGCGGTTCGCTGGCTGGGTCTTCGTGAATCAGCACATCGGCGTTGGGAAACTCGGCCTTGATCGCCGCTTCTACTTCGTCCGCCACTCGATGCGCCTCCACCAGCGTCATTTGGTCATCCAGCATCAGATGTAATTGCACGAAGTAGGTCTGTCCCGAACGGCGGGTGCGCAGGTCATGAACCCCGCGCGCTTCGGGATAGGCGCGGGCGATTTCCTTAATCCGGGCGTGAACCTCGGGCGGTAGTTCGTGATCCATCAGCAACTGGATCGATTCATAGCCGATCTGGCTGGCGCTGTAGACGATGTACAGCGCGATGCCGATGGCGAACACCGGGTCGGTGAGTGGCCAGCCGAGCATGGTCAACCCCAGCGCCAAAATCGTGGCCCCGTTGGTCAGCAGATCGGTGGCATAGTGCAAGGCGTCGGCGCGGATCGCCGTCGACTGGGTGCGGCGAATGACATGATGCTGAAAGGCCAGCAGCAGCAGGGTAGCGACAATCGCGAACAGCAACACGCCAATGCCTATCCACTCGCCGGTCAACGGCTTGGGATGCATGAGCCGGTCCACCGCGTTGAAAATCAGGAAGACCGCTGATCCGGCGATGAACGCGGCTTGCACCAGACCCGCCAACGGTTCAGCCTTGCCATGACCAAAGCGGTGATCGCGATCCGGCGGTTGCAGGGAATAATGCACCGCCAGCAGATTGATGATCGATGCAGCCACGTCCATCATCGAATCCACCAGCGAAGCCAGTACGCTGATCGAGCCGGTCAGTAGCGCCGCTGCCAGCTTGCCGGCGATCAGCAGTGAAGCGGTGGCAACCGAGGCGTAAGTCGCCAAGCGCAACAGGCGGGCGTTTTGCGCCGGGTCTGGCGGGATTGGCTTATCATCATTATTCATGGTTTTGATCCGGTTCCCAGACTGACAGACCGTTATTCTAACCGCCTTGACCGTTGGCAGCGCGAGTGACCGAACCGACTGATCGTCACGTCTGCCCTCTATTTTTCTACCGCCCATCATTTGAGGATCGCCACCGCATGCTTGAAACCCTGCGCCGCATTGTCCAGGAAGTCAGCGCCGCGCCCGATTTGCCCAGCGCGCTGGCGGTTACGGTCAACCGCATCCGGGATACCATGCAGGTCGCCGCCTGCACGGTCTATCTGGCCGATGAGGACAACCGCGAATTTGTGCTGATGGCGACCGCCGGGCTGAATCCGCAGGCGGTCGGGCGGGTGCGGCTCGATCGCCGGCAAGGGCTGGTTGGGTTGGTTGCCGAACGTCAGGAGCCGCTGAATCTGGAGGATGCATCGCGTCATCCCCGCTTCCATCCCATCGCTGAAATAGGCGAAGACGATTACCACGCCCTGTTGGGTGCGCCACTGATTCAGTATCGCCGGGTGTTGGGCGTACTACTGGTCCAGCACACCGCCATTCGCTGTTTTCAATCCAGTGAAGTTGATTTTCTAGTCACGATTGCCGCGCAACTGGCTAGCATCCTTAATCACGCCATTCTCAGCGGCGCTACCCAGGAACTGCTCAATCCCCTGAAAGTCGGTGCGCGCGCCCTGCAAGGCGTCGCCGGCGCGCCGGGGATCGTGATCGGCGTTATCGCCATTCCCCATCTGCTGGCCGATCTGGACGATGTGCCGGACCGGCTGACCCGTAATCCGGCCGCTGAGGAAGCGGCTTTCCAAAATGCTATCGCCACCGTTGAGAAGGAACTGCGCGAAGCCAGCGACCGGTTGGCCCCGCTGCTGCCGCCTACCGAACAGGCGCTGTTTTCGGTCTACCGGATGATGCTGAGCAGCGACAGCCTGCTGGGCGAAACCCGGGCGCGGATTCGTGCTGGCCAGTGGGCGCCGGCGGCCTGGCGCGATGCGGTGCTGGCCCGGGTGCGGTTGCTGGAACAGGCCACCGATCCCTATCTTAGCACCCGCGCCGAGGATATTCGCGATCTGGGGCGGCGGGTGCTGAATCACTTGCGCGCCGAACCGGCCCAGCCGGTTGCGGTGACCGGGGAGCGTTGCGTTCTGGTCGCCGAGGAGATGAGCGTGGCCCATCTGGCGGCGATCCCGTCCGAACAGTTGGCGGCGATTGTCTGTCTGCGTGGATCGGCGCTGTCTCATGTCGCCCTGCTGGCGCGAGCGATGGGCATCCCGGCGGTCATGGGGTTGGGCGACCGGCCGCTGGGCCGCTTTGAGGGCAACACCATCATCGTTGACGGCTATCAGGGCCGGGTCTATCTGAACCCCGACCCGGCGATGCGTGCCGAATACCGGCAACTGATCGCCGCCGAAGCGGAACGCTCCACCGGGCTGGGGGCTTTACGCGACCTGCCGGCGATGACCCGGGATGGTCATGCGATTCCCCTGTACGCCAAGGCCGGCTTGCTGACTGATATTGCCGCCGCCGGCCAGTGCGGCGCGGCGGGAATCGGCCTGTACCGCACCGAATTCGCCTTCATGGTTCGCGATTCGTTCCCTAGCGAAGAAGAGCAATGCCAAATCTATCGGCAGATGCTGGCTGCGTTTGCCCCGCAACCAGTGGTGATGCGGACCCTGGACATTGGCGGCGACAAGACCCTGCCCTATTTCCAGATTAAGGAGAACAACCCCTTTCTCGGCTGGCGCGGGATGCGCTTCACCCTCGATCACCCGGACATTTTCCTGACCCAGTTGCGGGCCATGCTCCGGGCCAACGCGGAATGGAACAACCTGCGAATCCTGTTTCCGATGATCACCACGGTCGAGGAAGTAGACGAGGCGCTGCGCTTGCTGGCGCAGGCCCATGAGGAATTGCAGGAGGACGGCTGGCCGACGGTGCTGCCGCCGGTTGGGGTCATGATCGAGGTGCCGTCCGCCGCCTGGCAGGCTGGGCAACTGGCGCAGCGGGTCGATTTTCTGTCGGTCGGCACCAACGATCTGACCCAGTATCTGCTGGCGGTGGATCGCGACAACCCCCGGGTTGCCGGCCTGTATGACAGCCTGCATCCGGCGCTGCTGAAAACGGTGGCGTACATCATCGAACAGGGGCGGGCCACCGGGCGCCCGGTGAATCTGTGTGGGGAGATGGCGGCGGATCCCGGCGCGGCGGTGCTGTTGCTGGGGATGGGGGTCAACAGTCTGAGCGCCGGCCCCGCCAGTGTGCCCCGGGTCAAATGGGCGATTCGCAGCTTTACTTTAACGGAAGCTCAGGAACTAGCCCGGCAGGCGCTGGCTGCGGAGACGGTGCGGGAGGTGCATCATCTGATCAATGCCGCGCTGCGCCGGGCCGGGCTGGGCGAAATCGTGCATGAGCCGGAATAGCAGCGACGTTGATCAGGCCCTGGCGATGGTTCGCGCCCTGGCGCGCGGGTTTTATCCGGTGGCCCTAGAAAATCAGAGTCTGGTTGAGGCCTTGCATCACCTGGCGAACTATACCCAACAATCATCAGGGATAGACTGCATGGTGCGCGGTACGTCCAGTGCGTCGCTGGCCGATAAAACCACCGCTCTAAACCTGTATCGCATTGCCCAGGAAGCGGTCGCCAACCCTTTTAAGGTGATTTAAGTGCCTTTACGGTTACCACCCTCGGGAGGACTCCTTTGATGAAGCTTAGCAGTGGACACATGAATTTGTGCCACTAATGCCATCGGGCAGTGCAACTGACCATCTCTGTCGCCGGTTTCGCGCCCGGAGCCGGCGATGACCGCTTAGCTCATGGCGGTTGCTGGCCGGCATTCCCGTAACGAGAACTATTACTAGTGGCTGCTCATGGAATATAGCGCTTAGCCCACTAGACTATAAAATCGGCTTGCCTTAATTGAGTAGCCCTATCATTTTTATCATCACACCGGAGAGAGCCTGATGCGACAAAACTTGCGGTATGGACCGAGCGGATGTCTCGCCCTGTTAGGGTTGACTCTGCTGACCGGGTGCGGCAGCGATGATAACGGGGATGTCCGCGACCGACGGATTCGTCATTTAATTGTGGTGAGTGGAGAAAACCGGAGCTTTGATAATGTCTTCGGCGCCTACACTCCGCCAGATCCAACCCAGACCATCTGGAACTTGCGTTCGCGCGGCATTATTCAAGGCAACGGACAACCGGGGCCGAACGCGGCGCTCGCCCAGCAACAGCAGGCTTCGAGTACCAGCACCTACGAACTGAGTCCAACCTTGACCCGGCCTTTTTCCGCTTTACCGCAGCCGAGTACTACCCTCAGCGGATTACCTTTTTCGCTGTGCGCCATCGGAAAACTGGAGGCGACGATTGGCATCAGCGACAACCCGCAGGACTGGAATTTGGCGCATATTGCGGAATTCTGTGAAGACGCTATTGGCCTTAAACCGAGCGACTATGGTCTGTTGAGCGTGGGCGGAACCGGGCAACCTTTCTTTAATGCGACGCTCGGCCTGCTGCCAGTTCCCGATTGCCGTTATCCATCAGCGCTACCTAACGGCCCGTATTCAATCGTCGGTGCCTCGCAGTTGAACGCTTGCTCCAGCGACTGGCTCAAGAATATCCCCGACGCCATTCTCAAGATCATCGGCGAGATAGAACCGATTACGCCGGCGACCTACATCAGTCATACCGGTGATCCAGCGCACCGCTTCTATCAGATGTGGCAACAATCCAATTGTTCGGTTGCGCAGAGTACTGCCGACAATCCCAGTGGCTGCGAGAGCGACCTTTACACTTGGGTAGCGACCACCGTCGGGTGGAATATTGCGCCGCCACCGAATGATCAAGGCACCTTCCAGGGTGGCGTGGCCATGGGTTACTACGACATGGCCAACGGCGATTGGCCCTATTTTAAGGAACTGGCGGATCGGTATGCCATTAACGATAACTATCACCAACCGGTGATGGGGGGAACCGGCGCTAACTCCCAGTTCATGATGACCGGTGATGTCTATTACTACACGGATCAAAACGGCAATCCCGCTCAGCCGCCCTCTGATCAGATTGAGAATCCCAACCCGGTTGCCGGCACTAACAATTTTTATATTCAGGATCAAATCGGAGCGGCTGATCCCGGCAGTACCGGCGTGGCTTATACCCATTGCGGCGATCAGTCGCAACCGGGGGTAAAACCCATCATGGATTATCTCCATGCGCTGCCGTATCTTCCCTTCAATGATGGCAACTGCGCCCCTTCGCGGTGGTATCAGGTCAATAACAATTACCCTTACTACAACACGGCGGGGCAACCGATCAGCGCGGCGGATAAAAACGCCTTTCCCGCCGGGCCTCAGTACGCGATTGGCCCCCAGGTCATTCCGACCATTGGCGATGCGCTTTCAGCCAAAGGGGTGTCCTGGAAATACTATGGCGAAGGCATGGCGGTGGCGAATGAGCTGACGCCGCAGAGCCGGATTTACTGCGCAATCTGTAACGGCTTTCAGTATTCGCGCTCGATTATGACCACGCCTGCCTTGCGACAGAACCTGGTTGACCTCGCGCAATTCTATAAGGACGTTGGTGCGAATGAGCTTCCCGCGGTTTCTTTCGTCAAACCGGGCTTTTTAACCGACAGTCATCCGGGTACCTCGACCCCGCCGCTGTTTGAAGCCTTTGTGAAGAAACTGGTCGAGGCGGTGCAGGCCAACTCGGCGCTGTGGGAGGAAACGGCCATTCTGATCACCTTTGACGAAGCCGGCGGTTTTTATGATTCGGGTTATATTCAGCCGGTTGATTTTTTCGGAGGAGGTCCACGCACGATGATGATCGTGGTATCGCCCCTGGCAAAGCCTGGCAAAGTGGATCATACCTACACGGATCACGCTTCGATTTTGAAATTCATCGAATCGAATTGGGGTCTTGGACCGTTGTCGAACCGCAGCCGCGACAATCTGCCGAACCCGGTTACTTCACCCTCAGCGCCTTACGTTCCGATTAACAGCCCGGCAGTGGGCGATCTGTGGACGATGTTTGAGTTCTCGGAGATTTGATTCGCTTCGGAATACAGACCCCGCAGCTTGCTGTGGGGTTTTTTATACCGGTTGCCGATAGATTTTATCTTTATCCGTCATATCCGTGAATGCGGGTATCCAGTCAATCTTGCAGCGGATCGCTGGATTCCCGCATTCGCGGGAATGACGACTGTAAATACGAAAACCTATTCATAAACCTGACATTGTTCAGCTATTAATAAAAAAAGGTTCTTCGAGGGTTCTTGTGGAGTCGAGTGCGGGCATGTATCATTTAAGTGCATCGAATCTTCTTTGATCTGTTTTGTGGTTCATCGTGGTTTGTTGTGGAACCAGTCCCACCTCAGCGAGGCGATCTAGATAACCTATTGATTGGCAATGTCCCAGTGTAAATTTCAACCCTCTTGATGGGGTAAAACCGGCTTTACAGGGCA
>JADLEK010000030.1 GCA_020846135.1 Gammaproteobacteria bacterium
GCCCTGTAAAGCCGGTTTTACCCCATCAAGAGGGTTGAAATTTACACTGGGACATTGCCAATCAATAGGTTAGCTAGATCGCCTCGCTGAGGTGGGACTGGTTCCACAACAAACCACGATGAACCATTTATTTTTTTATTAATAGCTGAACAATGTCAGTTAGTTGAAAGTATGCTGCTTTCACAAATCCAGAAAAAGGCTGCCTAGCCGCGTAGGTTAGATTGCTATTCTTTTGCCCGAATTGGATAATGTTAAGGGTAGTTACGAATGAACAAAAAGATAAGATCATGAGATATAATGATATTATTGCCATTCAGCCGGATAAACGCGGTGGCAAGCCCTGCATCCGAGGCTTACGGATCACGGTTTACGACGTACTAGGCTGGTTAGCCAGCGGTATGACGCCAGCGGAAATCGTCGAAGATTTTCCGGAATTAACCCATGCCGATATCATGGCCTGCCTGGCTTTCGCCGCTGATCGGGAAAGAACGGTGACCTGGATTAAAGCGGCATGAAGCTGCTGCTCGACGAGAATTTATCCAGGCGGATAGTCTCGCTCATCGCCTCACACTATCCCGGTTCTTCGCAAGTAGCCTTACTGGGATTGGAGCGAGCATCGGACACCGCCATCTGGGCGTATGCTCGCCAGCATGATTTCATTATCGTCACCAAGGATAGCGATTTCGTTGACCTGTCCACTTTATATGGGCAGCCTCCCAAAGTGATTGTGCTAAGAACCGGCAACCAAACTTGGCAAATAACCGCCCAAACGCTGATTGATCGCCGCGAATTACTGGAATCCGCTCTGATCGTGGCGAATGTTGCTTATTTTGATTTGTATTAGCCCGGTACGGCGGGTTAAATCGCATCTACTTTAATCCCGGCACGGCGGATTAAGTAAAATTTCCACTTCTGGTTTGGAACCCACTCAATACTGGAGGGAAAACTGATGAATCGAACTCAACTGTTATGGTATCCGCTCGGCGCATTGCTACTCAGCGCTGCGCCCCTCGATGCGATGGCCCGGATCAAGCTCACCACGTTGCCGGTGCGCGAACGGGTGCAAATCCATCTCGATCACCCGCAAATTGCGCTGGTCGAAGAGGAGCGCATCGTCCCACTGGTCAAGGGCGTTAACCAGGTCGATTTCTCCTGGGTCAATACCCGGATTGATCCCGACACGCTGGTTTTACGCATTCTGCCCCCGCCAGCGGATCAGCCACTCGACGCCAAAGTGCTGTCGGTGAGTTATCCGCCCAATGAAACCGCGCTGATCTGGTCGGTCGCCGCCAATGCTTCCGGCGCGGCGCGAGTGCGGATCAGTTATGTGCTGGGCGGACTCAGCAAGGATTTCCATTATCGCGCGGTCGCTGACCGTGATGAAAAAAACCTGAATCTGGCCCAATACCTGCGGGTGAATAATAACGCCAATGAAGCCTACGATATGGCGCAATTTCAAACCGGCGTGGGTGGATTATGGTTCGATAAACCACTTGGTCTGAGTGAAACCAAGGAAGTGCAGATCAACAGTTTTAACGCCGTGCCGGTGCGTAAAACCTACACCAGCGATCCATTGAAGTTCGGTTATCTGGACCGCGCCCAAGACAAACTGAATGTGCCGATGCACTATGTGATTAAAAATGCCGGCGGCGGTCTGGGCAAAGCGCCATTGCCGGACGGCAAGACCCGGATTTCCCAGGATGACGGCAAAGGCGGGAATGCTTTTCTCGGCGAGGATCGCGGCAAGTTCACCCCACCCGATGAGGAATTAACCCTGTATCTGGGGCTGGCCCGCGATATTGCGGTACGGCGTACCGTGGATCGTAATGAGCGCCAGCGGATTGCCGGGAATCTGTACCGCTATGACGTGACCCTGAAATACGAGATTGAAAATTTCAAGGATGCGCCGGTCACGCTGGATATTACGGAAAGCGTCCGCCAGATTCGCAATGAGATTCGTGGTGACAGTGGCCGCGACCCGGAATGGCAATTGGGCGACGGCAGTCTGCACACTCTCGATCCGGAGAAAAGCGACGCCGATAAATTGCAGTTTCATGTGGACTTGCCGGCCCGCGCTGCGGATGGTCAGGCGAAGAAACAGATTCAAACCCTGCGGCTGACGCTGAATAACGAGTGGTGATCGCCATGATCAATCGAAATCATGCAATAGCGATTTGGCTTCTGATTATTGCCGGGCTATTGCCGGTAGCGGCCAGCGCCCGCAATGTTGATCTAGCCACGGTACCGGAACGGCGAACCGTGCAACTGACCATCTACAACTCCGAAGATTTGACCCTGGTGCGGGAAAGCCGGGTCGTCACGTTTAAAAAGGGTGTTAATCCGCTGCAATTTTCCTGGGCCAACACCCTGATTGATCCGACCTCGGTGGAATTGCGTTTCCGCGAGCCAAAGACCGATTTGGAGGTGCTGGATACCACTTTTCCGCATGACAAGCCGCAAATGCTGTACTGGAACGTACAGAGCGACGCCAACAGTGAAGCCGCGATTGAAATCAGCTATTTCACGTCCGGGATTAGTTGGGCGGCGGATTATCTGGTGATAGCCGATCCGGATGAAAAAACCTTGCGCCTGGAAAGCTTTGTCCGAGTGAAAAATAATTCCGGCGAAGATTACGAAAATGCGCAAGTGCGATTGGTGGTGGGCACGATTAATCTGGTCGAAAAAATCGCCGAACTGGCGAAACTGCCGGTGGGGCAGGTCAAAGATGAACTGAAGAAGGAGGATTACCGGGGCCTGCGCCACCAGGCTGCCCGCAAGATGATGGCTCCCCCTGCCCCGGCGGCCATGGCGTCGATGGAGATGGCGGGGGGAGCGATGGATGAAATGGACGCGCCCAAGGAAATTATCAAAGAAGGGCTGAGTGAGTATTTTATCTACACCATTGAAGGGACTGAAACCGTCCCGACTGGCTGGGCCAAGCAACTGCGCAGTTTCGAGGCCAACAATGTGCCGATGACCGTGCAATACCGCTATCGGCCACGGGAATACGGCGATCAACTGGTGCGGCTGTATTTGCTGAAAAATGATACAGCTTCCCAACTGGGTTCGACGCCGCTACCGGATGGCATGATCCGGGTCTTCCGCGCCAATGGCAGCGATGGCTTGAATTACCTGAGCGCGCAGCCGCTGAAATACGTCCCCATCGGCGATAAGATTGAATTGAATCTGGGCGCGGATCCGTCCGTGACCTTTGAACTCATCAAGCGCAAGGTCTTTCGCGACAATCTGTGGTTTCAGATTAAAGGCGGCAATCTTTACCGCAAGCTCGGCGAAGACAGCATGAAGCTGGAGCTGGACAGTCAGGTCGCCGGCTGGGATGAACACACCAGTTTTCGGCAGAAGATTCGCAATGACACCAGCAAACCGATGAGTGTGCACATCCGCCGCGATTATCCGGGTGACGTGGTCTTCCGCAGCCAGTTGAATCCGATCCTGCATGATTTCCAGACCGTGCAGTTCGAGACCGAAATTCCCGCCGGCGCTAAAACCGAACTGGACTATGAACTCATCACCCGGCAGGGCTATAACCAGAAACAGAACCGGGTGGAATTGCAGAGCGGGGAGGCGACGCGCTGAGTCGTGGTCAGGGAGGCGTTATCACCCCGTCCGCAAGCTGAAAGACCCGCGCCTCACGCCAAGGCGCGGCATTCAGCAAGCCTGGCTCCAGGGCGGTGATGAACAATTGGGCGTCCAGTCCCGCCAGGGTCTGCATGACCCGTTCCCGATTGCCGGCATCCAGTTCCGCTGGCAAATCGTCGATCAGCAGGATGCAGGAGGCGCCGGCATGACGCTGGTACAGCTCCGCCTGCGCCAGCACCAGGGCGATCACCAGCAATTTCTGCTGCCCCCGCGACAGCGCATCGCCGGATGGCCGCCCGGCGATGCGCAAGGTGAAATCGGCGCGGTGCGGCCCGATCCGGGTATGGCCCTGTTTGCGATCCTGATCGCGCCCCTCTCGCAGCCAATCGGCAAACCCGCGCTCAAACGGCTCCAGAGGCCAGCCACGGCGATAATCGACCTGAACCCCTGCCATTCCCAGAGTCGCTACAGCTAACGGCGCTAAGGCCCCTTCCAGCGCCTTGCAGAAGGCTTCACGCCACGAGTCGAGAACCGTCGCCGCCGTCGCCAGTTCGCCATCCCAGGCATCCACGGTCCGATTAGCCGATCCGGTGCGCAATGCCGCATTGCGATGGCGCAGCGCGGTTCCGTAGCGCCGCCAGCTCTCCAGAAAGCCCGGCTCGGCGTGAAACAGCCCCCAGTCCATAAACCGCCGCCGCAATTGCGGCCCATCTTCGAGCAGGCGGTGACTATCGGGATTAAGCAGCAACACCGGGGCTTGCCGGGCCAGTTCGGCCAGCGAGCGGGTCGGAGCGCCGCCGATTCGGGCCGTCAGCGCATGAGCGTCGCGTTCGACCCCAACCGGAATGCGCCGCCCATCACGTCCGGCAAGCCACGCCACGATCCGGAACAGGGCTACGCCGGTCTGGATCAAGTCGCGCGGCTGGCGGGTGCGGAAGGAACGGCCCCGGCCCAGAAAGTACAACGCCTCCAGCAAGCTGGTCTTGCCGGAGGCGTTGGGGCCGAGAATCAGATTCAGACCGGGGCCGCAAGCGAGGCTGATTCGCCGCAGATTGCGAAACCCGGCGATGTCGAGCGCAGTAACCCGCATTCCGGTTTCAGCGCTCTAATCGCTCATCGCCAATGGCGACTTTCACAGCCGCATAGGCATGATGACATGCTTGCTGGCGCCACCCTCGGCTTCTTCGATCAGGCAACTGCTGGACGCATCGGAAAACGACAGCTTGGCCAGTTCGCCGCTCAGCGCCCCCAGAGCATCGAGCATGTACGTCACGTTAAAGCCAATCTCCATTGGCCCGCCGGTGTAGTTGATTTCGATCTCTTCTTCGGCCTCTTCCTGGTCGGAGTTTTTAGCCTGGGTGCGCAGAATCCAGTCTTCCAGTTGCAGACGGACGCCTTGGCTCTTGTCGTTGAGGACGATGCCGGTCCGAGCCAGGGCGCTGCGCAGCAGCATCCGGTCGGCGATCACGACCCGTCCGCCTTCGCGGGGAATGACCCGCAGGTAGTCGGGAAATTTGCCGTCGATCAGCTTGGAGGTGAAGCGGATTTCGCCCAGGGTCACCCGGATATGGTTCGGACTGAGCGCCAGCGTCGCTTCGGCATCGTTGTCGGCCAGCAGGCGCATCAGCTCCATGATCCCCTTGCGCGGCACGATCACCTGGCGCGGTTCGGCGACCTCGGCCTCAGTCGCCAGCTCCTGGAACGCCAGCCGGTGACCGTCGGTCGCCACCAGCCGGACGATGCCGGAACTGACTTCCAGCAGCAGGCCGTTGAGGTAATAACGCACATCCTGCTGGGCCATCGCAAAGTGGGTGCGCTCAATCATGCTGCGCAACGCACCCTGCGGCACGCGAATCTCACCTTCCAGCGGCAGATTTTCCAAGGTAGGGAAATCGCTGGCCGGCAGGGTGGCGAGGGTGAAGCGGCTGCGCCCGCAGCGCACCGTGGTTTTGTCGCCGTCTGCAGTCACCGTCACCGTGGCGTCTTCCGGCAAGGCCCGCAGGATGTCATGCAGCCGGCGGGCGGGCAGGGTGATCGCCCCGGGCGTTTCCGCCGGCAACTCAGCCCGGGCGCACAGTTCGACTTCAAGGTCGGTAGCGGTCAGGGTCAGCGCCTGCTCGGTGGCGTTTACTAGGACGTTGGTCAGGATCGGCAGCGTTTGCCGACGCTCGACTGCGCCGATCACCGATTGCAGCGGTTTGAGCAGATGCTCACGCTTGGCTTCCAGTTTCATCAGAATCTCCGGATGGGTTCACAGGTCCCCGGCTTCGATCCAGGGTGGTCAAATCCCGACTGAAGTCAGGGGTCATTAAAAAATAATCTTTTCCGGCGAGGCGCAAAGTTCGGGGAGCTCAATAGAAAGTCTTTTTTTAAATAATTAAAAGATTATTATTATTAGCGAGGCTCTTTTCTGTGGATAACTTTTTTTTGTTGTTTTTTATCAAACCGTTCCACGAGTTTTGCCTGTGGATAAGTCTGTGGATAACCTGTGGATAAGTCGGTTTTCCTGTGGATAACTTTTTTGACCCAAAAGTTATCCACAAAGTTATCCACAGATTTTGCCGACTTATCCACAGAAATGGCAAAGTTATCCACAGACTTATCCACAGGCTGTTTTCGGGCTTTTTTGCCATGATCAGTCAATATCGGCTAAATACTAAAAAATTTTCACTGATTTACATCTTATCTAATTGATATTACTTGTTTTTATTAAACATGTTACAGGCAATTGATTGAAATCACGAACGATTCCGGCAATTTTACGATTTAACTTAATGATATTACTTGATTTTACGAAACCGGTTACAAACGGCTTTTTGCACATTAAGCCTGGACTGAAAAGTTATTCCACTTATCCACAGCACTTATCCACAGGCTTTTCGCTAGTTGGTGAGGGTTGTGAGCAGATTGGTGTAATCGTCGCGGATCTGCGGGTCGGAATTCTGGAGTTCCCGAACCTTCCGGCAGGCGTGTAGCACGGTCGTATGATCGCGTTTGCCGAATGCTTCACCGATCTCTGGGAGGCTGAATGCGGTCAGTTCCTTGGTCAGGGTCATCGCCAGTTGCCGGGGTCGGGACAGGGTGCGCAACCGGCTGTTGGACAACAGATCGCTGACCGGGATCTTGTAGTAGTCCGCAACGGTTTTCTGAATGTTTTCAATGGTAACCAGCTTGTCCTGTAAGGTCAGGAGGTCGATCAGCGCCTCCTTGACGAAGCTGATGGTGATGAGTTTGCCGGTGAACTGGGCGTTGGCATACACCCGCCGCAGCGCCCCTTCCAGTTCGCGGACGTTAGAGCGGATCCGCTGGGCGATGAAGAACGCGACTTCGTCAGGCAGGGCCAGTTGCGCCTGTTCCGCCTTGCTCTTGAGAATCGCCACCCGGGTGTCCAGCTCCGGCGGCTCGACCGCCACGGTCAGGCCGGAGCCGAACCGCGATTTGAGCCGGTCTTCCAAACCGGCGACTTCCTTGGGGTAGCGGTCGCAGGTCAGGATCACCTGCTGGCGGCTTTCAAGCAGGCTGTTGAAGGTGTAGAAAAACTCCTCCTGCGACCGCTCCTTGCCCGCGAGGAACTGCACATCGTCGATCAGCAGGGCATCCAGCGACCGATAGCGGCGCTTGAATTCATTGATGGCGTTGTGTTGCAGCGACCGCACCATGTCGGCCACGAAATACTCGCAATTCTGGTAAACCACCTGGGCTTCGGGGTTGCGCTCGCGCAGGATGTTGCCGACCGCATGAATGAGGTGGGTCTTGCCCAGCCCGGTGCCGCCGTAGATGAACAGCGGGTTATAGGCCTTGCCGGGGTTCTCGGCGACTTGCAGACAGGCGGCGCGGGCAATCTGGTTGGAATTGCCTTCGACGAAGGTGGCGAAGGTAAAGTCGGGATTGAGTGCGCCGCTTTTCAGCAGTTCATCGGATTTGGACCCGGATTCATACCCGGATTCGGATTCGCTGCGGGGTTCCGGATCGGGCGAGCGTTGGTCGGGCGCCGGCGCCAGCGTGGCGCCGCTGCCGATTTCCAGCACAACCTGCGGCGCTTGCCCAGGCTGCAACTCGGTCAATGCCGCCTCGATTTGAGTCAGATGGTGCTTTTTAACCCAGTCCAGCACAAAGCGGTTAGGGGCGAGCAAATGCAGAACCCCAGCCTCCTCATAGGCGTGCAGAGGGCGGATCCAGGTACTCAACTGGGGTTCGGACAATTCGCGTTCCAGGCAGACCTGGCAGGCTTTCCACAGGGCATGATCCACACCCGTTCCTCGGCTAATGCGGTTGGCGAAAAATGCAGTTTAGTCATCCACCGGTGAGTTATCCACAGGCAACAGCCCGCACAGCGCTTGCAAATCTGGCGCTGAATCAGTAATTTTCCAGTTTTCGCCAAAACGGCCTGCCGGCCGCATTCTGTTTGTTCCGAGTCATCCCCCAAGGAATTCGCCATGAAGCGCACTTTTCAACCCAGCATCATTCACCGCAAGCGCACCCACGGTTTTCGCGCCCGTATGGCCACTAAAGGCGGTCGTGCGGTGATCCAGGCCCGCCGCGCCAAGGGCCGGGTCCGGCTCGCGCCCTGAGCCATGACCGACGGCGCGTCGTTTCCGCGCCGCGTTCGGCTGACCGGATGCAACGCCTTCGCCGACGTGTTCGCCCAGCCCATCAAGTCCAGCGACCGCTATTTCACGGTGCTGGCCCGCCCCAACGCTTTGCCGCACCCCCGTCTTGGCCTGGCTATTTCCCGCAAGGTTTCGCGATCCGCCGTGGTCCGCAACCGGATCAAGCGGGTGGCGCGGGAGAGTTTCCGCCAGCATCAACTGCAGTTGGGCGGGCTGGATTGCGTGGTGATGGGCCGGGCGGGCATGACCGCCATGCAGGACAATGCAGCGCTGTTTGCAGCGTTGCGCCGGCATTGGCAGAAGCTGGCGCGGTCATGCGCACCGTCCTGATCGCGCTGATCCGTGTTTACCAGTGGTTGATTAGCCCGTGGCTGGGCAACCACTGCCGGTTTTATCCGAGTTGCTCCGAGTACGCCCGCGAAGCTATTGAGCGCTACGGCGCGGTGCGCGGCGTCTGGCTGGCGATCCGCCGTCTGCTGTGCTGTCACCCTTGGCATCCGGGCGGTATCGACCCTGTTCCCGAACTTCCCCCGAAGGACCGTTGATGGAAAACCAACGCTTGTTGTTGTTCGCTGCTCTGGTGTTTGTGCTGTTTCTGCTCTGGCAGAACTGGCTGGAGTTTCAGGCCAAGAAACATCCGCCGCTGGCCCCGCCGGTAGCGACGGCCCCGGTCGGGGCCGTCCCCGGCCAGCCGGCGGTGATTCCGGGTCAGGATGTGCCGACTGTTGCGCCGACGGCGAGCGCCGGTCCGCAAGCCCTGGGCGGCGGTCAACGGGTGCGAGTGGTCACTGACCTGTTCGAGGCCGAGATTGACACGGTTGGCGGCGATCTGCGCCAGGTAGGTCTGCGGACTTATCCCGACTCGATCCAGCATCGGGATCAGCCGTTCCAGTTGCTGCGGGATAGCGGCCCGGAGATTTTTATTGCCCAGTCCGGGCTGCTGGAGCGGAATAAGGGGCCGGCGCCTACTCATTACGCGCAGTTCACGGCGGCACAGAGCGAGTACCGGCTAGCTGATGGGCAGGACACGCTGGAGGTGCGGCTGAACTGGGCCGATCCGTCCGGGGTGAAGGTCAGCAAGATTTACACTTTCCGGCGCGGCAGCTTTCTGGTGGAGCTGAACCAGCGGGTGGAGAACGGCAGCGCCGGTGACTGGCAGGGCAGCCAGTACCGGCAATTCCAGCGCTCCCCGCCCAAGACCAGCAACAGCTATTTTGGCGGCGGGGTCGTGACCTATACCGGCGGGGTGATTTCCACGCCGGAGCAGCGCTACGAGAAAATCTCCTTCGACAACATCGCCAAGAAGGAACTGGATCAGACGGTCAAGGGCGGCTGGATCGCCATGATTCAGCACTACTTTCTCGGCGCGTGGATTCCGGGGGCGGGTGAAACCGACCAGTTTTACACCCGGGTCGTGGGCGGCAACCGCTATGTGCTGGGCATGACTGGCGCGGAGCAAACCGTGCCAGCGGGCGCGACCGGCGATTTCCGCACCGGCTTGTATGTTGGGCCGAAGCTGGCGGATGTGCTGGATAGTGTTGCACCTAATCTGCACCTGACCGTGGATTACGGCGTATTGACCATCATTGCCGAGCCGCTGTTCTGGTTGCTGAAAGCGATTCACGCCATTGTCGGGAACTGGGGCTGGGCGATTATCTTTCTGACCATTCTGATTAAGCTGGCTTTCTACAAGCTGTCGGAAACTAGTTACCGGTCGATGGCGAATATGCGCCGGCTGGCCCCGGAACTGGCCCGGCTGAAGGAGATGTACGGCGACGACAAGCAGAAAATGAATGAAGCGATGATGGGCCTGTACAAGAAGGAAAAGGTCAATCCGCTCGGGGGCTGTCTGCCGATTCTGGTGCAGATTCCGGTGTTCATTGCGCTGTACTGGGTGCTGGTGGAGAGTGTGCAGTTGCGGCAAGCGCCATTTATGCTGTGGATTCAGGATATGGCGATTCCCGATCCGTATTATGTGTTGCCGCTGATTATGGGGGTGACCATGTTTGTTCAGCAGAAGCTGAGTCCCGCACCGCCTGATCCGATTCAGGCCAAGGTGATGATGGCGCTGCCGATTGTGTTCACGTTCATGTTCCTGTGGTTCCCGGCGGGACTGGTGCTGTACTGGGTGGTGAATAACATGCTGTCGATTGGTCAGCAGTGGGTCATTACCAAGCGGGTTGAATCGGGCGCTGATGCGGCGGCAGTGGCCAAGACCAAGGAAGAACCGGGCTGGTTCGGTAAACTGCTGGATCCGTATCGCCAGAAACTGGCGGCGACGATCAAGAAAGCGTTGTCTCCAAAAAAGCCGGATCTTAACAAGCGCCGGAAGTGATCGGCTGTTAGCCACGGAATAACCCGGAACCACACGGAAAGGGCTTTTTCAGTGTCTTCCGAGTTCTCCGTGGCCGATCACACCATTGCCGCTATTGCGACTCCACCCGGACGCGGTGGAGTCGGTATTATCCGAGTGTCCGGGCTACTCAGCGCCGCGATTGCCGAAGCGATTTGCGGCGCACTCCCTTCTCCCCGTCAAGCCGTATTCCGCCCATTCCGCGCCAGCGATGGCGAACTCCTTGATCAAGGCATTGCCTTGTATTTTACCGCGCCCCATTCTTTTACCGGTGAAGACGTGCTGGAGTTGCAGGGCCACGGCGGTCCGGTCGTGATGGATTTACTGCTGAAACGGGTTGTGGAACTGGGCGCTCGACTGGCCCGACCGGGTGAATTCTCCGAACGCGCCTTTCTCAATGACAAGCTGGATCTGGCGCAAGCGGAGGCGATTGCCGATCTGATCGCCAGCACCACGGCGGAAGCCGCTCGCGCTGCGCTGCATTCCCTGCAAGGCGATTTTTCGCAGCGGATTCATGCGCTGGTTGAGGCGCTGATTGAACTTAGGCTGTATGTCGAGGCGGCGATTGATTTTCCGGAGGAGGAAATTGATTTTCTGGTCGATGGGGTGATTGCCGCCCGTTTGCAGGGGGTGCGAAATCAACTGACTGCCTTGAAATCTGCGGCGGGACAAGGCCGGTTATTACGCGACGGGATGACGGTAGTGATTGCCGGGCGACCGAATGCAGGCAAATCCAGTTTGCTGAATCAACTGGCCGGGCGAGAGACAGCGATTGTCACCGAGATTGCCGGCACGACCCGCGATGTGTTGCGTGAACTGATCAGTATTGATGGAATGCCGCTGCATATCATTGATACGGCGGGCTTGCACGATAGCGCTGATTTAATCGAGCAGGAAGGGATGCGGCGGGCTTGGGCGGAGATTGGTAATGCTGACCGGATTCTGTTGCTGGTCGATGACCGGCAGGGGTTGACTGCCGAGGATCAGGCGTTGCGGGAGCGGTTGCCGGTTGCGACCGGGGTGACGGTGATTCATAACAAGATTGATTTAACTGGGCGCGAACCCGGGGTGGAAGCTGTGGCTGGCGGTCATGCGCTGTGGCTGTCAGCAAAAACCGGTGCGGGGCTGGATTTATTGCGGGAGCATTTGAAAAGCTGCATGGGTTATCACAGTGGCGATGGGGGCGTTTTCATGGCCCGTCGCCGCCATTTGGAGGCTTTGAGTCGGGCGGATTCGGCATTGGCGGCAGCGGATGATCAGTTGGCGATCCGCGCTGGGGAATTGGCTGCTGAGGAGTTAAGGGAAGCACAGAATGCGCTGGCGGAAATTACCGGGGAATTTGGCAGCGAGGATTTGCTGGAGCGGATTTTCAGCAGCTTTTGTATTGGAAAGTAATACCAGCCCTTTTAAGGTGATTTAAGCGCCTTCACGGTTACCACCCTCGGGAGGACTCCTTTGAAAAGCTTAGCCGTGGACACATGACACCCCTTTCGCTCATTTTCAAAACCACTTCGGATTTCGTCAAGTCGCTATGGCTAGATCGAAATTGGTTTCAATTTGATCAATTTCCTTATCAGTCCGAATTTTGATGAAAGATAAATGGTTCTTCGAGGGTTCTTGTGGAGTCGAGTGCAGGCATGTATCATTTAAGTGCATCGAATCTTCTTTGATCTGTTTTGTTGTTAAAGTCAAAGTGAAATGAGAGGGTGACTCCAATGACAGAATCAGAAGTTTTTGAGTCGATTTTAGGGATTAATGAAATCCAAATGGATCGAGTTGAATGGCAAGATCAAAGTCTTCATATTTACTGTAGTTCTATTTTGGTTCATCGCGGGTTGTTGTGGAATTTGCCCTGTAAAGCCGGTTTTACCCCATCAAGAGGGTTGAAATTTACACTTGGACATTGCCAATCAATAGGTTAGCTAGATCGCCTCGCTGAGGTGGGACTGGTTCCACAACAAACCACGATGAACCTAAAAAAAATGAGCGAAAGGGGCGATAACGGGTTAATGCGGCTTTTTAATACCTGAGTAGTTACGAAAATCGGTAACTACTCAGGTCTACCTCTTCAGAAAACGCTAAATAAAACAGAATGTTAAAATTTACGCTTGCACGGAATGATCTGATCGTGTTCAGCAACTATTTGATTTATAAGAGGCCGACCCTTTCAGGCAGGTCGCTTAAGCACCAAGAATTACCGGAACTTCTGTTGAATTTTCAGCTAGTTAAGACGACCTGAGTAGTTACCAAAATATGAAGAATATCCTGGTTATCACTCTCAGTAATATTGGCGATGTCATTATGACCACTCCGGTGATTATGGCGTTGGCGGCGCAATTCCCCAACGCTAAAATAACTGTGCTGGTGGGGCCAAAAGCATCTGCGATTCTTGAGAAGAGTCCGCATATTCATCGGGTGATTCTTTATCATAAAAAAGCCGGTTTTATCGCCAAATGGCGACTCCTGATGGAATTGAAAAAAAACCGGCATGATTGCATTGTCGATTTGCGAAATACCCCCATTCCGGCGCTGCTTCCCGGCAAAAATCGTAGTCCGCTGATTCGCCGCTTTCGCAAAACCAATATGCGCGAACGCCATCAGGAAATTCTCGAAATGATGAGACTTGGCCTTAACAAACCACCGCCTTTTCAGTTTTTTGCTGCCGACGATGAACGATCCGCGCTGGAAAAACTGCGAGCCAAGGACATTTCGGAAACCGCAGGCTGGATCGTCGTTGCTCCCGGCGCAGCCAGTGAAAAAAAACGCTGGCCGATCACGCATTTTCAGGAGGTGATCCAGCGACTGGCGGCGGAAACGGCAAAAAAGGTGATTCTGATCGGCGCCGGCAATGAGCGTCCGATTGCTGAATCGGTCGCTCATGATATTGTGGATGCGGTCGTCTTTTGTGGCGAAACCACCCTGCCGGAAGCTGCGGCGCTATTAGCCCGATCTGCCCTGGTATTAGCCAATGACAGTGCGATCATGCACTTGGGATTTGAACTTGGCGTCCCGACCGTGGGGATTTTTGGACCGACGGATCATGATAAATATGGCCATACCGGGGAAAATTTCCGCATTGCCCGGGCTGATGCCGATGCCTGTTCCTGCCATGATCTACAGCGTCCCTATGCTGAACGCGACTGCTTTCACGGACTGGGGCCAGCGGAGGTTCTGCGCTTGGCTGCGGAACTGCTTGGACTCCCGGCTTTCTCTGATAAAGACTGTTGCCTTTCGCCACCGCTTTGCGATTCCAACCACGAACGGCCAGAACGAAAATAATAACGTGTGATATTCACAGACTGGGCCATGATCCTGAACCTGCGCCGCCTGCTGATCCTGCTGCTAATCATTGCCCTGCCCTGGCCGGGGGCGGCGATGGCGCTGCTTCAGTCCGGTTCGGTGGCGACCCATAGCCAGCAGGCGGCGGAATCGCCACCGTGTCACGATCTTGTCAATCATTTCGCCGCCGCTGTGGAGTCGGAAACTGATCCGCTGCCGCATCCTCAATCCTGCGCCTCTACTCATCGTGGAAAATGCTGCGTCGGCTGTCAGGCGCATTCATTACCAACTGTTTTATCACACTTTTCCCCGCTATCAGGCTTTACGTCGTATCCCCCTCCCGTTGAACGCTGGTCCGGATTCATCCCCGATCTGCTGCATCGTCCCCCGCGCTGAGTTCGCTGCGTAACCCTTGCGCTTCCACCCGTTGGGAGCGTTGTGCAGCGCCGCCCTGTCCGCCCTCAGGCGTGGATACGGCGTCCATCGAACTCGATACATCAAGGGGATATTCCCATGCATACTCCGCAAAAACCGCGCCTTGCCGTGGCGCTGATTCTCGCCGGCGTCATCGCCGCTTTGCCGCCGGTCGCCATGACTGCTGAACAGGGCAGGATTCTTTATTACCGCAATCCAATGGGCTTGCCGGACGTTTCACCCACTCCGAAACAGGATTCGATGGGAATGGATTACATCCCAGTTTATGAGGGTGAGGCGACCGGCGGCGATTCAATCAGCATCAGTCCGCAAAAGGTGCAAAAACTGGGGGTGCGAACCGAGCCGGCGCAACGGCGCATCCTCAGCCGGCCAGTGCGCGCGGTCGGGATGATCGCCCCGGATGAGCGTCGGCTGTTCATCGTCGCGCCCCGTTTTGAAGGCTGGATCGAGCGGCTGCTGGTCAACACCACCGGCCAGACCGTCAAACGCGGCGAAACCCTGATGGCCGTATACAGCCCGGCCCTGATTACCGCCCAGCGCGAATATCTGCTGGCCGGTCAGGATTTGCGTTCTCCCGATCCCAATCTGCCGGCACCCTTGGCGCAAAGACGGGAGAGCGACCGCGAGCGGGTGAGCCAGTTGACCGAAACGGCCTTGCAACGATTACGCAACTGGGAAATCTCCGAAGATCAGATCGAGCGACTGCGTAGAGAAGGCAAGCCACAAGAGAATCTGCTGCTGAAATCGCCGGCAGATGGGGTAGTCCTGGAAAAAACCGCGATTCAGGGGATGCAATTCGTGGCTGGTGCGGCCCTGTACCGGATCGCCGACTTGTCGATGCTGTGGCTGATCGTGGATGTGTTTGAACAGGATTTGAATCTGGTGCGGCCCGGTCAGGATGCGCATATCACGGTCAACGCTTTTCCGGGCGAGGAGTTTCATGGCCGGGTTGCGTTCATTTACCCGACCCTGAATGCCCAGACCCGCACCGCGCAGGTGCGGATCGAGTTGCCGAATCCGCAAGGCCGGTTGCGTCCGGCGATGTACGCCAGCGTCCACCTGGCGGCGGGTTCCGGCAATCAGCCGGTATTGACCGTTCCAGCCTCGGCGGTGCTGCACAGCGGCATCCGGCAGGCGGTGCTGGTGGAACTGGGCGAGGGTCGTTATCAGCCGCGTGAAGTGCGGCTTGGGCTGCGCGGCGATGACCATGTGCAGGTGCTGGAGGGACTTAGCGATGGTGAACGGGTGGTGACCTCGGCCAATTTCCTGATTGATGCGGAAAGTAATTTGCGGGCGGCGTTGAGCAGTTTTGGCGAATCGGGTGCGGAAAAGACGCCCTCACCCCCGGCCCCTCTCCTGCCAGCGGGCGAGGGGAGCATGATCCCAACTCCTCTCCCATCAGCGGGCGAGGGGAGCATGGCGCCAGCTCACCAACACGAGGGCCACTGACATGCTCGGACGAATCATTGAGGCTTCGGCCCGCAACCTGTTTCTGGTGTTGTTGCTGACGGCGCTGGTCATCGCCGGCGGGGTTTACGCGGTGCTGCATACGCCGCTCGACGCTCTGCCCGATCTGTCGGACACCCAAGTCATCATTTACACCGATTATCCCGGCCAGGCTCCACAAGTGGTTGAGGATCAAATCACTTATCCCCTCAGCGCGGCGATGCTCGGCGTGCCCAAATCCAAAGTCGTGCGCGGCTTTTCCTTCTTCGGCGCGTCCTTTGTTTATGTGATTTTCGAGGACGGCACGGATTTGTATTGGGCGCGGTCGCGGGTGCTGGAATATCTCACTACGCTCGCCGGTCGTTTGCCGAATAATGTCACGCCCAGTCTGGGGCCGGATGCCACCGGGGTCGGCTGGGTTTACCAGTACGTCGTGCTGGGTGCGCAACGGACGCTAGCGGAACTGCGGACCTTGCAGGACTGGTTCATTCGCTACCAGTTGACCAAGGCGCAGGGTGTCGCCGAAGTGGCGAGCGTCGGTGGCTTTGTCCAGCAATATCAAGTCGTGGTCGATCCGCGCCAGTTGCAGGCCTATGGGATTCCGTTGCAACGGGTCAGCGAAGTGATCCGCAGCAGCAACCGCGATGTCGGCGGGCGGGTGGTGGAGCTGGCCGAAACCGAATACATGGTGCGCGGCAAGGGTTATCTGCGCGGGGTTGCTGATTTGGAGCAACTGGTGCTGAAAGCCGAAGGCGGCGTCCCGGTGCTGTTGCGCGATGTGGCGCGGGTCGAATTGGGGCCGGACGAACGGCGCGGGATCGCTGAGTTGAACGGCGAAGGCGAAGCGGTCAGCGGGATTGCGGTCGCCCGGTTCGGCGCGAATACCCTAGACGTGATCCACAACGTCAAGGCCAAAATCGCCGAAATCGCCGGCGGGCTGCCGGCCGGCGTGACCATCGAGGCCGTGTATGACCGCTCCGACCTGATTCATCGGGCGATTGAGACCCTGAAAAACACCCTGATCGAGGAAAGCCTGATCGTCGGGCTGGTCTGCATCGTGTTCCTGTTCCATGTCCGCAGCGCCCTAGTGGCGATTCTAATGTTGCCGGTCGGGATTCTGATCGCCTTCATCGTGATGCGCGGACTCGATTTAAACTCCAACATCATGAGCCTGGGCGGGATCGCCATTGCGATTGGCGCGATGGTGGATGCGGCCATCGTGATGATCGAAAACGCCCACAAGCACCTGGAACGGGCTGCGCCCGACGCTTCGCGAGTGCAGATCATGATCGATGCCGCGAAGGAAGTCGGCCCGGCGCTGTTTTTCAGCCTGCTGATTATTACCGTGTCGTTCCTGCCGGTGTTTGCGCTGGAGGCGCAGGAAGGGCGGCTGTTCAAACCGCTGGCCTACACCAAGACCTTTGCCATGGCCGGCGCGGCCTTGCTCTCGATCACGCTGGTGCCGGCGCTGATGGTGCTGTTCATTCGCGGGCGGATTATCCCGGAGCAGCGCAATCCGCTGAACCGGCTGCTGATCTGGCTGTATCGCCCACTGATTGCCGGGGTGATGCGCTGGAAAAAGCTGACGATCCTGCTGGCGCTGGCGGTGCTGGCCGCCTCGTATGTCCCGGCCAGCCGGCTGGGCAGCGAGTTCATGCCGACCCTGAATGAGGGAACCTTGCTGTATATGCCGACCACTTTGCCCGGCCTGTCCGTCACCAAAGCGGCGGAAATCATGCAGACTCAGAACCGGATTATTAAAACCTTCCCGGAAGTCGCCTCGGTGCTGGGTAAAGCCGGGCGGGCGGCGACCGCGACCGATCCGGCCCCGCTGGAGATGTTTGAAACCGTGATCAATCTCAAGCCGGAAGATCAATGGCGGCCCGGCCTGACCATTGACGGCCTGATTGCCGAACTGGATCAGGCGCTGCAAATCCCCGGCGTCAGCAACGCCTGGACCCTGCCGATCAAGGCCCGGATTGACATGCTCTCGACCGGGATTCGCACCCCGATTGGCGTCAAGGTGTTTGGCAATGATCTGGTGGAGCTGGAGCGGCTGGCCAAGGCGATTGAAGCCGTGATCAAGACCGTGCCGGGCACGACCAGCGCCTATGCCGAGCGGATCACCGGCGGCTATTACCTGAACATCGATCCGGATCGGGCGGCGCTGGCCCGTTATGGCCTCGGTATCGGCGAAATGCAGGACGTGATCGCGACCGCGCTCGGCGGGGAAATGGTGACGACCACGGTGGAAGGGCGGGAGCGATTCGGGGTGAATGTTCGCTATCCGCGTGACTTTCGCGCCGACCCGCAAACCATTGCCGAGGTGCTGATTCCGGTTCCCGGCGGAGCGATGATTCCGTTGGGGCAGGTGGCCAGCATCAGTTTTGGCAAGGGTGCGCCCAGTATCCGCACCGAAAACGCCCTGCTGGCGGCCTATATCTATGTCGATCTTCGCGGGCGCGACATTGGCGGTTATGTCGCCGACGCCCAGCGCGCGGTGCGCGAGCAGGTGCAGTTCAAACCCGGCTACTACATCGCCTGGAGCGGGCAATTCGAGTACATGGAACGGGCCAAGGCGCGGCTGTTGATCGTGGTGCCGTTCACCCTGTTGATCATCTTCATCCTGCTCTATCTCAACTTCCGCCGCCTGACCGAAACCCTGATTGTGATGTTGTCGTTGCCGTTTGCGCTGGTCGGCGGGGTCTGGCTGATGGCCTGGCTCGGCTACAACCTGAGCGTGGCGGTCGCAGTCGGCTTCATCGCCCTGGCCGGGGTCGCGACGGAAACCGGGGTGATCATGCTGATTTACCTGGATCACGCCTTGGCGACTTTACGCCAGCAGCGGGCGGCGGCCGGTCAGCCGTTGACGGTCAGCGATATTTACGCGGCGGTGATGGAAGGCGCGGTGGAACGGGTGCGGCCCAAGATGATGACGGTGGTGGCGATCATGGCCGGGTTACTGCCGATTCTGTGGAGCAGCGGCGCGGGGTCGGAAGTGATGCGGCGGATTGCCGCGCCGATGGTCGGCGGGATGATCTCGTCCACCGTGCTGACGCTGATCGTGATTCCGGCGATCTATGCGCTGGTCAAGGAGGCGGGATTGCGGCGGGCCGAAATACTGCAAACGTAAGGCTATTGGCGATCCGTTTTAGCCATGCCCGGATAGATTTTTCCACATCCGGCTTGTCCTATCCGGCGAATTCAGCTACTTCTTATTGATTGAAGGCCCGTTTGCGACGCATTCCCCAGATCCATCACCCATCGCACGAGGAGCAGAATCCTGATGAAAACCTTTAACCGCAATGTCCTGAGCGCCGCCGTTGGCGCAGCTATTCTGAGTCTGGGCGGCCTGGCCCAAGCTGAGGACACCATCAAGATCGCGGTCGCCGGCCCGATTACCGGCCCGGTCGCCCAATATGGCGATATGCAGATGAGCGGCGCCAAAATGGCGGTCGAGCAGATCAACGCCAAGGGCGGCGTCAACGGCAAAAAGCTGGAAGCGGTGCTGATGGACGACGTTTGCGAACCCAAGCAGGCGGTCGCTGTCGCCAACCAGATCGTGAATCAGAAGATCAAATATGTGGTCGGTCACCTGTGTTCCGGTTCGACCCAGCCCGCCTCCAAACTGTACGAGGAGGAAGGCATCCTGATGATCACCCCGGCGGCCACTAATCCGGCGATTACCCAGCAGGGCTACAAGATGGTGTTCCGCACCATCGGCACCGACGACCAGCAGGGACCGACTGCCGGCCGCTACATCGCCACCAAGGTCAAGCCCAAGAAGCTAGCGATCATCCACGACAAGCAACAATACGGTGAAGGCATCGCTAAGGAAGTAGACAAGACCGTTAAGGCCGCCGGGATCAAACCAGTGCTGTTCGAGGGTATCAGCAAGGGCCAGACCGACTTCTCCGCGCTGATCACCAAAATGAAGAAGGAAGGCGTGGATTTCGTCTACTACGGCGGCTATCACCCGGAACTGGGCCTGCTGCTGCGGCAATCCAAGGAACAGGGCTTCGACGCCAAGTACATGGGACCGGAAGGCGTAGGCAATAAGGATATCAGCGCCATTGCCGGCCCGGCCTCGGAAGGGCTGCTGGTCACATTGCCCGCCGATTTCAGCACTGATCCCGCCAACGCCGCCTTGGTTAAGGCCTTCAAGGATCAGAAGCAGGATCCGAGTGGCCCCTTCGTTATGCCGGCCTATGCCGGAGTGCAAGTCATTACCGACGCTATCACCGGGGCCAAGACTGAAGACCCAATCAAACTGGCGGAATACATCCGCAAGAACAGCTTCCAGACCCCGATTGGCAAAGTGGCATTCCGGGAAAATGGCGATCTGAAAGAGTTTGAGTTCGTGATCTTTGAATGGCATGCCGACGCGACCAAGACGCCGGTCAAGTGAAAGGTTAAAGGTTAAAGGTTAAAGGTTAAAGCTGAACCGATAACCCTGTGAACCGAGGCAAAGATCAGAACAGGCGCAAGGCGCAGGGCTTTCTTTACACCTTTGGCCTTTGGCCTTTGGCCTTTGGCCTTTGGCCTTTGGCCTTTGGCCTTTGGCCTTTGGCCTTTGGCCTTTGGCCTTTGGCCTTTGGCCTTCCTTGCCAATTCTCCGCTTCCATCGCCCAATACGCCGCTCATGTCCAATTTCTCGATCCTTGAATTCATCCAGCAGATCATCAACGGTCTGACCCTGGGTAGCATCTATGCCTTGATCGCCATTGGCTACACGATGGTCTACGGCATTATTGGCATGATCAATTTCGCTCACGGCGAGATTTACATGATCGGTGCTTACGTCGGCTTGCTGGTCATCACCGTGTTGGGGCTGGTCGGCGTGGATAGCATCTCGCTGATCCTGCTGGCGACCCTGGCGATCAGCATTCTGGTCACCGGCTCCTACGGCTGGACGGTGGAGCGGTTGGCCTATCGGCCATTGCGCGGCAGTCCCCGGCTGGTGCCGCTGATTTCCGCAATTGGCGTCTCGATCTTCCTGCAAAACTACGTCCAACTCGGCCAGGGCGCGCGCGATGTGTCGATGCAACCGGTGCTGACCGGCGGCTGGCGGTTTGGGTCGGAAGATGGCTTTCAGGTCTATCTGTCCTATATGCAGGTCTTGATTGCAGCGATCACCGTAGCATTCATGGCCAGCCTGACCTTGTTCATTTCCCGCTCGCGAATGGGTCGAGCCTGCCGGGCCTGTTCCGAAGACCGGGCGATGGCCAATCTGCTCGGCATTGACACCGACCGGGTGATTTCCCTGACCTTCGTGTTGGGCGCGACCCTGGCGGCGGTAGCCGGGGTGCTGGTCTCGATGTATTACGGCCTGGTCAATCCCTTCATCGGCTTTATCGCCGGCTTGAAAGCCTTTACTGCGGCGGTGCTGGGTGGGATCGGCAGCATTCCCGGCGCGATGCTGGGCGGGATTGTGCTGGGTCTGGCGGAAAGTTTCGCCTCGGCTTATCTGCAAACCGAATATAAGGATGTGGTGGCTTTCGCCCTGCTGATCCTGGTGCTGCTGGTGCGACCGACCGGCCTGCTCGGTCGCCCCGACGTGGAAAAGGTGTAAGCCATGCGCCGCGTATTGCCTGAAGCTCTGCTGGCTGCGGCGCTGACTGCGGTGCTGCTGATCCCGATTTTCGGTCTCCGCATCCGCGTCGATGGGGTCCACGTCACGCTCAATCAGACCCCAACCCCGGTCATCGTCGCGGTGGTGATCGTGTTTCTGCTGCGTCTGTTTCATGGCCCGCTTGGCAACTTCTGGAACCGGCTGCGTATCCCTCCATCCTGGTGGGATAACCCCGTTTCGACCGCGCTGCGGCAACCGGAACGGCAACACCGCTTGCAAAAGGCGGCCTGGATCGTGCTGCTGCTGGCCGCGGTGATCTGGCCGTTCACCGCCTCCCGTGGCGCAGTGGACATCATGACCCTAGCGCTGATCTACGTCATGCTCGGGCTGGGACTCAACATCGTGGTCGGTTTCGCCGGGCTGCTGGTGCTGGGTTACGCCGCCTTCTATGCAGTCGGCGCTTATACCTACGCCCTGCTGGCTCAACAGTTTTCTCTGTCGTTCTGGCTCTGCCTGCCAATTGCCGGGGCCTTGGCGGCGCTGACCGGGTTTCTGCTCGGTCTGCCGGTGCTGCGGTTGCGCGGTGACTATCTGGCGATTGTCACGCTGGGCTTCGGCGAAATTACCCGCCTGCTGCTGAACAATCTCAATTTCCTCACTGGCGGTCCGGACGGCATCGGCAATATCCCCCGCCCCGGCTTGTTCGGGCTGGAATTCAGCCGTCGGGCTAAAGAAGGCGAAACCACCTTCCACGAATTTTTCGGCATCGACTACAGCGGCGATTACGGGGTCATTTTTCTCTATCTGCTGGGCTTGGCGCTGGTGCTACTGATCCTGTTCGTGATTAACCGCCTGTTGCGGATGCCATTGGGGCGGGCCTGGGAGGCGTTGCGCGAGGATGAAATCGCCTGCCGTTCGCTGGGTCTTAACCCGACCATGATCAAATTGTCGGCCCTGACCCTGAGCGCCGCCTTTGCCGGACTGGCCGGCGCGTTCTTCGCCGCCCGCCAGGGTCATATCAATCCCGAATCGTTTACCTTCATCGAGTCGGCCATGGTTTTGGCGATGGTGGTGCTGGGCGGGATGGGATCGCAATTCGGGGTGGTGCTGGCAGCGATTGCCATTACCGCCTTGCCGGAACTGGCTCGCGAGTTTGACGAATACCGGATGCTGGCTTTCGGATTGGTGATGGTGCTGATGATGATCTGGCGACCGCAGGGCCTGATCCCCGCCACCCGGCCCAAACTGGAATTGCCGGAACAGATGGAGGCCAAGCCATGAGTCTGCAACTGGACAAAGCGTCTGCCGCTCCGGCTAAAGCAACGCCCGAACCTTTCGTTCTGACCGGAATCACGGCCCGCCCCCTGCTGGAGGTGGACCAGCTCAGTATGCGGTTTGGCGGGTTGCTGGCCGTGGACCATGTGGCTTTCAAAGTACATTGCAACCAGATTTTCGCGATCATCGGTCCCAACGGTGCGGGCAAAACCACGGTTTTCAATTGCGTTGGCGGTTTCTACCGGCCCACCACCGGAACCGTGATCCTGGACGGTCAACCGCTGCAAGAGTTGCCCAGCCACCACATCGCCCAGCGCGGACTGGTGCGGACCTTCCAGAATGTGCGGCTGTTCAAGACCATGACCGTGGTCGAAAACCTGCTGATTTCGCAGCACACCCAACTGGAAACCGGGTTGCTGCCCGGCCTGTTCAAAACCCCGAAGTACCGCCGCGCCGAAGCCGAGGCCCTGGAGCGGGCCGCGTTCTGGCTGGAAAAAGTGGGCCTGCAAGCGGTCGCCAACCGCGAAGCCGGCAATCTCGCTTACGGGCAACAGCGACGGCTGGAAATCGCCCGTTGCATGATCACGCAGCCGAAACTGCTCATGCTTGATGAACCGGCGGCAGGATTGAATCCGCAGGAAACCCGCGATCTGGATCGGCTGATTAACGAATTGCGGGCGGAACACCATGTCGCGGTCCTGCTGATTGAGCATGATATGAGTCTGGTCATGGGTATTTCCGACGAAATTCTGGTGATGGAATACGGTCGGCCCATTGCGACCGGCGTTCCGGCGGACATTCGCCGTAATCCCAAAGTCATCAAGGCCTATCTCGGGGAAGAGTGATGCTGCTGAAACTGGATCACATCCACACCTTCTACGGCCAGATTGAGGCGCTGAAAGGCGTCTCGCTCGAAGTCCATCCCGGCGAGATCGTCACCCTGATTGGCGCTAATGGCGCGGGCAAAAGCACCCTGCTGCTGACCATTTGCGGCTCGCCGCAGGCTAGTCAGGGCAAGGTGTTGTTCGAGGGGCAGGACATCACCCACAAGCCGACCCACGTCATCATGCAGTGCGGGCTGGCGCTGGCCCCGGAGGGACGGCGGATTTTCCCCGGCTTGACCGTGCAGGAGAACTTGCAGATGGGCGGGTTCTTTGCCGACAAGGCGCGGCTGGAAACCGATTTGGAGCGGGTGTTCGGCCTGTTTCCCCGCCTCAAGGAGCGGCGCACTCAGCGCGGCGGCACCCTGTCCGGCGGCGAACAGCAGATGCTGGCGATTGGCCGGGCGCTGATGGGCCGGCCCAGCCTGCTGCTGCTCGATGAACCGTCGCTGGGACTGGCCCCGATCATCATCGCCCAGATTTTCCAGATTCTGAAAGAAATCCGCGAAGAGGGCGTGACTATCTTTCTGGTGGAGCAAAACGCCCACCGCGCTCTGCAACTGGCGGATCGGGGCTATGTGCTGGAGAATGGCCGGATCGTGCTGGCTGACACCGGGGCCAATCTGCTGGCCAATGATCAGGTGCGCAAAGCCTATCTGGGCGGCTGAAAATTGTTGCCCCGGCTTCTTCCTGCGGGCGGAACAAGCCGGGGCGATGAGGCGAGAATCAAACTTCAGGCGACGGCGTCCAGCGCCGCCTGAATCCGCTGGCTGATCTCCTCAATCGAGCCTGTCCCCTTGACCTGCCGCAACAGGCCCTTGCGGGTGTAGTAGTCAATCAGCGGCGCGGTCTTTTCCTCGTAGACCCGCAGCCGGTTGCGGATCGTTTCTTCGTTGTCGTCGGCGCGACCGCGACCCAGCAACCGCTTGACGATTTCTTCATAATCCACTTCAAAGAACAGCACGATATCCAGCGGCTGGCCAATCCGGGTCAACAGCCCGTCCAGCGCCTCGGCCTGGGCCAGATCGCGCGGAAAGCCGTCCATCATGAAGCCCTTGGGATTAGTCTGGGCCAGGGTTTTCAGCCCGTTTTCGATCATGCCCAGCACGATGTCAAACGGGGCTAGCTCACCAGCGTCCATGTAAGGTTTGGCGCGTCGCCCCAGTTCGGTGCCGGCGGCGACTTCGGCGCGCAGCAGATCGCCAGTGGCGACGGTGGCGACGCCATAGCGGGCGATGATGGCGTCAGTTTGGGTGCCCTTGCCTGAGCCAGGGGCGCCGAGCAGCACGATTCTCATAGCGGGATTCACTCTGTTGGGTGGTGGAAAAAGTTAGGGAATGCAGCGTTACGACAGCGGAACTTGGAATCTTGCCTATCCGCCGGGGCGGGCGCAACCGGCTGTCAAGCCTTTAGCCTTATTGATAGTATAGGCAGGCTTGAAACACCCTTTCATCAACTCCCTCATCAACCCCCTCATCAACCTCGACACAAGAGGCAACGCCATGATTCTGGACAGAGTGGACGCCGGTCATAACCTGCCCGACGAGTTTAACGTCATCATCGAAATTCCAGCCCATTCGGACCCGGTCAAATATGAAGTGGACAAGGAAACCGGCGCTCTGTTTGTGGATCGGTTCATGAACACCGCGATGCACTATCCTTGCAACTATGGCTACATCCCCCACACGCTCTGCGAGGACGGCGATCCGCTAGATGTACTCGTGGTCGCGCCGCTGCCGGTGATCAGCGGCTGCGTGATGCGTTGCCGGCCGTTGGGCGTGTTGAAAATGAGCGACGAGAAGGGCGGCGACGCCAAGTTGCTGGCGGTACCGATCAAGAAGGAATGCGCCCAGTATGATCACATCGAGTCGGTCGATCAGATGTCCAAGGCCCAGTTAAGCCAGATTGCTCATTTCTTCCAGCATTACAAAGATTTAGATTTCGGAAAGTGGGTCGAGATCGAGGGCTGGGACGGGCTGGACGAAGCCAAAGCCGAGATTGTGCGGAGCGTGGAACGCTATAACGCCGGCCATCAATAAATCCGGGAGGCGGACCTCTTTTCCACCCGATTCGCCGCCGGGATTGTCTTGACGCTGGTATCGCCTATTCTTTAAGGGTTAAAGGGAAGTACGGTCGCCGGCCCGATTCCGTTTACCGGCCATTGCCGGCGGGGTGCTTGCCGGGCGGCGTCCACTCAACGAAAAACCACTTAACGATAACCCTAGTCAATAACCCACTAAAACCAGGAGGAATCATGCAGTCCATTTATCCACACTCGGGAGGGTTCGCGTCATGACAACGGCGGTCGGTATCATCATCGCGTTGCTCTGCGCCGTTGGCGCACTCATCTACGGCGTCCAGTCGATCAAATGGATCCTGGCCAAGGATGCCGGCAATGCCCGGATGCAGGAAATCGCCGCCGCTATCCAGGAAGGCGCCCGCGCTTACCTGAATCGGCAGTACACCACCATCGCGATCGTCGGCGTCATCGTCGGCGCAGTGATCCTGTTTGCGCTGGGTACCGCTTCCGCAGTCGGTTTCGCGATTGGCGCGATCAGCTCCGGGGCCGCCGGCTATATCGGCATGTATGTTTCGGTGCGCGCCAATGTTCGCACCGCCCAGGCGGCTCATGATGGGCTGAATGCGGCGCTGGAAGTGGCGTTCCGGGGCGGCGCGATCACCGGAATGCTGGTGGTTGGCCTCGGCCTGCTGGGCGTCGCTGGCTACTACGCGCTGCTGTACATTGCTACCGGCGCTGCTCCCGATCTCGGTCCGCTGGTCGGGCTGGCGTTTGGCAGCTCGCTGATCTCGATTTTCGCCCGGCTCGGCGGCGGCATCTTCACCAAGGGCGCGGATGTGGGCGCGGATCTGGTCGGCAAGGTCGAGGCCGGTATTCCCGAAGACGATCCGCGCAATCCGGCGGTGATCGCGGACAACGTCGGCGACAATGTCGGCGACTGCGCCGGGATGGCCGCTGACCTGTTTGAAACCTACGCCGTCACCATCATCGCCACCATGCTGGTCGGCAGTCTGAGCATGAAAGTGTTCCTCACAGCCGATCTGGTGCAGAACGCCATCATCCTGCCGCTGGTCATGGGCGGCGTGTCGATCATCGCCTCGATCGTTGGCTGTGGCTTCGTCAAGGCGCGTGAAGGCGAGAAGGTGATGAACGCCCTGTACCGTGGATTAGGCGTGGCCGGAGCGATTTCCGCCGCCGCCTTCCTGCCGGTCATCGGGATTCTGATGGGCAACGAACATCTCTGGGGTCTCTGGGGTTCGGCGCTGGTCGGACTGGTTCTGACCGCGGCGATGGTCGTCGTCACCGAGTACTACACCGCGACTGAATTCAGTCCGGTGCAAAAGCTGGCCGAAGCCTGCACCACCGGTCACGCCACCAACATCATCGCCGGGCTGGCGGTATCGATGAAAGCCACCGCACTGCCGGTGCTGGCGGTGTGCCTGAGCATCGGTCTGGCCCACCACTGGGCGGGGTTGTATGGCATCGCCATTGCGGCGACCTCCATGTTGTCCATGGCCGGGATTATCGTCGCCCTCGATGCTTATGGGCCGATTACCGACAACGCTGGCGGCATTGCCGAAATGGCTGAGATGGACGAGAAGATTCGCGGCATCACTGACCCGCTGGATGCGGTGGGCAACACCACCAAGGCCGTCACCAAGGGTTACGCGATTGGCTCGGCGGCGCTGGCGGCATTGGTGCTGTTTGCCGATTTTGAACACAAGCTGGATCTGGCCCATATCAATGTTGATTTTTCGCTGACCGATCCGGTGGTGATTATCGGCCTGTTCATCGGCGGGATGATCCCGTTTCTGTTCGGCGCGATGGCGATGGAAGCGGTCGGCCGGGCTGCCAGCAGCGTGGTGATCGAGGTGCGCCGCCAGTTCCGGGAAATCCCCGGGATCATGGAAGGGACCACCAAGCCTGATTATTCGCGGGCGGTTGATCTGCTGACCAAGTCGGCGATCAAGGAAATGATCATTCCCTCGCTGTTGCCGGTGCTGACCCCCATCGTGGTGGCGTTCGGCATGGCCTGGCTGATGGGTCCCGAAGCGGGGCCGAAGGCGCTGGGCGGGTTGCTGATGGGCACCATCGTCACCGGGCTGTTCGTGGCGATTTCGATGACGGCCGGCGGTGGCGCTTGGGATAACGCCAAGAAGTATATTGAGGATGGCAACTTCGGCGGCAAAGGTTCCGAGGCCCACAAGGCGGCGGTGACCGGCGACACCGTCGGCGATCCCTACAAGGATACCGCTGGCCCGGCAGTCAACCCGCTGATCAAGATCATCAATATTGTCGCCCTGATGATCGTGCCGCTGCTAGTGACCATGAATTAGAGCCGTGGCTGAACTGAGTCATTTCAACGCCGCCGGCGAGGCCCACATGGTGGATGTTGGCGGCAAGGACGCCACTCGCCGGCGCGCGGTTGCTGAAGGCTGGATCGTCATGCAGTCGGCCACGCTCGAACAGATCGTGGCCGGTTTGCATTCCAAGGGCGATGTCATGGGCGTAGCGCGACTGGCCGGGATCATGGGGGCCAAGCGCACTGCCGATCTGATTCCGCTCTGTCATCCACTGGCCTTGACCCGGGTGGTGGTCGATCTGGAGCCGGTCGCGGACCGTAGCGCGGTGCGCTGTCAGGCGACCATCGAAACCTGTAGCCGTACCGGAGTGGAAATGGAAGCGCTGACTGCGGTACACATCGCGCTGCTGACCGTCTACGACATGTGCAAGGCGGTGGATCGAGGCATGACCATGACCGACATTCGGCTGCTGGAGAAGGTGGGCGGCAAATCGGGATTGTGGCGGCCGGAATGAGCGCCCCGCTTTATATTGCTGACCAACCGGCCTTGGCTGATTTTTGCGCCGGCCTGCGCGGCGCAGACTGGCTGGCGCTCGATACTGAATTCATTCGTGAACGCACTTATTACCCCCAGCTCTGCCTGATCCAGATCGCCAGCGCGGATCGCATCGCCTGTATCGATCCGCTGGCGCTGCCATCTCTCGAGCCGTTGCTGGAGCGGCTGTACGACCCGGCGACGACCAAAATCCTGCACTCGGCGTCCCAGGACCTGGAGATTTTTTTCCACCTGCGCGGTGCAGTCCCAACCCCAATTTTCGATACCCAGCGGGCGGCGCTGGCGCTAGAGCAGGGCAAGCAGATCGGGTATGCGGCGCTGGTGCAGCAACTGCTCGGCGTTGATCTGGCCAAAACGCACACCCGCGCCGACTGGCGACGGCGACCACTCCTCCCGGAATGGCTGGTTTATGCGGCTGACGATGTGCGTTATCTGCCCGAACTGTATCAACGGCAGCGGGCGGCGCTGGAGGAATGCGGTGGGCTGGCAGCGCTGGTCGAGGATTGCGCGGCGTTGGCCGATGCTGAACATTATCGCCCGCAGCCTTGGGCGGTATGGCAGCGAGTCCGGGAACAGCAGCGGTTACGCGGCGTCCAGCGGGCGGTTTTGCAGGAAGTTGCGGCCTGGCGCGAGGAGCAGGCCATCGCCCATGATCGGCCCCGGCGCTGGATTCTGGATGACGCCGCTCTGATCGAACTCGCCCGGCGCTTGCCGGAAACCCTGGCGGATCTGCAGCAGATTCCTGGCTTGCCGGCTACGACCTTGCGCCGCCACGGTGAAATCCTGCTGGCCCGGATCGCCACCGCCTGCGCCAAACCGCCGGGATGCTGGCCAATGCCGGCCAGTCGCCCGCCCCTGTCGGCGGCGGCAAGGCCGGAAGTTCGGTTGTAGCATGGGTTTCCAGTCCGTGTCTCAGCGTTATCTGTTGTCATCGAAAAGGTTTGGCCATTCATGGTAGAGCAGGCGTCCCACCTGCTTAGACCGGCCAGAGGCCGGTTCTACCGGGAGGTTTCCGGGCACTTGCCGCTGGCTCAGGCGGTGGAAGCCCGGCGGCGGGCGCGGGCGACCGCCGGCCGCCAAAAAAAGGCCGTCAGCCTCAGGCCCGGACTCTAGCCTTCGCCGAATGGGGGTTGATCTGGACCACGTTGCCGCCCGAGGTCTTGTCCACGACCACGATCATGGCGCTCTATCGGGTCCGCTGGCAAATCGAACTGGTGTTCAAGCGGTTGAAAAGCATCTTGAACATGGATTGCCTCCGGGCCAGGAAAGACAGCCCCCTAGCCGAGGTCTATCTCCACGGCAAGTTGCTCTATGCCTGGATCGTCGAAAAACGGCTGTGCCGGCGCTGTGGTCGCGACTGGAATCGGCTGGATCAGCTCCGTTACGCCACCCCTTGGCGAATTTGGACCCTGTTACAACGGGAGCTGACCAGCGCGATTCACGGTGCCCGGCACTAGAATTTATCGCCTCAGTTCCGGGCCATCACTCGCTGCACGATGAGCGGCACAAATTGCTCATAGACGCCGCGCTTTGCTCATAGACGCCGCGCTGAATCGTGCCCAACGTGGCTTCGAGAGTAGGGACCGTTGCGGTCGGCGATAACTGCAAGTGTTCGTCCACTGTGGTGCGATCTTCCAGCCAAAGCCATAAGGCCTCGCGGGCCGGTTCCGGAAATACCGCCAATAACTCATCACCGCGGGCCAATGAAATCGAAGGAAATGGCGTAATCCTGACCCGGTTCTTCGATGCTGAGAGTGACGGTGACGGTGCGTAAGGCCGGGCGGGTAATATGGTCAATCGGCAAGTCGAAAAAGACTAGCCGGGTGCCGGGCTGAACGCCTCGACTGAGCAGAAACAAGCCATAGTCGGGAAGAAATTGGGAGGTCATGGCAGAGAGTTATCCGGAGCTTTAACGTTTTCCTTGCTAAAATAGCTGGAAACATTCGTTGCGAATCATATTCAACGCTAAAAATCTCAAAGCCAGCTTCCTCTAGCTGGGTTTTCGTTGTCGTTTCGGTTCGCACACATTGCCATTTAACAGGAAGCACATCAGTAAATAAGAATTCCTGAAAGCTAAATCATCAGCATTCTTTGGAATCCAGGTTGAGGATGGAGTGATAAAGCTCATCACTAAAAACCACTTCCTCCTCAGGTTTGCAGAGAATCTCTTGTAGAGATTCGTACATTTTTGATCATCCTGAACGTAGATATTTAATCCATTACTGGTTATAAAATCCCATCGCTCATTAACCTCAAGTTCCCACGCATCATAACAAAGTCTGCGGCAGCGTATCCGCCGCCGTTACGCGGTAGCGTTACTCCATGAATTGAACGAAATCCAGCACTTCACGCGGTCGATTTTCCATCGAGTGGATTCAGGGCGCATTCACCCGGCGGGCGGGATACTTTGTTACAAACCTGCGGGGTGGTCAGTGGGTCTTGATGACGGCGCTGCTGCTGCTAACATCTTCCATGTTAGTTACCGCCGTCATCCCTTATCGCCTCTAACGGGCACTCATTCATCTTGGAGAACGCTCATGCGGACGCCCTTCAAACTTACGCTTCTGGCGGCAACGCTCGGTTTGGCGACGGTAGCCTGTGCGCCGCCTCCGCCCGGCGCTCCCCCCAACTACTACACCACCGGCAACGCGCTGATGGGCGCAGCGGCCGGTGCCGCCATTGGCCACGCGATTGATCCGACCGGCGGGGCGGTCACCGGCGCGCTGGGCGGGGCGCTGATCGGCGGAGCCATTGGCAATCAGATGGATTACCAGAACCAGCAGCTCATGTACTACGAGCAGCAGTCGCCACAGCCGCGCCGCTACTATGACGACGACGGTTACTACAACCGCCCACCGCCCGGCTACTACAACAACTCACCGCCATACTGAAGACGCGGTTATTCTGGCAGGTTCAATACTCTCACCGTCTGCTTCCGCAGGTTGGCCTGAAAGTTGTAGAGCCGCGCCAGGAAGCTGTCGGTGACCTCGTGACCACGCACGCTCAACAAAGCCCCGGCTGCGGTGCGGATATCTTCGGCCAGCACCATCCCCGGTTTCAGCGTCAGAATTGAAATTTCCTTGATCGCATTGCGATGCGCCGTATTCGGGTTGCGGATGGCAATAAAAGCGTCCAGCACGGTCGGATCGTACCGCCCAGTCCGGGTCCGCAGGATGTTGAGCGTGGTCTCCGCCGCGTAACCGTGGTTAATCAGCGTATCGAAATCACTGGCGAGGCGCAGAAGGTGGCCACCGAGGCGTGGTAAATCCGGCGCTTTTGGATCAAACTGACAGGCTCGATCCTGGTTGTTCAGGATGGCGATCACCTCCTCCAGTCGGGGAATGCCGCCGAGCAACTGAAAGGTCATGGCAGGTAAGCGTTCCACCATAACTTGTTCCTTTTCGCTGAGAATCCCGCCTTGATACAGCTTGTCCAGCGTGTCCGGCGGCAGGGTGATGCAGCTCAATTGCGACAGCATCGCCGCTACGTCCAGTTGCCACCAGTCCTGTTGAATGCCTAATTGTTTAGCCAGGTCGGTCGCATGACGGCGGATGCGGTTGGCGCGGCCAAATGCAGCCGGGTTGGCCAGCGACAGAATGTCGGTCAGCGTCTTAATCACCCCGCGCAGCGTTTGTTCCAGCAGCACCCGTTCCGCCGTGATCAGCCGATACTGTTGGGTAGCGGCGTCAAAAGCGGCCAGCAGGATTTTGGGCGGACAGGGCTTGGTCAGAAAGCGGAAGATTTGGCCTTCATTGACCGCCGCGATGGCCGATTCGATGTCAGCTTGCCCGGTCAACAGCATCCGCACCGTATCCGGCGTTCGTTGCCGCACCTGGCTGAGGAACGCCGCACCGTCCATTCCCGGCATCCGCATATCCGACAGCACCAGCGCAAACGGCGCTGCACTGCGCTGGATCGCCTCCAGACCCTCAAGGCCACTGGCGGCAGTCCGCACCTCATAAGCGCGGCGCAGGTGGAGTTGCAGTCCCTCCAGCACCCGGGGTTCGTCATCCACGCATAGCACCCGCGGGCGCTCCTCGTTCACGATGGCTTACTCCTTCGGTCATTGGGTTTGTTCGAGCGCCAGTTCGCGCCACTCGGCCAGTTGCTCCAGAGTAACGCCCAGCGATTCCAGATAGGCCGGATCAGGAGATTGGCCGCCCGGCAGATTCAGCGCGGTAGTTTCATGCACCAGCAGGTTGGCCAGATACACCGCCGCCAGCACGTCAAAGCTGCGCTGCGGGACACGCTGCGGCTGATGGTGGTTAGCGACCGCTTCGATAATCGGATAAGGCAGGCCCCATAACCCGAGCAGATACGCGCCGATCTCGGCGTGCGATACCCCGAGGAGTTGATATTCGGCCTGATAGGGCGGGATTTGCTCCTGGGCGGCCTGGCGCAGCGCCTGCTCCAGTCGGTTGGACATCTCGGTCGCCAGGATCAGATAGCCAATATCGTGCAGCAGGCCGGCCATGAACGCATCATCCGCTTGGGCCTTGTCGCGGCACAGACGCTTGGCCAGCGCCGCCACCCGCAGGGCGTGTTCCTGCAACGCTTCCAGCGATAATCCGCGTAACGGCTCGATGCTCTGAAACACCTCGACGGTCAACGCCAGATTGCGCACCATGACGAAGCCGAGATAACGCACCGCTTCCTCCACATTGGCGATCCGCCGCGCCAGGCGGAAAAACGCCGAGTTGACCACCTGCAACAGCTTGGCGCAAATCGCCATGTCCTGTTTCAATAACCGGGCGATCTCATCGATCCCGGCTCGATCCTCGGCGAGCGCCTGCATCAGGGCGTGGTAGGTCTTGGGCGCTGACGGCAACTGGTTAATCCGGCCAATCATCTGGCGCAGGCTGCCGGTATCATCATTGAGCAGATCCTGAACGCCACAGGCCCGCTCCACCACATTTTCCAGCTCCAGCGCATCGCAGGGCTTGCTCAGAAATTGATGTGCGACCGGCACCGCCTGCAAAGCCATTTTCAGCTCCATGTGCCCCGACAGGATAATCCGCACCGTCTTGGGATGATGATCCTTGGCATAGCGCAGCAATTGCGCGCCGTCCACTCCGGGCATCCGCATATCGGACACCAGCACATCGAAGCTCTGGGTTTTGAGCAGTTCCAGCGCCGCCTCGCCGCCCACGGCAAAGCTCATGTCCCACTTGCGGCGGTTTTTGCGCAACAGGTTTTGCAAGCCCTCCAGAATGGGCGGCTCATCATCGACAAATAAAATGCGTTTCATGGCGCACCGTCTCCGATTCGACCCCCGACCGGCAGGCGAATGTAAAACGTCGTACCTTGGCCAGTAACGCTGTCAAAAGTGAGCGTTCCTCGGTGCTTGTCCACCACAATTGAGCGGGCGATGGCTAATCCCTGTCCGGTGCCCTTGCCGACCGGTTTAGTGGTGAAAAACGGGTCGAAAATCCGGTCGCGAATGCTCTCAGGGACACCACTGCCGGTATCGGTGATCGTGATTTCGATCATGTCATCCAGATCGCGGGAACGTATGGTAATCAGGCCCTTGCCGCCGCCGTCGCCGACCACATCGCCAATGGCGTGGGCGGCGTTGACCACCAGATTGAGAAACACCTGATTCAGATCGCTGAGATAGCACAGCACTAGCGGCAATTCACCCAGGGCGGTTTCCAGATCAGCTACATATTTGTATTCATTGCGGGCCACGGTGCAGGTATTGAGCAGCGCCTTGTTGAGATCGGCGCTGCTCTGCTCACGCTGATCGGGATGGGCGAACTCCTTCATGGCCCGGACGATGCCCGCTACCCGTTCAACGCCCTCCTGAGTGCGGTCAAACGCCTGCGGCGCCTGGATGCGCACATACTCGAGATCCGCAGCGTCCTCCGCGTCCCGCATCCGGGTTTGCCAGACCGCCCCCTCCGGGGTCTGGCTGAACTCTCGCCAGACCTCCTGATAGAGTTCAAGCAGGACGTTCAAATCGTCGAACGCGCTCTTGAGAAAATGGACGCTGTCGCCGACGTACTGGATCGGGGTATTGATCTCGTGGGCGATGCCGGCGGCCAGTTGTCCGACCGCTTCCAGTTTTTGGGCCAGCCGCAGTTCCAGCTCCATTTTCTCACGCTGGCTGATTTCCTCGCGCAGCCTGGCGTTGGCTTCCTGCAACTCGCCGGTGCGCTGCTGCACCAGTTGATCCAGTGCGTCCAGTTGCCCCTGCACCTGTTGATGCAGGATCCGTTTGCGACTCAGCGCCGCCGCGAGTTGGCTCATTTCGATGGGATCAAAGGGTTTCTTGAGAATCAGGAACTGATCGCCGCGACCCAGTCGGGCGATGATCTCGGTCCAGGAATAGTCGGCGTAGGCAGTGCAGATCACCGCCTGCAAGCCTGGATCGGCCTGCCACAGATGCTCCAGAGTCTCCACGCCATCCCAGCCCGGCGGCATCCGCACATCAACAAAGGCGACGTGATACGGTCGGCCCTCGGCCAGCGCCTGCTCGACCAGCGCCAGGCCTTGCTGGCCCTGATAGGCCGAATCAATGCTAAAGATCGGGCGTGGCGGCACAACAGCGACCTCGCCAAACAATTCAGCTTCCAGCGCCTCCAGTTTACCGGCATCGCCGCGCACCGCGAAAATTTTGCGGATGTCGTCGTGAATAGCGCGGTTATCATCAATCACCAGCAGGCGATAGGATGGAGCCGGCAGGGGTTGATTCAGCGCAGCTTGATTCATGATGACGCCTCCGGCGCATGGAAAGGAAGTTCCAGAATAAAGGTAGCGCCACAGCCGGGACCGTCGCTATGGCCGCTGAGAGTCCCGCCCATTTCCCGAGCCAGATTGGCGCTGGCGTGCAAGCCAAAGCCGTGGCCATCGCGGTGGGTGGTGAAGCCGAACTCAAATATGCGGCTCAAGTGTTCCGGGGCGATCCCGATGCCGTTATCGGTAATCTCGATCCGCAACCGATCCGGTGGACTGCGGCCAATGCGGACCTCCAGCCGTTGATCCGGGGCGCTGCCGGCGGCCAGCGCCTGCTGGGCGTTGCGGATCAGGTTGACCAGAATTTGCAGCAGCTTGTGTTTCTCACAACTAAGAGGCGGCAGCGCCTGATAGTCGCGCTGGACCCCGATCCCGGTCTCCCCGGTCAGATGCATGGCTAAAACGTCATCCACCAGAGCTGCCGCCACCACCGGTTCAGAGGGCGCTCCGTAGTCGAAGGCATAGCTCTGTTGCTGCTTGACGATCAGCCGGATGTGGTCAATCCGTTCGCGGACCTGGCGAAATTCGGCCAGCAGGCGTTGCTGTTCGCCGGTCAGATGCTCGGCCAGCGCATCCAGGTAATTCATGACCCGCCCGCTCTGGGCTTCGGGTGGAAACGGCCCGCCGCAGTCGCGGAGCAGGGCCAGCGCCTTGGCCAGGGCCGGTAGGCGCGACTGGTTCAGGCTGTCGGCGATCAGTCCGGCGGCGACCGTCACGCTGTTGAGCGCGTTACCGACATTGTGCAGCACTCCGGTCGCGGCTTCGGCCATGCCGGTCTGGCGCGATGTTTCCAGCAGTTGCCGTTGCAGCGCCTCACGCTGGACCTCGGCGGCCTTGCGATCGGTGATGTCGTGAATCAGAGTCAGCCAAGCCGGCTGATCTTCCCATTCGGCGCTGATCAGGCGGCATTCGGCGGCGTGGGTAGCGCCTTCAGGATCGCGCCAGACCACTTCCCGGCGCACCGGTTGCTGCGCCGCCCTCCCCGGCAGCAGGCGTTCCCCGTCGCCCTCGGGGAGGCTGGCGAACAGCGCCTGGGCAGCCGAATTAGCGAACTGTACCGATCTGTCCAGGCTGCTGATGACGATGCCAATCGGGGCCATGTCAGCCAGCCGGGCGAAGCGGTCTTTTTCCTGCAACAGCCGGCGGTAGCGATTGAGGCGCATGATGTTGGACAGGCGGATTTCCAGCTCGACCCGGTCGATCGGCTTGCGCATGAAATCGTCGGCCCCGGCGCACAGGCCTGCCAGATAGGAGTCGCGGTCATCCAGCCCGATGATCATGATGATCGGCACGTCAGCCAGACGCGGTTCAGTGCGTAGCCGGCGGCAGACCTCGAAGCCGTCCATGTCGGGCATCATCACATCCAGCAGGATCAGATTGGGATTGAGGGTGGCCGCCTGGCGCAAGGTCTCCGCGCCGGTCTCGGCCAGAGCCACCTGATAGCCGATATTCGTCATCTGCCGGGCCAGCATCCGGCGAGTGAGCGGCTCGTCATCGGCCACCAGAATCAGGTTGATCGGGGCGGCTGGGGTGGGTTCATCAACAGAAGTCGATGGCCGCAGATCAAGCGCTTGATTCATAACGGACTCGCTATTCGGCGCTAAGGCCGTCGGCGTTCAGGGCGCGACCAGGCAGGTCGAGGGTAAACACTGCGCCTTGCCCCAGGCCGGCGCTGTAGCAACTCAGCTCGCCGCCCAGTTCACGGGCCAGATTGGCGCTGATGTGCAGACCGAAGCCGTGACCCTCGGCTTTGGTGGTAAAGCCGAACTCGAAGACCCGGCTTAGATGCTCCGGGGCGATCCCGATCCCGTTATCGGCGATCTCGATCTGCAGGCCCCGGCCGCCACGGTGAAGACGGACGATCAGCCGGCGGTTGGCGCTGTGCTGTTCCTTGAGCGCTTCCTTGGCGTTGCGGACCAGGTTGGCGACGATCTGCAACAGCTTGTGTTTATCCAGCAGTTGCAGCGGCAACGGCTGGTACTCGCGGATGATGGCGATGACGTGGTGATCGGCGATATTCATAGCCAGCGCGTCATCGATCAGCTGTGTCAGCACGATTGGCTCGTTGACCCCGCGGCTGGTGGTGTAAGCCTGCTGCCGGCTGACAATCCGCTTGATGTGTTCAATTTTTTCCGCCACCGCCTGAGCCTCGCCGTATAACTGCTCCTGCTCGTCTTGCAGATGGTCAGCCAGCGCCGCCAGATAATCGAGCAGGCGCTGGTTGCGTTCAGCGTAGTCCGGCTGGTTGGCGGGCTGGTTTTCCCGGAGCAGATGCACGGTCTTGGTCAGATTGGCGACCCGCGAGGCCCGCAGGTTATCGTTGATCAACTGGACCGAGACATTGACGCTGTTGAGGACGTTGCCGACGTTATGCAGCACCCCGGTCGCGACTTCAGTCATTCCGGCCAGCCGCGAGGCATCGATTAGTTGTTGTTGCAAGGCTTCGCGCTCGGCGGCGGCGCGGTTGCGGGTCGTCATGTTGCGGGTCACGCCCAGCACCGAGTCCACTGCGCCAGTCGGGCCAAATTCCGGGGCCAGTCGTGACTCGAAATGCTGGACTGTCCCATCCGGCCCCGGCAGGGAAAATTCGATTTGCTGTTCATGGCCGGTGGCGAACACCTGCTGAATGGCGGCTTCCCATTGGTCCACCAGCGCCGGATTAAAGCCCAGCTCGCGGTTGGTTTTGCCGATGAATTCCGCCGGCTCCCGCCCGGTCATGGCCCGAATCAGCGGGCTGACGTAGAGATGCCGCAACTGGCGATCAAAGCGGGCGATCAGGTCCGGCGAATGTTCAGCCAGGGTTTTGTACTCCTGCTCACGCTGACGCAGGGCGGACTCAGCCTGGCGGCGCTCGGTGACATCCATGAACAGCGCCAGCGCCTCATCGCCGAGGAGGACGCCGGAAATCTCCAGTTGGCGGATCTGGCCGTTCTTGGCGACGATCTGGTATTCAAACGGGGCCAGATCGACGCCCAGTTGCACGGTGTCGTCCGGGTTTGGCTCCCAGGTTGCGGCGGCCCACCGGTGATAACGCACGGTCCGTTCCCAGGTTGTGGCAGCCCACTGGCGGTAGTCGGGGTCGGGGCAGACCGCACGCCACCAGTCATCCAGGGTCGGCACCTCCGCCAGGGTATAACCGAACATCTTGATGAACCGGTCATTGATGTAGTGCAGAGCGCCATCCTGACTGATCGAACACAATGGCAAGGGCGTGGCGTCGAGCAGTTTCTTGAACTCCTGTTCGCGCTGGCGCAGGGCGGATTCAGCCAAGCGGCGCTCGGTGACATCCAGAAACATCGCCAGCAATTCGTCGCCGAGCAGAACCCCGGAAACCTCGATCAATCGGGTCTGACCGTTTTTGCCGGTGATTTGGTATACCGTCGGCTCGATGTCGGTCCCGGTTTGCGCCGCATTGGCGACGGCGGCTCCCCAGGCAGCGATCACCTGCTGTCGGTAGTCGGGGTCGGGATAGGCCAACTGCCACCAGTCGTCCATGGTTGGCACATCAGCCAAGGTATAACCGAAGGTTTCGGTAAACCGGTGGTTGATATAGCGCAGGTCGCCGGTGAGGCTGGCCGAACATAACGGCAAGGGTGTGGCGTCGAGCAGGCGCTGGAACCGTTCCATCACAGCTTCCCGCGCCGCGCTCTGCTGGGCCAGCGCGGTGGCCATGTCGTTAAAGCAGGTGGCCAAGCCGTCGAGTTCTTTGGCGCTTTTGCCCAGAGTCAGGCAGCGTCCAGCGCTGAAATCGCCAGCGCCGAGTTGGCGGGCGGCCTCGGCCAGGCGGGCGAGGGGCCGCGTCAGCAGGGCGTTGGCACCCCACCAGGTCGCCACCAACCCCAGCAGAGTCAACAACCCGAGCAAAATTAGGGAAGTCAGGGTTTGGCGGAGACTGTCCAGCGCCGCTTCGTGGGACAGGCCGATCAGTAGATAGACCCCGCTGTCGGCTGAGGCCAGCGGGGTGTAGGCATAGAAGCGTTGCACCCCGTCGATGCCCAGCAGTTCGGTGAACCCTGGACCGGGCCGGGTGCGGACCAGTTGGGCCAGCGGCGTATCCGGCAGGGTTTTGCCCACCCACGATCCGGGATCGGGGAAGCGGGCCAGAATGCGCCCGTTCGGGTCAATCACCACCGCCGTCGAATTTTTCGGCAACTGGGCGGCGGACACTAGCCGTTGCAGCCAGCTCAGATCAGAGGCGGCGAACAGCGCACCCTGAAACTCGCCGTCCAGCCCTCGCAACGGATAACCGAAAGCAAGGCGCGGTTTGCCGGTGATAAGACCAATCTGATAGTCGCTGATCACGAAGTCGTTGCTGGCAGCGGCTTTTTGGAACCAGTTGCGGTCACTGACATTCAGCGGTGCTGAGGCAGGAACGGCGCTGCAATAGAAATTGCCGTCGCGATCCGCTGCGCCGAGATTGATATAGCCGGGTTGTTGTCGGAGCAGGTTCGCCAGCATCTGATGACAGGCGTCGGCCTGCTGCGGGTCGCGCATCACCGACATCTGCGCCAGCATATTGAGCAACAGCCGGGCTTCGGCGGTCACGGTTTGCTGATCCTTGGCGGCCAGTTGCACCAGTTCGTGGGCATCCCGCTCGATCCGGGCCATGCCTTGGCGATCAATCGTCAGATAGGCATTGAGGGTCAGACCGAAGGCCGGAATGGCAATCAGCAGCAACAGTAGCAATAAACGGCTACGCAGACTGGCGAACATGCGGCTGACCCTGTTAATTTTTAGGCTCAGGATTTTCGCTATTTCGTCATTCCCTCGAAAGCGGGAATCCAGTCACCCGCTGCACCGGCTGGATACCCGCATTCGCGGGTATAACGCGTTAAGGATCGGTGGCGAAAACCTCGAGATTTCAGAATAGCCGGAGCCAGGGAAGAATGACGGTCATTTTATACCTGAACTTACCGGGCGGCGCGGCTAGAATAACCGCCTATCGCCATCACTGATCCTCCAACCGGAAGAATGCCCCATGTTGAGCTTCGCTGAAGAAATTTACCTGCTGGCGCTGGATGATATGACCGGGCAGACCGTACTGGCTGGCGGTCAAATCGCCCTCAATCAGGCGCTGGTGGCGGGTGTGGTAGGTGAGCTGTCGTTCATGCGCCGACTCGATGCCGATCTCGAATCGCTGATTGTGCTGGACGCCTCGCCGACCGGGAATCCGATCCTCGACACCGTATTGACGCCGTTGCGCGCCGCTGGGTTGGGACCGCGCCCACTGCGGCGCTGTCTGGATGATCTGTACCGAACGGCTTCAACCATCGAGACGCTCACCCGCGAGGAACTGGTGCGTAAACAGGTGATCAAGTCGGTCGCCGGGCGGGTGTTCTGGGTGATTCCCTCCCGCCGTTATCCGGTGATCGACAACCGCGAACTGATCGATGTCGAACGGCGGTTGCGCGCTATCGTGACTGATCCAGAGGTGATTCCCGATCCGCGCGATACGGTCTTGGTCAGCCTAGTCACGGCCTGTGGGCTGTTCCCGGAGATTCTGTCGCCGCGGGAGCTGCGCCGATCTCAGGAGCGCATTCACCAGCTTTCCCGGCTGGATCTGGTCGGCGGCAGCCTGATCGATCATCTGAACGGCTTGAATTTGGCGATGGCTACCGCCAGCTTCTGAGCTGGAAACGGTTAGGACGTTTGCGTTAGGCCCAAGAGAGTCGCGCCCGCCTCTTGGCAATCGCCCGGTTTGGAACTATGCTACCCGCAAATGGTACTAATCCGGTACTGATTAGGCCGGAACACGGAGCCGCGCATGATCCGCATTACCCGGGAAGCCGATTACGGCATCGTGCTGATGACCGCGCTGGCGCAGGCCGAGGGCCAACCCCGCAGCGCCGCCCTGCTCGCGCAGCAACGCCGGCTGCCGCTGCCGATGGTCAGCAAGATTCTTAAGGCGCTGGCGCGGGCCGGGCTGCTCGCTTCGCAACGCGGAGTGCAGGGCGGCTACCAGTTGGCGCGTCCGGCCACCGAAATTTCCGCCGCCGACATCATTGGCGCACTCGAGGGTCCGATTGCCATTACCGAATGCAGCGATGAATTACACGATGGTTGCGCCCGGCAGGAGCATTGCGAGGTCAGCGGACACTGGCCGCGCATCAATCAGGCGATTCACGCCGCCCTGCAAAGCATCAGTCTGCTGGATATGAGCCGCCCGGATCCGCTGCAACCCCTGCATTTTCACCCTCTTCACCGGGCGATGACCAGTCAGCTCGCTAGCCGACCGGTTTAAATCGCCATTTTTTGTCTCAGGAATCCCGCCATGACTGACAGCGCCCAGACTCTCGAACGCCTCGCCGCCAGCGATTACCAATACGGTTTTGTCACCGACATTGAACAGGAAACCGTCGCGCCGGGTTTGAATGAGGACGTGATCCGGCTGATTTCGGCCAAGAAACAGGAACCGGAGTGGTTGCTGGAATGGCGATTAACGGCGTTCCGGCATTGGCTGACCCAGCAGCAACCGCAATGGGCGCGAGTGGATTATCCGCCGATTGACTACCAGGCGATTTCCTATTACGCCGCGCCCAAGCAGAAAGGCGATGGGCCAAAAAGTCTGGATGAAATTGATCCGGAATTGCGCCGCACTTATGAAAAGCTTGGCATTCCACTGGCGGAGCAGGCCATTTTGGCGGGGATTGCCGTTGATGCGGTCTTTGATTCCGTGTCGGTCGCGACCAGCTATAAAGGCAAGCTGGCGGAACTGGGCATTGTTTTCTGCTCATTCTCCGAAGCGGTGCGCGAATATCCCGAACTGGTGCGGCAGTATTTGGGTTCAGTGGTGCCGTACCGGGACAATTATTACGCGACCCTGAATTCCGCTGTATTCTCCGATGGCTCGTTTGTTTATATCCCGCCGGGTGTGCGCTGCCCGATGGAGTTATCAACCTATTTTCGGATTAACGCCAGCAATACCGGGCAATTTGAACGGACCCTGATTATTGCCGACGAAGGCGCTTATGTGTCGTATCTTGAAGGTTGTACAGCTCCTCAGCGCGATGAAAACCAGCTCCATGCCGCAGTCGTGGAACTGGTCACCCTGGATAACGCCATGATTAAATACTCCACCGTCCAGAACTGGTATCCCGGTGATGCGGAGGGGCGCGGCGGCATTTACAACTTTGTGACCAAGCGCGGTTTATGCAAGGGCCGTGATTCAAAAATTTCCTGGACCCAGGTGGAAACCGGTTCGGCGATTACCTGGAAATACCCCAGTTGTATCTTGCGCGGTGAAAACTCGGTCGGCGAATTTTATTCGGTCGCGATTACCCGCGATTACCAGCAGGCCGATACCGGCACCAAGATGATCCATATCGGCAAGAATACCCGCAGCACCATTGTCTCCAAAGGCATTTCCGCCGGTCATGGGCAAAACGCCTATCGCGGCCTGGTAAAAATCATGCCGATGGCGGAGAACGCCCGCAACCATTCGCAGTGTGATTCGCTGCTGATGGGCGATCAATGCGGCGCTCACACCTTCCCGTATATCGAAGTGCAGAATCCCACGGCTCAAGTTGCGCATGAGGCCAGCACCTCGAAAATCAGTGAAGATCAGCTTTTCTATTGTCGGCAACGCGGGATTAGCACTGAAGATGCCGTGAGTCTGATCGTGAATGGTTTCTGCAAGGAAGTGTTCAAGGAATTGCCGATGGAATTCGCGGTTGAAGCGCAGAAACTGATCGAGTTGAAGCTGGAAGGCAGTGTCGGTTGAGCAAAGGTTAAAGGTTAAAGGTTAAAGGTTAAAGGTTAAAGGTTAAAGACTGGAGGAATGAAAGGCTCATGCTGGAAATCCGCAATCTGTACGCTACGGTTGAAGGCCGGGAAATTCTGAACGGCATCAATCTCATCATTCGCCCCGGCGAGACTCATGCGATTATGGGGCCGAATGGCTCCGGTAAGAGTACGCTGGCTAATGTCATTGCTGGTCGCGATGGTTATGTCGTGACCGATGGCGAAATTCGCTTTGACGGCAAGAATCTCTTGGAGATGGACCCGGAAACCCGTGCCTGTGAGGGTCTGTTTCTGGCTTTTCAATACCCGGTCGAAATTCCTGGGGTCGCCAATCTGTATTTCCTCAAGGCGGCGGTGAATGCGGTGCGTAAATATCGTGGTGAGACATCGGTTGATGCGATGGATTTCTGGGATTTGGTCCATGAACGCATGGAATTGGTGAAAATGGATGAATCCATGCTCAAGCGTTCGGTCAATGAAGGTTTCTCCGGCGGTGAGAAGAAACGCAATGAAGTGTTTCAAATGGCGGTGTTGCAGCCGCGTTTTGCCGTCATGGATGAAACTGATTCTGGACTGGATATTGATGCGCTGAAAGTTGTTGCCGATGGCGTTAATGCCTTGCGCAGTCCCGAACGCGGTTTTCTGGTGATTACCCATTATCAACGGCTGCTGGATTATATCGTTCCGGATCATGTGCATGTTCTGGTGAATGGCCGCATCGCCCGTTCCGGCGGCAAGGAACTGGCGGTGGAACTGGAGCGGGAGGGTTACGCGCTGTACAACGAGGAACCGGGCCGCGCCCGCCGGGCGGTTTGAGAGAGACATCTACCATGACTGCCATTGCCCCGCTATTGTCCGACCCGTACCACCAGTCCTTTGCCGCGTTCATGGCAGAGCGTCGTGAGCCGGAATTTATTAGCCGGTTGCGTCAGGCGGCATTTGCCCGGTTTGAGACGCTAGGCTGGCCGACTCGCCGTCAGGAAGCCTGGCGGTTTACCGATCTGTCTGATTTGCAGGCGCTGACTTTACAGCGCCCCAGCACTGCGCTGATTGACGCTGCTGCATTGCCCTCTTTGGAAATCCCAACGCACCGGCTGGTTTTTGTCAATGGCCGCTTGGCACCTGGTTTATCGCAGGTTCGGGAGTTGCCGGAACGGGCGATGATTGCCGGCTTTAGCCAAGCGTTGCCCGATCATTCCGCATTGATTGAACCGGTTCTAGATTCACTACCCGGCCTGCAATCCCATCCCTTTGCCGCATTAAATACCGCCTTCTGGGAAGATGGCGCATTGATTTATTTGCCACGCAATGCAGTGATTGAGGAACCGATCCATCTGGTTTTTTATGCGACTGGCGGCGATATGGCGGTTTATCCGCGCTTGTTTTTAATGCTGGAACAGGAAGCGCAGGCGACAGTAGTGGTTGAATGCCGGGGGCAAGGCAGCTACTGCAATGCGCCGCTGGCTGAGTTGCAATTGAGTCATGGTGCAACGCTGCATTATCATCAGGTTCAGGAAGAATCGCCGCAAGCATTTCATCTCAGCGGGATTCGGGTTCGGCAATCCCGCGCCAGTCAGACGCAGTTGCATTTGTTCTCCAGCGGCGGTCAACTGGCCCGCACTGACTTGGAGGTGTTGCTGGATGGCGAACAGGCCGAGTGCCTGGTTAATGGCCTGACCTTGGGCCAGGAAAACCAGACCGGTGATTATCATCTCCGGATTGAACACGCTCAGCCGCATGGAACCAGTGAACAGGTTTTCAAAAGTGTACTGGAGGGCAAGTCCCGATCCGTGTTTGATGGAATGATTCACGTTCGGAAACACGCCCAAAAGACCGATGCCCGTCAGACTAATCGCAATCTGTTGCTGTCTCGGCACGCCCAGGCCCATGCGAATCCCCGACTGGAAATTCTGGCAGATGATGTGAAATGCGGGCATGGATCCAGCACGGGTTTTCTCGATCCAGACGCCGAATTTTATCTCCGCGCCCGAGGAATTCCACTGGCTCAGGCTCGCGCTCTGCTGGTTCACGCCTTTGCCAAAGACAGCCTGACCCGGATTGCCTTGACGCCCTTGCGGGAACGGCTGGACCGGGTGCTGGCGACCCGACTGGCGTTGGATAGCCTTGAGGGAAATTAACTGATGAGCGCCCTTCCTGTATTAACCACTGTGCCTGCCAGTAATACCAGTCTGGATTTAACTGGCATTCGCGCTGAATTTCCGATTCTGCGCCAGCAGATTCATGGCAAGCCGCTGGTTTATTTGGATAACGCCGCTTCGGTGCAAAAGCCGAATGCGGTGATTAACGCGATCAGCGACTGCTACAGCCGCTATTATGCTAATATCCATCGCGGCGTTCATCTGCTGTCGGAACGATCCACGATCGCCTATGAAGGGGCGCGGGAGAAAGTTCGGGCGTTTCTGAATGCCGCCAGCGTTCGGGAAATCATTTTTACCCGTGGGACCACGGAAAGCATCAACCTGGTCGCCAGTAGTTTTGGCGGCAATACGGTAAAAGCCGGCGATGAAATTGTCATTACCGGGATGGAGCATCATTCCAATATCGTGCCCTGGCAATTATTGTGTCAGCGTACCGGGGCGGTATTGAAAGTGGTTCCATTTACCGATGCGGGTGAGTTGATTCTGGAAGAGTATGAGCGACTGTTGAACAGCGGACGAGTCAAACTGGCGGTGTTTGTTCACATCTCCAATGCGCTGGGCACGATCAATCCGGTGAAAACCATGGTTGATTTGGCCCGCGCCCGAGGGATTCCTACGCTCATTGACGGGGCGCAGGCTATAGCTCATCTGAAGGTTGATATACAGGAGCTGGATTGCGATTTTTACGCCTTTTCCGGCCATAAAGTTTACGGGCCAAGCGGCGTCGGTGTACTGTATGGCAAGCAGATTTTATTGGAAGCAATGCCGCCGTATCAGGGCGGCGGCGATATGATTAGCGTGGTCACGTTTGAGAAAACCGAATACGCTGATCTGCCCAATAAATTCGAGGCGGGGACTCCGAATATCGCCGGAGTGATTGGACTGGGTGCGGCGCTGGACTGGGTGAATCAGCTCGGTCTAAGCACCGTCGCCGCTCATGAAAACGACTTGCTGGACGACGCCACTGTGCAATTGCTGGAGATTCCCGGTCTGAGCATTATGGGTACGGCGCGAGATAAAGCGGCGCTAGTCGCATTCACTCTGCAAGACATTCATCCCCACGACATCGGCACCATTCTTGACCGGGAGGGCGTTGCGATTCGCGCCGGCCATCATTGCGCCCAGCCAGTCATGCAACGGTATGGCGTTCCAGCCACTGCGCGCGCCTCGTTTGCGGTCTATAACACCAGCGACGAAGTGAATGCATTGGTTAAAGCTCTTTGGAAAGTGAAGGAGTTATTTTCATAATGAACGACTTGCGCGATCTGTATCAGGAAGTGATCCTCGATCACAACAAGCGGCCCCGTAATTTCCGCATTCTTCCCCAGCCCACGCATCATGCTGATGGCGTTAATCCGCTGTGCGGCGACCGAATTAGCGTCTTTCTGGACATTGATGACGACATTATTCAGGACATTTCCTTTCAAGGGGCTGGCTGTGCGATTTCCAGCGCCTCAGCCTCATTGATGACCGAGGCGTTAAAAGGCAAACCGGTAGCTGAAATCGAGCATCTGTTTGAGGCGTTTCATACCGTGGTGACGACTAATTCCGAATGTCCGAAAGGACTGGGAAAATTGAGCGTATTAGCCGGCGTGCGTGATTATCCGAGCCGGGTTAAATGCGCCACCTTGGCCTGGCACGCGGTCCGAGCCGCGCTGGAACAGCATAAACAGCCGGTCGCAACCGAATAAAGGGACCCTGCAGATGACGACAACAATGACATTGCAGGATGTTGGCGAGTTGGAAGCCGGAATCATCAAGGCGCTGAAAAATGTCTACGATCCAGAGATTCCGGTAGATATTTACGAACTGGGGTTGATCTACAGCCTGAATGTCGATCCACTGGTAGGTCATGCGGATATCGAAATGACTTTGACTGCCCCCGGATGTCCGGTGGCCGGATCCATGCCGGAGTGGGTGGAGAATGCCGCCCGCAGCGTTCCCGGGATTGAATCAGTCACGGTGGATCTGGTCTGGGAGCCGCCGTGGTCTCCGGAAAAAATGTCGATGCGGGCCAAGCTCGAATTGAACATGATTTAAGGCGATTTCCTGAAAAGAGGATACCTGCCTTAATTTCCACTCGAACCAAACGCAAGAATTTTAGCCACGGAAAAACACGGAACACACTGAAAAAATTTTCCGTGTCTTTCCGTGCTTTTCTGTGGCTGGTTTCTGGATGATCATCGACGCCCGGTATAGTCTTTTATGAGAAATCACCTAATCAGAATCAGAAGGTCGGGCCGGATTCGGCCTGGCCCGACCGGATCTGGCGGGGCGCTGGGGCTTGACCGAGGCCGGACGGCCAGTGGCGCGGGAGGAGTCTGACCGTGGCGGCCTGGGCGTACTCCGCCGCTCCGAACCCGCTGAGGGTTTCTTCCGTCCTCTTTGGGGTTTATCCGGCCAGACCGGCCTGGATTCAGCCGGTGGCTGCGCTTCCACCGCCGGCGGTTGATAGCTCGCCGCCTGCAACAATTCCGCTATCTGCGCCTCGTCCAGCTCATCCCAACGTCCGGGATGCAGTCCCCGCCGCAAGACCACCGGCCCGTAGCGCACCCGAATCAGCCGGCTGACCGTAATCCCTTGCGATTCCCACAGCCGCCGCACCTCACGATGACGGCCTTCGCGCAGAATGACGTGATACCAGTGATTGACGCCTTCGCCGCCGGCCTCGCGCATTTCATCGAACCGGGCCGGTCCATCCTCCAGCGGCACGCCTTCCAGCAGCCGGCGCAACTGTTCCGGCGTGACCTCGCCCGCCACCCGCACCGCATACTCCCGATCAATCCGGGAGGAAGGGTGCATCAATTGATTGGCCAGTTCGCCGTCGTTAGTCAGCAGCAGCAAACCCTGGGTGTTCAGGTCCAGCCGGCCTACCGCGATCCAGCGACCATCCCGCACTGGCGGCAGCCGATCAAAAACGGTGGGCCGACCACCCGGATCACGGCGGGTGGTCATTTCTCCGACCGGCTTGTAATAGGCCAGCACCCGCCGGGGTTGCTGCTGCCGGGCGACTCGCACCGGTTTGCCATCGATCTGGATCCGATCCGCAGCGCTGACCGACATACCAATCTGGGCCGGCTGGCCGTTGACGATGATTCGGTTCTGGCGAATCCAGTCTTCAATCTGGCGACGGGAGCCAAGACCAGCGCTGGCCAGGAATTTTTGCAGGCGTTCAGACATCGGGAAATTCCGTTTGCGGTGAGGAGTCGGGCAAGGCAGTGCGCTCTTCCAGCGCCGCGCCAATCGCTGCCAAGTCGCGCGGCGCGGCCAGTGGCGGCAAATCGCCCAGGCTCTTGAGGTTGAAATAATCCAGGAAGGCGCGAGTGGTGGCGTACAGGGCTGGATGACCGGGGACTTCGCGATGGCCGATGATCTTGATCCAGCCGCGCTCCTGCAAGGTTTTCATGATGCTGGTGCTGACGCTGACCCCGCGCACTTCTTCAATCTCGCCCCGGGTAATGGGCTGGCGGTAGGCGATCAGGGCCAAAGTTTCCAGCGAGGCGCGGGAATAGCTAGCGGCGCGTTCCTCCCACAGCCGGGACACCCACGGCGAAAAGGGTTTCGGCACTTGCAGACGAAAGCCGCTGGCGACTTCGACCAGTTCCATGCCGCGCCCGGCATAACTGGCCGCCAGATCGACCAGCGCGGTGCGGATGGCATCCCGGTCGGGCCGCTCCGCCTCGGGGAAAGTTTCCAGCAACCGCTCCAGCGTCACCGGTTCGCCAGCAGCCAGCAGCAACGCTTCGAGGAGGATCTTCAGCTCCGGCATGGCGACAACGCTAACTCCGGCGGCGAACGTGAATCGGCGCGAATGGTTCAGTTTGCACCAGTTCCAGCAGCGCCTCACGCAGCAATTCCAGTATCGCCATAAAGGTCACGACCAAGCCCCGCCGCCCTTCTTCAGGGCGAAACAGGGAAGTAAATGCGGTAAAGCGCAGCACGTCCAGTTGCTCCAGCACCTGGCTCATCCGCTCGCGCACCGACAGCGCCTCGCGCTGAATCGGGTGGCGGGTGAACAGTTCTGCCCGGTTCATCACCTCGCGCAGGGCGTCTAGCAGATCGGCCAGATTGACCGGCGGCGGAGTCCGCACGAGATCCCGATAAACCGGCTCGGCGCTGGCGGTGAACAGGTCGCGCTCCAGACGCGGCAGGGTGTCCAAAGTTCGCGCAGCCTGTTGAAAACGTTCGTATTCCTGGAGGCGGCGGACCAGTTCGGCGCGGGGGTCCAGTTCCTCAGCTTCGGCGGTCGCCGGACGCGGCAGTAACAGCCGGGATTTGATTTCCGCCAGCCATGCCGCCATCACCAGGTATTCCGCCGCCAATTCCAGCCGCAACTCCTGCATCAGCGCCAGATATTCCATGTATTGCCGGGTAATATCGGCAATCGGAATGTCGAGGATATTAAGATTCTGGCGCTGAATCAGATACAGCAGCAAATCCAGCGGTCCCTCGAAGGCTTCCAGAAACACTTCCAGCGCATCCGGCGGGATGTACAGATCATGCGGAATCTTGGTAAATGGTTGACCGCCCACTTTAGCCAGTAGCGGCGTTTCAGCCACATCAACAGCGGGATTAACTGATTCAGCGGTAGTCAAGACCGGGTCCAACCCATTTCACAGCGTCAGTGGTCGAATGCCTACCGCTCGCCGCAATTCCTGCAGGAAAGGAACGCTGTATTCCCGGGCCCGCGCTGCGCCTTTTTTTAAAATCTGTTCAATGTGATCCGGTTGTTCCAGCAATTCGTAATACCGTTGCCGTGGCTCGCTGAGTTCAGCATTCAGGCGCTCAAACAGGATCTGTTTCATTTCGCCCCAGCCAATGCCCTGCGCATAGCGCAGTTGAATCGCGGCGCTTTCTTCAGCCGTCGCAAAGGCCCGATAAATCTGGAACAGGGTGCAGGTTTCCGGGTCTTTAGGCGCTTCTGGCGGCAATGAATTGGTCTTGATCCGCATAATTAACTTGCGCAGACTTTTCTCTGGCTCAAACAGCGGAATCGTATTGCCGTAACTCTTGCTCATCTTGCGCCCATCGAGTCCAATCAGCACCGCATTTTTCTCGTCAACGACCGCTTCTGGCAACACAAAATGCTCGCCATACAGGTAATTAAACCGTGCAGCGATGTCGCGGGCCATTTCCAGATGCTGAGTCTGATCCCGGCCAACCGGGATTTTATGGGCCTTGAACATCAGAATATCCGCCGCCATCAGAATCGGATAACAGAACAGACCCATGGTTACAGCTTTGTCCGGATCCTTGTCGGGATCGGCCAGATTTTCAGCCACGGCGGCCTTATAGGCGTGGGCGCGATTCATCAGACCTTTGGCGGTCATACAGGTCAGGAGCCAGGTTAATTCCAGAATTTCAGGAATATCGGTCTGGGCGTAAAAGATAACGTTATTAACATCTAGTCCCAGCGCCAGCCAGGTCGCAGCGACTTCCAGTCGGGAACGGTGAACCAGGGCCGGGTCCTGGCATTTGATCAGCGCATGATAATCAGCCAGAAAATAGAACGACTGAACATCGGTGCGGCGGCTGGCGGCAATGGCGGGCTGAATGGCGCCGACATAGTTGCCCAAATGCGGCGCGCCGGTCGTGGTAATGCCGGTCAGGGTAATTTCCATGATCAGGATAAAACTCGCAGGCGGAATCAGGAGAAAAGAAATCAGGAGAAAAACACGGTCAGGATCACATGGCGGATGGCATTGACTATCGGCATCAGATTCAGTACGCCGCTCATGAGCAACACCACCAAAATAACGAGGCCATAGGGTTCGATCTGGGCCATGATTTGCCCGGCGCGATTCGGCAATGCCCCGGCCAGCACCCGCGATCCATCCAGCGGCGGAATGGGTACCAGATTCAGGACGCCGAGCATCACATTGACATCAATACCCGCAACCCCCATCGCCATCAGCGGCAAACCCAGCCATGGCAACGGGCCATGCAGCGTCTGTCCGGCCAGCGTCACCAGCGCCCAGCCCAGCGCCATCAACAGATTGGACAGCGGCCCGGCCAACGCCACCAGCGCCATATCCCGCTTGGGTTGCCGCAGTCGGCCATAGTTGACCGGCACCGGCTTGGCCCAGCCGAAAATGAAACCGCCAAAGACCGCCAGCAATCCCGGCACCAGCACCGTGCCGATCGGATCGATATGCCGTAGCGGATTGAGACTGAGCCGGCCCTGAGCCTTGGCGGTCGTATCCCCACAGCGCAGCGCCACCCAGCCGTGGGCGACTTCATGCAGGGTAATCGCCAGCAGCAGCGGCGGCGCCATGATAATGATTTGCTGAATCAGGTTTAAATCGAGCATGAAGAGATTATACGCAGGGCGGTTTGGACGGGCATTAAAGAAATGGGCCGGCATCGCCCAGGCCCTGGCGCAGCAGGGTTGGCGCATCGCCGGTCAGATCCAGCACAGTGGTGGGTTCATGCTGACCGGGGCCGCCGTCAATGATCAGATCGACCGCATGACCCAGGCGCTCCTCGACTTCTTCCGGATCGGACAGCGGCCACTCGTCGCCGGGCAGCACCAGGGTGCAACTCATGATCGGCTCGCCCAGCTCCGCCAGCAGGGCGCGGACGATGACATGGTCCGGCACCCGCACCCCGATGGTCTTGCGGCGCGGATGCTGTAGACGGCGCGGCACTTCATGGGTGGCTTGCAGAATAAAGGTGAACGGCCCCGGTGTTGCGGCTTTCAGCAGCCGGTAGCGCTGATTGTCCACCTTGGCGTAGGTCGCAATTTCCGACAGATCGCGGCAAACCAAGGTGAAGTTATGCTGGCGATCGGTCTGGCGAATCTGGCGAATCCGATCTGCCGCCAATTTGTCGCCCAACTGGCAACCCAGGGCGTAGCTGGAATCGGTGGGGTAGATGAGGACATCGCCCGCGCGCAACTGCGCCACCGCCTGGTTAATCAGCCGGGGTTGAGGGTTGGCGGGATGAATTTGTAATAACCGGCTCATGGCCTGTACTATTCTCTGGTTTAGATTAAAGCGCGGATTACGCTGGGTTGGCAACTTGCCAGCCTGACGCGGTCCGGTCAAGACGGCGACCATGAGGCCGCCTTTCTTTTGCCACTTGATCAACCAAACGGCTCCTGCCTGCAATGAAACTGCTGTTCGATTTTCTACCGATTCTGCTGTTCTTTGTCGCCTACAAAATGGCCGATATTTATGTGGCTACCGGCATCCTCATTGTCGCGACCCTGGCTCAGGTTGGCTGGTTGTGGCTGCGCCAGCATCGGGTGGAAAAACTGCCGCTGATCACCGCCGGACTGGTGCTGGTGTTGGGCGGGGCGACGCTGATTCTGCATGATCCCATCTTCGTCAAATGGAAGCCAACCATCGTCAACTGGCTGTTTGCGGCAGCGTTCCTCGGTAGTCGGTTTATCGGCCAGAAAACCTTGCTGGAGCGGATGATGGGCGGACAACTGGAACTTCCCGCTCAGATCTGGGTCAAGCTCACGTTCGCTTGGGTCCTGTTTTTCTGTGTGCTGGGCGCGTTGAATCTGTATGTCGCCTTCAGTTTCGACGAAAACACCTGGGTCAATTTCAAGCTGTTTGGGATGCTCGGCCTGACCGTGCTGTTCGTGCTGGCGCAAGCGGCGTATATGAGCCGCCACCTCAAACTCGACGATGAAGCGCCCTCAAAGGAGTCCTGAACCATGTTGTACGCCATCCTGGGCCGCGATGCGCCAGAGAGCCTGACCCGGCGCCTGGCCGTTCGTCCGGCTCATCTGGAGCGGCTGAACGCGCTGCTGGCTGAGGGCCGGTTGATTCTGGCCGGGCCGTTGCCGGCGATTGATAGCCCTGATCCGGGTCCCGCCGGCTTTCAGGGCAGCTTGGTGGTCGCTGAATTCACCTCGCTGGAAGAGGCCCGCGCCTGGGCTGAGGCCGATCCCTATGTCGCTGCCGGCGTGTATGCCGGAGTGGACGTCTATCCGTTTCGCAAGGTATTGCCGGCATGATGGATCGGGTCGCCCTGATTGAACAACGGCTGCGGACCGCGCTGACCCCTGAATCGCTGGAGATCATCGACGATAGCGTTGCCCATTCTGGTCATGCCGGGGCGCGGGACGGCGGTCATTTTTCGGTTCAGATTGTCTCAGCCACCTTTATTGGCAAAACTCTGCTGCAACGCCATCGGTTGGTGAATGCCGCGCTGGCTGATTTAATGCGTCAGGAGATTCACGCGCTGAGCATCACGGCGCGGACTCCGGACGAAACCTGATTTCTCATTTCTCTCAACCTTCTGGAAAACAACGAGCATGAAAAAAACCAACCGTTTGGCTCTTCCCCTGCTGGCTCTTTCTTCCGCTCTGCTGCTGTCCGGCGTAGCCTTGGCAGCCGAAGACAAGAAACCCGAAGCGGCCCCTACGCCGGCGACCGCAACCCCAGCTCCAGCCATGCCCGCCGCCGCGCCGGCTCCATCGTTCACCATTCCCGATCCGGTGGCGACCATCAACGGCAAGCCCATTCCGAAATCGCTGTTTGATCAGTACGCGCAGCAACTCAAGGGCCGGGCCAAGGTGGATTCACCGGAGGGCGTCAAGGCGCTGGTGGATCAACTGGTGATGGAAGAATTGTTGCTGCAGGAAGCCGCCAAGCAGAAGCTGGCGGATGACCCGCAAATCAAGCAACAGTTGCAGATGATGCAGAACAACCTGCTGGCCAGCAGCGTGGTCCGCAAAATGTTGGCTGACAACACGCCTAGCGAGGACGCTATCAAGAAAGAGTATGAAACTGCGGTTGCAGCGATGAAGGGCAAGGAATACAAGGCCAGTCATATCCTGGTGGATACCGAGGACAAGGCCAAGGCGATTATCGAAGAACTCAAGAAAGGCGGCAGTTTTGCTGAACTGGCCAAGACCAAATCCAGCGACAGTTCCGCAGCCCAGGGCGGCGATCTGGGCTGGTTCGCGCCGAGCATGATGGTGCCGCCGTTCGCACAGGCCGCCGCCAAGCTGGAGAAGGGCAAGTACACGGAACAGCCGGTGCAAACCCAGTTCGGCTGGCATGTGATCCTGCTGGAAGATACCCGCGACGCGACTCCGCCGTCGATGGACGAGTTGAAGCCCCAGATCGCGCAGATGTTGCAAAGCAAGGTCGTGAATGACTACCTGGAAAAGCTGAAGTCCGGCGCCAAGATCGAGGTCACCGAAATTCAGGTTCAAGCCAAGCCGGCTCCTGAAGCCGCTAAAGACAGCAAGCCTGCTGAGAAGAAGTAATCTTCCACGGTTCGCTCACTCCTCTGCCTGCAATGGGCTGGGGAGTGAGTGCCGCTTTCATGGCCGGGCCAGCGGAATGGCGAAGCTGACCTGGTAATGCTCCGGCGCGACCACGATGGCTAACGGATCAATCGTTTCATAAGCCAGTTGCAGGCGTTGACGGACATTATCCTGGGCAATCTGCTGACCCGCTTTACTCAATTCCTGATCGAGTGGTTGGGGATTTATGATGGTGAAGCGCAGTTCGCGGGTCCGTTTTTCAACCCGAATACCCAAGGTTCCTCCTTCCGGCAATCGCTGAATCCCATGGCGAATGGCGTTTTCGACCAGCGGTTGCAACAGCAACGGCGGCAATGGCGCATCCAGCGGCAGGTCGTCGTCGAGACGCCAATCGACAGTCAGCCGTTCGCCCATCCGCAGCGTCTCGATCGCCAGATAGCGACGGGTCAGCTCCAATTCCTCGGCTAACGGAACCGATGCTCGATCCGCCAGTGCCGAACGCAGTAAATCCGCCAGATCTAGCACCGCCTGTTCAGCCTGTTCGGGCCGACCCGAAATCAGCCCGGCAATTGCGTTCAGGGTATTGAACAGGAAATGCGGATGAATCCGGGCTTGCAAAGCCTGCAAGCGGGCGCGGGCCTCGGCTTCAATTTGCTGCTGCCATTGATGCTGGACATAGAAATAGCGCAACGCCAGCAGGGTGATGATGCCGCTGATGGCCTGATTGCGGACGATGACCGGCCACTGCTCGGTCAGGTCAGGACCCAACCCGGCGCTGGCGGCCAACCACAGCGCTGGCAACGAACACAGCAGAGTGATGATCTGGGCGATGCCGAAGGCAGCCAGCGTAGTTGCGGGAGTCGTGAGCTTGGCCAGCCGGCGGCGACTGCGACACAGCACCGCTGCGATCCCCAGCGCCACCCATTGCATGAACAGGGACTTCAGCGCCAGTTGCGGCCAGAACTCGTCCCAGGCGTGGGTATCGGCCAGCGCCAGGACAAAGGCCAGCAGTTCGACCACCAGCACAGTCAGAAAGACTGTGCGGTTGGCGCAGAAGTTGGGGAGGAACCCGCGCTCTGGCAAAATCACCGGAGTTCTCTTGGCAGGGCGAACACGACGTTTTCTTCCCGCCCGACGCTTTCCAGCACCGCAGTCGCGCCCAATTCCCGCAGTCGGGCGATGACCTGTTGCACCAGCACTTCCGGGGCCGAAGCGCCAGCGGTGACGCCAATCGCGGTTTTATCGACCAGCCAGGCCGGGTCAATATCCGCCGGCCCGTCGATTAAATAAGCAGGTGCGCCTTCCTTCTCGGCCAGTTCCCGCAGCCGGTTGGAATTGGAACTGCTGCGCGAGCCGACCACCAGTAGCAACTGGCAACGACTCGACAACTCCTTGACCGCATCCTGACGATTCTGGGTGGCGTAGCAGATGTCGTCCTTGCGTGGTCCCTGAATCGCAGGAAATCGGTCGCGTAGGGCAGCGACAATGCGCGCGGTATCATCGACCGACAGCGTAGTTTGGGTCACATAGGCCAGTTCGGCAGGATCGCGCACGGTCAACGCCGGCACATCCTCGACTTTTTCGATCAGATACATCCGCCCGTCCTGACTGGCGTCGTATTGGCCCATGGTGCCTTCAACTTCCGGGTGACCGGCGTGGCCGATCAGAATCACCTCGCGTCCGCTGTGCCCGTGGCGACTGACCTCGGTGTGGACCTTGGTGACCAGCGGACAGGTGGCATCGAAGACTTTAAGGCCACGTCGCGCCGCTTCTTCCTGCACCGTCCGCGACACGCCATGAGCGCTGAAGATCACCGTCGCACCGTCGGGAATTTCATCCAGTTCCTCGACGAAGACCGCGCCACGCCGCCGCAGATCATCGACGACGAAACGGTTATGCACGACTTCATGGCGGACGTAGATCGGCGCGCCGTACAAATCCAGCGCCCGCTCAACAATGCCGATGGCCCGGTCAACCCCGGCGCAGAAACCACGGGGATTGGCGAGATGGATCTGAGTATTCAAAAGCGTCTCCTGTCAGCTCAACCGGGGACTGGCTTCCCGCGCCCAGAAGCTGTCCAGCACCAGCAGCATGGCCCCCAGCGTAATGGCCGAATCGGCGATGTTGAAAGCCGGCCAGTACCAGCGGTCGTAATAGAGCTGAATGAAGTCGATGACTTGGCCCAGCCAGGCCCGGTCGATGAGATTACCGACCGCCCCGCCCAGAATCAGCGCGAGCGCCAGCGCCAGCCGTTTTTCCTCGGGTTTGAGCCGATGCAGCCAGACGATCAGGCCGATGCTGACTGACGCGCCCAGTCCCAGAAAGAACCAGCGTTGCCAACCACCGGCATCGGCCAGAAAGCTGAAGGCTGCGCCGGTGTTGTAGGTCAGCATGAAGTTAAACGAGGGCAGCACCGGGATGGGCTGGTGCATGACCAGCAGGGTTTCTGCCAAAGTTTTGGTCGCCTGATCCAGCAGGATGACCAGAACGCTAAGCCACAGCCAGGGTTTGAGCATGAACGGGTTCCAGGCTAATCGAACACGGATTCCAGCAGGGTAGCGTCGAACACGCGGTCAGCCCAGGTGTCCAGTTGCGCCGGCGTTGCCTGGCTCAATCGGGTTTCGACCCAGTCGGGCAATGGCCCAAACCGCCGTTGGAGCAATCGTGTCAGCAGCTCGGCTTTGCCCTCGGCTTTGCCTTCGTCGAGACCTTTTTGAAAACCCCGGTCAATGAACATCCGTTCGATAGTGGATAGGTAGCGCACTTTTTGTACCTCCTCAGTCGCTTGCACTTCGTTCCATAACTGATTTTCCAGTCCGGCGGGCAGTTCCAGCACCCAGTCGATAAAGCGGAACAGCTCCAATATATCCTGCTGTTGCCAGCCGCGCCGGTACAGACTTTTGATCAGATCCAGCTTGGCTTGATAGCGGGCGATAACGTCGTGATGGGTTTCCCGCGCTTTGAGGTGGGCCTGGACAGCAACCGCGAACGGATTGCTGGATTGATCCAGTTCTTGCCAACGCTCGCGGTAGTCGGCAAGGCAGACCACAGGGAACTCCAGACTCACCGCAGAACTCCAGCGCTGGTAGCCAACCGCTCGGTGGTTTTCCCTGCCGCATCGCCCAGCACTGCTAGACTCACAACTGGCCGGTCGTAACGGTCGAACAGCCGGTAGTTGTAGACATACATTCGCTTGGCGAAACCAGGTTCCGGCTGACCTTGCACTTCGATATGCGCCAGCACCCGATCTTCTACGCCATCGGTGCCGTAAACCCGCACCAGCTTGTCGGCCAATCGCCGCCCCAACTTGGCATCCCGGACGACTTTCTGCAACTCTTTGTCCAGAAAGGCGTAACCCCGGCTCCAGTCAATCCCGGCATGGGCTTCCGGGAAGAATAACGCCATGAATTGCGGAAAATACCGCTCCAGCGCGGTTTTCCAGGGGTTGTCGTAGTCGGTCATGGTTCAGGCAAACCTTCGCTCTTCTCCCGCCCCAAACGCATTCTCCACACAGCGCCCACACAACTCAGGATGATCGGCATTCCTGCCCACATCCTCGCGGTGATGCCAGCAGCGGACGCATTTGGCATGAGCGCTGGGCAGAACCCGAATCGCTAGAGTCTGGCCGTTGATCTGGATTTCGACCGCATCGCCGGGTTTGGTGGCCAAGGGCTGAATCCGGGCATAGGACGTGATCAGGAAGAAGCGCAGTTCATCGCCGATTCGGCCCAAATCAGCAGCCAGTTCGCCATCGCTGTACAAATCGACCTCGGCATCCAGCCCGGAACCAATCCCGCCGGCAACTCGCAATTTCTCCAGTTCCTTGCTGACCGCTTCCCGCACCGCAATCAGCCGATCCCAATACGCCGCATTCAGCATCTCCTCGTCGCTGACCTCGAATAATCCCTCATACCAAGTGGTCAGGAACACCGAGGGGCCACGCTCGCCGGGCAGATTCCGCCACAGTTCTTCAGCGGTGAAACTCAGAATCGGGGCCAGCCAGCGGGTCATTGCTTCCAGGATGTGCTGCATCGCGGTCTGCGCCGAGCGTCGGGCGATGCTGTCGCGGCCAGTGGTGTACTGGCGATCCTTGAGGATGTCCAGATACAGACTGCCCAGGTCCATCGAACAGAAGTTATGAACCTTCTGGTAAATCAGATGGAACTGGTACTGGTCATACGCCTCCAGAATCTCCGCCTGCAAGCGCCGGGTCCGATCCACCGCCCAGCGATCCAGCGCCAGCATTTGTTCGGGCGGTAATAAATGCTGCGTGGGATCAAAGCCGTTGAGATTAGCCAGCAGAAACCGGGCGGTATTGCGCATCCGCCGGTAGGAATCGGCCATCCGCTTGAGAATCTCGTCGGACACGCCCATTTCAGCGCGGTAGTCGGTCGCCGCCACCCACAGCCGCAGCACATCCGCGCCCAGCGAATTGACCACTTTCTGCGGCGCGACCACATTGCCCATGGACTTGGACATCTTGCGGCCCTGGGCATCGACGGTGAAGCCATGGGTCAATAAACCTTTGTACGGGGCAATGCCGCGCATCGCCACTGACGCCAGTAGCGAGGACTGAAACCAGCCGCGATGCTGATCCGAGCCTTCCAGATATAAATCCGCCGGGAAATGCAGTTCCGGGCGCCGATCGAGTACCGAAAGATGGGTGGTGCCTGAATCAAACCACACATCCAGCGTATCCGGGGTCTTGGTGTAATTCGCGGCATCCGCGCCGAGTAATTCCACCGGATCGAGTTCAAACCAGGCATTAATGCCGCCCTGTTCAATCCGTTGTGCGACCTGTTCCATTAACTCCAGGGTATTGGGATGCAATTCGCCGGTCTGGTTATGGATAAACAACGTGATCGGTACGCCCCAATAGCGCTGTCGGGAAATGCACCAGTCCGGGCGATTGGCGACCATACCCTGAATTCGCGCCTCGCCCCAGTCGGGAGTAAACCGCACCTTTTTAATTTCCTCCAAAGCGCGGGCGCGCAGACCGTGCTGTTCCATGCTGATAAACCATTGCGGAGTGGCGCGGAAAATCACCGGGGTTTTATGCCGCCAGCAATGCGGATAACTGTGCTTGAGACGAGCGACCCGCAATAACATCCCGTGCGCTTTAAGCGTATCGATCACCCGCTCATTGGCGGCGAAAACGTGTAATCCGGCAAACAGCGGGGTATCGGTCAGAAATCGGCCATCCGGCCCGACCGGATTGTCTACCGGCAAGTCATAACGGCAACCGACCGCGTAATCTTCCTGGCCGTGGGCCGGGGCGGTATGCACTGCACCGGTGCCGGCCTCGGTGGTGACATGGTCGCCAAGGATGATCGGCACTTCGCGGTCGTAAAACGGGTGGCGCAACGTCAACCCTTCCAGATCGCGGCCCGGTCCATAGGCGATAATTTGATAGCTTTCGACCTGCCAGCGGGCCAGCGACTCTTTTAACAACGGCTCGGCAACCAGCAGCCGTTCCCAGCCTCGGTCAGTTTCGACTTGCGCCAGCACATATTCAAAGCCGGGATTCACCGCCACCGCCCGGTTGGCCGGCAAGGTCCACGGGGTGGTCGTCCAGATCACCACTGAGAAAGCGCCTTTGCCGTCATGGCCCTCGACATGATGCAAGCGAGCCAGCAAGGCTTCGGGATTGGCGACCGGGAAGCGCACGTCAATCGCCAGCGATTCGCGGTCTTCATATTCTACTTCGGCTTCGGCTAATGCCGACCCACAGTCAATGCACCAATGCACCGGCTTGGAACCGCGATGCAAATGGCCATTGGCGATGATTTTCGCCAGTGAACGCACGATGTCGGCCTCAGCCCGAAAGTCCATCGTCAAATATGGATTTGACCAATCGCCCAGCACTGCCAACCGCTGGAAATCGGCGCTCTGACTGGCGACCTGTTCTGCCGCAAACGCCCGGCAGGCATTGCGAAACCCAGCGGCGTCTACTTTCACTCCGACCTTGCCCAGCTTCTTTTCCACCACTTGCTCAATCGGTAAGCCGTGGCAATCCCAGCCCGGCACATAAGGCGCGTCAAAACCGCTCAGAGTCCGCGATTTAACGATTATGTCTTTCAGCACCTTATTCACCGCGTGGCCGATATGAATCACGCCATTGGCATAGGGCGGGCCATCATGCAGCACGAATTTGGGTCGTCCGGCGAATTCTGCCCGTTGCCGGTGATATAAATCCAGTTCCTGCCAATAACGCAACAATTCCGGCTCCCGCTTGGCGAGATCGGCCTTCATCGGAAAAGGAGTCTGGGGCAGATTAAGGGTGTCTTTGTAATCAGTCACGGTAAACCTCTAAAAAACCGGTGCGGAACTTATGGTCTTCATAACAGGAAAAACTAGCCAATAGCTCATCATTAAATGGCTGTCCATCAATTTGGTCATTCTAAACCCAAGCATCGCTGTGAACCAATAAAGGCTTGGCCGATAATAGTGTCTCGATACATGGAGGAAAAGCAATTGACTAAAGCGCTTTCAGGGACTTCAGAATTACGCTCTTTAAGTTCACCCGTATTCTGCCAGGTTTTCTCTTTAAACCCCCCTCATAGCAATAAATAATCTGCCCTTCAAAAATCACTTCAACATAGGTTTCCCCCGTTTTAATCCGGTTAATAATAAGCAATCCTATACAGGTTGTGTAATTTCTAAATACCATCTGATTTTTTCAAAATTGAAAATATTCTTATTAATAATATCAAAGAAGCAGGTTTTGACATGATGAAAAATTTTATTATTAAAGAAATTATCCCGTAAAAAATTTTTTCCTTTTTAGGACTTTCGCTTGGACCCCTATTTCGTCTTTCTATCAAAAGAGCTTATCAGGTAACTTATTGAAAATATTGGATGCCTGGGTATGTCGAAATGTCTAAAAAATGAACTTATGCATCTAAAAACATGTATTTTAGGCCCTCAAGCGAAAGTCCTATGATGGAAAGACAAATATAGAGGTCCAAGCGAAAGTCCTAAGAATAATTGATTATTTTACAATCTGTAAAGGACTGCTATATATTCGTTCCATTGAAAAACGGGTATTTCAACGAAGAGGATCATTCAAATGGATGCCTATTCCCTGATTCCGGTCTTCGAGCGGTTGCCGGAAACCATGGACAAGGCGGAACGTAATCTGCGCGATTCGCCACACGATCCGCTGCTCATCGGACTGGGAGCGGCGGCGGAAATCATCATCGATCACATGCAAACCCTCGATCACCCGCGCTGTAGCGGCGCTATCGCCTGGCTTCATGCCAACGATAGTCTCACCGTCAATGAATTTGATGCTTTCGGTGAACACATTAACCGCCATTTGCCCAAAGCTGCCCTGTGCATCGTTGCTCTTACGATTCATCCCGATTGGCCTGAGTCACAACGGATATTAAGCCTGATTCTGGTCGGGGATGAAGGCAAGACTACCGGAGATCTCGGTTTAACCCATGACCCCAAACTACCAACTCATCGCCTCCATCCAGACCTGGATTGAAGGCGAGGCTCTGCGTCAACTGGAGCAGACCGCCGCATTGCCGGGAATGCGCCAAGCCGTGGGACTCCCCGATCTGCATCCGGGAAAAGGCTATCCTATTGGCGCGGCCTTTCTGAGCGAGCGGATTTACCCGGCGCTGGTAGGCAACGACATCGGTTGCGGCATGGCGCTCTGGCCGCTGGACCTGCTACAGCGCAAGTTCAAGCCGGAGCGCGCCGCCGAACGCTTGCAGGGACTCGAAGATCGCTGGGACGGCGATCTCACTGACTGGCGGGCGCAATCCAGCCTGGAACCCACGGCCTTCGACGCTGCACTGGGCACCATCGGCGGCGGCAATCACTTTGCCGAAGTGCAGGCCATCGAGACCGTGATCGATCCGACCGCTTTGGCAACGCTGGGCATCGATCCCGATGGCCTGTTGCTGCTGGTCCACAGCGGTTCCCGTGGTCTGGGCGAAGCGGTTTTGCGGGCGGCCATCGACCGGCAGGGCCACCACGGCCTCGATCCCGCCAGTCCTGAAGCCACTGACTATCTACGCCAGCATGATCAGGCGCTGCGCTGGGCGGCCCTCAATCGTCAGCTCATTGCCCACCGGGTGCTGACCGCGCTGAACGCGACCGGGGAATGCCGGCTGGATATCTGGCATAACCTGGTTCAGCCGCTGGACTGGCGCGGCGAGCGGCTATGGCTGCATCGCAAAGGCGCGGCTCCCGCCGACCGTGGCCCGGTCGTGATCCCCGGTTCACGCGGAACCCTGTCCTATCTGGTGCAACCGCGATCCGATTGCGATCACAGCCTGCGCTCGCTGGCGCATGGCGCGGGGCGCAAGTGGAAACGCGGCGAAGCACGCAGTCGGCTGAGCAACCGGCAACGGCCTGAAGATCTGATCATGACCGCCCTCGGTGGTCGGGTGATCTGCGAAGACAAGGAACTGCTCTATGACGAGGCCCCGGAGAATTACAAGGGCATCGACCGGGTGGTGGCCGATCTGGGCGAGGCCGGATTGATCGACGTGATCGCTACATTGCATCCGGTTCTCACCTACAAAGTCCGGCGTCCGGCCCATCGTCAACCGGGCGCACGCCAATTCAACCGTCAACGGAACCGCTCATGACTACGCCGACCTTGTGGCTTCAGCTTTCTTCCGGGCGCGGTCCCGCCGAGTGCGAATGGGTCGTGGGACAACTGGCTCCCCGACTCAGCCGGGACTTGACCGCAGAAGAGCGTTCACAGCACCTGAACCGCCGCCTCGCGCTGGCCCGACTGGCGAATCTCTTCGCAGAACGGGCCGAAACCAAAACGCTTGAGGACAACACCACCCGCTGGCGGCAACACACCCAGTTGATTCGCGGCAATCCGGTTCGGGTCTATCGCGGCAAAGACTGGACGTCGGTTGCCGGTAACGCTGATCTATCCTGATGGCATGGAACCGCTGATCGCCGACTCCCGCTCAGGGACCTACGCCCTGTGGCTGACCATCGCGGAACCGTTGATCGTCACTATTGGTCAACGAGGTGAATTGCACTTGAGTCCCGGCTGTTGCGTCTATGTCGGCAGTGCGCTAGGCCCCGGCGGATTGCGGGCGCGCATCGCCCACCATGCCCGGATCGCCGCCCGCCCGCACTGGCACATCGACTACCTGCGTCGCCATGCGCCATTAACTGAGGCGTGGTACAGCCCCGATCCAATCCGCCGCGAGCATCACTGGGCGGCGTTATTGCAAACTTTGGGCGGGGTCGTGCCGCTACCGGGCTTTGGTTCATCGGACTGCCGCTGTCCAGCGCACCTGTTCCACTTCACGATTCCGCCGGACTGGCTGGACTTCGGGCAAGCCTTGCAAATCCGCTATCCTGATCATGCGTCGGTACACCGCCTACAGAGGATTAACCGTCGTGCGTAAATTGATCACATTCGACTGGGCTATTAAACGTCTGCTACGCAGCAAAGCCAACTTCGATATTCTGGAAGGGTTTTTGAGTGAACTGCTTAAAGACGATATCCAGATTGTTGAAGTGTTGGAAAGTGAAAGCAACAAGGATGCAGTGACAGATAAATTTAATCGGGTTGATTTGAAGATTAAAAACAGCCGCCAAGAGATTGTCCTGATCGAAATTCAGTATGACCGGGAATATGATTATTTACAGCGGATGTTTTATGGGGTCGCCAAAACCGTCACTGAGCATTTATCGGAAGGCCAAACCTATGCCGAAATTGTTAAGGTGATCTCGGTCAACATTCTATATTTTGATCTGGGGCAAGGCGATGATTATATCTATCACGGTGAAACAGTATTTACCGGAATGCATAAGCATGATCGGTTGCAGTTGAACGAGAAGCAAAAAGTTCTGTTTCAGCACACCACTGTTAGCGCTTTGTATCCCGAATACTATCTGATCAAAATCAACCAGTTTGACGATATCGCCAAGGATACGCTGGATGAATGGATTTACTTTCTCAAGCATGAAGAAATTAAGGAGCATTTTACCGCTAAAGGCTTGCAGTCTGCGCGGGAAAAGCTGGATATCATGAAATTATCTCCACAAGAGCGGGCGGCCTATGCACGGTATGTTGAAGACCTGCATTATCAAGCCAGTATGTTTCAATCTTCTTATGGCGATGGTTTTAATGATGGAATAAAACAAGGGATTGAACAAGGGATTGAACAAGGGATTGAGAAGGGAATTGAGAAAGGGGTTGAAAAAGGTCGTCAGTCAGAAAAAATGGCGATTGCGCGTAGCCTGTTAGGAATACTCAGTGTTGATGTCATTGCCGAAAAAACCGGATTGAGCAGAGAAACAATTGAGCAGTTACAAAGTGACTAACTCATAAGGACACGCTCGAATGATTCACCCAGACCGCTTTCCCGGTCTGCACCAGAAAATCCATCGATTCCATCGCCTCCACGCTGTCTGCGGTGCAATGCTGCACCTGCTGCATTGACTCCCTTCTTCCGGATCGCTCCCTAACGCAATCCATTTCACGCAACTCGTCCTGTCCTCCCCATATATTGCTTCCTACAACGGGCAAGTTCGCCTTGCAGCGATGCCTTGACGGATACCTGTAGTGGATTTTGTGATAGTCATCGTCGGTGTTCCCTTGCCGGAAGTGCAGGCGTCGCTCAATGCAATGGGTGTCCTGATGTCCACCGACCTGGTCGATATCCACGCGGATATGGCTACTCCGGAAGACAAGATCAGCACGCAGAGCGAACTGCCCTACTTCCTGCTGATTCCGCATGACAGCGCCGAAGCGCTCATGGCGCGCTTTCTCAAGCCCTCACCCAAACCCACCCTGACCCTATGGAGCCTATCTGCGGCGCTTCTCGTGGAAGATTCGCTTTGACTGGCTGAAACCGTGGCAACGCTGGGCCTTGTTTGCGCAGGAACTAGCGCGGCTGGGCAGCGATCTGGCGGAAGCGGGGGAGTGGAAAGCCGAGTTCTGGGAGTTGGCGCAACTGACGCCGGGCGACTTTGCCGCCGTGGTTCGCCAGTACCAACTATGGGATGAGACCCCCAGCGCCCGGGAGTTCTACCATCGGCTGTGCGTCGAGGTCGCGGCCAAGCGCAAGGAGCAGAGGGTGACAGCGACGGAGACCAGGACTACCGGGCGGCGAACCACCAACTATGCCTAACGGCAAACCGCCCTTGCCCCTCGCCCGCTGGCAGGCGAAGGTCGCCATATTTCAACCGGGACCGCCTGACGCTTCCTGCCAAGATTGAGCAAGCGGTGACAGCGGTGAATGGCGAATCCCTTGGGCAGCGAAATAACTACGGGCCTGGCGCACATCGCGCTGGATTTGCCGCCGCAGCGCCTCCAGCGATTCAAACCGTTGCTCCGGGCGAAGGTAATGCAGAAAATCCACCTTGACATGCAGTCCGTACAGATCGCTCTGAAAATCCAGCAGATGCACTTCCAGTTGCTCACGAGTTCCCTGCACGGTGGGCCGGCGACCAATGTTGGCGACCCCCGGCCAGAGTTGCAGATCAGGGCCGCTCATCAGCACCGCATAGACCCCATACACCGGGGTAGCGCGGCGATGCAGGTGAATGTTAGCGGTCGGAAATCCGATCGTCCGGCCACGCCGGTCGCCATGCGCCACCCGCCCATTCATGTCATAAGGCCGGCCCAGTAATCGCGCCGCTTGTTCCAGATCACCCTGCGCTAGCGCCTCGCGAATCCGGGTACTGCTGACCCGTTCGCCATCCACCAGGTAACTGCGGTTATCGACCACCTCGAAACCGTGTTGCCGACCGGACTCGCGCAATAGGGCAAAGTCGCCAATGCGGCGGTGGCCGAAGTGGAAATCATCGCCGATGACTAGATAGCGGAGTCCCAATTGGTTCACCAGTAGCTCGTCAATGAAGGTCTGCGCCGGCAAAGCCGCCAGCCGGTGATCGAATTCCAGGCACAGCACCCGTTCGATACCCAGGCCATCCAGCGCCAACAATTTCTCGCGTAGCCGCATCAACCGGGCCGGCGGGGACTGGGGACCAGCGAAGAATTCCATGGGCTGTGGCTCGAAGGTTACGATCAGTCGGGGCAAGCGGAACCGCACCGCCTGTTCGGCCAGTTGGGCAAAAATCGCCTGATGGCCGAGATGAACTCCATCAAAGTTGCCGATGGTGGCGACGCAGCCCCGATGACGAGGGCGGAGATTGTGTTGACCGCGAATCAGTTCCATGCGGGTTGTCGGGAGGCGAGACCGGTGGCGGGAGAAGCGCCATTATAGAAACAATCGGGCGAGGCTTGGCGGGTTTTCAGTAGCAGCGGTTTAAGGTGGTAGATCGGCGAGCGACAAAAAAGCCCTTCCCCCGATGTGGGGAAGGGCTTTTTTTAATGCGGATTCGTTACGCCATTCAGCCGGCGCAACTGAACCGGTTTAGTGGCTGAGCGCCCGCCGGACTTCTTCCAGCGAGTTCGGATCATCCAGGGTGGACAGATCGCCCGGATCCCGATCCTCGGCCAGCGCCTGAATCGAGCGACGCAGCAGCTTGCCGGAACGGGTTTTGGGCAACGCGCTGACGAAGTGAATCCGGTGCGGTTTGGCGACGGCGCCGAGCAGTTCCTGCACCTTGCCGATGATTTCCTTCTCCATCTTCTCAGTCGCGCCGGCTTCGTCAAGAATAGCCGGATTCTTCAGCCGGCAGAAACCCACTGGAATCTGGCCCTTGACCTTGTCAGCCATCCCGATCACCGCAACTTCAGCGACGGCGGCATGATTCTGGATCGCTTCTTCGATTTCGCGGGTGCCCAAGCGATGCCCGGCGACGTTGATCACGTCATCGGTGCGGCCCAGGATGAAGTAATAGCCGTCTTCGTCACACACCGCCCAGTCGGACGAGGTGTACAGCATCTCTTTGAAGCTAGAGAAATAGCTCTGGACAAAGCGCTTGTCGTCGCCCCACACCGTGCTGAGGCAGCCCGGCGGCAACGGCGGTTCGACCACCAGCACGCCCTTCTCACCACGGGGCATTTCCTCGCCGGTGCCTTCGCTGATGACCCGGATGTTGTAGCCATACACCGGGAAACCCGGTGAACCAAACCGGTTCGGCTTGAGATCGACGCCCGGCAGGTAGGACAGCATCGGCCAGCCGGTTTCGGTCTGCCAGTAATGGTCGATGACCGGAATCTTCAGCGCATCGCTGATCCAGCGCGAGGTCGGCTCATCCAGCGGCTCGCCGGCCAGGAACAGGTAGCGCAGGCAGGACACGTCGTACATGGTCATGTACTTCTGATCCTGCGACTTCAGCACCCGCACTGCGGTCGGCGACGAGAACATGGTCCGCACCTTGTACTCCTCGACGATCTTCCACCAGATGCCCGGATCGGGCCGAATCGGCAGCCCCTCGTACATGATGGTTGGCGAGCCGTTGATCAGCGGGCCATAGACGATGTAGGAATGCCCTACCACCCAGCCGATGTCGGAGGTAGCGAACATCGTTTCGCCGGGGTTGATGTGGTAGAGGTGCTTCATGGTCGAAGCCAGCGCTACCGCATAGCCGCCGGTATCGCGCTGAACGCCCTTGGGAATGCCGGTAGTGCCGGAGGTGTACAGGATGTAGCTCGGCTCGTTGGATTCCAGCCAGGTGACCGGCACTTCGGCGTCCATGTGCTGGGCGCGGAGCGTCGCGTAATCCAGATCGCGGCCTTCGACCAGGGTCAGATCCTTATCCAGACCCCGGTTGCAAATCACCACATTCTTCGGCGGAAACTTGGACAGGCGGCAGGATTCGTCAACCAGGTGCTTGTAGGGCACCGCCTTGCCGCCGCGCATTCCGGCGTCGGCAGTGATCATCAGCTTGGGCTTGGCGTCGTCAATCCGCACCGCCAGATTGGCCGGGGCGAAGCCGCCGAATACCACCGAGTGAATCGCGCCGACCCGAGCGCAGGCCAGCATCGCAAACGCAGCTTCGGCGATCATCGGCATGTAGATGATGACCCGGTCGCCCTTGCCGACCCCCAGCGATTGCAGCACCGCAGCGAAGCGGTTCACTTCGCGGTACAGCTCGGCGTAGGTGTAGATCGTGGTCTCGTCGGTTTCGGTCGAGATGTAGATCAGCGCCTGCTGGTCGGCGCGGTCCGCCAGATGCCGGTCCACCGCGTTGTAGCAAAGATTGGTTTCGCCACCGACAAACCACTTGCAAAACGGCGGCTTGCTGTAGTCGCGGATTTGCTGCGGTGGCTTGTTCCAGTGAATCAGTTGGGCCTGTTCGCCCCAGAATCCTTCCGGGTCTTTGATGGACCAACTATGGAATTCTTCAAATTTCATGCGGGAATGTCCTCAATTCAGTGGTTTTCAGTCGTGGCTATAGTTGCCGCGTTCAAGTGTAGTTGCTGAGCAGGAAATTTCCTGCCCGCCATCCCCGACGCAAAAATATCGGGGACGGCGGCCCGACTCTGACCGACGCTTACCTGGCCTTGAGCAGGTCTTCGACGCTGGCGCGTTCCTCGCGCAATTCCTGCTCGGTAGCCAGCATCTTTTCGCGGCTGAACGCATCAATCGGCAAGCCCTGCACGATCTGGTAGTCGCCGTTCTTGCAGACGCAGGGATAGGAGTAAATCACCCCTTCGCCGATGCCGTAGGAGCCGTCGGACGGGACGGACATGCTGACCCAGTCGCCCTCCGGAGTGCCCAGCGCCCAGTCGCGCATGTGGTCAATCGCCGAGGAGGCGGCGGAGGCGGCAGACGATGCGCCGCGGGCTTTGATGATCGCCGCGCCGCGCTGCTGCACGTCAGGAATGAAGGTCTCGCGGTACCAGCCTTGGTCAACCAGTGCAGTCGCAGCCTGGCCCTTGACCGTACATTGGCTGAGGTCCGGGTACTGGGTCGAGGAATGGTTGCCCCAGATAGTCATCTTCTTGATGTCGTTGACATGGCAGCCGGTTTTCTCGGCCAGTTGACTCAGAGCGCGGTTGTGATCCAGCCGGGTCATGGCGTGGAACTGGCGCGGACTGAGATCAGGCGCGCTGGCGGCGGCGATCAAGGAGTTGGTGTTGGCCGGATTGCCGACCACCAGCACCCGCACGTCACGGGCGGCGTAGTCGTTGATCGCCTTGCCCTGCGGCCCGAAGATCGCGCCATTGGCGGTCAGCAGGTCTTTACGCTCCATGCCGGGACCGCGGGGACGAGCGCCGACCAGCATGGCGAAATTGGCGTCCTTGAACGCGACTTCCAGCTTGTCGGTAGCGACGGTGCCGGCCAGCAGCGGGAACGCGCAATCGTTCAGTTCCATCACCACGCCCTGCAAGGCTTGCAGCGCCGGGGTGATTTCCAGCAGTTGCAGGATCACCGGCTGATCGGGGCCTAACATGCTGCCGGAAGCGATACGGAACGCCATGGCATAGCCGATGTTGCCGGCAGCGCCGGTGATGACAACGCGAACGGGGGATTTCATGCGGGGGTACTCCTTTGCGGTTGACGGGATGAACAGAGGGAGCGACTAGCGGATCCGGGCGCTCCGGGAAACCGTGATAACTACTTATAATGCAACGCCGCCAATGACGACGGCGGCGTGGATAACCCTGAAAATAGTAACTGAGATTGCCGCGTTTTGAAACGAATGCCGGCAACGGGAGGTTCCCCCGATGAGTCGTTCTCTAGCCGCTGGCGCAGGCTATGTTCTGACCGGTCTGCGCTGGTTGCCCAAAGCCGGGTTACGCGGCTTCGTGGCGATGCCGCTGTTGATCAATACCGTGCTGTTTGGCGCCGGCATCTGGTGGAGTACCGGCCAGTTCGAGCGGTTTGATCAGTACGTCGAGGGTTTGCTGCCGACCTGGCTGGCGTGGCTGCACTGGCTATTATGGCCGCTGTTCATTCTGACCGCACTGGTGGTGCTGGTTTATACCTTTACGGTGGTCGCCAACCTGATCGCTGCGCCGTTCAATGGCATGCTGGCCGAGCGGGTCGAGCGATTGGCGACACCCGACACACCGCGTCCTGCCGCAGCACTGAACTGGAAAGAACTGGCGCTGAGTCCCCTAGCGGAAGTGCGGAAGCTGCTGTACTTCATTGGCTGGGCGATTCCGCTGGTCGTGCTGTCGTTTGTGCCAGTGATTAACGCCATTGCGCCGGTGTTGTGGGCACTGTTCAGTGCGTGGATGCTGGCGCTGGAATACGCTGATTATCCGCTCGGCAATCGCGGCCTGAATTTCCGCGAGCAGCGCCGCTTCCTGCGTCGGCACTGGCCGCTGACCCTGGGTTTTGGCGGGATGACGTTATTGCTGACCCTGATTCCGGTGCTGAATTTTCTGGTGATGCCGGCGGCGGTGATCGGCGCAACGCTGATGTGGGTGCGGGAAGCGCCGGACGCGGGCTAAACGACGATGCGGCTGCTCTACACCGGTTTGTTGTATCTGCTGCTGCCGTTGGCGTTGTTGCGGCTGTACTGGCGCGGACAGCGCGATCCTGGTCATCGCCAGCGTTGGCGGGAACGATTCGGCTGGATTGCGCCGTTGCCGGAACCGGCTTGCCTGTGGCTGCACGCGGTTTCCGTCGGGGAAACTCGCGCCGCCTTGCCCTTGATCCGGGCGCTGCGGGAACGCGATCCCCACCGGACGATCCTGGTTACGACCACCACCCTGACCGGTTCCCGCCAGGTGCGCGAGGCGCTCGGCGATCAGGTTCAGCATGTCTACGCCCCGTATGACTTGCCGGGTGCGGTGCGGCGCTTCCTGCGCCAGGCCCAACCCCAGCTGGCGATCATCATGGAAACCGAGTTATGGCCGAATCTACTGCATCAGTGCGCGGCCGCCGGCATTCCGACGCTGATCGCCAACGCCCGGCTGTCGGAACGATCCATGCGCGGCTATGCCCGGTTTGGCTGGTTGACCAGGCCAATGCTGCATGATATCGCGCTGATCGCTGCCCAGTCTGAAGCTGATGCGGAACGGTTCCGGGCATTGGGTGCGCCACGGGTGGCAGTGACCGGCAATCTCAAATATGACCTGACCCTGCCGGATGATTTAGCGGAACAGGGGCGACAACTGCGGCGGGAGTTATTCGGGGAAAATCGGCCGGTGTGGATCGCCGCCAGTACTCATATTGGCGAGGATGAACAGGTGCTGGATGCCTTCGCCCAATTGCGCGGTTTCTGGCCGGATCTGTTGCTGTTGCTGGTTCCGCGTCACCCGGAACGGTTCGATAGCGTAGCGGAGTTGTGTCGGCGGCGCGGGTTTAGCGTGACCCGGCGCAGTGAAAAGCAGCCTTGTTCAGTGGAAACCGCAGTTTTTCTCGGCGACAGCATGGGCGAATTGCTGCGCTTCTACGCCGCCGCTGATCTGGCTTTCGTCGGGGGCAGTCTGATTCCCACCGGCGGCCATAACGTGCTGGAGCCGGCGCTGCTGGGTCTACCCACCCTGTTTGGCCCGCACATGTTCAACTTCACCGAAGCCAGCGAACGGTTGCTGCAGGCGGGAGCAGCGTGGCAGGTGGGCAATGCAGGGGAACTGGCGGCGGCGGTGGATCGGCTGCTGGCCGATCCGGCGTCAGGTCGGAATGCGGGGCAGCGTGGGCGGGCGGTGGTGGAACGGCATCGTGGGGCGCTCGCGGCATTGCTGGTTCAGATCAACATGCTTGAGGCAGGCAATGTTCAGAATGAAAGGTCTGGCGTCCTGCAGCAGTGTCGGAATCAATCGGAATTGGCCGGAAAATAGGCATGTAAAAAATGTGGAATTTTCCGCATACTAACGCCTATTGAAATGATTCCTGCTAACCACCAATGAGGATAAAACCATGTTCCCGAGCATGACTACTCATCAACCCGTTCAGCGGTGGCCGGTTCCAATGGCGTTGTGCGCCCTGTTATTCCTGGCAGGTTGCAATTCGGATGATTCACCCACGACCGCTGATGGATCGCTGCGGGCGCTGAGTTTTGGGATGCCCACCGGGCCAGTCGCCGTTGCCCTCGCCAATCGCCTGACCTTCGACATTTACAACGGCAGTCAGTCGCCAACTCCCTATGACCTGGTGATTGTAGATGGCGACCTGATCGAAGCGCATGACCTGCAGGATGGCGGCGGCGCCGATGTGTTGGTTGATGCCGCCATGAAGGCGGGTCGCCCGGTGCTGATGCTGGATGCGGAGGCCAATGAGGCTCATGCACTGCTTGAAGAACACGCGGTGTCCGTACCTGAACACAGCAATATTAGGACTTTCGCTTTGACCCCTATTTCGTCTTTCTATCAAAAGAGCTTATCAGGTAACTTATTGAAAATATTGGATGCCTGGGTATGTCAAAATGTCTAAAAAATGAACTTATGCATCTAAAAATATGGATTTTAGGCCCTCAAGCGAACGTCCTAATTAATAAGAATATTTTTATTTGAAAAATCAGCTGGTATTTAGAAATTACACAACATGTATAGTGTATGATATATTGGCCGAAAGTTGAAAATTGATCTCGAATTCACCGGAGCTTATGACGCGACAATCTGCATTATTCATCCACTTTTTGGGCGAACCTGTAACAGTAACTTAATTGGAAATGGGGGTACTCCAATTAAGTCAGCGCATCTCCGCCACCTGATGACCAACCGCTCTTCGGTAGTGATTGATTTAGGTACGATGATTGCCAAATAAGGAGAATAACCATGAACCATTTCCAGTTAAAACCATTAACCATAGCGCTAAGTCTGGCCCTGGCTATTCCGCTAGTCGGGCAAGCAGCCGATCATCCACTGACCGGAGTGAGTAGTCACAATTCCGAATCTGGCGTCAGCACCCTGAATTTTGTAATGAGCTTGGACTGGAATCTCGCCAATCCCCCCGACAAAGGGCGAGATAAAACCTATGTACACGACACACTTAAACAGTTTGCCCGCAGCTTGTACACCATGACCGAGGGCAAACATCAAGTCGGTACGGTTTATGTTTACGATGAGAGTCAGTTTCTGAAACGGGCCGATATTCAATTTCTCGACAAGCTGGGACGAGCGAGCGCCAGTGTCAGTGGCTGGAAACGGCGCAGTTATGAAATAGAGATTTTTACCGTTGATAAAGAGACGGAAAAGCCCGAGTCTGTCGAAGCGCTTGGCAAGACTCTCGCGCATGAAGTAGGACATTACAGCTATGGACTCCTCGATGAGTATGCCGAAGCGGACACAAAATCCTCTGAGGATTTGGGAGATCCGCTGGAGAACGATACGCCCCGTAACACCATCATGAACGAGCATCTGAAGTTCATTAGCCTTAGCACCGCCAGCGACTACGCAGATAAATCAACGCAAAAAACCGCCCAGTGGCGGGTCTATCAGCGTTCGGCCTGGGAGACCATGATTCAGGACCCGAACAAGGACAGTGAAACTGCAGCAGGGTACGGCGGCCCGATTCGTACCTGGTTTGAGGCCTTCAGGAACCTGAAGAAAGCGCCGACCGCAGATTCACTGAAAAAGCCAACCGGCGGCGACGAGCGGTTGCAGGTGGTGTACATGAACGAGGGCAGCCTCATGGTGCTGGTGATTAACCAGAGCTTGACGCTGGCGCAACTGAACGCCGCCAAGCAATCCGCCAAGGGCGCGGTGGACGCCCTCAATGACAATGCCCAGGTGGCGGTGCTGGCCTATCCCGACTTTGTCGCCAACCCGGTACAGACTTTGGTCCGGGTGGGTGATAGCCGGGCCGACATTCAGGCAGCGATCAACGGGATTGTGCAGAGCGCGGCGAATGACCCGCCTGATCAGGCGCTGCGGGCGGCGCTGGCGATCATTAACGATGCCGACAGCCCCGCCAACACCGCCTCGACCCTGTTGCTGTCCACCAGCGCCACCGTAGATAGCGCGGTTGTGCAGGCTTATCGAGAGAAAAGCGTAGCGATTAACCCGATTCAGATCAGCACTGGCCCGGCTCGCCAAGCGCAGCGTCTCTCGGCGCGTACTCAGGCCGCCAGCAGCGATCGGGTGCTGTTAGGGGCGCTGGCTGAACAGACCAGCGGGCGCTACGCCGTAGCCAACGACGACAGCGAAGTGGCTCAGGCGACTGCGCAGATGGTCAATGATGTCGAGGGCGAGGCTGTTGCGATCGTCAACGACGATGGCGTTGATCAAATCACGCCCAGCGAACCGTTCGCCCTGAAGACGCTGATCGGTTCCGCTGATGAGGGCGCCAGCCTGGAGTTCTCCGCCTACTGGGATGCCGGGGATCAAGTCGATTTTAGCCTGCAAACGCCCAGTGGCCAGCTCATTAACCCGGATCAGTTGCCGCCGGAAGTTCGCTACCAGCGTAACGAGGACGGCACGGGCGCGAGCTATGAGGTCAGCCCGCAGTTCGCGGGCCGGACCGGGTTATGGCTCAGCACGGTAACGGCCCGGCAAACCACTGCGGACGGGGTGTTTCAGGATGTGCTGGCGATTCCCTCGCTGCTGGGGGCAGATATAGCCACTACGGGTGGCAGTAAAGACGATCCGCGTCCGATGTACGCCGAAATCTCGGTCGAAGGTCCCCTGCCGGTGACTCAGGCAACGGTGCGGCTGGAAATCTACGACGAGGATGGAAACCCGGTGCAAATGGATCTGGCAGCCCGTGACGACGGTGTTGCTCCTGACGTCAGCGCCAATGACGGCGCGTATACCGTCAAGGTGGCGGATTTCCTGAAACCGGATCGGGAATATGAACTGGTGGCCCGGGTCGCCAACCCCAACAATACCGCCCAGTTCAGCACCAGCGGGAGAAAGGTCCAGGGAGCGGATACGCCGCCAGTCCCGGTTGGACCGTTCCTGCGCACCGCCAGCGTCTGGGTCATGAACGAAACGGCCCCGGAGCCGACGCCCAGCACTAGCGGCGGGGGCGGCTGTGTCCTGACGCCGAATGCGCCATTCGAGCCGCTATTCCCGGCGCTCAGTCTTGGCGCGTTCTGGTATCTGTTCCGGCGGCGGTCACGGTAAGCGCATGACCTCACCTTTGCACCACTGCGAGTCTTTCTGGGCGCAGTTGGCGCAGGACCGCGAGTTCTGGCTGGTCCTGCTGGCTGGGCCGGTATTCTGGATCTGGCGGGCAGGGGGAATGCTGGAACTGTCCATAACCTGGACACGGTTGCTGTGGCTGGCGCTGATGGTTCCGGTCGTGGAAGAGTTGGCTTTTCGCGGCGGATTGCAGGGCATGTTGGCCGAGCGCTTTCCGCGCTGCTGGTGGGGTCAACGGCTGTCCTTGGCCAATCTGCTAACCAGTCTGCTATTTGCCGCCGCTCATGCCGGAGTCGTCGCCCACTGGAGTGGCTTGCTGGTCTTTGTCCCGTCGCTGGCGTTCGGTTATTTCCGCGATAAATATCAACGGGTCGCGCCGGCAGCGCTGCTGCATGGTTTTTACAACGCCGGTTTTTTCGCCACGCAGGCGGGATAAGGGCAAGGTGTTGATTCCGCCTGCATCCAGGCCCCCGGATCAGCCCGCAAAGTGGTACAATTCGCGGCCTTTTTCGGACTTGGGAAGCGGGATTTATGAACGATTCGTCCTACACCTCATCGAGCATTACGGTCCTGGAAGGACTGGACGCGGTGCGCAAGCGGCCCGGCATGTACATCGGCGACACCGATGACGGCACTGGTCTGCACCACATGGTGTTCGAGGTGGTGGACAACGCCATTGATGAAGCATTGGCCGGTTATTGCACCGAAATCAGCGTCACTATTCATGCCGACCAGTCGGTGACGGTGGTCGATAATGGCCGCGGTATTCCCACCGACCAGCATTCCAAAGGCTGTTCCGCCGCCGAAGTGATCATGACCATCCTGCATGCTGGTGGCAAATTCGATGATCGTTCCTATAAGGTCTCCGGCGGCTTGCACGGGGTCGGCGTTTCCGTGGTCAATGCCCTGTCCGAATTTCTGCGGCTGACCATTCGCCGCGATGGCAAGGTCCATCAGCAGGAATACCGGCTGGGCAACCCGCAAGCACCCTTGCAGGTCACCGGCAACACCGATTTGACCGGCACCGAAATCCGCTTCAAGCCCAGTTCCACCATTTTCACCAACATCGATTTTCATTACGACATCCTTGCCAAGCGACTGCGGGAACTGTCCTTTCTTAATTCCGGGGTCTGTATCCGTCTGCGCGATAAACGGACGGACAAGGAAGATGTTTTTGAATACCAAGGCGGGATTAAAGCCTTTGTCGAACATCTCAATCGCAATAAAACGCCTTTGCACGATAATGTGTTTTATCTGAATACCGCCCGCGATGAGATTCAGGTCGAACTGGCGATGCAATGGAATGATTCCTACCAGGAAAGCGTGTTCTGTTTTACCAATAATATCCCGCAACGCGATGGCGGCGCCCATCTGGCTGGACTGCGCGGTGGCTTAACCCGCACCCTGAATCAATACATGGAGGCCGAAGGGATTCTGAAAAAGGCCAAGGTGGAAACCAGTGGCGATGATGCCCGTGAAGGCTTGACCGCAGTATTGTCAGTGAAGCTGCATGATCCCAAATTCTCCTCGCAAACCAAGGACAAGCTGGTGTCATCCGAGGTGAAGCCGGTTGTGGAATCCGTCGTCGCCGAGAAGCTGCAAGAGTTTCTGCTGGAAAATCCCGGTGAGGCGAAAATTATTACCGGCAAGATCATTGACGCCGCCCGCGCCCGGGAAGCCGCGCGCCGCGCCCGGGAAATGACCCGTCGCAAGGGCGCATTGGACATCGCCGGTCTGCCGGGCAAGCTGGCCGACTGTCAGGAAAAAGACCCTGCGCGCTCGGAGCTGTTTCTGGTCGAAGGCGATTCTGCCGGTGGCTCCGCCAAACAGGGCCGCGACCGGCGCTTTCAGGCAATTCTGCCGCTGAAAGGCAAAATTCTGAATGTGGAGAAGGCTCGGTTTGACAAAATGCTGGCTTCAGCAGAAGTGGGGACGCTAATTACCGCGCTTGGTTGCGGGATTGGCCGAGAGGAATTCAATCCGGACAAACTGCGCTATTACCGGGTCATTCTGATGACTGACGCCGATGTCGACGGCTCCCATATCCGGACCTTATTGCTGACGTTTTTCTACCGGCAGATGCCGGAATTGATTGAACGCGGCCATATCTACATTGCCCAGCCGCCGCTGTACAAGGTCAAGAAAGGCAAGCAGGAACACTACGTCAAGGATGATGCGGAACTGTCGGAAAGCCTGTTGCGGGCAGCGCTGGAGGGTGCGACGCTAACCCCGTGCAACGAGCGTCCGCCGGTCACCGGCAAGGCGTTGGAAAATCTGGCCCGCGATCACCTGCGGGCGATGGCGTTGATTCAGCGGCTCTCCCGCCGTTATGACGGCGGATTACTGGAGCAACTGATTCATCTGCCACTGCTGGATGAGGAGCGGCTACAGGATCGCGCTTTTCTCGACCCGTGGGCCGAAACCCTGGTCAGCCGGCTGAATGCGCGACTGGGCGAGCGTTCGGTCTACCGGGCGCTGATTGAATCCCGCGAGGAGAGTGGCGGTTATGACGTGGTCATGATCCGCCGTACCCACAGCCTGGATCGGCCCATCCGACTGGCCGGCGAGTTTTTTCAGTCGGTCGAATACGCCAGCCTGGCCGGGTTCGGCGCTCAACTGGCCGGGTTGTTTGACGCCACTGCCGAAGTGCGGCGCGGCGACCGGGTTCAGGAGGTTCACTCCTTCCGCGAGGTGATGGACTGGCTGTTCGAGGAGGCCAAACGCGGCCAGCACATCCAGCGCTATAAAGGCCTGGGCGAGATGAATCCGGAGCAATTGTGGGAAACCACCATGGATCCGGGCACTCGCCGGCTGCTGCAAGTGCGGATCGAAGATGCGATTGGCGCCGACGAAGTGTTCACCATGTTGATGGGCGATCAGGTCGAGCCACGCCGCGAGTTCATCGAACAGAACTCGCTGGACGTACTGAATCTGGATATTTGACGCTGCGCTACAGCATCTCCGCCACTTGCGCTTTCTGATCGGAAGTCAGTTGCATCGCCAGTTCCTGCTGAAGCTGCCGGGCGTCGGCATCGCCTTGTTTGGCCGCACGGGCGAACCAGACATAAGCGATGGCCCGATCCTGCGGAATGCCTGGCTGACCTTCGAGATACATCACTCCCAGATTAAACTGGGCTGACGCGTAGCCGCCGGTGGCCGCCGCCTGGTACCAGCGCAAGGCTTCCTGGAAGTTCTGCCGCACTCCCCGCCCTTCGGCATACAACACCCCCAGATTGACCTGTGCCGGGGCATAGCCCTGTTCCGCAGCCTTGAGATACCACTGCAGGGCTTCCTGGAGATGGATCGTTCCCGGCGTCTGCTCATAAAGAACGCCAAGGCTGAACTGGGCTGGGGCATTTCCCTGGTCGGCGGACTGGCGATACCAGCGCATGGCTTCATCAAGGTTGGGGGCGACCCCGTGACCTTCGATGTACATCGCGCCGAGGTTGAATTGCGCCAGGGCATCGCCTTGCTCGGCAGCCCGGCTGTACCAGTACACCGCCTCCTGATCGTCCTGTGGCCCACCCTGCCCATCTACGCACATCACCCCCAGATTGACCTGAGCGGACACGCTGCCCTGTTCCGCCGCCTGGCGATACCACTGGCGCGCTCCGGCGTAGTCGCCCTTGGCGTAACTGTCCTCGCCCCGATAAAAATCCTGTTGCGCCGGTGATCGGCCTCGGCTGATCGGTTCGCCGTGGCTATCGGTGCGCTTGACGCCGGGGTGGCGAATGCCGCCATAAGCAACGATTTGTTGCTTGCGGTGGCGGTAACGCATCCGGGTTTGATAGATGAAGATGCCGATGGCGATCAGAGCGATGCCGCAGACTTTGCCGAAGATCGGTTCGATGCCGGTGATCGTCAGTACGCCCACCAGCACATAGCCATAGGGGAGCGCTTCATAAAGGGGTTTAGGGAGCATGAGGGGTTCCTGGTCTGTTGCTCTTGGCGGGCTTGCTCTGGTGGGCCTGTTTGGAGTCGCGGTATGACCCGGATTCGCCTCTTGGCCATTGCACAGTTAGGGTCGTGAGTTTGGACGTGAGTATTTACCCAACGCGGCAGCTTTGCTTTAATGATCAACAGAGCATCTACGGAGTTATTACAAAGCTTCAATGTGGAGTGTAGCGTATGTCACTGGTGGTTAGTTATACCCTAGATCGTACAACCGCATCGTCGGCATTGGCGGCGAGTGGGATCGTTTCGCCATCGAGAACGAGGCCCGGAATCTGCGGACTCCCAACATGATGGGGCGGCCGATTGACAAGTTCATCATTGGCGACACGACCCGCATGTTTCTGTTCGCCATGCTGGATTGCTCGCGGCTCTTGGCCAGACCGTTTACCCGTCCCTATCGCTGCGATTCGCCGCAGTGGCGGCGCTTCATGGAAATGACCCTGGAGCCGACCCGTGAGGGCGCCGTTGAACTCCGGCGCCGGTTGTTGCGGGTGGAGCCGGTGGAGCATCCGATCGCCTTCACCGTTGCACCCGCTGACTCGCCTCAGGGTTTTGTCAAGCGCTGCAGTATTTGTAATCGGCGGCGACTGCAAAACCGCTGGCTGCTGGAGACCGACGAGGCAGCGCACTGGGGATTGCTGGCGAAAACCGGCGAATGTCCGGTGATCTATGGGATCTGCGAAAACTGTCAAAAGACCGCGCTGCCGGTGGCTAGCGACACTTGAACCCGCCTATGAAAACGCTCGAAACGCTGCTGGAACGAACCATCCTGCTCAGTCGCTGGCTGCTGGTCCCGCTGTACCTGGCGCTCATCGCCGTACTGATGCTGTTCACGGTCAAAGCCTTCCAGGAAGTCATCCACCTGTTTGCCGCTATTAGCAGCCTCAGCGAGGTCGGGCTGGTTTTATCGGTGCTGTCACTGATTGATATGACGCTGGTCGCCAATTTGCTGGTGATGGTCATCCTCAGCAGTTACGAAACGTTCGTTTCCAATCTGGATGTCACCGAGGATCAGGAAAAACCGGACTGGATCAGCAAAACCGACGCCGCCACGATCAAGATCAAGCTGGCCGTCGCTGTTGTCGCCATTTCTTCCATTCACCTGCTCAAGGCGTTTATGACCGGTGTAGCGCAAAAGGAGGATGTACCCCTGTGGAGCAATCAGGTGTTCTGGCTGGTGGTGATTCACCTGACATTCGTGGTGTCGGCGCTGATCATGGCAGTGATTGACCGGGTTGCCTTCGCACATCATCGGACGCACTCATAATGAAAGCGTCCTGATGATTCAAAAGGACTGTCGGCCCACCCAGTCGCGGGCGAACTGCCAGGCCGCTCGGCCACTGCGCGATCCGCGTTGCAAGGCCCATTGCAACGCCGCCGTCCGGACCGACTCCTCCAGTCCGGCGCGCCAGCCCAGTTGCTCCAGCCAGTAGCCGACTATCGCCAGATAGTCGTCCTGGCTAAACGGGTGAAAGGCCAGCCACAGTCCGAACCGTTCCGAGAGCGAGATTTTCTCCTCCACCGCTTCGCCGTAATGCAACTCACCCTCGACCAGACGGGCCTCCTGGTTGTCGCGCAGATATTCGGGCAGCAAATGACGGCGATTGGACGTCGCGCATAACAGCACGTTGTCGGGCGTCGCGCTGATTGACCCGTCCAGCATCGCCTTAAGCGCCTTGTAACTGGGATCGTCGGCCTCGAACGACAGGTCGTCGCAATAAATCAGGAAGCGCTCGGGGCGGTCGAACAGCGGATCAACGATGTCTGGCAGATCCAGCAGATCGTGCTTTTCGACTTCGATCAGCCGCAAGCCCCGGTCGGCGTACTCATTCAGCAGCGCCTTGACCAGCGAAGATTTTCCGGCACCGCGCGCGCCCCACAACAGGGCGTGATTGCAGGGCCGCCCCGCCAGGAACTGGCGCAGATTCAGATCCAGCGCTGTTTTCTGGCGGTCGATCCGTTGCAGATCGGCTAGTCGCAGTTGATGCGGATGTCGCACCGGCTGGAGAACGCCGCGCTGACCGGATCGCCGCCAGCGGAAAGCCCGGTAGCGATCCCAATCGGGTGATGCGGGCGGTTCCGGCAGCAGCGCATCGACCCGGTCCAGAGTCGCGATCAACCGCGCCGCCAGCGCTGCATCCATGTTCAGCGACTCATGACCAGGGCGCTGTTTGATCCCATCAGCCCGACCAGATCGGCGACAATCCGGGCGCTTTCCTCCAGCGCCGCATCGGGAACGACACTGTCTTTGCCTTCGGGAATGTCATCACCGGGTTTGAGCGGCGGTAGCCCTTTGGCGCTGCGATAGCGGTTTTCACGCTCACGCTGCCAAGCCTCGATCTGCTCCCGTTCGGTTCGGCGCCCGCTTTCCAGCAGCGAGACCGTAGTCTTGTCGCGTTGTTGCCGGGTGAACTCGAGATCGCGCAGGAACGCCTGGTAATCGGGATTGCTGGCAGTGCGAGTCTGATGCCGCCGGGCCAGTTCCGGGGTCAACGCCGCCAGTTGCCGGTTGTCGCGATAGCGGGTGGCAGCGATCTCGTCCCAAGGCAGCGCGTTCTTCTGGGCGCTCTCGCCGGTTTCTGCGCTGTCCATGATCGAGGGAATCGCGACATCCGGCTGCACCCCACGATGCTGGGTGCTGCTGCCGTTGACCCGGTAGAACTTGGCGATAGTCATTTTCAACTGGCCCTGTGGGTCCTTGGCCTTGGTCAGGCGGTTCAGATCCACCAGGGTTTGCACCGTACCCTTGCCGAAAGTCGGATCGCCGATGACGATGCCGCGCCCATAGTCCTGGATCGCGCCGGCGAAAATTTCCGAGGCCGAGGCGCTGGCGTGATCGACCAGCACCGCCAGTGGCCCGGTGTAGACTGGGGCCGGTTCGCTGTCCTCTTCGACCTCCACATCGCCATCGGCCTGCCGAACTTGCACCACAGGCCCATCGCCAATGAACAGGCCGGTCAAATCGACCGCTTCCTGCAGCGAGCCGCCGCCATTTTCGCGCAGATCCAGCACCAGCCCGTCAATTTTGCCGTTGAGTTCGTTCAGTAACCGCCGGACATCCCGGGTGGTGCTGCGGTAGTCGGCTACGCCACGCCGGGCGGCGTCAAAGTCGCTATAGAACGCCGGAACGGTAATCACGCCGATTCGCAGTTCGCGGTCATCAGCGCCTTTTATCGGCTTAATTTCACTCTTGGCGGCCTGCTTTTCCAGCTTGATGGTGTCGCGCACCAAGCGAATGGTTTTTTCCGCCGCCGCCGCCCCGGCCTTTCCAGGCAACACTTTCAGCCGCACCACCGTGCCACGCTGGCCGCGAATCCGGTCCACCACATCATCAAGCCGCCAGCCGACCACATCCAGCCAGGTCCCATCATCGCCCTGGGCGACAGCCACGATCTTGTCACCCGCTTTGATCTGCTGGCTCAGATCTGCGGGGCCGCCTGTGACCAACTCTACCACGGTGACCTGCTCGTCCTCCATCCGCAGCACACAGCCGATCCCTTCCAGGGACAGGCGCATCTGGATGTTGAAATTCTCGGTATTGCGGGGGGAAAAGTAGGCGGTATGCGGATCGAAGGCCTGGGCGACCGCATTCATGTAGAGCTGAAACACATCGTCACTGCTGGATTTCAGCGCCTGATGCAGGCGGTTGTCGTAGCGCTTGCTCAGCAACTCGCGGGCGGCAGACTGATCCTTGCCCGACAGCATCAGGGTCAGCATTTCGTGTTTGAGCCGCTTGCGCCAGAGTTCGTCGAGTTCCGCCGAGGTTTTAGCCCAGGGCGCGTCCTTGCGATCCACGATCAGCGATTCGTCAACGTCAAAGCGGAAGTTCTGTTTCAGCAGGGCCTGGATGCGGACCGTGCGATCCGCCAGTCGGCGCAGGTAAAGATTGAAGATCTCGTAAGCCGGCTGCAAGTCGCCCTTTTTCAGGGCGTCGTCGAACCCGTTACGGTATTTTTCGAAGCCGGCGATATCGCCCGCGAGGAAGTAGGAACGACTAAAATCGAGATCGTCGAGATAGTGGGTAAGAACCAGGGCGGACAGTCGGTCGTCCAGTTTACTTTGCCGGTAATGGTTCTGGGTCAGCAGCTTGGCGATGGTCTGATCTAGCGAGATCAGCCGGGCGGTTGGGGCCAGGGGTTTGACGTCAATGACGTCCATGCCCGGATCAGCCGGTTTGGCGAAGGTTCCTGGCAGGCTCAGGACCAGCAATAGAGAGAACAGAAAGAGAGGCTTCAAGTTTTTCAGGTTAGGCATGGTGGTTCTCGACGGGTCTTCGACGGGTCGCGCTGCCCGGAATTACCTCAGGACACTGAGGTCGCTGAGGGTTCTGGGGATGCTGGGGGTGTTGGGGATGCTGGGGGTGTTGGGGATGCTGGGGGTGCTGGGGGTGCTGGGGGTGTTGATGAGGACGACGACGATGAAGAGGACGATGAAGGATGCACTAGGGCAATATCAGTGGCGACGGGTTGCTTGCCATTCGGTTCGGCCAGAGTGAACTCGAAAATGTGATTACGGGACGGCAGTTTCATGACGTTGAAGCTGTCCGGCAAGCTGGAATCATGGAAAAATGCGGTCCGGTACGGTGAATCGGAATCGCGGGAGTCGGTTTTCCACAGATAGGGCGACAATTTGACCAGAAAACGCATGAAACCAAAGCTCTTGTTGTCATCGTGGTGATAGCAGTAGCCGCGCACCCGTGATCCCATCGCTCCCCAGATCGGCGAAAAGTAGTCATCGCCCCGGGTCGGCAACAGTCCCGGCACCAGGTAGCCGGAGACGTACATATCGGATTCACGGCGCAGTTCTTCGGATACGTTATCGAACGCCAGCGCTTCTACCCGACAGCCTTTGTTTTGCAGGGCGCGAACCACCTGCACGAAATCGCCATCGCCAGTGACCAGCAGCACCCGGTCCAGGTTCTCGGATTGCAGCAGCACGTCCACCGCCATGTCGAGATCGGCGTTAGCCTTGCCATAGCGGTTGCCGGCCTCGTCCTGAAACCACTTGACCCGCTTTTCAATGACTTTGTAGCCCAGTTCGCGCAGGGCTGACTGATAGGCGCGGGCCTTGTCGCGATAGACCGTGTTAGTTTCAGCGCGTTCTTCATCGTAGGATAAATAGACGTTCAGGCGCAGCGGTTCAGCATGATCACGGCAGGCGAATTCGCGCAAGACATCGTATTGCATCCGCTGCCCACCATTGCGGGAGATGTTGGCGGCGTCGACATAAACGCCTACTTTAGCGTGAGATTTGAGTTCGGTCGTCATGATATTCGTTCTATACTCGAAAATGATGTGAGTGAATTCAAGGCATTGACTTGAGTAAGCCGGGACGGTTAGCGTGATGTTTTTATCAGGACCTGCCGTCAGCCACGGTATTCTAACAATTTTTAACGGGTGGGCGGCGGGAACTGCGTCGCCGGTTTGCGCGATCTGCGAGGGAAGATTAGTTTTTCAATGGGTTGGACTTGCTATGGCGCGGCACAAAAATTGCTTAAAAGGCTTATTTCAGCTTCTGATGAATATCGATCAGCCGCGCTTCTTCGCCCATCACCACCAGTACATCGCCTGCCGCCAGCAGATAATCGGCATTGGGAACAAACGGCGCGGTTTTTTCCGCCGCCGGCTTGATGGCGATGACCTGCGCCCGGTAGCGGGCCAGCAAATCCAAATCGGTCACCTTTCGCCCAATGAAACTGGCGGGCGCCTGCACGGTAATGACGAAGCAGCCATCGCCCAGCGCCACTGCATCCAGCAGTTTTGATCGGGAATAATGAATCAGATGAGCGGTCTTGACCGCGATTTCCTGTTCGGGTTGCACCACGTCGCTGGCGCCGATCAAGGTCAGAATTTTGGCTTGATCGGCGTTAGCAGCCTTGACCAGCACCCGGGGAATGCCCAGTTCCCGTAGATAATGGGTCAACAACACGCTGGTCTCAAAGCGCTCGCCCACGTCCACCGCCACTACGTCCATGCCACGAATGCCGAGATCCTTGAGCGCTTCACGGTCGGCTACATCAGCGACAACCGCTTTGCCGACATAGCGCATGATTTCCTGCACCCGTCCCTCGTCGCGATCCACCGCCATGACCTCGTCGCCCAGTTCATTCAGCACTCGGGCCAGATGAAAGCCAAAAGTTTCCAGACCCATGACCGCAATGCGCATGATTCGGACTCCAAGGAGGTTAAGGTGAGCGCTCATGTCGGTCCAGGGATGAAGCGCGACGCCATCAGAATTCACAGGGACCGTGGGAAATGCCCTGTAGCAAGACTTCATCCATTTTCCAATACGAGCGGATTATTTTAAATTGTTATTTTCGTTGCGTACAGAGCGAATTGTGATAAAACCGCAACTCAACAACACCCGCCTGCTTCCAGGACGCGCCATGATCTTTTACGACAAGCCTTATTTCGAAGCCTGTGAACAGAACAAGAACCCGATTCTGACCGTATTGCAGGAGATTTTTACTGAACCGGGTCTGATTCTTGAGATTGGCGCGGGAACCGGGCAGCATGCCGTTCATTTTGCGCGAGAATTGCCCCATCTGGACTGGCAGCCGACCGATCAAGCCTATTATCTGCCCGGCATTCGATTATGGATCGCCGAAGCGAATTTACCGAATCTGAGGCAACCCTTAGCGCTGGATACTTGCTGTGAATCCTGGCCGATCACTCTGGCAAATGGCGTATTTTCCGCTAATACCACTCACATTATGAATTGGCTGGCAGTGGAGGGTTTATTCCGGGGAATTGGTCGGGTGTTGCAACCAGGCGGAGCGTTTTGTCTGTATGGGCCATTCAACTATGGCGGTCGCTACACCAGTGCGAGTAACGCCGAGTTTGACGCCATGCTGAAACAGCGTGACCCGGCTAGCGGGATTCGGGATTTTAATGATCTCGGCCGACTCGCTCGTGATAACGGCCTGCGGTTTCAGCGCGACTATCCAATGCCTGTCAATAACCGCATACTGGTCTGGGTGCGGGATTAACTAAGCTAACCAATTCAATCAACAATACCTCAATTCGGCGATGGCGCAACGAATCCGGGATCGTAAGCTGAATAGTTTCCGGGGCATTTTCATAGATTTCACGAATTGCGTTTATCGTCATTTAGATTCTCCTATCCTGCATTTTTTAAAGGGATGACTAAAAAATAAATTAACTAATTAATCAGTTAGTTATGACTAAATAATCCAGCAGTGGCTCGAAAGTTCAGCACCAGCACACAGGCCACCACCAACCATTTTATAGAATGGTAATATACCTACATTGTGTTCCATTGCCCTTTCACCAAGGTTTTATCTCCATGACCAACCCCTTACTCACTGCGATTGATCTGCCCTCTTTCGCCGCCATCCAGCCGGAACATGTTGAACCGGCCATCGATCATCTACTGACCGCCAACCGCGCCGCGATTGAGCAACTCCTTGCCGCCAGCGCCGAACCAACCTGGGACATGCTGATTCAGCCACTGGAGGAACTGGACGACCGCCTGAACCGGGCCTGGTCGCCGGTCAGTCACTTAAATGCTGTGCAGGATTCCCCAACCCTGCGCGCCGCCTATAACGCCTGCCTGCCCAAACTCAGCGCCTATCACACTGAACTCGGCCAGCATCAGGGCTTGTATCAAGCCTATCAGCGCATCGCCAACGGTCCGGAATACGCCCGGCTCGATGCTGCACAACGTAAAGTCATTGACGATGCTCTGCGCGATTTCCGGCTGTCCGGCATTGCCCTGCCCCCGGAACAGCGCGCCCGTTACAAGGGCATTCAGCAGGAACTGGCCTCGCTCAGCGCCAAATTCTCGGAAAACACGCTGGATGCCACTCAGGCGTGGAACAAGCATTTGACCGATGAAGCGCAATTGGCCGGGCTGCCGGAATCCGCTCGCGCCCTGGCCTGCCAGACCGCCGAGCAGCGCGGGCTGGGCGGCTGGTTATTAACCTTGGAATTGCCTTCCTATCTGCCGGTGCTGAACTACGCCGATGACCGGGAATTACGGCGGGAACTGTACAGCGCCTACTGCACCCGCGCCTCGGATCAGGGGCCGAACGCCGGGCAGTGGGATAACGGGCCGGTGATCGAGCAGATTTTGGCGCTGCGACATGAGCTGGCGCAATTACTCGGTTTCCGCGATTACTGTGAAGATTCCCTGGCGACCAAGATGGCGGATTCGCCCGACCGGGTGCTGGATTTTCTCAACGATCTCGCCCGTCGCGCCAAATCCCAGGCGCAACGCGAATTCGCCGAATTGCAGGCCTTCGCTCGTGAGCAGTTCAGCGCCCCGGCGCTGGAAGCCTGGGACATCGGTTATTACGCCGAAAAGCTGCGCCTGCATCGCTATCAACTCTCGCAGGAAGAAGTGCGGCCCTATTTCCCGATCACCCGAGTCCTTCCCGGCTTGTTCACCGTCGCCGAACGACTGTTCGGGGTGACGATTCGCACGCTGGAAGGGGTGGAAACCTGGCATCCCGACGTGCAGGTTTATGAAATCGTTGATGCTGCCGGAGTCCAGCGCGGGCGGTTCTATCTGGATTTATACGCCCGTCCCCACAAGCGGGGCGGAGCCTGGATGAATGGCTGTCTGGCGCGGCGGCGATTGGGCGATGCGGTGCGGACGCCGGCGGCCTATCTGGTGTGTAATTTCAGCCCGCCGGTGGGTCACGATCCAGCCCTGTTGACCCATAGCGAAGTGGTTACCATGTTCCACGAATTCGGTCACGGCTTGCATCATCTGCTGACCACCGTGGATTACCTGCCAGTGACCGGGATTCATGGCGTTGAATGGGATGCGGTGGAGTTGCCGAGTCAGTTTCTGGAAAACTGGTGCTGGTCGCGGGAGGCGCTGGCGGGGCTGACCGGGCATTATCAAACCGGCAAATCGCTCCCCGATGAACTGTATCAGCGAATGCTGGCGGCCAAGCACTTTCAGGCGGGGATTCTCATGGTGCGGCAACTGGAGTTCAGCCTGTTCGATTTCCGGCTGCACCGCGACTATGACCCAGCGCGCGGCGGGCGGGTGCGGGAGGTTTTGGATACCGTGCGGCAACAGGTGGCCGTGATCTTCCCGCCGGACTGGAACCGCTTCCCGAATGCCTTTACCCACATCTTCTCGGGCGGCTATGCGGCGGGTTATTACAGCTACAAATGGGCGGAAGTGCTGGCGGCGGATGCGTTTAGCGCCTTTGAAGAAAACGGGATTTTCGATGCGGCGACCGGGGCGCGGTTCCGGGAGAATATTCTGGAAGTAGGCGGTTCACGTCCCGCGCTGGCCAGTTTTGTGGCATTCCGGGGACGGGAGCCGCAGATTGAGCCGTTATTAAGGCTCAGCGGGATTGCCGGATAATTTGACCGTTGCTGTCGGCAATTTTTAAGCCGTCATACCCGCGCAAGCGGGAATCCAGCGTTTCAGCGGCTCACTGGATTCCTGCATTCGCGGGTATGACGACCAAGAATATTGAGCGACAGTCCCAACTACTTCTCCATGGTCACCGTCACGCCGCTCATGCCCAGGTTGAATTGCAGACCCTGAGTCCGCGATTCCAGGCGCATGATCACGCCATTTTCATTTTTCATCTGCAAACCGCCGACTCCACCGCCCAGCGCCACGCTGGCATCCAGCTTGGTGTAGGTGCCGGGGAATTTCGAGATTTCTTTCAGATCATAAACTTCGCCGACTGCCGCCATCTTCGACACGCCGATATTGGCGCCAACGCTCAGTCCGCCGATCTTGAAATCGTATTTTTTACCCTTGAACGTCAGTTTGCCGCCGCCGGCGCTGCCCCCAATGATGAAGCCGAACTGGGTTTCATCAATGGTCACGATACCGGAGGGTTTCTTAGCGGTATCGGCCGCCAACGCCAGACTGCCCATCAATAGCGCCGCAGTCAGCAGAATGGGCGTGGTCATTTTGCGGTAATTCAGCATGATCGGTTCCTCATTTGTGGTTGGAAATGGAATACGGGACGCGTCAGTCGCCTCCCGTTGCAACGAGTATACAAGCCACAGCCCAGCATTGCGCCAAAGTGGCCAGGGCTGGGCATCAGACCCCAGGCGGCGACTCACGGGTCAGTGCGAGATCCAGCTCACTGACCACTTGATTGCGGCCTCGATCCTTGGCGACATACAGCGCCCGATCGGCGCGCTTGAGCAGGTCTTGCAGGGACACGGTCTGCGCCGCGCCGGCGCTGACCCCGATGCTGACGGTAAACCGCAACATCCGTCCGGTCGTCAGAGGCAGCGTCGTCTGGGCGATGGCCTGGCGCAGCCGCTCGGCGGTCCCGAGCGCCGCCTCCAGCCCGGTTTGCGGCAACAGCACCGCGAATTCTTCCCCACCCAGTCGGCCGATGATATCGGCGTCACGCATCTGGCGCTGACACAGCCGGGCAATCACCTGCAACACTTCATCGCCTACATCATGACCATGGGTGTCATTGACGGCCTTGAACAGATCGGCGTCCATCATCAACAGCGCCGCCTCCAGCCGATACCGCCGCGCCCGGAGCAATTCTCGCTCACACAACTCCATGAAATGCCTGCGGTTGTACAAGCCGGTCAAGCCATCCACCGTGGCCAGATGCCGCAACTCCTCCAGAATTCGCTTGCGTTCGGTGATGTCGGACAGTACGCCTTCGACGGTGGCGATGGTATGGCGCGGATCGGGACTGGCGTGGGCGCTGATCTCGACCCAGATGGCTTCGCCGTTCCAGCGCCGTAACCGCAATTGCAAATGCGCCACGTTGCCATGCGCCGCTAGCGCCCCAAATAGGCGTTCATGTTCCTCCTCATCGACAAACGGCCACCAGAAATCTTCCTGATGCGCCTGCAGAAACTCAGCGGGGGTTCGATGCCCAACAATCCGCGCCAGGGCCGGATTGACATCCAGAAACCGCCCATCCAGTTGGGCAATGAAAATGCCTTCGCTGACGTTCTCGAACAACGAGCGGTATTTGGTTTCGCTGCGCTGCAAGCGGTCGTTGAGATTATTGAGTTCTTCCTGCATCAGGTCGCCGACCCGGATCAGATGCCGCAGATGGCGCAACAGCCGGCCATAGTGCCGGGTCAGATCGGGGAACGCCTCGGCGCAGGATTCCGCAGCGCCATCGCGCACCAGAGCCTTGGCTGCTTCCAGCGTTTGCTCTTCGCTTTCCAGCAGATTGGCTTCGGCGCTCACTGTGGTTCCCAGGGCTGTTCGACCAGGTTGAAAGTCAACGCGTGCAGTTCCTCGCTGAAATCCTGCCCACATTCCAGAATCGCTTCATTGTCGGGATCGTAGCGCCAGTTGACGGTGACTAGCACACCATCCTGGGCCGCCTGTTCCATCAGATCGAGAAAGTTCAGCATGACCTTGGTGCTGCTACTGTTCAGATACAGCACTTCCAGATTGACCCGCACCGCCGTCCTCGGCTCCAATCCGGCGAGAAAGGTTTTGAGCCAGGCGAACACGGGCGCATAAAACGCTGCCGCATTTTCCGGGTACGACTCGCCACTGATGCTCAAGCGACGAATTCCGGCATCGAACCGAATGGCCGGCGACGACCGGGAGGCTTCGATCACTAGACTATCCATTCATGACTCCTGTCGGTCAGATGACGACGCGCAGACTGAAAAACACATACCGATCATCGACTGCGCCAAAGGCGTATTCCAAAGGCGCACTGGATTTACGCGCCATGTCGATCAGACCCAGCCCGGCTCCACCCTGCGGATTCAGCGGCTGGCGCATTTGCTCCTTGTACAGCGCTTTTAACCCCGCCTTGTCCAGACTCCGCAACCGCTCCAACTGAGCGGTCAGCGCCGGCGCATCGGCCCGGTCCAGCAGGTTGCCGGAACTGATCACGCAATGCCGATCCTCCTGAGCGATGACCACGATGCCGGAACTGGCCAAGCGAGCCTGATCGACGCCGGCTTTCTGGCGGCACACATAATGACTAACGTTCTGGGCCTGTTCGATGTAGACGGCGAACACATCCATCAGCGCCGACCGGGCCACTTGGGCGCTTTCCAGATAATGGCGAACCGCCTTGCCCAACTCTTCAATAATAGAATGTGAAAAGGGTCCGCTGAAACACATCAAAACGCCCTGGCGACGCAGTTCATCCTGCAAGTGGACCAGATTAAGGGTACTCATGGCTGATGCTCCTTCCGGTTCATTACGATCCCGCGCCCGGACGGAAACCGATCACGGTGATGTCATCACGTTGCGGCTGATCGTTCCGCCAGGCCGCCAGCGCCTGTTCCAGCGCCGCCTGCTGTTCCGGCAAGGACTGCCCATTGCAGCGTTGCAGAACCTCCTGAAATTGGCGGCGGCCAAAGCCATAGCCTTTCGGCCCACCGGACTGGTCCAGCAAGCCATCGGTGGTGAGATAGAAGATTCGGTCCGGGGTTCGATCGACGCTTTCAAGATGGAAAACCGTCCAGTCCGGGTGGGTATGGCGATAGCCGAGACTGACCCGGTTGCCGCGAATTACGGTCGCCGGGGTCGCCGCATCCTGATAGCACAGATCAATCCGCGCCCCGGCAAACTGAAGCTGCGGCTGAGTCCAGGCCCAGTAACAGACTGCGGCGTCCAGGCCGTTTTCAAAGCCTTCGCCCAGGTCACGCTGGTGCAGGATCGCCTGCATCTCCTGATGCAGCGCCTGTAAAACCCGCACCGGAGCGGCGATGCTGATGGTGCCGGCGATATGATTCAGCGCGGCATTAACCGCCATGGTCATGAACGCGCCGGGGACGCCATGACCGGTGCAATCGACCAGCGCCAACAGGCAACCGTGACGATCAGTTCGGCAGTAATAAAAGTCGCCGCCGACCCGATCGCGGGGTTGCCAGATCACGAAGCAGTCGGCAAAGGCCCGCCTCAGAGTCTCTGTCGTCGGCAGCATCGCCTGCTGCAACAACTGGGCGTACTGGATGCTGTCCACCACTTGCCGATGCGTGTCCGCCAGTTCCTGATGAGCCTGTTGCAGTTGGCGGGTGCGATCATCCACCAGGGTTTCCAGGTGGCCGGTGTAGCGCCGGATGGTCAGGGTCATGGCGTTAAAGTCACCGGTCAGGTCGCCGATTTCATTGCGCTCATCGACGGTCGCCAGTTGCCCATAATCGCCGGCGGCGACCGCCTGGGTAGACTGACGCAATCGGGCCAGCGGGTTCAGCACCAGTCGCCGGAGCAATACCGTGACGGCCAGCGCCAGCGCCAGCAGCGAGATCGCTAGCAGGCCAGCGAATGGCATGAACCGCCAGACACTGTAGACATGCGCCGTGTCGATCAGCGTGACGACAAACCATTTGATTGCAGGCAGGTAAGCGATAGCCGCCAGGTAGGGCTGATTTTCGACCGTCAGCGGCAACACCGCGACTGGCCGCTGCCCGGCGCTGACCAGATCCAGTTGCTCGCGCAACGCGGCCTGCTCCTGCGGCGAAGCCAGCAACCGGTAGAAGGTCCGGCGCTGGTCATCATTTTTGGCGACGGTGTTGAGATCGATGTAGGTCTGATCGTGATGCGCCTTGATCGATCCGGCGCGATCCAGCAGCAACGTACTAACCCCCGGACGATCCTCGCTCAGCACCGCCTTGATGAAGCTGTCCAGCTCCAGGCCGGTGCCGCCCAGCCCCAACCGCTCCACGCCGTCCTTAACGACCGTGTTGATCCAGACCTTGGTGACATCGAGTGGCGCGTCATAGTCCACATTCAGATCGAAGTCGGCCACTTTATCCAGAGTGGCGAAATACCACTGATCCTCCGGTTTGGCAGGATCGAGGGTGTAGCGCAGCTCGTGGCCCCGGTATTCGTCAGCGGCGTTGTTGTGGTAATAGCGCCCGCTGGAACCAACGATGAAGAAATAGCTGTGGTCGGCGAAATGGCGGCGGTAATGTTCCAGTTCAGTCAGGGCCGCCGCCTTGAGGTCCGGATCCTCCTCATTGCGCGCCCAGCGTTTGAGCAGGGGCGAATCGGCCAGATGCCGGGACAGCGCTAGCTCGCGCTGAAGCGGGGCTAGCAGGCGGTCTTTCTGGCGTAGCGCGTACTGGGCGGCGAACTCTTCGCCTAATTCCCGGGTGACGCCGCGAATGCCCCAGCCGAACAGGGTTAGCGCCACCGCGCCGGTGACCAGGTAGATCGCAACGATCAGCAGCAGAAACTGGCGCTGGAGGCCGGAAAAGCGGGGGCGGGCCAAGGATAGTCTGGGCATCGGCGAGTCCCGAGAATGGCTAGAAATTTTGCAAGCCGGAATCTGCGTTAATCAGGCCAGGAAGGGCCGGATATCCGTCGCCAGCATTCCGGCGCGGCGAGCGGCTTCCAGTCCGGAATCCGCATCCTCGAAGACCTGGCAATAGCCGGGTTCCACCTGCAACCGGCGGGCCGCTTCCAGAAACAGCTCCGGAGCCGGTTTGGGCGGCAGCCCGTCGTCGGCGGTCAACACCACCGGAAACAGCTCGCGCAGGCCAATCGCCCGCAAGGTCCGCTCGACATTAGCGCGATTGCTGCCCGACACCACCGCCAGTGGCAAACGCCCGTAATATTGCCGCGCCAACCCCGCCGCAGGCTCCAATGGCCGGGTTTGCTCCAGCCGGGCATAAGTCCGGCGTTCCTTATCGGCAGTAAATTCGGCGACATTGATCGTTCGGCCAAATTCAGCGTTGTACAGCGTCACCATCAAATCGGTGGGCTTGCCGTTGTGCCGGAGCAGAAACTCCAGCGGACACGGCAAACCCAGCGCTGCAAACGTCTCTTCCCAGGCGGCGTAATGCAAGGGCAGGCTGTCGGCCAGGGTCCCGTCACAGTCAAAAATCAGGCCCTGCACCCAGCCAGGAACCATCAGCGCTGATCCCACAGGGTCGGTCGCCATGCTTCAACCTCCACCCGGACGCAGCGGCATTCGCGGCGGGGGCGCCGGCGGCGCAGCTGGCTTCTCCTCTTCCGGTTCCGGCATTGCCTCCAGCGACAGCCCGGAACCGCCCTCGCGCTGGGCGCTGGGCGATCCGCCGGACAAGTTGATCCGCAACCGCAGGTTATTGGCGGAGTCGGCGTTCTTGATCGCCTCATCGAGGCTGATTTTGCCGGCCTGATGCAGATTGAACAGCGCCTGATCGAAGGTTTGCATCCCAGCCCCGACCGCTTTCTCCATGATTTCCTTGAGAGTGGACACCTCGCCACGCTTGATCAGGGTTTCCACCATCGGCGAATGCAGCAGAATTTCAATCGCCGCGACTCGCTTGCCGTCTATGGTTGGAATCAGCCGTTGCGAGATAAACGCCCGCAAATTGGACGACAAATCAGTGAGCAACTGCGAGCGCCGTTCTTCCGGGAAGAAATTGATAATCCGATCCAGCGCCTGATTAGCGCTGTTAGCGTGCAGAGTGGAAATCGCCAGATGGCCGGTCTCGGCGAAGGCCAGCGCATGTTCCATCGTCTCCCGGTCGCGAATTTCCCCGATCAGGATCACATCCGGAGCCTGGCGCAGAGTATTCTTGAGCGCATCGGCATAGCTGAGAGTATCGACGCCGATCTCGCGCTGATTGACCACCGAGCGTTTATGGCGATGCACAAACTCAACCGGGTCTTCAATGGTGATGATATGGCCGCCACTGTTGGTATTCCGGTGATCAATCAGCGCCGCCAGCGAAGTGGATTTACCCGAACCGGTACCGCCGACGAACAGGATCAGGCCACGCTTGGCCATAATCACCTCGGTCAACACCGGCGGCAGCCCCAAATCAGCGACGGTAGGAATATCGGTCTTGATGTTGCGAATCACCATCGACACTTCGCCGCGCTGCTTGAAGATATTGACCCGGAACCGACCTACGCCGATTTCGCCAATCGCCAGATTCATCTCCAGCGTGCGCTCAAACTCGGCGATCTGGGCCGCATCCATCACTGAATAAGCGATTTCCTTGACCCGACCCGGAGCGAGCGGGTCCTTGTCCAGCGCCCGCAACACCCCCTGAAACTTGGCGCAGGGCGGCGCTCCGGTGCTGAGATAGATATCGGACCCATCGTGACGGGCCAGAAGCAACAGGTAATCCTTCAATTCCATCGTGTCTGCTCCCCAAAGCAACTCATTATAATCTTTAGCCTTTAGCCTTCCGTTCCAGAATGCGCCCCGCCGCGTCGTGGATCGCCTGCGCCATCACCATCGGCGGCGGCGACATGGACTCCGCCGAAATACACATCCGGCGCCGGCCAGCGATTCAGCGGCCAGCGTTCCGCCAGCGCGGTCAGCGCCGGCTCATCAAACCCCGGCTCAACCTGAAGACGTTCGCCATCCCAGTGCAGGCGCGGTGCGGCCACTGCAGCTTGCGGATTCATCGCGAAATCAACGGTGTTGCTGATCAGCTGGAGCAAAGCGGTGCGAATCCGCTTGCTGCCGCCGCTACCCAGCGCCAGTCGCAACTGACCGCTGCTCAGAAGCAAGGACGGGGCCATCATCGACGCGACCCGCATCCCCGGCGGACTGACGTGGAAGCCTTCGGGATGCAGATCGTCCTCGCCCATCATGTTATTCAGCATGATCCCGGTTCCGGGCGCAAAACAGCCGGAGCCTTCACCATTGGAAATCGTCATGCTGGCGGCGTTGCCTTCAGCATCGCAAACGCTGATCTGGGTGGTGCCACCGGAGGCTGTACGCACCCGCGCCATGCTCTCGGTCAGGCCGGGCTGGCCCAGATCGGTCGGGCTGAGATAACCCTCAGCGCGGCGGCGATCGGTCTCCTGCATCACCGCCGCCAATAACGCCAGATGGGCGGGCGAACCAAAACCCAGTTCAGCCGCCGGCTGCGCCTCCAGCAGCCGCAACGACAGCGCCAGCAGCGATCCGCCGAACGAGGGTGGCGGATTGGTCAGCAGCCGATAGCCGCGATAATCCACCGGCAACGGTTCGCGTTCGATCACCCGGTAGGTGGCCAGATCCGCCGCCGTCAGCAGTCCGCCGCCATCCTGCATCTGCTGAACCATGCGCCGGGCCAGATCGCCCTCGTAGAACGCCCGGTCGCCGTCTGCCGGCAAAGCCTCCAGAAACGCCGCCAGTTCCGGATTGCAATAGCTATCGCCTTCGCCCAGATAGCGGCCATTAGGCTGAAACAGCGCCCGCCCGGACTCGCTCAGGGTCATGATTGGAGTCAGTAGCGCCAGGAAATAACCTTGCTTGGCGTTGATCGTCACCCCATCGCGCGCCAGCCGGATCGCCGGGGCCAGCACTTCCGATAAAGGCAAATGGCCTAGGCGCTGGTGAATGTGCAGATAACCGCGCACTACCCCCGGGACCGCGACCGATCCCAGCCCGACGTTGAAGACCTGATCACAGCCGGGAAACTGCACCGTCACCGGCAAAAAGTGAGGTTCCAGCCGCCCCGCGTGCAAGCCGCGTCCGGGCGTATCGACGAAGAAATCGAACAGCGCCGCCCACCCTTGCTGAGTCCGCGCCAGCAGAAATCCGCCGCCGCCCAGACTGGCCAACGCTGGCTCTGCCATCACTGCGGCGAAACCGGCAGCGATTGCCGCATCAAAGGCATTGCCGCCGGCTTGCAGGATAGTCCACGCGGCGGCGACGGTTTGCGGATGACCGCCAGCGACGCTGGCGCGGGCGGATGCGGGGTATGTGAGGTATTCCACAGGGAAGTCCGGGAAAGCGCAGGCCGATTTAGCTACGATGGGTGGGTGGCCGCCGCTGCGGTGCGCTGCGCCCCCGCCCGCGATGATCGCCGCCGGACAGCGCCGGTGGCCGCCGCTCCAGGCGCTTGGGTGGCTTGAATTCCGGCATTAAATCCTCGGTCATGGGCTGCACCGGAATCTTCTGGCCGATGAAATCCTCAATCTCCGGTAGCGAGTAGACGTATTCCTCGCAGGCGAAGCTGATGGCGTCGCCGCTGGCGCCAATCCGGGCGGTGCGGCCAATCCGGTGGACATAATCTTCGCGATCCTGGGGCAGATCGAAGTTAATAACGTGGGTGACATCGGGAATGTGCAGCCCCCGCGCCGCCACGTCGGTCGCGACCAGAATCGGCAACTCGCCGCGCTGAAACGACTCCAGCAGCTTGAGCCGCTTGTTCTGCGGAATATCGCCGGACAGCACCTCGGCCTGGTAGCCATTGCCCAGCAGATAGCCGGTGACCCGATCCGCCGCCCGCTTGGTATTGACGAAGATCATGGTGCGCTTGGGATTGTGCTTATGGAGCAGCCCCAGCAACAGCGGGATTTTGTCGCGGGCGGATACGTGGTACAGCGCCTGACGCACATTGTCGGCGGTGACATATTCGGTCTCGATCCGGATGACCTGCGGGTTGTTCATGTGTTCATAGGCCAGTTCCATCACCCGATTGCTCAGCGTGGCCGAAAACAGCATGTTGATCCGCTGGCCCGGTGGCGGCATTTTGCGCAACATGTAGCGAATGTCGGTGATGAAGCCCAGATCGAACATTCGGTCCGCCTCGTCCAGCACCACAACCTCGATGTGGTGGAGTGGGTAGACGCCCTGTTTGAAGTAGTCAATCAAGCGGCCGGGGGTGCCGATCAGGACGTCCACCCCCCGCTCCAGTTCCCGGCGTTGACTCTCATAGCCGGTGCCACCGAACACGGCGGCAAAGCGCAGGCCGGTATAACGGCCCAGCAGTTCGGCGTCGCGGTGAATTTGCACCGCCAGTTCACGGGTGGGCGCAATGACGATCGCCCAGGGACCGACTGCGTCCTCGGCGACCGGGATTTCCATCAGGCGATGCAGGATCGCCAGCAGATAGGCAGCAGTTTTACCGGTGCCGGTCTGGGCCTGTCCAGCGATATCCTGGCCCTTGAGCGCCGGCGGCAGGGTCGCCGCCTGAATCGGCGTACAATGGGTAAAGCCAGCGTCTTCAACGCTTTCCAGCAGCGCCTCGTGCAGGCCGAGCGCTGCAAACGGGACGGGAGTCAGATGATCTTTTTGCATGAGTTGGCGATGATCCCGGGTGAACAGGGTTTTGGGGACTTGCGCGAGCGCCCGGTTTGGGCTGAAATGAATAAAGCATGAAATGCATAAAGCATTTGTGTCCCGGTTGATTATTTTGCCACAATATCGCCGGTGCAATGCCGCCCGCCGCTGATTTTCGCGGTCACTCCCTCAATAGCGGCTTCCTTGCCTGGCTCCACAACCCGTTTGACCGCGCCGGCGATCGGCGTTTCCGGCTCTCCCGCCACCTTATTCCCTTAATCCTTCAGCGGAGCATTTCCCTGTGAGCGAGCGAATCACCCATATCACTGACGACACTTTCGAGGCCGAGGTGCTGCAAGCCAAGCTGCCGGTACTGGTCGATTACTGGGCCGAATGGTGTGGACCCTGTCGAATGATCGCGCCGATCCTGGACGAGATCGCGGCGGACTATGCCGGACGGGTCAAGGTGTGCAAATTGAATGTCGATGACAATCAGAATACCCCGCCCAAGTACGGCATTCGCGGCATTCCCACCTTGATGCTGTTTCGTAATGGCAAGGTGGACGCCACCAAGGTTGGCGCCGCCTCCAAATCGCAACTGGTTGCCTTTCTCGACGGCAGCCTGGCCTGAACGCCTGCCGCGCGGCGTTGACTCCTCATTGCCGCCCCAAGCGCCTCACGCTGGTTGTTCCCACCCCACTCCTACTACGTTGTATCGCCATCCCTGCCATGTCTGGCCATCCCCCGGTTTCTCCCCCGACCCATGAACGCCCTCCTCACTCTGCGCGAGCGCGCCATGCCCGCGTCCCCCGCCCTGAGCATCTCGCTTCCATGAATCTGACCGAACTCAAGAAAAAAGCCCCTGCTGAACTCATCACCATCGCCCAGGAACTCAAGCTCGAGGGCATGGCGCGATCCCGCAAACAGGATGTGATCTTCGCCATTCTCAAGGCGCTGGCCAAAAGCGGCGAGGACATTTCCGGCGATGGCGTCCTGGAGATTTTGCAGGATGGCTTCGGCTTCCTGCGTTCCGCCGACAGCTCCTATCTGGCCGGTCCTGACGATATCTACGTTTCGCCCAGTCAGATTCGTCGGTTCAACCTGCGCACCGGCGACACGGTCAGTGGCAAGATTCGCCCGCCCAAGGAAGGCGAACGCTATTTCGCCCTGCTCAAGGTCGGCGACATCAACTTCGAGCCGCCGGAAGCCTCGAAAAACAAGGTGCTGTTCGAGAACCTGACGCCGCTGCATGCCGACGATCGGATGACTCTGGAACGTGGTAACGGCAGCACCGAAGATATTACAGCGCGAGTGATTGACCTGATTGCGCCGATTGGCAAGGGCCAGCGCGGCTTGATCGTGTCACCGCCTAAAGCCGGCAAGACCATGATGTTGCAGAACATCGCCCAGAGCATCGCGTCCAACCATCCCGAGTGCTATCTGATCGTGCTGTTAATCGACGAGCGCCCGGAGGAAGTGACCGAAATGCAGCGGTCGGTGCGCGGCGAGGTGATCGCCAGCACCTTCGACGAGCCGGCGACCCGCCATGTTCAGGTGGCTGAGATGGTCAACGACAAGGCCAAGCGTCTGGTTGAACACAAGCGCGATGTGGTGATTCTGCTCGATTCAATTACCCGGCTGGCGCGAGCCTACAACACGGTTGTGCCGTCTTCCGGCAAGGTGTTGACCGGTGGCGTTGACGCCAATGCGCTGCAAAAACCCAAGCGGTTTTTTGGCGCAGCACGCAATATTGAAGAGGGCGGTTCCTTGACTATCATCGCCACCACGCTGATTGATACCGGGTCGCGGATGGACGATGTGATTTACGAGGAATTTAAAGGCACCGGCAATATGGAGATTCATCTGGACCGGCGAATTTCCGAAAAGCGGGTGTTTCCAGCGATTGACATCAACCGCTCTGGCACCCGCCGCGAGGAATTGCTGACCGATCAGGATGATTTGCAGCGAATGTGGGTTCTGCGGAAATTGTTGCACCCGATGGATGAATTGCAGGCCATGGAATTTATGCTGGAGCGGCTCAAGAGTACCCGGACCAACCGGGAATTCTTTGAATCGATGAAACGTTGAGGATCTCCTGATGGTTCGCTGTTCCGCCCCGATTGATTGCTTACCTACGCCATGAACCCTGCCGCCTTTTTCAAATTTCCGCCGCGTCCCGCCTTGCCTGCGCCACTGGCCTTGCCGTTCAAGCTAATTCCCGGCCCGGTGCATTCGACGGTCCTGACCACGGCGCTGAATGCCCTGTTCGCCGCTCGGATTCGTGAGGGTGAATTCGAGTTTCTGCGTGACCGGGTGCTGGCGATTCAGGTGCGGGATGCCCAGGTGGAATATCGGTTTCGCCTGGCCGGTCCGGCGGGCTTTGTCCCTTCCCGGTCCCCGCAACGGCCGGATTTGGCGATCAGCGGGGCGATTTACGATTTTCTGGCGCTGGCCACCCGCCGCGAGGATTCCGACACGCTGTTTTTCAACCGGCTGGTGGTGATGGAGGGCGATACGGCCTTGGGGCTGGAATTGAAGAATCTGCTGGACGGTATGGACTGGGAAGCGCTCGGCGGGCTATTGCCGCCCTTGCTACGAGCGGCGAATCGCTTGATGGCGGGTTATGAGCGATTGAGCAGTGAATATCCTGCGGGTTGAGGATCAAAACCCTTTCAGGGTTGCCGGGTTTCGCCATACCCGCGAATGCGGGTACGACAAACAGTCAAGTAGGGTGTCTGAGTAGTTATAAGTTCGGATTATTACGGGATTGTGCAAACGGATGGCAGCCTACCCAGCAGTGAGCATCTCGCGAGTCACTAATCGCATGGTGTCTCCGGCCATGATTTGTACAGCATCCTGATCTGCTCCCACTAAATCAGTCAGGGTAATTTTTCCCGCATTGAGCAACGGGATCGTGCCAAATTGCTCCAAGCGTTGTTCCGACGACAAGTTCTCAAGCCAACTGGCTTTGGCGCCTTTCGAGATTTTTTTCAGTTCAGTGTTAAAAAACGGCGCAACATAATAGCCGGTATTGTCCACTTCATAGTGCTTATAGCCATGCGGAATCATACTGCGCTTGGTCCGGGTTTTCTTCTCGGCGACAGTGATAGGAACAGCAGATTCTCCTCCTAAATCCAGGCCTAAATCGAGAAACAGCGTTTTAAGCTGGGCTTTGTCCAGATGCTTGAGCGTTTCTCTAATCTTCTCGGTTTCTTTTAGCTTGCGCGTATCAAGCTCTTCCTGGCAAGCATCAATATAGGCATTCAGCAATTCGGAAGGACATCCGGCCAGCGTTGTTTTGAATTCATCAAGGTTCATGGTCATTTAAATCATCTTCAAGTGGGAAAGTAACATAGCATATTGGTTGTGGGAGCAAGTTGCAAGCATAAAAATTAGACATGATTATGCTGAAAAGCAGCCTAAATAAAGAGAATGGGAATTGCCGGATCATTGCTGAATGTTATCGTGCCCAGTGGGGTTTTGACTGTGTGACGCTGGAAGAGCGATTAAAAAGCCTGTTCGTCGTTACAATAGGGTCAAACGCTTTACGAGCGGACGCAGGAAACTGCTGCGATACTCAATCAGGCCGGATATTACGATCACAGACCGCTTCAGAGCGCGCCGGCCTTTTTTAGCGCCCCATAGATACCATCCGCCATTTTCTGATAGCCTGTGGCATTGGGATGAATCCGGTCAGCACAGAGTTCCGGTTGACTCAGCACGGCGGAGAAGACCTGCCCGATCACCAGCACACCTTCCTCTTTTCCTAATTCCTGGTAAATCGGCGCATCGGTTTTGCTGGTTAAGATGTTGAGCAATGACCATTCCGGTACGGCCACCAGCACCGCTTGAGCGCCTACCCCTTTGACCGCCTGAATAATCTGCCGAATATCCTCCTTGACCTCGGGTTGGGGCGTCCGTTTCAGAAAATCATTCCCGCCGATCTCGATGATGACGAGCGCCGGGCGGTCTTGAGCGAGCAGGTCCGGTAGCCGATATTTGGCTTGTTCGGCGGTGTCCCCCGGAATTCCCGCATTGATGATCCGCCAACCCGTCTTTTGGGCCAGCAGGGTTGGCCAATCCTCCCCGGTTAGTGCGCCCGTCCCAAAGGTCACACTGTCGCCAAAGGCCAAAACGGACGCGCCTGGAGGGACAGGTTGCAGTTTGGGGTGCTGACCACAGCCTGCCAGCAATAAAAGCAATAGCCCGGATAAGGCTAGGCAACCAACCGATTTGGTGAAAGTGGTCATGGTTCGATGCGTTGCCGATCAGTGGCTTGACTGCGGTTAATTCTGGGTTTGCGTTTCGACATCGTCAATAGATCTGTACCTTATTAACACTCATGGCCAGCGTAGCGATGCTGGCCGGACCGACAATATCCACGCGGGATTATCCATGAATTTTTCCAGATATTTCGTGGGCCGTGGGTGATAATCACGGCTATTTCAAACCTCTTGACCGCAGACAACAGGGAGTAGCGCCAATGACCGATCAGTATGATGAACAACTCTCCACGGCTAATGAACCGGTTACGACCGACCGCCGCGAGTTCCTGCGCAGCTTGGGCAAATGGTCACAGGCGGTGATTGGCGGAGTCATCGCCGGCGGCGCGATGCTGACGGTTCCATCAGCCGAAGCCGCAAGTTGGTACAACCGGGGTGGTGGTTGGCACAACCGGGGCGGTGGCAGTTGGGGTAACCGGGGTGGCAGTTGGGGTAACCGGGGTGGTGGTTGGGTCAACAGGAGTGGTGGTAGCAGTTGGGTCAATCGCCCCAGTGGCTGGGCTAATCGGGGTGGTAGCTGGATCAACCGAAAAGGCGGCGGCGGCTGGGCTAACCGGGGCCGCTGGAACAATCGTGGCGGTAGCTGGATCAACCGTTGATATTCTCCCTGCCCTGAAGACCCTGCCCTCCCGAATGCGGGAGGGCAGGGCTTGTCGCGTAAATCCGGTCAACCCACGCCATGCGCCAGTTTCAGGCCAATGATCCCGGCCACAATCAATCCGACCGAGACCAGTCGCATCGCCCCGGCGGAATCGCCGTAGAACGTAATGCCGACTGCAAAAGTACCGACCGCGCCAATGCCGGTCCAGATCGCATAAGCGGTGCCGATCGGAATGGTTCGTTGCGCCAGCCATAGCAAGCCGCCACTGGCGCTCATGCAGGCGATGGCAATAATCACGCCGACCATTAGTCGGCCCGGCGTCTGTGATATTTTCAGGCCAACCGGCCAGCCGATTTCCAGCAGTCCAGCGGCAATGAGATAAAGCCAGGCCATGATTTTTTTCCTTATGGTTTAATGGTGGAGCTTGACGCAAGCAATCCCGTCGCCATCCGGGCGTTTTATCCCGCAATTAGCAACGCTTTGTTTGTAATGAACAGGATAAAAAGGTCGGAGATAATGTCGGAATTGCTTGGGGAAAACTATACATCAATCTGGTTCTGGTCATTGCGAATCAGTACATCGTATTGCTGACTAATCGCGGTCATTTTATAGCCATCGCAGCAGATTATTAAAAGGTTTACCTAAGGTATCTGCCGCCGCCAAAGGCAGAAATTGATCAAGATTGGCGCTGACCGTGGGTTACTAAACCGATTTCGCCATCTAGTCGGAGCAGTGCGCCAAACGACTGAATATGGCTGGAAAGGTGCAACTGTTCCTGTTCGCAAGTCGTGACCAGAATTTCGATTGAAGCGTCGAGTTCGACAGAGTCCACCATCAGATGGATCGCCTGCTACAAATAGGGAGGTTAAGGGGCTTTCCCGAAAAAATGATACCCGCTTTGGTGTTCACTCCAACCAAACCTAAGGATATTAGCCACGAAAAAACACGGAAAAACACAGAAAATTTTCTTTTTCAGGGTATTCCGTGTTTTTTCGTGGCTGGTTTCTGGAATGATGATTGACGCTCGGTATGGTCTTTGTGAGAAATCACCTAATTCTGCGAGAATTCTAGGGCATGAATGTTGAGAGGCTCCGCAGAGCCTCTCGAATTCTCAGATGATTAGGCAGCGAACCGGATTAGCTCCGGTTAGGCTGCAACCGGCGATAGAGATCGTAGGTCTGCTGGGCGATGCTCCGCCAACTGTAGTGCCGCTCGACCCGCTCGCGGCCCGCCTGTCCCATCCGGTGGCGTAACTCAGGATCAGCCGCCAGCCGGTTGATGGCGTCGGCCAGCCCGTGTTCAAACTGGGCCGGAGCAATCGGATCATGTGGCGCTTCCATCGACAGATGCGGATCGACCAGGAACCCGGTTTCGCCATCGACCACGACTTCGTTGATGCCGCCCACCGCGCTGCCGACCACCGGAATGCCACAGGCCATCGCTTCCAGATTGATGATCCCGAATGGCTCGTAAATGGACGGGCAGCAGAAAATCGCGGCGTGGGAATACAGCGCGATAGTGGTCTGCCGCGACACCATTTTGGGAATCCAGACAATGCCGTCGCGGTGGGTTTTCAGCTCCTGGACCATGTCTTCCATTTCCCGCTGCATCGCCAGGGTATCGGCGTCGCCGGCGCACAGCACGATTTGCAGCTTCGGATCGAGATGCGGGATGGCTTGCAGCAGGTAATACAGCCCCTTTTGCCGGGTCATCCGCCCGACAAACAGCACATAGGGCCGATTCGGATCGACGCCGAGCGCGGCGATCGCTTCGGGGGCCTTGATGTCCTGATATTCCTCGGTATCAATGCCGTTGGGGATGACCACGACCCGGGTCGGCTCTACGTCGAACAGCCGCAGAATGTCGTCGCGAGTGCTGCGCGAGACGGCAATGATCGCGTCAGCGGTCTCCAGCGCGGTTTTTTCGATCCAGCGCGACAGGTCATAGCCGTGGCCCAGTTGATCGCGTTTCCAGGGCCGCAGCGGCTCCAGCGAATGCACGGTGATTACCATCGGGATGTTGTAGAGAATTTTGGCCAGAATCCCGCTGAAATGAGCGTACCAGGTATGGCAATGAATGATTTCCGCCGCGCCCTCCAGATCGCCAATGCCCTGGCCGACGAAGGCCAAACAGGTGCTGAGCGCCTTCAGCGGAGACACAAAGGATTGCGGGCAGCCGGCGAAGTGGGTGGTGTCCATCTTGACGCCGCGCACATGCAACTGGCCGTCATCAACGGTCTGGTCGTGGAAGCTGCGGACTTCAACCTGCGTCAGCTTGGCCAGTTCGCGGGACAGATATTCGACATGGACACCCGCGCCACCGTAGACGTAGGGGGGATATTCGTTGGTCGTCAGCAGAACGCGCATTGGTTGTTGTACTCCCTTGGCCGGGTGTGCGGCGATGAGTGGGGCGGGTTGCGATGAGATGAAACGGCAATCAGAATGGATCAATCGTTCAATTATGCCAAGCAAAACGCGGTTTTTGAACGGGTCATTGTAGCGTTCCATCGGTGACCTGAACGGCTAACCCCGCGGTTAAATCTTCGGCCAGTCGCCGGATGCCCGGATAGTCGGGCTTGCCGGAGCCGAGTAGCGGGATCTCCGGCACGGTCAGCACCCGCCGAGGCAGGTATAACTCGCTCAACCCGGCCCGGTGCGCGGCGGCGATCAGCTCCTGGCGGTCGGCGTCGCGGCGGGTCGTCAGCAGCACAATCAGCTCGCCCTTGACCGGATCGGGCAGATTTAGCGCCGTGTGTTGTTCCTCCGGCCAGCAGGTCGCCGCCAGTTGCTCCACCGTCGCTAGCGAGATCATTTCCCCGCCTAGCTTGGCGAAGCGTCTGACCCGGCCCAGGAGAGTGACAAAGCCATCCGCGTCGATCTGCGCGATGTCGCCGGTATTGTGCCAGCCCGGCCCGCGTTCGGGCTGCGGCGGGATGAGTTGACCCGGCTGATCGGGCAGCAGATAGCCGGCCATCACATTCGCGCCCCGCACCCACAGTAGCCCGCCCTCAGTGATGCCGGCCACCGGTTCTATCTCATACTCAATGCCGGGAACCAGCTTGCCGACCGTGCCGCTGCGGTGATGGCGGCGCGAGTTGGTCGCCAGCACCGGGCTGGCCTCGGTCAGGCCGTAGCCCTCGCTGATGCGAATGCCGAACTTCTCCGCCCACAGCCGCCGGGTTTCGTCGCGCAACGGCTCTGCGCCCATGATCACCAGCCGGATGCTGAAAAAGTCGTAGGGATCGGCGTGGCGGCCATAGCCCATCAAAAAGGTGTTGGTGCCAAACAGCACCGTAGCGCGGCGTTCGTAGCTCAGCTCCGGGATGACGTGGTAGTGCAGCGGCGACGGGTAGAGGATGACCCGGGTTCCCAGCAGCAACGGCGTCAACGTTGCGGTGGTCAGGCCGAAGGCGTGGAATATCGGCAGCGCGTTCAAAATCACGTCGCTGGGCATGATGTCCAGCGCGGCGCGGGCCTGGGCGACATTGGCCAGCAGGTTGCGATGAGTCAGCACCACGCCTTTGGGTTCGCGCTCCGACCCGGAGGTGAACAGGATCACCGCCGGATCATCGGCCTGCACCGGCCCGGCCCAGCGGCGGAACATGCAGGTCGGAATCAACGCCCGCGCTAGTCCGCGCAATTTCACCGGCAAGGTGGCGCGTGGCCGCAAATCCTCCAGAAACAGGACGTGAACCTGCTCGCTCAATGCGGCGATTTGGGGATGCAGATTGGCGGCGTCCATAAAGGCCCGCGAGGTGCAGACGGTGCGGACTTCGGCAGTGCAGCAGGCGCTGATCAGTTCGTGGCTGCCGGCAGTGAAGTTCAGCACCACCGGAACCCGCCCGCGTAGATGGAGCGCCAGCAGACCGATTAGTGCGGCGGTGGTGTTGGGCAACAGCAGGCCGACGTAGCGTTGGCCCGCGCAGTCTGTTTCCAGCAACTCGGCGAGGATGAAGGCGCGGCTGAACAATGACCGCCAACCAAAGCGTTGCTGTTGCGCATCTTCGAGAATGATCCGCTCGCCGCCATGCCGTTCCCAGGCTTCCAGCAGCGCCATGACCAGCGGCTGATCGATGTTCATTCCGGCATAGGCCAGTTCGATCATCCGCTCATCGAGTTGCCGGCTCAGTTCCCGCCGGCGGGTGCGACTGCTGGTCGCGTGAGTGGTTAGGCGGCGCGGCGGCAACATGGTCAGGCGAATGCGGGGAAACCATTGTCGCCGCACCATTCCGCCCAGCCGCGACAGCAAGCTGTATTGCGCACCTTCAATGTAGACCGGCAGCAGCGCGGCATCGGCCTTGTCCGCGGCCAGCGCCGGTCCTTCGTAGATTTTCATCAGCGCCCCGGTGACGCTGATTCGCCCTTCCGGGAACACCGTGACCCGTTCACCGGCCCGCAGATGCTGGATCAGGGTTTTCAGGTAATGCGAGTTGGTTGGATCGATGCTGATGTGGCGGGTGATGGCGATGAATGGTCTGACCCACCAGCGCCGGGCCATCTGGGTGTTGATCACGAAGATCGGCACATCCGGCAGGAATGCCGCCAGCAGCGCCCCGTCCAGATAGGAGACATGGTTGGCGATGATCAGCAGTCGGGGTTCGTTATGTGGGTAATGCTCCCAGCCGTGTAGTTCCACTTGGAACAGCCGCCGAAACAGCCCCCGCGCCAGTCGTTGCAGGACGTGGCGCATGGCTTAATGCACTCCGTGTTCGTGAGTCGCGGCGCGAGGCCGGTGCCTATTAAGCCGGGGTTCTAAATCCATAATCTTTGGCAATATCTGCAAAGTGATCTGCATGTTTTTCGATGGTAAGACCCGCTTGCAACATAAAGATTAGGGAATTGCTTGCCCAAATCTCGAAATGAATAAAAAGCCGGCCCACAACAGAGCTGGCAACTACTGATGAAATGCACCGATCTGGCCTTGGATCGGCCGGGTAGGAAGCGACCGGCCGGCTGCTCCTTACGACAGACGATCACACCTCCAGATAATCCAGAATCCCCGCTGCGGCTTCCCGTCCTTCAAACACCGCCGTCACCACCAGATCAGAGCCGCGCACCATATCGCCGCCGGCAAACACCTTGGGATTGCGGGTCTGGAACTTGAACCGGCTGGTTGGCGCCGCTTGCACCCGCCCGCGCAAATCGACCGCGATGCCGAATTCGCTGAACCAGGGCGCGGGATTAGGCTGGAACCCGAAGGCGATGATCACCCGGTCGGCGGGCAGAATCTCCTCGGAGCCGGGCAACATTTCCGGGCTGCGCCGGCCCCGCGCATCGGGTGCGCCCAACCGGGTCGCGCAGACCCTGACCCCTTCCACCCGCCCGTCGCCGACAATAGCCAGCGGCTGACGATTCCACAGAAACCGCACACCCTCTTCCTTGGCGTTGGCGACTTCGCGCCGCGAACCCGGCATGTTGGCTTCGTCGCGGCGATAAGCGCAGATCACGCTGGCCGCGCCCTGACGAATCGCAGTCCGGTTGCAATCCATCGCGGTATCGCCGCCGCCCAGCACCACCACCCGCTGGCCGCGCAGATCAATAAATTCGCCGGGATTCTGTTCCAAAGCCAGCAACCGGTTCACATTGGCGATGAGATAGGGCAGGGCTTCATGGACACCGGGCAAGTCTTCGCCGGGAAAGCCGCCTTTCATGAAACTGTAGGTCCCCATGCCGAGAAAGACCGCGTCAAACTCATTCAGTAGGCTTTCAAACGGCACATCCCGGCCAATTTCGGTATTCAGCATGAATTCGACGCCCATCCCTTCCATGATCTCGCGGCGGGTTTGCACGATCTCTTTTTCCAGCTTGAACGGCGGAATCCCGAAGGTCAGTAAACCGCCAATTTGCGGGTAGCGGTCAAACACCACCGGTTTAACCCCATTGCGGGCCAGAATATCGGCGCAACCCAGTCCCGCCGGCCCCGCGCCGATCACGGCGACCCGCTTGCCGGTCGGGACAACATTCGACAAATCAGGCCGCCAACCGGTTTTCAGCGCCTCATCGGTAATGTATTTCTCAACTGCGCCAATGGTGACGGCCCCAAAGCCGTCATTCAACGTGCAATCGCCTTCGCAGAGTCGATCTTGGGGACAAATCCGCCCGCAGATTTCCGGCAATGAATTAGTCTGGTGCGACAATTCAGCGGCAGCCAGCAGATTGCCTTCATTAATCAATTGCAGCCAGTTGGGAATGTAATTGTGAACCGGGCATTTCCACTCGCAATAGGGATTGCCGCAATGCAGACAGCGCCCGGCCTGCACCGCTGCCGAGGCGGGGTCAAACTGGCCGTAAATTTCCCGGAACTCCAGAATGCGTTCGCGGGCCGGGATTTTATCGGGGTCCTGACGCGGGTTTTCAATGAACAGCAATGGCTTGGCTTGGGACATGGGAGTATCCAACGGCAAACGGTAAAGAAACGGATTAGGCGGCTTCGCGCAATGCGCCAATCAGTGACTTGAGATCAGCGGCTTTCGGTTTCACCAGCCAGAACCGGCTGGCGTAATAGCGAAAGTCATCGAGAATCACCTGGCCCCAATCGCTGTGGGTCTCATCCACATAGTTTTCAATCAGCCCCAGCAGATAATTACGCTGCGTTTCCATGTTCTCGGTCGCGACCCGGTGAATGTCAATCAATTCGTGGTTATAACGGTCCACAAAGGCGTTATGTTCATCCAGCACGAAGGCAAACCCGCCGGTCATGCCCGCACCGAAATTCACCCCGGTTTCGCCCAGCACCACTACCACTCCGCCGGTCATATATTCGCAACCGTGATCGCCAACCCCTTCCACAATCGCCATTGCCCCGGAATTACGCACCGCAAACCGTTCGCCGGCCGTTCCCGCTGCGTACAACAGCCCGCCGGTCGCGCCATACAAACAGGTATTGCCGATAATCGGGGTGCGCTGACTAGCGAAGCGGCTGCGTTTGGGCGGGTAAATCACCAGCTTGCCGCCGACCATGCCCTTGCCGACGTAATCATTGGCGTCGCCTTCCAGAACAAGTTGCAAACCGCCGGCGTTCCACACCCCGAAGCTCTGCCCGGCGCTGCCCGTCAAGCGTAATTTGATCGGCTTGTTCTCCATGCCCAGATCGCCATGCCGCCGGGCAATTTCACCCGACAGTCGTGCGCCGAGCGAGCGATGGATGTTCTTGACTGCGTAATGAAATTCACCGCCGGTTTTGGCGATGATCGCCGGCAGTGCGTCCGCCACCATCTGTTCCGCCAGTTCACCCTTGTCGAATGGCTCGTTGCGCGGCTCGATGCAGAACTGTGGCTGTTCCAGCAGCAGTCCGGCGTCGGACAGAATGGGTTTTAAATCCAGCCCGCTGTGTTTGCCGGTCTGACCGGGCAAAATTTCCAGCAGGTCGGTGCGGCCAATCAGCTCCTCGAATTTGCGAACCCCAAGGCCGGCCATGATTTCGCGGGTTTCCTGGGCGACAAAGCGGAAGTAATTCACCACCTTGTCCGCCGTGCCGCGAAAATGATTAAGCCGCAGTACGTTATTCTGGGTGGCGACCCCGGTGGCGCAATTGTTCAAATGGCAAATACGCAGATATTTACAGCCCAGCGCCACCATCGGCGCAGTACCGAAGCCAAAGCTCTCTGCGCCTAATAAGGCCGCTTTCACCACATCTAGCCCGGTTTTCAGCCCGCCGTCAGTCTGCAACCGCACCTTGTCGCGCAGATTATTAATTCGCAGAGTCTGGTGAGTCTCGCTCAACCCCAGTTCCCACGGACTGCCGGCGTATTTAACCGAGGTCAGCGGACTGGCTCCGGTACCGCCATCGTAACCAGCGATGGTGATCAAATCGGCATAGGCTTTCGCGACTCCGGCGGCAATGGTCCCCACCCCGGCTTCCGCGACCAGCTTCACCGACACCAGCGCCTGCGGATTGACCTGCTTGAGGTCGAAAATCAGTTGCGCCAGGTCTTCGATGGAATAGATATCGTGATGCGGCGGCGGTGAAATCAGCGCCACGCCGGGCTTGGAAAAGCGCAGCTTGGCGATCATGGCGTTGACCTTGTCGCCGGGCAGTTGCCCGCCCTCACCGGGTTTGGCCCCTTGCGCGACCTTGATTTGCAGCACCTCGGCATTGACCAGATAAACAGGCGTTACGCCAAACCGCCCCGACGCCACCTGCTTGATTTTCGAGCTTTTCGCGGTGCCGTAGCGGGCCGGGTCTTCGCCGCCTTCGCCGGAATTGGAGCGCCCACCCAACCGGTTCATCGCCAGGGCCAGCGCTTCATGGGCTTCCGGCGACAGTGCGCCCAGCGACATCCCCGCTGAATCGAAACGCGGCAGGATCGACTCAATCGGCTCCACTTCGTCCAATGCAATCGGGCCATTCATTGGCTTGAACCGGAATAAATCACGCAGCATCGCGACCGGCCGTTCATTCACCAACTGTGCATAAATTTGGTAATCGGCGTAATCGCCGCTGCCCACGGCTTTTTGCAGCGCCTGCACCACGTCCGGGTTATAGGCGTGGTATTCACCGCCGTGCATATATTTCAGCAAACCACCGGTTTCAATCGGCTGGCGACGTTTCCAGGCTTGCTCAGCCAAATGAATCAGCTCAGCCTCCAAATCAGCAAACCGGGCACCCTGAATCCGGCTGACGCTGTCCTTGAAGCAGAAATTCACCACCTCATCATGCAGTCCGACGATCTCGAATAATTGTGCGCCACGATAACTGTTGACCGTGGAAATTCCCATCTTCGATATGATTTTATACAGACCCTTGTTAATCCCCTTGCGGTAATTCTCCACCACCGTTGGATAATCCCGACCGGTCACTTCGCCGGTGCGGATTAAATCGCCCAGCACTTGATAAGCCAGCCAGGGATGAATCAGGGTCGCGCCGTAGCCGAGCAACACCGCGAACTGATGCGGATCGCGGGCAGTCGCGGTCTCCACAATTAAGTTGGTCTGACAGCGCAAGCCCATATGGATCAGGCGGTGATGCACCGCGCCGGTCGCCAGTAACGCATGAAGCGGCAGTTTGTCCGGCTCAATGGCCCGGTCGGACAGCACCAGCAGCACCACGCCATTATCGACGGCCGTCGCCGCTTCATCGCAGACCCGCTCAATCGCCGTGCGCAAGCCTTCGCCGACCGGGTAGTTGAGATCGATCCGATGATGCGGATAGCGCCCGCCGGGATTAGCCAGCAGGGCGTTTAAACCGCCCTCGGTCAGCACTGGCGAATTGGCGGTCAGGCGCGGCGCGTGGGCCGGGCTTTCCTCGAACAGATTGCATTCCGCGCCCAGACAGGTTTCCAGCGACATCACCACCGCCTCGCGGAGCGGGTCAATCGGCGGATTGGTAACCTGGGCGAACTGCTGACGGAAATAGTCGTACAGTGACCGAGGCCGCGCCGACAACACCGCGAACGGAGTGTCATCGCCCATTGAGCCAATCGCCTCCTGCCCGACCTCGGCCAACGCCCGCAATACCTGATCCCGCTCCTCAAAGGTCATGCCGAACAGTTTCTGCCGGGTGTTCAGCGTGTCCGGATTCAACGGTTCCGGGGCCGGCTCTTCCTGATAGAGGGAGCGCAGCCGCTCAACCTGGCCGCGCAGCCAGCGCCGGTAGGGGTGGCGATTCTTGAGATCGTGATCAATATCCGCCGGCGTCAATAACCGCCCGGTTTCAACATCCACCGCCAGCATCTCGCCGGGCTTCATCCGGCCCTTGGCGACCACCTGTTCCGGGGTGTAATCGTAAACCCCGATTTCCGAAGCAATGGTGAAATGGCGATCCTCGGTAATCACATAGCGGGCCGGGCGCAGGCCATTCCGATCCAGCACGCAGCCGGCATAACGGCCGTCAGTCAGCACAATCCCGGCGGGGCCGTCCCACGGCTCCAAGTGCATCGAGTTGTATTCATAAAAGGCCCGCAAATCCGGGTCCATGTGTTCGACATTCTGCCAGGCAGGCGGAATCAGCAAGCGCATCGCCCGGAATAAATCCATCCCGCCCATGAGTAAAACTTCCAGCATGTTATCGAGACTGCTGGAATCGGAACCGTGCATATTCACCAGTGGCCGGATGTCAGCCAAATCGGGTAATAGCCGCGAGGCCAGAGTATAGCTGCGCGCCTCAGCCCAATTGCGATTGCCGCGAATGGTATTGATTTCACCGTTATGGGCGAGATAGCGGAAGGGCTGAGCCAGACTCCAGCGCGGCAAGGTATTGGTAGAAAAGCGCTGATGAAACAGGCAGATCGACGACTCCAGCCGCGAGTCGTTCAGATCGGGATAGAACAGCGGCAGGTTAGCCGGCATCACCAGTCCTTTGTAGGACAGCACCCGCCCCGACAGCGACAGGACGTAATAGGCCGGATCGCGGAGTCCGATGCGCAGATTGGCGCGGCGGCGAGCGATAAACAGCTTACGCTCCAGCGCCTCTGGCAACAGATCCGCCGGGGCATTGATAAATACCTGCTCGACCTGCGGCGCGGTCTGGCGCGACTGCTCGCCGCAGGCATCGGGATTGATCGGCACCAGCCGCCAGCCCGCGACGTGCAACCCTTCCTGTTCCAGTTCCTCACGCAGCGTGGTGCGGGCCAGTTCGGCCAGCGCCGGATCGCGGTTGAGAAACACCATGCCAATGCCGTAGCGAGCGCCCAGGCGAATGCCGGCGCCCGCCGCAACCAGCCGCAAAAAAGCGTCGGGCTTACGCATCAGCAACCCGCAGCCATCACCGGATTTGCCGTCAGCAGCCACTGCGCCGCGATGCGTCAACCGGGCCAGGGCATTGATCGAGGTGCGAACCAGCCAGTGACTGGGCCGGTTATCCATCTGCGCGATCAGGCCGAAACCGCAACTGTCTTTTTCAAATTCAGGGCGATATAGGCCCTGCAAGGGAGGAGATAGGGGCATGGGGAGTTCCACATTCAGGCAAAGGCCGGGCGATCCGGCGAGGTTCCTTGCAAGTATAGCGCCCGACTGGGAATGCGGGCAAACGGAAGAGGTCATTACTATATTGAATTAGAAGGTTTTTGTTGGAAATACTACAATTTTGGCGCTGACGGGGACTATCTTTTGGGATCAGCCTACAATAACGATTTCGGCCATACTGACCCATTCGCGCACTGGGTTGGCTGTCATCACTACAACCATAATTTTCTGGAGGAGAAACCATCATGGAGTTACCTGGTTCGTCCGCACGTCGCCCCGATCTGGATTGGAGCCAGGTTCGGGAAACCATTCTGATGCTGGCGCTGGCGGTCGCCCAGATTGAAATGTCCATGCGCGAAAGCGATGGCTCGGTGGAGGTGTTAAGCAACTCGTTCACCTCAATGGCCGGCCAGGTCAAGATGATTGAAAGAACCATTGCTGGTTTAGCGGATACGGCGGAAACCACCGACGCCAAAACCACGATCATCAGCAGTTGCGAGACCGTGAGCGAGATGATGCATTCCGCCATTGTCGCCTTCCAGTTTTACGACAAGCTGACCCAGCGCCTGAATCACGTCACCAGCAGCCTGGGATCGCTGGCCGATTTGGTCAACGATCAACGCCGCCTGTACAACCCCTACGAATGGTTGGGAATGCAGGAGAAGATCAAGTCCCGCTATACCATGGAAGAAGAGCGACTGATGTTCGAGGCCATCATGGAAGGCAAAACCGTCAAACAGGCGCTGGCGATCTATGTCCAGGCGATTGAAGACCGCAAACAGAAAGCCGCTGACAGTGGCGGCGGCGGTGACGAGGACGACATTGAACTGTTCTGAAGCCAGCGATGCACCATAACAAAGCAGGCAGCCCCTGGTTTGCGCTATATTGAATCAACGTTCAGCGCCATAACGCGGCGTCGCCAGCACCGGACGCGGTCCGGATTGAGAAAACCGTCGTGGCATGGTTCATGCTCGAACGCGGGCGAACCTGATTTTTCGCCATCCAACCCATTGCGACCGTCTCTCCCATCATCCCGAGGAAATCATGACAATGAATGCTGCTGATGTAATCAAGCTGATCGCGGAAAAAGAGATCAAGTTTGTGGACTACCGGTTTACCGATACCCGGGGCAAGGAACAGCATGTCACCGTGCCGGTCAGCGCCGTCGATGAGGATGTGTTTGAAGACGGCAAGATGTTTGATGGTTCGTCCATCGCCGGCTGGAAAGGCATTCAGGAGTCGGACATGATCCTGATGCCCGATCCGACCACCGCATGCCTGGACCCGTTTTTTGAAGAACCAACCCTGGTGCTGACCTGCGATGTCATCGAACCCAACACCATGCAGGGCTATGAACGAGACCCGCGCTCGCTGGCGCGCCGCGCCGAGGCGTATCTGAAATCCACCGGGCTTGGCGACACCGCGTTCTTCGGCCCGGAAAACGAATTTTTCATCTTTGACGATGTGCGCTGGGGCGCCGACATCAGCGGCTGTTTCTGCAAAATCGACTCGTCCGAAGCCGGCTGGAACTCCGAAAAAGCCTATGACGGCGGCAATTTCGGCCATCGGCCCGGCGTCAAGGGCGGCTATTTTCCGGTGCCGCCGGTCGATTCGATGCAGGACATCCGCTCGGCGATGTGCCTGAGCCTGGAAGCGATGGGGCAAATCCCTGAAGTCCATCACCACGAAGTCGCCACCGCCGGTCAGGCTGAAATCGGCGTGCAATTCAATACGCTGGTGCGCAAGGCCGACGAAGTACAGCGCCTAAAGTATGTGGTGCAGAACGTCGCCGCCAGTTACGGCAAGACCGCGACCTTCATGCCCAAACCGCTGGTCGGCGACAACGGCAGCGGGATGCATGTTCACCAGTCGATTGGCAAGGATGGCGCTAATCTGTTTTCCGGCGATCTGTACGCCGGCCTGTCGGAAATGGCGCTGTACTACATTGGCGGGATCATCAAGCACGCCAAGGCGCTGAATGCCTTCTGCAATCCGTCCACCAATTCCTACAAGCGGCTGGTGCCGGGCTTTGAAGCGCCGATCAACCTGGCCTATTCCGCCCGCAATCGTTCGGCCTCGATCCGCATTCCTTATGTCAGCAATCCCAAGGGCCGCCGCATTGAAGTGCGGTTCCCGGATTCGACCGCCAATCCGTATTTGGCCTTTGCGGCGATGCTGATGGCCGGCTTGGACGGCATCCAGAACCGGATTCACCCCGGCGATGCGGTGGACAAGGACATTTATGAACTGCCGCCGGAAGAAGAGAAGCTGATCCCGCAGGTCTGTTTCTCGCTGGAACAGGCGCTCAACGAACTGGATCAGAACCGCGACTTCCTGATCAAGGGTGGCGTGTTCACCAATGATCTGATCGATGCCTACATCGCCCTCAAGATGCAGGACGTGACCCGGATTCGGATGACCACCCATCCGGTTGAGTTCGACATGTATTACAGCCTCTAACCTTGCTGGTTTGAGCTGAACTGGTTGCAACGACGCCCCCGCTTTGGGGGCGTTTTGTTGAGAGGGGAACATGCTGCCGAACGACTACTACCACCGGGTGATGGAAGGCCTAAGCATCGCCGTGCTGGTGCTGGACCGGGACTTGCGGCTGCTGTTCATGAATCCGGCGGCGGAAACGCTGTTCGAGCTGAGTTTCCGCAAAGCCCATCAACTGGCGTTTCCTGACCTGATCGTCGGGGCTGAGGGGTTCATCGCCGGTTTGCGCCATGGCCTGACCAGCGGCCATCCCTACATCGAACGGGAATTGCAACTGATCCTGCCACCGGAGCGGATCATCACCGTCGATTGCACGGCTGCGCCGTTGCTGGAGCGCGATCCGCCGGTTGAGTTGCTGCTGGAATTGCGTCAGGTGGACTGGCGGCTGCGGATCAGCCGGGAAGAACAAATTCTGGCCCAGCACCACACCACCCGGGCGCTGGTGCGCAATCTGGCGCATGAAATCAAAAATCCGCTGGGCGGCTTACGCGGCGCGGCGCAATTGCTGGAGCGTGAACTGCCCGACCCGGAATTGCGCGAGTACACCGGGATCATCATCGGCGAGGCCGACCGCTTGCGCAATCTGGTGGATCGGATGCTCGGCCCCAATCAGTTGCCGAATCACGGCGATGTCAGCATTCACGAAATCCTGGAGCGGGTCTGTAGCCTGATCCGGGCCGAAGCCCATACCGGGATTCGGATCGAGCGCGATTACGATCCCAGCATTCCCACCTTGTGGGGCGATGCCGATCAGCTCATGCAGGCGCTCCTGAACGTAGTGCACAATGCCCTGGAAGCACTGGGTCCGGGGTCGGGCGGGGTGATTACCCTGCGCAGCCGGGTGCAGCGCCAATACACCATCGGGGCTAAACGGCACAAGCTGGTGGCGCGGCTGGATGTGGTGGACAACGGCCCCGGCATTCCTCCCGGTCAGCAGGAGCAGATTTTCTATCCGATGATCAGCGGTCGCCCTGACGGCACCGGGCTGGGCCTGTCCATCGCCCAGAACATCATCAACCAGCATGGCGGGCTGATTGAATGCGCCAGCCGGCCCGGCGAAACCGTCTTCACACTGTTGTTGCCCTTAGGGAAAAATGGATGAACAGGAAAGAACATATCTGGGTGATTGACGACGACCACGCGATCCGTTGGGTGCTGGAAAAGGCGCTGCAGCGCGATGACATGACGGTCAGAGCCTTCGATAGCGCGACCGGCGTGATCGAAGCGCTGCGCCGGGAGCAACCGGATGCGGTGATCGCCGACATCCGGATGCCAGGGATGAGCGGGCTGGAACTGCTGTCCCGGCTGCGCGAGCGGGCGCCAGAGTTGCCGGTGATCATTATGACCGCGCATTCCGATCTGGATAGCGCGGTTTCGGCGTATGAGGGCGGCGCGTTCGAGTATCTGCCCAAGCCCTTCGATGTAGACGAGGCCGCGGCGCTGGTGCGGCGCGCCTGTCAGGCCTACCGCCAGCACACCGCCGCGCCGGAGCCGGCTGCGCCCTTGCCGGAGATCATTGGCGAAGCGCCGGCGATGCAGGAGGTGTTCCGGGCGATTGGCCGGCTGTCGCGCTCCAACGTCACGGTGTTGATCACCGGTGAATCGGGCACCGGCAAGGAGCTGGTAGCCCGCGCCCTGCACCGCCACAGTCCCCGCGCCGACAAGCCCTTGATTGCGATCAATACCGCCGCTATTCCCCGCGATCTGCTGGAGTCGGAACTGTTCGGCCATGAGCGCGGCGCGTTTACCGGAGCGCAGGCCGCCCGCCAGGGGCGGTTTGAACAGGCCAATGGCGGCACCCTGTTTCTGGATGAGATCGGCGACATGCCGGCGGAATTGCAAACCCGATTGCTGCGGGTGCTGGCCGAGGGCGAGTTTTACCGGGTCGGGGGGCATTTGCCGACCCGGGTCGATGTGCGGGTGATCGCCGCGACCCATCAGAATCTGGAGCAGCGGGTGCGCGATGGGCTGTTCCGCGAAGACCTTTACCATCGTTTGAACGTGATTCGCATTCATCTGCCGCCGCTGAACAAGCGCCGCGAGGATATTCCGCTGCTGACCCGGCATTTCCTGATTCAGGCGGGGAGGGAACTGGGCGTTGAACCGAAAACGCTGCGTCCGGAGACCGAAAGCTATTTACGTCAACTGGACTGGCCGGGCAGCGTCCGGCAACTGGAGAATCTGTGCCGCTGGTTGACGGTGATGGCGTCCGGGCGAGAGGTGCATCTGGAGGATTTACCGGTCGAATTGCGGGAACGGCCACCGACGCCGACCAGCGGCGGGAGCGATTGGGAAGCCGCGTTGCGATTGTGGGCCAGCCAGAATCTGGCGCGGGGCGAACAGAAGTTGCTGGACACGGCGCTGCCCAATTTTGAGCGGGTGCTGATCCGGGCGGCGCTGGAGCAGACCGGCGGTCATCGTCAGGAAGCAGCCCGGTTGCTGGGCTGGGGCCGCAACACCCTGACCCGGAAGATCAAGGAATTGCAGATGGAGTAGGCGGTAGTGTCCAACCCACCTTAAATGACGTCAGGATGGGTAGGGCGGGTTAGGCGTAGCCGTAACCCGCCTTCTGTGGCGCGGCCAAAACGGCGGATTACGCTTCGCTAATCCGCCCTACTCCTGTTGGTCAATTTAGCGCAGTTGCAGCAGTAGAGACCATAGGCATCCGATCCATTGAACCACCCGGCGTTTCGCTCCACCCCTCCTTTTCCAAGGGAAAACATCGCACCTTGAACCGGAGCGCTGTAGCCGATGTTTCATGTCGCCCTGTATGAGCCGGAAATTTCGCCCAATACCGGCGACATTATCCGGCTGTCATTTTCCATCCCGTTGAAAAGAAATCGGAATAAACCGGAATGGCGAACCAGGAAACGATCAAATCCTTTGGTGGATCGTTAGTCGGTTCCCGAAAAACCATACGGCAACGGTTCCAGCCGCAGCGTCGGCCCGTCAGGGCTGAATAAATGCAGCGTTCCCGACTCGGCGCAGTCGATCCGGACCACCGCCAGCGCCACATAACGGCTATGCCGCTCAGGGCATTCCCGGGCGGCGTGAACCACTTGTCCGACAATCTGCCCGTCGCCGGCTTGCGCTGAAAACACTGAATCGCCGGGCCAGGGCGCGCGGGCGCTATCCACCCTCGCCAGAACCATCCGCCGCTTGATCTTGCCTAGATAATGGGTGCGGGCCACTACTTCCTGACCGACATAGCAGCCTTTCTGAAAACTGATCCCGCCCAACACGTCCAGATTCAGCATCTGCGGCACAAAGGCTTCCACGGTTTGGGGATACACCGCCGGCCGCCCGGCCAGAATCTCCAGCGCCGCCCACCGTTCCCCATCGATTCCAGGATCGCCGCCCAGCGCTTTATTGATCGCCTGCATCGCCTCCACCGGGCCATGCAGTTCAAACCGTGGCGTCAGACCGGGCAGGCGAATCACCGTGATCCCGGATTCATCCTCTGCGGTATGAATCACTCCATTCTCCGCCTCCGGGATCGCTCCCAGGCGTTCCATCACCAAAGCCGCCGCCTTCGGTCCGGCGACGCCAAAGCTGGCCAACCGGTCGCAGGCGTCTTCCAGCGTCACCTTGGCCCGCAGTACATACTTGCTGAGTCGCTCCAGGGTCGGCTGCGCCAGATCACGGGGTAATTCCAGATACACCGCATCGCCGCGCCGGAACAGCCGCAGACAGGCCAGCACCCGACCCTTGGGCGAGCAATACGCCCCCGGCAGACTGTGCTCCAGCGTCACTTCCCGGACATCGCAGGTTAGTTGCCCTTGCAGGAACGAATCGGCATCAGGGCCGCGCACCGCAATCAGGCTGGCATCGTATAACTCGTTGCCTACCGTGTCCTTGGTCACCGTCCACGGTTCCAGTTCACCAAAATCTGCAGTCGAGTCCGAATCGATCGCATGGGGAAAATCACCCAGCTGTTGCTTCATCATGTTGAACTCCATTGAGTTTCTGCCAACGGTGCTTCCGATATCCATCCCCGGCTAAAACCCTTGGCAAGGTACGGATTCATTGCGGTTAAGGGGCATGAACGGCATAATACCGCGCCATAACCCACCGGGGACGCACTGCTGCAACGGCTGATGTTTCACCACTCCCCGGCGTCCCCTCCACCCGTGGGACCGAGAGGCCAGCGACCGCCCTCTTGGCATCCAGGCCACGAGAATCAGCAATGAACCAGAACGATCCGCAGCCGTTACCGCTGCCCGCCACCCCCCCCAATCCACTACCCGAAGCCAACCCGCCTCCCCAGCGCCCCAAGGAATATGGCGGCCCCAAAGGCCCCGAACCCACCCGCTACGGCGACTGGGAAAAAGCCGGGCGCTGCATTGATTTCTAATCCTCCCGCCGGTTGTTCTTTTCCGCCCCCTGCTCCCATCGAATCGATCCGGCGGTTTTTTTGCAGCCCGCGTTTTTGCAGCGCACAATAAAGAAGTCATCATCCCGTTTTGCCACCGTTCGTTAAAGAGGAGAAACGTATGTCAGCAGCCAACAAGCGGCCGCTATCGCCGTTCATGATCGGCCCCTACTACAAACCGCAAATGACCTCGATCCTGTCGATCACCCACCGCGCCACCGGCGCTGCGCTGGTGGCCGGGACCCTGTTCCTAGTGTACTGGCTGGTTTCTGCGGCGCGGGGACCCGGTTTTTATGAACAAGCCCAGGTCGTGCTGGGTTCCATGCTGGGGCAACTCGTGTTGTTCCTGTGGACTTGGGCATTGTTCTACCACTTGGCCAACGGCATCCGCCACCTGTTCTGGGACGCCGGCTACGGCTTCGATCTGGAGCAGGCGACCAAATCCGGCTGGTGGGTGGTGTGGTCGTCCATCATCCTGACCTTCCTGTGCTGGCTGATCGCCGCGCCCTGAGGAGCATAATCCATGAGCATCCGCACCCCGCTCGCCCGCGTTCGCGGCCTGGGCGCCGCTAAAGACGGCACCCATCACTGGTGGTTACAGCGCGTGACCGCCGTTATCCTGATCCCGCTGACCCTGTGGTTCGTGATTTCCCTGCTGTCCGTCTCCCGCGCCGATTACGCCACCTTCCAGCTCTGGCTGAGCAACCCGATCCGGGCTGGACTGATGGCCACCCTGCTGGTCACCGCGTTCTATCACGCCAGTTTAGGGATGCAAGTCATCTACGAAGATTATGTCCGTCCTGAAGGGGCCAAAATCGCTGCGCTGCTGGTGACGCAATTTATTCTGTTCCTGCTGGGCGCTATTTCCGTCATCGCCGTGCTGAAAGTCGCACTGGCCTGACGCCCATCACCGGAGGCTGAGGTTTCATGTCCAACGCATACCAACTCATTGAACATAATTATGATGTCGTGGTGGTCGGGGCCGGCGGAGCCGGATTACGGGCCACTTTTGGCATGGCGCAAAAAGGTCTCAAGACCGCCTGCCTGACCAAGGTGTTTCCGACCCGCAGCCACACCGTCGCCGCCCAGGGTGGAATGTCGGCGGCGCTCGGCAA
>JADLEK010000031.1 GCA_020846135.1 Gammaproteobacteria bacterium
AGTCCCACCTCAGCGAGGCGATCTAGCTAACCTATTGATTGGCAATGTCCCAGTGTAAATTTCAACCCTCTTGATGGGGTAAAACCGGCTTTACAGGGCAAATTCCACAACAACCCGCGATGAACCCAGAAAATTTAGATATAGAAGCAGATGAAGAAAATGAATCAGTACCTGAGATACTACTTACCGAGCAGGGATTTTTTTACCTATTGATGCTTGAACCAGATCACGATCCAGGTCGCTTTAAGGTTGGATTTACTGTCAATCTTTCTGAACGGCTAAGGGCTTTGCGTTGCTCCGCACCATTCGTTAAAGCTATACACACATGGCCATGCAAACGGCTTTGGGAAAAAACCGCGATTGAATGCGTTACTGAAGGTTGTAGCAGGCTTCACACGGAAGTTTTCCGGACACAATCTCTTGAATCCATTAAAGAGAAATGTGAAAAATTTTTTGAATTGATGCCAAAGCTTCCTTTCAAGAATAGTTGTATATGAGATCGAAGTTGGTATCCAAATACCCTAGCAAATTCAGCTATGAAGTATGATGAACGTTAAGGAATTAGAGCTTGCTGTTTCCAAGCTATCTTCCGAAGAACTTACGAGTTTTGCTCAGTGATTTGAGGATTCTTTAGGTTTTTTATGGAAAAAATACTCAAAATAGTACCATTGCATGAACAATCTAATGAGTACGAATACTGGACTTCAAGGCCAGTGAATGAGCGCATTGATGCTATAGAAATTCTCCGCAGCCAATATATACAGTTCAAGAAAGATGTTAAGCCAAGACTTCAAAGAGTTTGTCGAGTTATTAAACAATCATAAAGTCGAATATCTCATTGTCGGTGGTTATGCTGTAGGGGTACATGGTCACCCAAGATATACAGGGGATTTGGATGTTTGGATCAATGCGACGGCAGAAAATGCCAAAAAAATGATTGAGGTTCTTAACGATTTTGGGTTCTCCTCTTTCGGCTTGACCGAGGTAGATTTTATCAAGCCAGGTAATGTAATACAAATGGGTTATCCACCATTCAGGATTGATATTTTAACAAAAATTGATGGAGTTGAGTTTATGGATTGCTACGCAAATAGGATGATTATTCAACATGATCAAATCTCCATGAATTTTATAGGAATCAATGAGTTAAAAGAGAACAAGCGAGCAAGCGGCAGACCAAAAGACTTGGATGATTTAGTCAATCTCAGCAGTAAGATTTAATCAGTCTGGCAATCAGTGATCGAAAACAGAAAATAATGTGTTTAAGCTCAAAACGAATGATCCCCTGTTGTTCTCCACCAACGAGGCTTTTATAACCATGACCACCACCGTGAAACGCGATAAACCCTGGCTGATGCGGACTTATTCCGGCCACTCCTCCGCCAAAGCCTCGAATGAGCTGTATCGCACCAACCTAAGCAAGGGCCAAACCGGCCTGTCAGTGGCGTTCGACCTGCCGACTCAGACCGGTTATGACGCCGATCATCCTCTGGCCCGGGGCGAAGTCGGCAAGGTCGGCGTACCGATCTGCAACATCGGCGACATGGCGGCACTGTTCGATCAAATCCCGCTCGGCCAGATGAACACCTCGATGACCATCAACGCCCCTGCGGCCTGGCTGCTGGCGCTATATGTCGCGGTCGCGGAACGGCAGGGCGCGTCGCCGGCGCAATTGCAAGGCACCACCCAGAACGACATCCTCAAGGAATACCTGTCGCGGGGCACCTACATCTTCCCGCCGCAGCCGTCAGTGCGGCTGATTACCGACATCATCGCCTACACGGTCAAGCACATTCCCAAGTGGAATCCGACCAACATTTGCAGCTATCACTTGCAGGAAGCCGGCGCGACCCCGACCCAGGAACTGGCTTATGCGCTGTCCACCGCGATTGCGATTCTCGACGCGGTGCGCGATTCCGGCCAAATCGGCGCGGATGGTTTTGAGCAGGTGGTCGGGCGGATTTCATTCTTCGTCAACGCCGGCATCCGCTTCATTGAAGAAACCTGCAAGATGCGGGCGTTCGGCGAGATGTGGGACCAGATGACCCAGGAGCGTTATGGTGCGCAAAGCGAGGACATGCGCCGGTTCCGCTACGGGGTGCAGGTCAATTCGCTCGGTCTGACCGAGGCGCAGCCGGAAAACAACGTCCAGCGCATCGTGCTGGAAATGCTGGGCGTCGCTCTGTCCAAGAAGGCCCGCGCCCGCGCCATTCAGCTCCCGGCCTGGAACGAGGCGCTCGGTTTGCCCCGCCCGTGGGATCAGCAATGGGCGTTGCGGATGCAGCAGGTCCTGGCCTTTGAAACCGACTTGCTGGAATACGGCGACATTTTCGACGGTTCGCCGGTGATCGCCGCCAAGGTCAAGGCTCTGGTCGATGGCGCCACCGCGGAAATGGCGCGGGTGCAGGAACAGGGCGGCATGGTGCCGGCGATTGAATCCGGCTACGTCAAGCGGCAACTGGTGACCAGCCATACCGAACGGATGCGGGCGATTGAACGCGGCGATCTCAAGATCGTCGGCCTGAACTGCTACCGGGAAACCGAAGTGTCGCCACTGACCGGCGGCGTAGACAGCGGCATTATGAAGGTCGATCCCCGCGCTGAACGCGAGCAGATCGAGCGGCTGAACGCCTTCCGCGCCCAGCGCAACGCCACCGAGGTCAAGGCGGCGCTGGCTAATTTGGCTGAGACCGCCCGCAGCGGGGCCAATATCATGCCGGCGTCGATCCTGTGCGCTCATTCCGGCGTCACGACCGGCGAGTGGTCGCAAACTTTGCGCGACATTTTCGGCGAATACCGCGCGCCCACCGGCATCGACATTCCCGCTAATGACGACAGTCGTGGGGCGCGGGCGGTAGCGATTCGCACCGAAGTCACCAAGACGGGTGAGGAACTGGGTCGGCCATTGCGGCTGCTGATTGGCAAGCCGGGACTGGACGGGCATAGCAACGGCGCCGAACAGATCGCGGTCAAGGGCCGCGATGTCGGCTTTGAGATCGTCTATGAAGGCATCCGCCTGACCCCGGAACAGATCGCCAAGGCGGCGCTGGAGGAAGGCGTACATCTGATCGGGCTGTCGGTGCTGTCCGGCAGCCATGTCGAGATGGTCGAGGACGTGTTTAATTATCTGGAGCAGGCGGGCTTGAAAGGCTTGCCGGTCGTCATCGGCGGCATCATCCCGGAAAGCGACGCCGTGTTGTTGAAAGAGCGAGGCATCGCTGCCGTCTATACGCCTAAAGATATTGATATGAACGGGATCATGGTCGACATCCTGAATCTGATCCGCAAAAACCACGACCTGCCCCCGGTTGCGGCGGTATGACCCGTCCGGCGCTTCCTGATCCGGCGGCGCTGGCTAATGCAGTCAGCGCCCGCGACCGGTTGGCGCTGGCCCAAGCGCTGAACCTGCTTGATGATCGCCGCCCGACCGCCCGGCAGTGTGCGGCGGCGTTTCTGGATGCGCTGCCGGCGGAAAAGCAGGAGTCCGGCGGGCATTTGATCGGCATTACTGGCCCGCCCGGCGCGGGTAAATCTTCGTTGACCGCTTCCCTGATTCAGGTCTGGCGGCGGCGTGGCCTGAAAGTGGCGATTCTGGCGGTCGATCCCTCCAGTCCGATCAGCGGCGGCGCGTTGCTCGGCGACCGGCTGCGGATGCACGCCAGCGGCGCGGATCGGGAGGTGTTCATCCGCTCGCTGGCCTGTCGCGGCGAATTTGGCGGACTCAGCGCCGAAGTCTGGCCGATGAGCCTGGCGATGCTGGCGGCGTTCGACATCGTGCTGGTGGAAACGGTGGGCGTTGGCCAGAAAGAGATCGATGTGTCGAAAATGACCGACACCACCTGTTTCGTCGCTCAACCGGCCTCCGGCGACAGCATCCAGTTTCTCAAAGCCGGGATCATGGAAATTCCGCACGTTATCGTCGTCAACAAGGAAGACATCGGCATGGCGGCGCGGAAAACCCTGTCGGAATTGAAAACCACCCTGGGCCGACGGACTGACGCTGATGGTTGGCAAGCGCCGGCCTTGTCCGCCAGCGCTGCCTTGGGCAGCGGTATTGAAGCGCTGGCCGATGCGCTGAACAGTCACCGACAATGGTTGTTGGCGCGAGGCCAGTTCACCGCCCGCCGCCGCCGGTGTCAGGCCGAATGGCTGGTCAAGCGCCTGCGCGAGGAATTTGGCCGCCACGGGATCAACCGGCTGGGCGGCGAAACTATCCTGTTTGCCGAACTGGCGAATGCGCCGCGTCGTTCGCCGATTGCCGCCTATGAAGAGCTACGCGCCCGCGTTCTCCCTAATCCCTAATCCCTAACTTGCTAATCCTTAAACCAACAACCCCCAACCAGAGGAATGCAGCAACATGGCTAAAGAACTCTACAACCTTGGTGAAATGCCGCCGCTGGGCATGATCCCCAAGCAAATGCACGCCTGGCTGATCCGGGCGGATCGTTTCGGCAAGCCCACCGAGGCGTTTCAGCAGGAAGTAGTCAATGTGCCTAGCATCGCCGATGACGAAGTGCTGGTTTACGTCATGGCGGCGGGCATCAACTACAACAACGTCTGGGCCGGGCTGGGCATTCCGGTCAACGTGATCGGCGCGCGCAACAAGGCCGGCGAACCGGAAGATTTCCACATCGGCGGCAGCGACGCTTCGGGTATCGTCTACAAAATTGGCAAGGACGTGACCCACGTCAAGGTCGGCGATGAAGTGGTGATGCATTGCGGCACCTGGGATCGCAGCTGCGCGTGGGTCAAGGGCGGCGGCGATCCGATGTATTCGCCCAGCTTCCGCATTTGGGGCTATGAAACCAACTACGGCAGTTTCGCCCAGTTCACTAAGGTTCAAGCCCAGCAATGCATGCCCAAACCCAAGCACATGAATTGGGAAGAAGCGGCGTCCTATGTGCTGGTCGGCGCGACTGCCTGGCGGATGCTGCACGGCTGGGGCGCGAATGCGGTCAAAAAGGGCGATGTGGCGTTGATTTGGGGCGGCGCGGGCGGTCTCGGCTCGATGGCGATCCAGATCGCCAAGGCGGCGGGCGCTACCCCGGTGGCGATGGTGTCAGGCGAAGACAAGTTTGATTACTGCATGAAGCTGGGCGCGAAAGGCTGCATCAATCGCAACCGGTTCGACCATTGGGGCATGTTGCCGCACTGGAAGGACAGCGTCGGTTACGCCAAGTGGCTAAAAGGCGTCCGGGGCTTTGGCGCGGCGATCTGGGAAGTGCTGGGCGAGAAGCGCGCCCCGAATATCGTGTTCGAGCATCCCGGCGAAACCACCATTCCGACCTCGATCTTCGTCTGCGAAACCGGCGGGATGGTCGTGGTCTGCGCCGGCACCACTGGCTACAACGCCACCGTTGATCTGCGCTATTTGTGGATGCGCCAGAAGCGCTTGCAAGGCTCGCATTTCGCCAACGCCGAACAGGCTTATCAGATGAATGAACTGGCCCTGCGCGGCCTGCTCGATCCGTGCATGTCGCGGGCGTTCACCTATGCCGAACTACCGGTGGCTCATCAGCTCATGCACGACAACAAGCACCCGCACGGCAACATGGCGGTGCTGATTGGCGCAACCGAGTTTGGCCTTGGCGCGAGTGGCAAACCGCCCGTCGCCATTCCCCATCCCACCCTGCCCAAGGGCGATGTCCACAACACCCCCCATCCGTACCCGATGTCCGAGCCGTTGCCCAGCGTGGCGCAGGCCGAGGCGATCACGATTGCCGATGACGGCAGCCTGGTCCGGGATCTGATGCATCGCGGCATCGTGTCCTGCACGCCGAACGATACGGTCGGGACTGCGGCCAAGATTATGATCAACAAAGAGATTCATGCAGTCGTAGTGATGGATAGCGCCGGCAAGGCCGTCGGCGTGGTGTCGCAGACCGACATGGTGCTGGCGCGGCAGGGCCGGACGCCGGAGCAGGCGCGGGCGCTGCTGGCCAAGGACGTGATGACGCCCGGTTGTGCGACCTGCGATGCCGGGATGCTGCTGAGCGATGCGGTCAGCCTGATGACTGGACGGCGGATGCACCGGTTGGTAGTTACGGAGAACGATCAGCCTGTGGGCGTGATTTCGATGACCGACGTAGTGCGAAAGATTATTGGCGAGTAGGTTAAGCATTCAAACCACCCCGGCGCTGCGCGCCACCCCTCCTTTTCCAAGGAGGGGAATCGATCTAACTCCCTTCTCGGCCATAAATCGCGAGAAGGGAGTTTTCGTTAAACCTGCTGAAACGATGGGGAGCGCTTCACTATGAAAGCCATCGTCTGTCACGAATTAACCGGTCCGGCGGCATTGCAGTTGGAAGATGTCGCCGAACCGCGTCCCGCTCCGGGTCAGGTGCGGGTGAAGGTGCGGGCCTGCGGCGTCAACTTCGCCGATAGCCTCATCACTCGCGGCCAGTATCAACGACAGCCGCAACCACCATTCAGCCCCGGTTTTGAAGTCGCGGGCGAGGTGCTGGAACTGGGTGCGGGCGTGACCGGAATTAACGTCGGGGATCGAATGATCGGCATGGCCGGTCATGGCGGTTATGCCGAACAGGCGGTGATCGATGCCCAGCGTTGCGTCCCCATGCCGGCGGCGATGTCGTTTGAACATGGCGCGGCATTTCCGGTGGTATTTGGCACTTCGCATATTGCCCTGTGGCATCGGGCGCGGTTGCAAGCTGGCGAGACGTTAGTGGTGCATGGCGCGTCGGGCGGCGTGGGCTTAACCGCCGTTGCCATCGGCAAGCAACTCGGCGCAACCGTGATTGCCACGGCCAGCAGTCCCGAAAAGCTCGAAATTGCCCGACAACAAGGCGCGGATCATCTGATCAATAGCAGCGATGAAGATGTGCGGGCGCGAATCAAGGCATTGACCGATGGACGCGGCGCGGATGTCATTTATGATCCGGTGGGCGGCGATTTATTCACCGCTTCCTTACGCAGCATTGCCTTTGAGGGGCGGATTCTGGTCATTGGTTTTGCCGGCGGCACTGTGCCGCAAATTCCCGCCAATCATCTGCTGGTCAAGAATGTGGATGTGATCGGCGTCAATTGGCCTGCCTATGCCGAACTGAATCCTGAGGTAATGACCGCCAGTTTTCGCATCCTGCTGGACTGGTATCTGACTGGCGCAATCCAGCCGCATATTTCAGCCACCTATCCACTGGAGCAGGCGGCTGAGGCGCTGAATCAGGTTGTGACTCGCAAATCTACCGGCAAGGTAGTGATCACAGTGAATGAGTGAAACATGGCAACCGAAGTAACCATTCAGCATCGGGGGAGGATGACGCAGGCGACCGTTACGGGCGGCGATGCGCAGCTTAAAAAGCTCCGTAATGCGCTATTGCTTAAGGATTTCGTGATTGCCGCCGAGCGGGAGAATGTTCTGGAATTGCGCCGACGGGCTTATCTGAGCCAGGACGATTGGCCGATATGGATCAGGATTCATCGCAATGGTCAGCAGATGGATATCCGCTATTTTCTTTATATTCCATGGGGTTGGATTATCGGCTTTGTGTTATTGGCATTACTGGTCTTGCCGTTCGCCGGGATTCCCAACCCGGTTTTAGCCTTTGGACTGGCGGCGGTAGCGGCTGCATTGGCGATTTACAAGCAGAAATTCGATTGCCAGCCCAATGCCCGGTTTTGGCAACAACGGCCTCGGCAGCGTTGGGGGGACACGATGGAGCGGTTGTTGACTGAGGCGTTTTAGCCCACAGCCCGTTTTTGGCCACGGAAGGACGCGGAAAGGTTAAAGGCCAAGAATTCTTAACCTTTAACCGTAGGGTGGGCGCGGCCCACCTTTAACAGAGGATTGGGGGAAGGTGGGCCATGCCCACCCTACCTTGCTTGGCTTTAGCCTTTGGCCTCTTTAACCTCTACCTCTTTAACCTCTTTCGCCTTGCCTCTCAGCGGCAATTCCGGCAGTTGCTTCAACTTCCAGATTTCCGCGTTGTACTCCAGCATGGTGCGATCAGTGGAGAACTTGCCACTGGAGGCGGTGTTGAGAATGCTCATCCGGGTCCAGCGCTCTTCATCCCGATAAGCGACCGATGCCTGCTCCTGGGCGTCGATAAAGCCACGGAAATCGGCAATGGTCAGCCACGGATCATGCGGGCTGGTGAGCGAGTGCAGGATTGGGTCGAAAATACCCTGCTCGAACTGGTTGAAATGGGCGCTCTCCAGCAGATGCATCACCCGACCAATGTCGGAATCGCTGTGGATGATCTCGACCGGATTGTAATTCTGCCGCCGCATTTCTACTTCTTCCGCAGTCAACCCGAACAGGAAGAAATTTTCTTCGCCGCATTCCTCGCGAATCTCGATATTTGCGCCGTCCAGGGTGCCAATGGTAATCGCGCCGCTCATCATGAACTTCATGTTGCCGGTGCCGGACGCTTCCTTGCCGGCGGTCGAAATCTGCTCGGACAGGTCAGTGCCGGGGGCGATGACCTCCATCGCCGACACCCGGTAATTGGGCAGAAACGCCATTTTCAGCTTGTCGCCGATATCGGGATCGTTGTTGATCACCCGCGCCACATTGCAGGCCAGCTTGATGATCAGCTTGGCCATGAAGTAACCGGGAGCTGATTTGCCGCCAATCAACACACAACGCGGGGTCCAGTTGGCCGTATCGCCACGCTTGATCCGGTCGTACAGGTGGATAACGTGCAGGATGTTCAGCAACTGGCGCTTGTACTCGTGAATGCGCTTGACCTGTACATCAAACATGGCCGTGGGGTTAAAAGTCACGCCGCAATCCGCCTCAACCAGGGTCGCCAGCCGCACCTTGTTGTCGAGCTTGACCTGCTGCCATTTGACCTGGAACTTGGCGTCCTTGGCATACGGCGCCAGCTTTTTCAACTCGTCCAACTGGGTGACCCAGCCGGAGCCGATGGTTTCCGTGATCAGCGCATTCAGGCCCGGGTTGCAACCGGCCAGCCAGCGCCGCTGAGTGACGCCGTTGGTCTTGTTGTTGAACTTGTGCGGCCACAGTTCGTAGAAGTCGCGGAACAGCCCCTGTTTGAGCAATTCCGAGTGCAGTTCAGCCACCCCATTGACCGAAATGCTGCCGACAATCGCCAGATACGCCATCCGCACCTGCTGCTCGTAGCCTTCTTCAATCAACGACATGTTGCGCTGGCGATCAATATCGCCCGGCCAGCGCCGCGCTACTTCGCCGAGGAACTGGGCGTTGATCTCGTAAATCACGTCGAGAACCCGGGGTAGCAACTGCCGGAACAGCCGCACCGGCCAGCGTTCCAGCGCCTCGGGCAACAGGGTGTGATTGGTGTAGGCCATCACCTTGCTGGTGATCGCCCAGCCTTGATCCCAGGTCAGGCCGTGTTCGTCCATCAGCAGCCGCATCAGCTCGGCCACGGCAATCGTCGGGTGAGTGTCGTTGAGCTGGAAGCAGTTCTTGGCGGCAAAATCGCTGAAATCCTCACCGTGGACCCGCACCCATTGCCGCAGCACGTCCTGCAAGCTGGCTGAAGCCAGGAAATACTGCTGGCGCAACCGCAGTTCCTTGCCGCTCTCGGTCGAGTCATTGGGGTAAAGCACCATGGTGATGTTTTCCGCCATGTTCTTTGCGCCCACCGCTTCGGTGTAGCTGCCAGCATTGAAATCGTCGAAGTCGAATTCATCCGTTGCCGCAGACGACCACAGCCGCAAGGTATTGACCGCGCCATTCTCGTAACCGGGAATCGGCACATCGAACGGCACCGCCAGCACGTCATGGGTATCCACCCAGCGCCAGCCCATCGTGCCGTCGGCTTTCATGTAGCCTTCGTTGCGCCCGCCGAACTTGACCCGCTGGGTATATTCACGGCGCTCCAGTTCCCAGATGTTGCCGCTGCGCAGCCAGTGATCCGGTTCCTCGACCTGGTGGCCGTTCTCGATCCGCTGGCGGAACATCCCGTAGGCGTAGCGAATCCCGTAGCCGACCACTGGCAGGCGCAAGGTGGCGCAACTGTCCATGAAGCAGGCGGCCAGCCGGCCCAGACCACCGTTGCCCAACCCGGCGTCATTTTCACATTCGGTCATTTCCTCCAGGGTCAGGCCCATTTCATACAGGGCTTTGCTGACCGGATCGGAAACGCCCAGATTGAGCATGGCGTTACTCAGCGCCCGACCCATCAGGAATTCCAGCGACAGGTAATAGGCCCGCCGCACCCCGCCCTCTTCTTCGTAGGCATAGCGGGTATCTTTCCACCGCTCCCACAACCGGTCGCGCAGGGTCAGCACCAGCGCCTCATACAGGTAGTAGGGATACTTAGTATGCCGGTCGCGGCCCAGGGTATGGCTGAAATAGCGCCGGAAATCGGCAACGATGCTCTTGGCGTCCATGCCAAGCGGTGGAAGTTCGGTCAGCCAGGGCGCCGGGGTGCTGGTTTCCAACATTTTGATTGACATATCGATAGGGATCCGCTGCTGGTGCTGGGGAATCGGAGCCGCCCGGCGGGTCAGACCCGGCCGGGCGAGGTCGAAGCCGCATTGAGGGTGTTCAATGCGGATCGCGGCCGACGTAAGAATCGCCGTTTGCCGCGAACATCATCCAAACGATAGTCGGGCAATTGGCATTTGCAAGGGCGGACGACTAATCGCAGCAGCAACGGGCGGCTTGCTCGCGGGTATAGAAGCAGCCCCAGCGCACGAAACCAGCGACGATGCTGGTTTTGACCGCTACCACCCGACCGGTAGGGCCACGGGCGATCACCAGATCATCCGGCAAACCGTCGAGGGCGTGGAAAGGCGCGGGTGCGCCGTTCGCCCAGCGGGAACGATAAATTGCGCCCGTTTCACGGTCGAGAAAGCCGGGTTCGAACCCGAACTGGCGGTTTTCCTGACTGATGCCGCCACTGCCGGCGAAAAACCGGTTGTCGACGGCCAAGCTGTTCAGAGTGAGCGTCTGCGCCATGGTCAATGCCCTCGCGCTCGGTGGGATGGGGCCTTATCGGTGATCAATTCCGCAAGGCGACTGTGTCTAAAAAACAACTTAAATCGCTTTTTGCCAAAACAAGACGAATTTGTTGTAAATTTAGTCTAGGAATTTCCGGGAAGCAAGGCCACCCGGGATAAAAAATCGCAACCGGAGCGGAGAGTGGGGAGCAGCATGACCAACCATTATCATTTATACGTCGCGCTGTCCGGGCATGGTTTCGGCCATCTGGCGCAGATGGGGCCGGTGCTGAACGAATGGCGACGACGCTGGCCCGAGGCGCGGCTAACGGTGCAGAGCGCCTTGCCAGCGGAGGTGTTGCGGCAGCGCATCCGCGGGGAGTTTGCTGTAGCGCCCGGCGCAGCGGATTTCGGGATGATCATGGCGGATGCGCTGACCGTGCAGGTCGCGGAGAGTCTGGCGGCGTACCGGGCGTTTCATGCCCACTGGGATGAGCGGCTGGCCTGGCAGGAACGGCTGTTGCGGGAAGCTGCGCCGGATGTGCTGCTGGCGGATGTTCCCTATCTCACCCTGGCGGCGGCGGCTCGGTTGAAAATTCCGGCGCTGGCGCTGTGTTCGCTGAACTGGGCCGACATTTTGGCCGGCTATTGCCCGGATGCGCCGGATTTGGCGGAACTGCGCGCACCGATGCTGGCTGCTTACCGCAGCGCCGTCGCCTTTTTACGCCCAACCCCGTCGATGCCGATGCTGGAACTGGATAACGCCCGGACCATTGGCCCGATTGCCGGGATCGGTCAGAACCGGCGACTGGATATCAATCGCCGGCTTGGGTTGCAGGAAAACGAGACCTTGATCCTGATGGGACTGGGCGGGGTAGAAATGCGGCCGCCGCTGGAATCCTGGCCCGTCTTTCCAGGAGTGCGCTGGCTGACGCCACCGGCCTGGAAGGTGGAGCGGGCGGATATGGCGAGTTGGGCAGAACTGAACGATTGTTCAATGCTGGACCTGATTCGCTCCTGCGACGCGCTGTTCACCAAACCCGGCTATGGCGCATTTACCGAAGCGACCTGCGTGGGACTGCGGGTGCTGTCTGTGGCGCGCGATGACTGGCCGGAAGAGCAGTGTTTAAGCCAGTGGCTGATGGAGCATGGTAACGCGGTCAAAATCAGCCACCGGCAGCTGGCGACCGGCGATCTGGCGGATTCGTTGCGGGAGTTGCTGGCGCAGCCCGCCAAACCGCCGATCGCCGCAACTGGCGCAGCCGAGGCCGTGGATTGGCTGGATCGGATTCAAGCGCCTCACTGCCATTTAAGTAATACCAATTCTCGGTAGGTTTTCGTATTTACGTTCGTCATTCCCGCAGATGCTGGATACCCGCTTTCGCGGGAATGACGAAAAGCCAGCAGGACATGGCGTATGGCTCAATGTACCCCGTGTTCGCGGGTCGCGGCGAAGCGCACTTCCGGCCAGCGTTCCTGGGTCAGTTGCAGATTGACCCGGCTGGGCGCAATGTAGACCAGCTCGCCGTGATGATCCAGCGCCAGGTTATCGCGCAATTTGGTTTTGAACTCCTCAAAGCGCTTGGCGTCGGTGCAACTCACCCAGCGGGCGGTATGGACGTTCACATTCTCAAAACCGCATTCGGTGCCGTATTCATTGCGCAGCCGGAACGCCGCCACGTCGAATTGCAGAATCCCGACCGCGCCCAGAATCAGGTCATTGCTGTTCAGCGGGCGAAACAGTTGGGTTGCGCCTTCTTCGCACAGTTGCTCCAGCCCCTTTTGTAGCGCCTTCATTTTCAGCGGATCGCGCAACCGGGCGCGGCGGAACAGTTCCGGGGCAAAGTCGGGAATGCCAGTGAAATTCAGTTCTTCACCCTGGGTGAAGGTATCGCCAATCTGAATCGTACCGTGGTTATGCAGGCCAATGATGTCGCCGGGATAGGCTGCTTCAACATGCTCGCGCTCGGCGGCCATAAAGGTCAGCGCGTCAGCGATCTTGACTTCGCGGCCCAACCGGACATGGCGCATCCTGATCCCCGGCTGATAACTGCCGGAGCAAATTCGCAGGAAAGCGATCCGGTCGCGGTGCTGCGGGTCCATGTTCGCCTGAATCTTGAACACGAAACCGGTGAACGCTTCCTCTTCCGGGCGAACTTCGCGGCTGGCGGCGGCGCAGGGCCGGGGTAACGGGGCGTGTTCGATGAACCCGTCCAGCATTTCCTGCACCCCGAAGTTGGTCAGCGCCGAGCCGAAAAATACCGGGGTCAGCCGTCCGGCCCGGTAGTCGGCAACATCGAAAGCATGGCTGGCCCCGCGCACCAGTTCGATTTCATCGCGCAGCGCCTGTGTCCGGTCGGCGCCAAGCGCCGCATCCACTTCCGGGCTATGCAAACCGTGGAGAATCCGCCCGGTATTGATTCGTCCGTCGCGGGACGGGTCGTACAGATGAATGAAATCCTGGTCGAGATGGTAAACACCCTTCAGTTCCCGGCCCATGCCAATCGGCCAGGTCACCGGCGCGCAGCGGATCTTCAGCACGTCCTCAACTTCATCCAGCAATTCAATCGGCTCACGGCCATCCCGATCCAGCTTGTTGATGAAGGTGAAAATCGGGGTATCGCGCAGCCGGCAGACTTCCATCAGCTTGATGGTGCGCTCCTCGACGCCCCGGGCGCAGTCAATCACCATCAGCGCCGAATCCACCGCAGTCAGGGTGCGGTAGGTGTCTTCGGAAAAATCTTCGTGGCCGGGAGTATCGAGCAGATTGATGATCCGGTCGCGGTAGGGGAACTGCATCACCGAAGACGTGACCGAGATGCCACGCTGCTGCTCCAGCGCCATCCAGTCGCTGGTGGCGTGGCGGGCGGCCTTGCGGCCCTTGATGGTGCCGGCCAACTGAATCGCGCCGCCAAACAGCAGCAGTTTTTCGGTGAGGGTGGTTTTGCCGGCGTCTGGGTGGGAGATGATGGCGAAGGTGCGGCGGCGGTTCAATTCGTCGAGAAAGGTGGTCATCGGGGGCAGGGCAAGGATCGCGGTTATAAGAGAGTCAGGCGATTTTAACCGGAATCCGTGATCAGATCGGGGATGGGATGAAAGCCTGAACTGGAGTCTCCATGCGCTCCCCACGCCGCTGGTCAACCCCCGCATGGCGCGATTGCCCCGGCCGGTTCAACGCAACCTTGCGCGGCTATTGCCGAAATGGGTATATTGCGCGGCTTGAATCGCCCACCGGGCGTTGCACTTCACCCCGGCGTCGGCGCACCGCTGATTGACCCACCGCATTCGCAAGGTTTCCGCAGTCATGAAAAAAGGCATTCATCCTCAATACCGCGAGGTGGTGTTCCAGGACATCTCCACCGATTTCGCTTTCCTGACCCGCTCCACGCTGACTACCGCCAAGGACACCATTCAGTGGACGGACGGCAAGCAATATCCGCTGGTCAAGGTGGAAGTCTCCAGCCACTCACACCCGTTCTATACCGGCAAGCAGAAAATCGTGGATACCGCCGGACGGGTGGATCGGTTCCGCCGCAAGTATGGGTTGGCTTCAAGTTCCTGACGTTGAATTAAACGCGCAAGGCATCATTAACCGATGCCTTTTTTTTGCCTGTGCATTCTGGACGCCAAGCGGATTTTGCGGCAATGCGGCAACGGTTCGCGTATGATGACCCGCGCTTTGAATCAGGCGCGCAAGACGCCAACCATTGCCGGAATCCCACCGGGACAATCCATAAAACCGCATTGCACAAGATCACCCGGTTCCGGTCTGATCCCTACCCCTGGAGGTTATTGCATGGCAACGATCACCTTTAAAGATGACGCCACCGGCAAGGCAGTGCAAATGCCGGTGCTGGAGCCGACCCACGGCCAAGCAGTGGTGGATATCGGCAAACTGGCCAAGGAATTTGGTTATTTCACCTACGATCCCGGCTTCATGTCGACCGCCAGTTGCCAGAGTGCGATTACCTATCTGGATGGCGACAAGGGCGAGCTGATGTATCGCGGCTATCCGATTGAACAATTGGCCGAGCAGTGCAATTTCCTCGAAGTCTGTTATCTGTTGCTCTATGGCGAACTGCCCAATGCCGAAAAGAAGCAGATTTTTGAAACCAGCATCGCCCGCCATGACCGGATTCACGAAAACCTGCGCCGCTTCTTTCATGGATTTAATTACGACGCCCACCCCATGGCCATGATGACCGCAGCCGTCAGTTCGCTGTCGGCGTTTTATCATGATCGGCTCAATATCCACGACTACGAACACCGGATGGTGACAGCCCGCCGGCTGATCGCCAAACTGCCCGCAATTGCCGCCGCCTGCTACAAGCACAGCATTGGCGATCCGTCGATTTATCCCCGTGAGGATTTGAGCTATACCGGCAATCTGCTGTACATGATGTTCAGCCGCCCTGGCAAGCATTATGAAGTCAATCCGGTCGCGGATCGGGCGATGGATATTTTATTCACACTGCACGCTGATCATGAGCAAAACGCTTCGACCTCAACGGTGCGTCTGGCCGGTTCTTCCGGCACTAATCCTTATGCGGCAGTCGCTGCCGGCATTGCTTGTTTGTGGGGGCCAGCACACGGTGGCGCTAATGAAGCCGTGATCAAGATGCTGGATCAGATTGGCGATATCAGCAATGTGGAAAGCTTCCTGGCCAAGGTCAAGGACAAAAACAGTGGCGTCCGGCTGATGGGTTTCGGCCACCGGGTCTATAAAAACTTCGATCCCCGCGCCCAAATCATCAAGGACATCTGTCATCAGGTACTGGATGCCTTCGGTCATGACCCGCGTCTGGAACTGGCGATGCGACTCGAAGAGATCGCCCTGAGCGATTCCTATTTCATTGAGCGCAAACTCTATCCAAATGTTGATTTCTATTCCGGGATCATTTACCGCGCGCTGGGAATTCCAGTGTCGATGTTTACCGTGATGTTCGCCTTGGCGCGTACTGCTGGCTGGATTACCCACTGGATGGAAATGATTACTGAAAAGGACCAGAAGATTGGCCGGCCCCGCCAGCTTTACGTCGGCGCCGTGCGGCGCAATGTCCCACCATTGGCTGATCGCAAATAAGCCATCGCTGTAGCGCCCGATCCACCACCAAAAAAGGCGATCCCCGTGGATCGCCTTTTTTGCCGGCCCGAGTTTTTGTGGGCTGCGCTTTGGAACTGTGCCCCGCCCTAACTGTTTCTAGCTCCGGGGTTTGGGATTTTTGGATTTATTGCCGGCGGCGGATTCAGTACGGACCGCAACTTTGGTCGTCGCCCGTTTATCCGGTTTGACGGCGGCAACGGGCGCTGGCTTCCCTTTTGGAGTGGCCGTTGTCACTGCTGGCTTGCCCTTCGCAGTCTTAACGACCATCGCCGGGCCTGACTTGCCCTTTGGAGCGTTGCCTGCCGCTATCCTGACTGTTGCCTGATTCTGCCGAACCGACGCTTTCGCCTTGGTGGCCATCGGTCGATTTGCCCGGCTAGAGCGCATATCGTCGCGATCATCGTCATGATCTGCCAGCACCCGTCCGCGCTGTCCGGCAGGCAACTGGACCATGGCTGTCCGCATTGTCCCCACCTCACGCCGCGCCATCCTCAACAGGGGTTCTGGCGGCGGGGGCGGCGGCGCAGCTAACCCGTAACGGGCAAAACCGTAGTCCAGCAGGGTGCGGGCGTCCTGCCACAACGTCCCCCGGCTGGGGCTGTTGAAAACCGCCACAATCAGCGGGATGCCGCCCCGATCCACCTCGCCGACAAAGCAGTGCCGGGCCTTGAACGTGAAGCCGGTTTTACCGCCGCGCGCGCCTTCATAAGACGCCAGCAACCGGTTATGGCTGACAACCGGGACCAGCCGCGCATTACCATAAAAACCCTGTCCCGATTCGATCCGCAAGGCGGCGCTGCGAGTGCCGACAATGTCGGAAAACTGCGGATGCGCGATCGCCTCACGGAAAATTAGCGCCTGATCATAAGCGGTCGAATAATGCTCATCGTTCGGCAACCCATGCGGATTCATGAAATGGCTGTTGCGCGCCCCAATCTGCCAGGCCTTGGCGTTCATCAACTCGGCAAAACCGGGAACCGAGCCACCCGCAGCCTCAGCCAGCGTTTCAGCCGCATCATTGCCGGATTTCAACAACAGCCCATACATTAGATCCTGTGTCAGGGCCGCATCGCCGGGACGCAGTCCGATGCGGCTGGGCGGCGCGCTGGCCGCCTGGGCGCTGACCAGTACCCGCGCATTGGGGTCGAGACGCTCCAGCGCCACCAGCGCGGTCAACACCTTGGTCGTACTGGCCGGCGGCAGGCGCAAATGCGGCTCCTTGGCGAACAGAACCTCACCAGTTGCGGGATTCATCAGCACCGCCGACAGGGCCAAGATGGCGGGGGGAGGAGCCGCTCCGGGCATTTCCTGCGCTGAGGCAAAACTGGATGCCCCGCCCAGGAAGACCATCCCCAGTAGCCAGGCCAGCCACCGCCCAATGCTTAATCTGCCCAAAAAAAGCCTTGAAAACATACGCTTTACCTCATCGCCATTTTGGATTGGGGCCGCAGTCCACCGGTCTGGCGGTCGTTGGTACAGAAACTCGATCATTATAGTTGCAGGTGAAAATTTAGCGATGGGTTAACCGTAGTTTTTGTCGCCGTGCCGCTCAGCCGCGCTGGAGGGCTTGGCGGATGCGGCCCGCCGCACGAACGCCATCTCCCGGACCACATGCCCCAGGCGCTGGCCGCGCTGTTCGAATTTGGTCGGCAACCGCTGGGGCGGAGGCAGTGCAAAGCCGTCGCCAGTCGCCGTATTCAGCCATTCGGGAGCGGCATTCAGACTCTCCAGGATTGAACGAGCATAATCCTCGCAATCGGTGGCTATCAGCAACTGTCCTTTCGGCTTGGCCTTACGGGCTAGTAGCGCAATAAATGATGGCCGAATCAGGCGACGCTTGTGATGACGGACCTTTGGCCAAGGGTCGGGAAAGAAAATTTGAATTCGATCCAAGCATTCATCGGGCAATAGCCGTTCCACACTCTCCATTGCATCGGCACATAGAATCCGCAGATTGCCCAACCCCAGTTGAGCCGCCTGCAGCAACAAGTGGCCGATACCAGGGCGATGGACTTCAATCCCTAAATAATCCGTCTCCGGATCGGCAGCTGCCATCGCCGCTAGCGACTCGCCATCGCCAAAACCGATTTCCAGCACCAGTGACTGACGCCGACCAAAAGTTTGCTCCAGATCGAGTTGAGCCACACCGGAATTAATCCCGAACCTGCCCCATAATTCAGCAAAAGCACGTTGCTGGGCGCGGGTCATCCGGCTCTCACGCCGGACAAAACTGCGAATTCCTTGCGCCGAATCGACTCTGATATTCATATTCAAATCAGCGGAGGCTGCCCCGATCGGCAAATGCTCTCTGACAATATTGGCTAAACCCATTGTAAAATCCGCTCCGGTTAGATCGGGCAACCTGCGTCAGTCTGACGGATTGCCGCAATATTAAATAATGATTGCAGAATTAAAAAAATATGTCCTACAATGACTGCGTGTTTCATCTCCATCATTCTCCACAACCCAAAAATCAAGGAGACCCCGAAAACCATGAGCAACTCGATCGAAACCATCGTCGGCGCTTCCTCCATCGAAGACCTCAAGGCGCTGATCAAGAAAGCCGAGGGCGCGATTGCCGAGAAAAAATCCGGTGAGATTCTGGCCGCCCGTGAACAGATGTTCAAAATGGCCGAAACTTTTGATATGACTCCGCAGGAAATTCTCGACTTTTCTGTGCGCAAGCGCAGAGCGCCGGGCGTCCCGAAATACCGCAATCCCGCTAATCCCGAACAAACCTGGACCGGACGCGGCAAAAAGCCGGGCTGGCTGAGGGATGCTGCGGATCAGGAAGCGCTGCGTATTCCCGTTTAATTTCCTTATTCCAAGGCGCGTTCTTGCCGACGACGAACCCGTCGTTGACTCTTGCGAGCAGCGCGCTTTACTGATAGGATTTCAATTGTTTTAGCCTGTCTGAGTCAGATCCGACTGATACAGCATCGCCCAGCGGGTGTAGTTCAATGGTAGAACTTCAGCTTCCCAAGCTGATAGCGTGGGTTCGATTCCCATCACCCGCTCCATAAAATTCAGGGTTACGTTAGCGCGTAACCCTTTCTTTTTGCCCGTCCCTTTAATGCTCGGTGAGGAATCCGCCATGATTCATGTTGCAATCGCCGGGGCTGCCGGCCGCATGGGCCGCAACCTGCTCGATGCCTGCCAACAGACTGAAAACCTGCAATGCACCGTTGCCCTGGAGCATCCCGACAACCCATTGCTAGGCACGGACGCCGGTGAAGTGGCGGGCATTGGCCGATTGAATATGCCCATCGTCACTGATTTGGCGGCATGGCTTGATCAATTCGAGACGCTGATTGATTTTACCCGCCCGGAGGCGACTTTGGCGCATTTAACGCTGTGCCGCAATGCGGGTAAAGCGATGGTGATTGGCGCTACCGGCTTTTCCCCGGAGCAGAAAGCTGAAATCAGCGCTGCCGCCCAAGTAATCCCGATTGTCTTTGCGCCCAATATGAGCGTTGGCGTCAATCTCTGTTTCAAGTTGCTGGAACTGGCGGCGCAGGCGCTGGGCGACACGGTGGATATTGAGATTATTGAAGCGCACCACCGCCATAAAGTCGATGCGCCGTCCGGCACTGCGCTGGCGATGGGCCAGGTCGTTGCCAGGACTCTGGGTCGGGATTTAAAACAATGCGCGGTGTATGGCCGGGAAGGCGTTACCGGCGAACGCGGCCGCCAAACGATTGGTTTTTCCACGATTCGGGCGGGCGATATCGTTGGCGAGCATACGGTGCTGTTTGCCGATGTGGGCGAGCGCATTGAGATTACCCACCGCGCCTCCAGCCGGATGAATTTCGCCAGGGGCGCAGTCCGCGCCGCAGTCTGGCTGGCCGGGCGCAAACCCGGCTTATTTGACATGCAGGATGTTCTTGGTCTGCGCTGAACGATTCATCCTACAGCCCATTCCAGTAATTACAGGATGATCACCCCACATATTTTAAGGCAAACCGGATCATCTCGCCCAACACCTTCTGTACCGCACCGTTAGCCGCCCTTGCCGCGCCGTAGGCATCCTCACTGGGTGCAGGCTCCAGCGCCTCGAACACCTGAGTGCCCAACACATGCCCGCTTTTCATATCCACCACCTTGATGCGGGCGGTGAAGCGCACCTGGCTCGGCGGGCCGGTGAATTCCTGCTGCAGGCGGATCACATCCACATCAACCCGCAGATTAGCCAACGCCGGAGCGGGCGGCGATACCACCGCCTTGAACGCGCCCGTGCCCTCGAAGGCCCGCACCAGCACCGGCAGCAGCATTTTCGCTGGCGTATCGCTCCAGACATTGCTTTGGTAATAATCCAGCTTCAGCGGCTCTTTGGTATAGGCAATGCGATTGGAATCAAAGCCCGGCGCGGCTTTGGGAACCGTGACCAGCAAAGTCTTACTGCCGGAGCGCCGGGCCGGCGGTGGCGTAAATGCACCCACTTCCAGCAGGTAAGTTTGCGGCGGCGGTGAATTATCCTGAGGCAAGGTACAACCCGCCAAAGTCAATGTCCCCAATAGCATCATACTGATTAACGCATTATTTTTATTCATTTTGCGAGTTCCTTTAGCCTTTCGCCTTTCGCCTCATCATTCCCCCGGCCCCGGTTTGCCGCTGGGTTTGCCCAACAGCAGGGCGCGGGGATTCTGCTCCAGCAATTCCGCCAGCCGCTGCAATACCGCCGCCATATCGTTAATTTGCATCAGCAGCGCATTCAATTCCGGCAGGGTGGTTTGACCGAACCGCTGCAATTCGTGTTGCCCACCTTGGGCCAGACCACTCAAGTCCAGACTGGTCTTGTTGAACGTGTCCGCCGTGCGGCGCACCGCTTGAGCCGCAGCCCGGAAATCACCCAGAGTCGCCCGGATTTGCCCACCCAGATCGCCGGATTTTTCCAGTCCAATGGTCAACTGATCCAGCGCCTGGCCCAGTCGATCCGCCCGTTGCGCCAATGCGCCGGTGAAGGTTTCCACATTCGTCAGCGTCTGCCGGAGGCTATCGCTACGGTCGGCGATGGCTCCAGTGATCACGCTTACATTTTGCAGGGTTCGGGTGAGCGCCGCCTGATTCTCATCGCCCAGCAGCCGTTCCAGCCGACTCGACAGGGTATTCACATTGGTCAGGATATTATTGAACGCATCGTCCAGGCGCGCCACCAGTGACGGTCCGGCCTGAATCACCGGCAAATCCTGCCCCGGCTGCTTTTCCAGCGGTGGCGACTGGCTGCCGCCGCCGCTCAATTCCACTGACGCCACTCCGGTCAGGCCCCGGGTTGATAGCGTCGCAATCGTGTCGCGCCGAATCGGGACGCCGCGCTCGATATTCAGCACCACATCAACCTGATCGGGATTGGCCGGGTCCAGCCGGATCGCTTCCACCTGTCCGACCTGCACCCCGCGATAACGCACCGTCGCCTTGGGATTCAGGCCGGCCACCGACTCCCGGAAATACACCCGGTAGCGGTCGTAAATCCGGGTTTCACTGCCCATCGTCAGCCAGAATAGCCCCCACAGCAAGGCAGCGCCCAGCCCGATCACGAATAGCCCCACCAAGGCGTAATTTACTTTGCTGTACACACCTGCTCCCGGGCCGCTCGCCCCCGTGGCCCCTCAAAGTACGCCCGAATCAATGGATGCTCGGCCTGGGTCAGTTCCCGCATCGACGCATAACCGATCACCCGCTGTTCGCCGAGAAAGGCTACCCGATCAGTGGCGCTCCACAGCGTGTCCAGATCGTGCGTCACCATTACCACCGTCAAGCCTAACGAGTGCTTGAGTTGCACGACCAGTTCATCGAAAGCGCCAGCGCTGACCGGATCCAGCCCGGCGGTCGGCTCGTCCAGAAACAGCAGGGCCGGGTCCAGGGCTAGCGCCCGGGCCAGCGCCGCCCGTTTCAACATCCCGCCGCTCAACTGGCGCGGCAGCTTGTCGCCGGCATCGGCGGGCAATCCGGCCAGCGCGATCTTCAGATCGGCGATCTCAACAATCCGTCGGGCCGGCAACCGGGTATGTTCCCGCAACGGGATTCCCACATTCTCCCGCACCGTCAGCGAACTGAATAATGCGCCCTGCTGGAACAGCATCCCGAATCGCCGGCGCAGCCGGAACGCAGCGCTCTGGCCGATCCCGACGATCTCCTGCCCAAACAGGTGGATCGAGCCAGCCACTGGCTGCAACAGCATGATGATCGCCCGCAGTAAAGTCGTTTTACCGGAGCCGCTACCGCCGACCAGAGCCACAATTTCGCCGCGCTGGATGTCGAGATCGAGACGGTCGTGAATGACCGTTGCGCCAAACTGGGTGCGCAGTTCACGCACCGCGATGACCGACTCTACAACGCTCACCGCCATAACCCCACTCCGCCCAGCGCCACTGAAAACAGCGCATCAGCGGCGATCACCAGGAAAATCGACTGCACCACGCTCACCGTGGTTTGCCGGCCCACGCTGTCAGCCCCACCGCGCACCTGAAAACCTTGATAGCAGCCGACCAGGGCGATAATAGCGGCGAAGACCGGCGCTTTGCCGACGCCGAGCAGAAATGAGATGGGCGTCACCACCTGTGGAAACCGGTCCAGAAAGTCGCTGAAACTGACCTCCAGCAGCGCCCGGGCCATGACCATCCCGCCGAACACGCTCAGCACATCGGCGAATACGGTCAACAACGGCAAAGCGATAATCAGCGCCAGCAGTTTCGGCAACACCAGCAAATCCATCGGCGGAATCCCGATGGTGCGGAGCGCATCCACCTCTTCCGTGACCTGCATGGTTCCAATTTGCGCGGTGTAGGCCGAACCGGTGCGTCCGGCGACAATGATAGCGGTGATCAGCGGAGCCAGTTCCCGCAACATGGTCAGCGACACCAGTTCAACGATGAAGATATTGGCGCCGTAGGTTTTAAGCTGCTGGCCGCCCTGATAGGCAATGACAATGCCCATCATGAACGCCAGCAGGGCGATGATCGGCAGGGCATTGACCCCGGCGGTTTCAAGATTGCCCAGCAAGGCCCGCCAGCGGAAGCGGCCGGGCTGCAGCGCCAGTCGGCCCAGCGCCACTGTCGCCTCGCCGATAAAAGCCATGAAATCAGCCACATGAACCGTATGAAACACCACCCACTGGCCCAGCCGCTCCAGTCGGTTCAGCGACGGCGGTGGCGCAGTGACGGAACCCGCGAGGGCCAGCCGTTCGCAGACCAGATCCAGCAGCGCCTGGTGTTGTTCGTGCAGTCCAATCAGTTGCACCGGATGACTGACTTTTTCCAGTTCGGCGATGAAACTCAGCAGCTCCAAAGCGCCCGTGGTGTCAATGGCGCGGATCCCGGAACCGTCCAGCCGCACTTCACCGCTGACCGGCCAATGAATGTTTGGCCGTTGCCGGTCCAGCGCCTCGACGCCATCCAGCGTCCAGTCGCCTTCACAACGCCAGACCCCGCTCTCATGGCGGATGACGGCGGCAGTAGGCGGATTCATCAGGTTTTCTTCGCGACCAGCCAGTAACCGATACTCAGGGCAAAGACCACTGTGGCGGTCGCCCAGATGTCGGTAGCATCGATAGTCTTGTAATCCAACACGATGACCTTCCGGGCGATGGCCATGAGCGCAGTCGCTAGCACCAGTTTGACGTGCAGGACATCGTCGCGCAGATACAGAACGATGTTCATGAAAATTTCAATAGCGATCAGGGTGGCCATGAACGCGCCGAACGAAGCCAGAATATCATTGACGTTCAGCAAGCCCACCGGCGAGGCCAGAATCCGCTGGTACAGCACCCAACCCACATCGGCGACGCTGAACATGATGACCACCGTCATCAGCACCGCCAGCGCCCGCACACACAGCCGGATGATCACATGCAGCCAGTGAATCAGCGGCTCCTCACGCTGATCAATATGCAGACCTTCGAAGCCATGCTCATAGGATGGAGAAAAATCGGCCTGCTTCTGCTCAGGCTGCTGTTGCTTGTCAGATGGTTTTTCCATAGCGCCTTCGGCCCATTAATCGGAATATGCGGTGTGCATCAATGCGGCTGGTATGATACTGCCCGCTACGCAAAAGGTTCCAGATTCCATCTTTCCGGCCCCCTGTTAAAAATCAATGAAAAATAACGTATTGATGCAGGTGGAGCGACTGACCCGGCGCTACGGCGAAACCCGGGCGGTGGACGATCTCAACTTCACCCTGCATCGCGGTGAGGCGCTGGGGTTGCTTGGCCCTAACGGCGCCGGCAAATCCACCACCTTGCGGATACTGGCTGGCGTATTGGCCCCGGACGCCGGGCGGATTGTCATTAACGGCATCGATCTGCTCGACCAGCCGCGCCGGGCCAAACAGGCCATCGGCTATCTGCCGGAACCCCCGCCGCTCTACCCGGAACTGACGGTTGATGAGCAACTGCATTACAGCGCCCGGCTGCACGGTCTCAGCCGCGCCGCCAGCCGCCAGGCCATCGTCCGCGTCAAGGAACGCTGTGGCCTGACCGAGATGGGGCGTCGCTTGACCGGCAACCTGTCCCGAGGCTATCAGCAACGGATCGGCCTCGCCCAGGCCATTCTTCACGATCCGCCCGTGATCATTCTGGACGAGCCGACTGCGGGATTGGACCCGATCCAGCTTCGGGAAATTCGTAATCTGATTTGCGCCCTGAGCCGGGAACACGGCGTCATTCTGTCCACCCATCTACTGGCGGAAGTACAAATCACTTGTAGCCACGTCCTGATTCTCCGGGCCGGACGCCAGGTTTACTCCGGCGCGCTGGCGGAGCTGGATCCGCGCCAGCAACCGGGCCGCTTACTGGTTGGAATGAACACGCCGCCGCCGGTAACGGTTCTGGCGCGATTGCCGCGCGTGACCCAGGTGGATGACCTCGGCGAAGGCCGGTTCCGCCTTCATCACGCTCCGGGCGCATTGCCGCAACGGATTGTGGTGGAGCTGGCCTATGACTGCGGCTGGGATTTGTGGGAATTGACCCCGGAATCAGTGAGCCTGGAGCAGATCTTTTTCGACCTGACCGTCAGCCAGGGGGACAGCGCATGATCCTCACCATTGCCGCCCGCGAATGGCGCAGCCTGTTTCTGTCGCCGCTGGCCTGGACCCTGCTGGCAGTGGCGCAAGGGCTGCTGGCCTGGATTTTTCTGCTGCTGGTTCAGGATTTTCAGGTCTTGCAGGGGCGGTTGGCCGGGCTGGACAACGCGCCCGGTGTGACCGATCTGGTGGCTGCGCCGCTGTTCCGGGCGGCGGCCTGGTGTTTGCTGCTGATTACGCCGCTGCTGACCATGCGCCTGTTCAGCGAGGAACGCCGCGCCCGCACCCTCGATCTGCTGCTATCCGCGCCGGTCGGAACTGCAAGCATGGTCTTTGGCAAATACCTGAGCGTGGTGCTGGTGCTGTGGCTAGTGGTGGGACTCACCGCCCTGATGCCGTTGTCGTTGACGGTTGGGGCCACCCTCGACTTCGGCAAGCTGCTGGCGGGGATGCTGGGCCTGGGGTTGCTGGCCGCCGGGTTCGCCGCCGCTGGTCTGTATCTGTCCACGCTGACCGCGCAACCCATGGTCGCCGCCGCTGCAACCTTCGGGCTGTTGCTCGGCTTCCGGATCGTGGATTTGCAGGAAACCACCGGCCAGCTCTTCGGCTACCTGTCGCCGTTGCGCCACTACGATGGCCTGCTGCTAGGCTTGGTCAGCAGCGCCGACCTCGCCTATTACCTCTTGTTCAGCGCGATGTTTCTCGGCCTGGCGATCCGCCGGCTAGACGATCTGCGGCTGCGGGACTGAAGAGACTCGGCCATGCGCATCGACGCCTCCATTCGCCGCCGACTGTGGCGGCATCATCTGCTGTTTCTGGCGCTGTTCGGACTGACGATCGGGCTGCTGGCCTGGCTGAGCCTGCGTTATCCGGTGCAGACCGATTGGAGCGCGGGCCAGCGCAATACCCTGTCTGAAGCCAGTCAAACCCTGCTGGCCGGGATGGACGGACCGATTCGGGTCACGGCCTACGCCCGCGATAACCCGGCCTTGCGCGACGCCATTCGCCGACTGGCTGGTCGTTATCAGCGCCATAAGCCTGATTTAAGCCTGGCGTTCCTCAATCCTGACCTGCTGCCGGATCGGGTGCGCGAACTCGGCATTACTCTGGATGGCGCGCTGTATGTCGAATATCGCGGGCGTGGCGAACGGGTCCAGCGCCCCGGCGAACAGACCATGACCCACGCACTGCAACGCCTGAGTCGCGGGCGGGAGCGGGTTGTGCAATTTCTGACCGGTCATGGCGAGCGTAAACCGGACGGCATCGCCAATCATGACTTGGGCAATTTTGGCCGGGAGCTGGAAAAAATCGGGATTCAGCCGCATTCGCTGGATTTGGCGAAAGAACCGAAGATTCCCGCCGGAACGGCCGCGCTGGTCATCGCCAGTCCACAGACTCCATTGCCGGCTGCCGCTATTCAAACCGTACTGAACTACGTTGAACAGGGTGGCAATCTGCTCTGGCTGCTGGAGCCAAACGATCCGTCCAATCTGCAACCCCTAGCGACCGCACTGGGCGTGACCGCATTGCCCGGCGTGGTGGTGGACCCGGATGCGCCCCGACTCGGTCTCAGTCAACCGGCTTTCATTCCCATCGCCGATTACGGCCCGCATCCGATCACCGTGCTGCTGCGTTCCGCTACGCTGTTATTACAGACGGCAGCGCTGGAGATTAAGCCGCCCAGCGGCTGGAAAGCAGCATTGTTGCTGGAGAGTCCGTCGCAAAGCTGGACCGAAACCGGGGCGGTGGACGGTTCGATCCGGTTTGATCCCGATACGACGGAACGGTCAGGCCTGCTGACGGTGGGCGTGGCGCTGTCCCGCGCTCGCTCTGAAGCGGAGCAGCGGCTGGTCGTGATCGGCGACGGCGATTTTCTCTCGAACACCTACCTGGGCAACGGCGCTAATCTGGAGTTGGGCCTGAACATCCTGAACTGGCTGACTCAGGACGATGCGCTGATCGCCATGCCCGCCCGGGCCGCGCCGGATCCGAACCTGAATCTGTCGGATCGGACTCTGGCGCTGCTGGCGGGTCTGTTCCTGATCGGCTTGCCGGCAACCTTCCTGATCAGCGGCTGGCTGATCCGTTTCTACCGGCGGCGGCGCTGACCGTGAATGCGCTTGCCCGGCGGCGCTGGCTGAATCTGGGACTGCTGGGATTGGTCGGCGGACTGGCGGCGCTGGCCTGGTTCGAGCCGGGCCGGGAACCACCAGCGGCAATTCCGCCGCTGCTGGAACTGGCTCCGGCGCAACAGGAACGGATCCGGGTCGAACGTCCGGGGCAGGAAACCCTGGCTTTTGAGCGACGTGGGGAACAGTGGCAGATGACCGCGCCGGGGGTAGGGCCGGCCAATCCGGTGCTGATTCACCCGCTCCTGCTACTGGCCGAGGCGCGTTGCCCGGTGCGGTATGCGGCTGGCGAAGTTGATCTGAAAATGCTGCAACTGGAGCCGCCCCGCCTGCGATTGTGGCTGAATGATCGGGAAATCCGTTTCGGTGCTGCGACTCCGACCAATGACCGGCGCTATCTGCTCATTGCCGGCATGGTTTATCTCTGTCCCGACCGCTGGCATCCACTGCTGACCAGTAGCGCGGCGGGGTTTCTGGGGGCGGTGATCAAGCCTTTCTCCCCACCATAAGAGCAGCGACTGATGCCCGAACTGCCTGAAGTTGAAACCGTCCGCCGGGGCATTGCGCCGCATTTGACCGGCCAGACCGTGGTTAAAGTGATCGTGCGGCAACCCCGATTGCGCTGGCCGGTGCCCGATGAATTGGCGGCGATGCTGACCGGGCAAATCATCCAGCGAGTGGAGCGGCGGGCCAAATACCTGCTGTTGCCGACTGACGCCGGAACCCTGCTCATCCACCTTGGCATGACCGGGCGATTGCGGATTCTGCCCGCCGCGACCCCGCTTCAGAAACACGATCATGTCGATATGCTGCTGGCCGATGGGCATTGCCTGCGTTTCAACGACAGCCGCCGGTTTGGCGCGGTGCTATGGACGGTCGAGCCACCGGACCAGCATCCCCTGCTGCACGGGCTGGGACCGGAACCGTTCGCCGCCGCCTGCTCAGGCGCGTATCTGCATGAGCGGGCGCAAGGCCGAACCCTGTCCGCCAAGGCGTTTATCATGGATCAGCATATCGTGGTCGGAGTCGGCAACATCTACGCCAATGAAGCGCTGTTTACCGCCGGGATTCATCCGGCGCGGCCCGCCGGGCAGATCACGCTGGCTGAATATGAACGATTGGCGGTCGTGATTCGGGACATTCTCGGCGAGGCGATCCGGCAGGGTGGCACCACGTTGCGCGACTTTGTCGGCGGTAAAGGCGAACCGGGGTACTTTCAGCAGGCGTTGCGGGTGTATGACCGGCGCGGGCTGCCTTGCGCCGTTTGCAGCGAACCGATCCAGCGGCTCCGGATCGGGCAGCGGGCGACCTATTACTGCCCGCAGTGCCAGCGTCAGGCGATTTCCTGAAACTTTCGCCACGGAACAACGCGGAAAGACTTTGCCACGGAAAGACTCGGAAAAAAGATTCTCTTTGAGGTGCATTCCGTTATTCCGTGTCCTTCCGTAGCTGATCTTTGTTATGAAAACCGCCTTAGTCCAACGCCGACGGGGACGATGGCGCTTCGGCCTCGCGTCCCAGATGAGCCAGTTTTTCCTTGGTGCGCCGCAACTGGTCAATCGCCAGCGCTAGTTCGTTATCAAAGGCGTCCTGCCCAGTGTTGCGCCGTAATTCGGCCAGTTTGCGCCGGGTCACTTCCAGATCTCGGACCGCCTGCGCCATTTCCCCCGTGGTTTTTTTCAACCGCGCCGCGATCACTCGGGCGATAAACCGGTACAGCAGTGCATAACAGGCGTCCCGATCCGCCACCGGCAGTTTTTCCAGCGACCCGGGATTCAGCTCCAGGCACCAGGCGGCATCGATGGCGAATACCGACGCGGTGCGGATTTCATCGCCGAGCGCGGACAATTCGCCGAACACATCGCCGACCTGATCCAGCGTCGCTATCGGGGTTTTATCCTTGACCACCCGCACCTTGCCGCTGAGCAGCACATAGAGCCGATCCCCGAACACGCCTTCGGGAATGATCAGATCATCGGGTTCGTAAGCGATCATGCGGCTGGCATTGAGAATGTCTTTGAGTTGCGCAGCGGCAAACGCTTTCAGGAACGGGATATGCTGAAACCCGTCCGTCAGTTCGCTCAGGGCGGGACCGCTTTTATGGACATGCATGGCGTATCTCCTGACAGGATGCCCGATTCAGGGGACGTAGCCCGGAATCCGGCTAAGGTCTACTTCATCGATCTGCTCCGGCTCCAGATACTGCCGGGCATAGTCCAGCCAGACGCCTTGCCGGATAAAAACATCGAACAGGTCTGGATCGATCTCGTGGTTTTGCACCATCCGGCCGAGAATGGTCAGGGTTTCGCTGAGCAGTTTACCCGGCTTGTAGGGGCGGTCGCGGGCGGTCAGCGCCTCAAACACGTCCGCCAGGCAAATAATCCGTGACGGCAACGGCAGCGTTGATTCGTTCAGGCCGCGATGGTAGCCGCGTCCGTCCAGTTTTTCATGATGGCTGCCGGCGTATTCGGCGACGTTGCGCAGTGGTTCCGGCCAGGGCAGGGCGTTCAGCATCCGCATGGTCAGCGCCACATGTTCCTGAATAATGGTGCGTTCCTCGGCGTTCAGCGTGCCCCGGGCAATGCAGAGATTGTCAATTTCCTCGTCAGACAGAAACGTGCACTCCTGACCCTCCGGGCCAACCCAGCGCTGGGCGCCGATCTGACGCACCCGATCCTGGGCTGCTTTGTCCATAAATTCGCCGCCGATGTTGCAAACCCGCAGATACTCGCGATCTGCGTCCAGTTCCGCCAACCGTTTGCTCAAGCGCTGCTCCAGCGCCGGAATCGCCGCGGGGTCGCCGCGCTCCAGGGCCGCCAGCTTGCCTTTCAGACAATCGATCTCGGCATCGCGCTTGAGCGCCTCGAACCGGGTATCCACCAGGGCAACGCGGTCGAACAGGGTTTCCAGCTTGGTTGATTTGTCCACCACATGCACCGGAGTAGCGATTTTGCCGCAGTCATGCAGCAGCCCGGCAATCTTGAGTTCGTACAATTCTTCCAGGGTTGGACGGAAGCTCTTGAGCAATCCCCGTTCGGAGCGACAGGCGACCTCGGCGATCATCATGGTCAATACCGGCACCCGTTGACAGTGCGCGCCGGTATAAGGCGATTTATGGTCAATGGCGGTATTGATCAGTTGAATCAGCCCCTCAAACAGATTCCGGAGCTGGTCAATCAACTGATGGTTGGTCAGCGCAATCGCCGCCTGAGACGCCAGCGACTCCGCCAGTTGCCGATCATCTGGGGAAAAGGTCCGTACCTGACCGGTTTCCGGATCCAGTGCATTGATCAACTGGAACACGCCGATGATGCGTCCTTCGTGATTCTTCATCGGCACGGTCAAGAAGGAGCGGGAGCGATAACCGGTTTTCTGGTCGAAGCGCCGGGTTCCCGAAAAATCGAAATGCTGGTCGGCGTAAGCGTCATCGATCACCACCGTTTCGTTATGCAACACGGCGTAGGTGACCACCATGCCGGTCTGCGGCTGACCGTCCGGGGTGTACAGGGGAATCGGCGGGAATGGAATGGGCGCGCCGCTGGCTCCACCCATATGCAGTTGGAGCGAATCATTACGCAACACCTCGAACCGGAGGCTCTGACTGTCTTCTTCCAGCCGGTACAGCGTTCCGCCATCCGCGTTCAGCAGGCGCTTGGCGGCAGTCAGGATCGTTTCAAGCAGTTTCGGGATATCGCGCTCTCTGGATAAGGCGATGCCGATCTGGTTGAGCTGCTCCAGACACTTCGACAAATCCCTGGAATGTGATGGATGCATGGGCAAGCCCCTGTTCGCCGGAGTGGAATGGAAGATGAATCGCCTACAGCGTGGTTCTATAGTATAGCCACCCCCTCGATGCAGCATGGGAATTCGCGGATCGCCCTATCAGATCGCTCCAATTGGGTTGCGACACGACCGAATCTGCAATCTGCTCCGCGCCGCGCCTTCCCAGTTCAGTTAAAATTGTCGTCAGCACTTTCACCTCGGACTAGCTTTCTTAAAAACTTATGAATACGTTCCGCCACTGTTTCCTGGCCCTGGCCGCTGCTGCTCTATTGACCGGCTGCGCTTCCACGACCGACCTGGCTGATGAAGATGCCGATGCGCTGGAAAGCTATAACCGCGCCATGTTCGCCTTCAACGATGCGGTGGACAAAGCCGTGTTCAAGCCGGTTGCCAAAGTCTACTGGCGAGTCCTGCCCGAACCGGTGACCGACAGCGTTGGCAATTTTTTCAGCAATCTGAATGACGTCGTGGTATTGGCCAACGATCTGCTGCAATTCAAGCTGCATCAGGCGGCAATGGACAGCAGCCGGATCGTGTTCAACACCACTTTTGGCCTCGGTGGACTGTTCGATGTCGCTACCCGCATGGAACTGCCCAAGCACCGCGAGGATTTCGGCCAGACCCTGGGTGTCTGGGGGTTCGGGGCGGGACCCTACCTGGTGTTGCCCCTGCTGGGACCCAGCACGGTGCGGGATACGTTCGGCGTGGCCGGCGACTTCATGATCAACCCAATCGACTGGGCTACCGATTCTGAAGCGGTGAAATGGGGACTGTGGGGACTGAACCTGATCAATCGCCGCGCCAGTCTGCTACGGATCGAGCGCGCCCTGGTCGACGAGCAGATCGATCCTTACTCCTTCCAGCGCAGCGCCTATTTGCAAATGCGGCGCAACCTGATTTATGACGGCAATCCGCCCAAGCCAAATCTGCAACTCGAAACCGAGCCGGATAATCCGGTGCAATGATCCGGCAAAGGCTGCTTACCGGCCTGCTGCGTCTGATCGCCGGTTTATCGCTGCCCCGGATTCATGGGCTGGGCGCGTTCCTCGGCGGGCTGCTGTGGCGGATGCCCAATGCTGCGCGCCACATTGCCGACCGCAATCTAACCCTCTGCTTTCCTGAACTGCCACCCATTGAACGCGACCGGTTGCTACGCCGCAATCTGATCGAAACCAGCAAGGGCTTTCTGGAGCTGGGACCGTTGTGGCTATGGCCCAGCGAGCAGGTGTTGGGGCTGGTGCAGGGTCCGGTGGCCGGAGAGGGCGAATTAGCCGCTGCGGTGGATCGGCGGCGGGGCGCGATTCTGCTAACCCCGCATCTGGGGGCTTGGGAAATGGCGGGTCTGTACTACTCCAGCCGCTATCCGTTGACCATTCTTTACCGTCCGAGCCGGGTGGGCATGGATCAACTCAGTCAGCAGGGGCGCGGCCGGTTGGGCGGGCGGGTGGTCGCGACCGACACGGCCGGGATTCGCGCCCTGCTGGCGGGGCTACGCCGGGGCGAAGTCCTTGGCATCCTGCCCGATCAGGACCCCGGCGAGGAGGGCGGCGGGGTGTTCGCGCCATGGTTCGGGATCGCCGCCAGCACCATGACCCTGGTGCCGCGCCTGGCGCTGAAAACCGGTGCGCCGGTGTTTCTGACCTGGGCCGAACGGTTGCCGCAGGGCCAAGGTTATAGCCTGCATCTACAGGCATTACCGGACGTCACCGCCGCTGCTTCGCTGGAGGATTCAGCCGCCGCGCTGAACCGGGGAGTGGAGGCTGCGATTCGCTCGTTGCCCACTCAATACTTGTGGGCCTACAAACGGTTCAAGACCCGTCCGCTGGGTCAGCCTAAACTGTATTAATTCGGTATTCACTCACCCCGGCCGTCATCGGCCATCATCTTGCTGGAGGGAATCCCATGACCCTGAAATCCGCGTTGCCTTACCACCTCATTCTCATCGCTGGACTCGGCATCACCGGTCTGGCTCAGGCTACCGATCCGCCGATTGTCATCAGCACCGGCAAGAGCGGCGGTGGCTACAACACCATCGGCGAGCGGCTGAAAACCGTGCTGGCCGAGCAGGATATGGCGGTGCAAGTCCTGACCAGCGCCGGATCAGTCGAAAATCTGAACCGGCTCGAAGACCCTAAGAGTCCGGTCAGCGTCGGGTTAACCCAGGCCGACGCCCTGCAAGCCTACCTCAAGGATCATCCCGGTTTTGCCGACCAGTTCATCAGCCTGGGGGATATCGGCAAGGAATGCGTGTTCATCGTGACCGGCAAGAACAGCGATATCCGTGATGATAGCGATTTGCAGCAATCCAAAGGTCATCTGATCGCGGTGCAATCGCCTAACAGTGGGGTAGCGGTGACCTGGGAACACATGACCCGCCTGGAACCCGCGTTCAAGAACACGGCGCCGGCGTTCGTGGACGGAGCCGAGGCGCTGTTGCAAATCAAGAACGGCGGCAAATCCAGCAAGATTCAGGCGGTGATGGTGGTGCAAAAGCCGATGGCTAAATCCACCGAAATGCAGGTCGTACTGCAAAATCCCAAGGATTTCCGGTTGATTCCGATCAAGGACTGGGATTTGAACGACAAACTGCCGGACGGCAGTGCGGTGTACACCTTTGAGGACGTGACTGTGGCCGAGAAGAGCTGGGGGTTTGACACCAAGGTGGACACGATCTGCACCCGGGGCCTGATACTGGCCAACAAAACCAAGCTCACCGTCGACCAGCGCACCCGGCTATCGAAAGTCATGTTGCTGGCGACCAGTCGAGTAGTCGGCGAGTCCGAGCAATAGCCCTTTAATCCTGAGAGCGGACTTTGCAACGCCCGCTCCTTTTTGCTAGTGATTGATGGTATGGATCTCATGGCTTTTGCCGATAACCAAACTCTGCGCGAATCCCTGCTTGTGGCCTATGAAAGTTGCGAGCCACTGGATCGGGGTCTCTTGCAATTCATGTCCGTTATTTACGAAGGCGCCGCCAAAACCACGCTCATCGATTACATCCGTCTCTGTCAACTTCCTGAGTTCAACATCAAGGGTTTTCCGCAGATTAGCCTTACGCTGGTCACCAATCGGTTAATGAAAAAGAATCTGGTCGTCAAAGGTGAATACAACCAGCTTCACTGCCATATTCTGCTGATTGAAGAAATGACGCGCCGGGCGGTTTGCAGTGGCGATTTTGAAATGATGGCCAAGGCGGTCCAGGAAAAAAAACGAATCGCCAATTGGGGCGACCGGCTGTATTTCAGCGGTTACCAGCAAGCGCTTTGCGAACTGCGCATCGCCTTTTACCGGGGCGATATGCCGCGAGTACAGCGCATCCTGGATGTCTGCGAAACTTCTTTCCCCCGCGACTTTTATCAATATCCACCCTGGCTGCTGATTTTTAACAACCCTCTGCGCCCCGAGGATATTCGGGCTTTCCCCGATCAGTGGGCGGGTCAGGCGGTAGTCACGCTGTTTACCGCGGCGGTTCGCAATCTGGAACCCGCGACCCAAACCACAGCGCTGGCCGAGCAGTTGCTGGCTGAGAACCGCTGCGTCGAGGTCGTTCGTTATTACCTGGCCGAACAGGCCTTGCTGCGCGGCGACCCGGTCAAAGCCCGCAGCTATCTCACCTCGGGTGAGAATGACTACGATCAGGCCCTGCGCGGTTGGCTGGCGTTTCTGGATGGAGCCAACGATCAAGCGATTCAGTACTATGAAAATGCGCTGAAACTGCTCCGCAAGCGCACCCGCAAGCGCAAAAGCTACTTCAATCATCTGGCGGGTCTGTTCTACCTCCTGGCGTTGCTGGCCAGCAATACCGCCGCTCATCTGCGTCAGGCGCTGGAAGCTACCGCGCCGCTGTTTGAAAAAGGTGCGCAGTCGCCTTATCTGACCGCTTATCGGGTATTGCAGGAAGTTGTCGAATTGCAGCAGGGGCAACGCAAGGCGCTGACCCCTTTCGATGCTACGGTGCGCACTCCGCCGCTGGATCGCTTTTTCCAGCTCATGGCCCTGTTCTGGCTCAATGCCGCCAAGCCCGACGCCTTGCGCGAACCAGTGACGGCCCTGCTGAATACTGCCCAAGACCACGGCTACGTCTGGTTCGCGACCGAATTGACCGAGTTGTTGCGGGCGCTGGGCGGGGAGGTCAACAGCGGGAAAACCGCGACCTGCCGGCCTCTGACCCGCTTGTTCCATTTGAAAGAGCCGTGGGAACACGCCTTGAGCGCCCTGCTGGATCTGTCCCGACTCGGTCAGGAACCTGCCGGGCAGACCGCGCAAACCCGACTGGTGTGGTGGATTACCTGCCTGACCAGTGGGGAGTGCGCCGTCACTCCGCGCGAACAGAAGCGCGATGCCCGGGGCCAGTGGACTCTGGGTCGCCCGGTTGCGCTGAAACGGCTGTATGGCGCATCAAAAAATGTGGAGTCTCTCTCCCCTCAGGATCGCGAAATCTGCGCCAACAGCATCCGTCCGTTCAACGCCAACTACTACGGCAGCGTCGCTTACGAGATTGATCAGAACCGGGCCTTGCCGCTGCTGGTAGGTCATCCCCTGGTGTTTTGGGAGGATAACCCGACGGTGCGGGTGGATCTGGTGCGGGGTGAACCGGAACTGCTGGTGACCCCCAAGGGTTTGCAGTGGCGGCTGGAACTGTCGCCGTCGGCGTCCGTGGGGGAGACGGTGCAGGTGGTCAAGGAAACCCCGACCCGGCTCAAGGTGGTGGTGCTGAGCAACGCACATCAGGCGGTGATGACCATCCTGGGCAAGGGCTTGCTGGTTCCGGCCCGCGCCAAGGACCAGGTGCTGGCGACGGTGGCGGCGCTGTCCGGTTTGGTCACCGTGCAGTCCAGCCTCGACACGGGCATCGAGAATCTGCCGGAAGTTCCGGCCAGTCCGTTGCCGCATGTTCATCTGCTGCCCTTCGGCGAGGGGCTGAAAATCGAGCTGCTGGTGCGCCCGTTTGGCGCGGGTCCCTACTACCCGCCCGGTTCCGGCGGCGAGCGGGTGATTGCCGAGGTGGACGGCAAGCGGGTGCAAGCCCGGCGCAACTTGAAACAGGAGCGCCAGCAGGCGACGGCGGTGGTGAAAGCCTGCCCGACCCTGGCCCGGCAAGCGGCGGAGGATGGCGAGTGGCTACTGGAGGACCCGGAAACCTGTCTGGAGGCGCTGCTGGAATTGCAGACCCTGGGCGATCAGGTGGTGCTGGCCTGGCCGGAGGGCGAGAAATTCAAGGTCAATCGCCCGGCCTCTCTCAGTCAGTTGCGCTTGAGCGTGCAGCGCCGGCAGGACTGGTTCAATGTCGATGGCGAGCTACGCCTGGACAACCAGCAGGTGCTGACCATGCGCCAGTTGCTGGAGTTGCTCGATCATAGCGCGGGCCGGTTCGTGACGCTGGGCGAAGGCCAGTTTCTCGCGCTGACCCAGGAATTTCGCAAGCGCCTGGAGGAGTTGCGCGGGTTCGGGGAATTAACCGCGCAGGGCGCGCGTTTTCATCCCTTGGCGGCCCCAGCGCTGGAGCCGCTTCTGAGTGAAGCCGGCTCGGTGCGGACCGATGCAGCCTGGAAAGCGCAGATTAAACGGTTGCGCGAAGCCGAGTCGTTGCAACCGGTGGTGCCTTCGACCTTGCAGGCGGAATTGCGGGACTATCAGTCCGAGGGTTTCGCCTGGCTGGCGCGCTTGGCCTATTGGGGCGTGGGCGCCTGTCTGGCTGACGACATGGGGCTGGGCAAAACTATACAGGCGCTGGCGCTGATTCTGAGTCGGGCGCAGGACGGTCCCACGTTAGTCGTCGCGCCGACTTCGGTCTGCCTGAACTGGCTGGATGAGATTCGCCGGTTCACCCCGACCCTGACCGCAACCGTGTTTGGCAGCGGCGACCGCCAGGAGACGGTGGAGCGGATGGGGCCGTTTGACCTGCTGATTTCCAGTTATGGGCTGATGCAGCAGGAAGCGGAACTGCTGACTAGCCGGGAGTGGCGGACCATCGTGCTGGATGAGGGGCAGTCGATTAAGAACATGGCGACCAAGCGCTCACAGGCTGCGATGGCGCTGCGCGGCGATTTTAAGATGATCGCGACCGGCACCCCGATTGAGAATCATCTGGGCGAGTTGTGGAATCTGTTCCGCTTTATCAATCCCGGGCTGCTGGGGTCGCTGGAGCGCTTTACCCAGCGGTTTGCGACGCCGATTGAACGCGAGGATGAGCAGGCGGCGCGCCGCCGCTTGAAACAGTTGATTCAGCCGTTCATTCTGCGCCGGCTCAAATCCGAGGTGCTGGAGGCGCTGCCGTCGCGCACCGAGATTTTGCTGCGGGTCGAACTGGAGCCGGCGGAAGCGGCCCTGTATGAAGCGCTGCGGCAACAGTCGCTGGATCGGCTGGCCGAGGTGGACGATAACGACACCCAGAAGTCGTTCCGAATTCTGGCTGAACTGATGAAGCTGCGCCGGGCTTGCTGTCATCCGAAGCTGGTGTTGCCGGAAACCGAACTGAGCGGGTCCAAGCTGGGCGTGTTTGAAGAGGTGCTGGACGAGTTGCTGGAGAATCGGCACAAGGCGCTGGTGTTCAGCCAGTTTGTCGATCATCTGGCGATTATCCGTGATCTGCTGGATCGCAAAGGCGTGGCTTATCAATATCTGGATGGCAGTACGCCCGCGCCGGAGCGCAAAAAACGGGTGGATGCGTTCCAGGCCGGACAGGGCGATGTGTTTCTGATCAGCCTGAAAGCGGGCGGGCTAGGGCTGAACCTGACCGCTGCCGATTATGTGATTCACATGGACCCGTGGTGGAATCCGGCGGTCGAGGATCAGGCATCCGACCGGGCGCACCGCATCGGTCAGCAACGGCCTGTAACCATCTATCGGCTGGTGACGCAGGGGACCATTGAGGAAAAGATCGTGGCCTTGCACCATCAGAAGCGCGATCTGGCCGAGCAGTTATTGGAGGGAACCGGGGCCAGCGGGCGGGTTTCCGCAGCGGATTTGCTGCGGTTGTTGCAGGAAGAGGGGGCGTAGGTGTTCGCAGGGCGTGGGCGGGCGATCCCGGCTGACGGCCATATCGCCCGCCAAATCCCCCTTCGCTAAAAACTACTGGCCAGTGATGAACATGGCGTCGCCATAACTGAAAAACCGGTAGCGTTGTTCCACGGCATGACGATAAGCCTTCAATGTCTCCGCATGGCCGGCGAAGGCCGCGACCAGCATCAGCAAGGTCGATTCCGGCAAGTGAAAATTAGTGATCAGCGCATCCACGATCCGGAAGCGGTAGCCGGGCGCCATGAAAATGCGGGTTTCGCCTTGCCAGGGCTGGAGTTTGCCCAAACTGGCGGCAGTCTCCAAGGCCCGCACTGCGGTGGTCCCGACCGCAATGACTCGCCCGCCACGCTGTTGCGCCGTCTGAACCTGCCGGCAAACCTCTGCGCTGACGTTAATCCATTCCGGGTGCATGACATGGTCGGCGATCCGCTCCACCCGCACCGGCTGAAAAGTGCCAGCCCCGACATGCAGGGTGACAAACGCTTGCGCCACGCCCAGCGCCGCCAATCGATCCAGCAACGCCTGATCGAAATGCAGTCCGGCAGTAGGCGCTGCGACCGCGCCGGGCTGACGGGCATAGACGGTCTGGTAGCGCTCCCGATCCTCAGCGGTAGGTTCGCGGCGGATGTAGGGCGGCAACGGCATTCGTCCGTACCGCTCCAGCAAGGTCAGCAGCGGCTGATCCCCTTCCACCTGAATTTCAAATAAATTCTCATGGCGAGCCAGCACGGTCGCGCTAAACCCGGCGTCCAGCAGCAGCAACCCGCCCGGCTTGGGCGCTTTACTGGCGTGGAGATGCACTAGCGCCCGCTGTTCGCTCAGCACCCGCTCGACCAGCAGTTCAATCCGCCCACCGCTGGCCTTGCGCCCGAACAGCCGGGCCGGAATCACCCGGGTGTCATTGAACACCAGCAGATCGCCCGGGCGCAGCAGTTCGGGCAGATCGCCAAAACGCCGGTCGCCGAGTGCGCCGCTGACGCCATCCAGGGTGAGCAACCGGCTGGCGCCGCGCTGCGCCAGCGGATGCTGGGCGATCAATTCCGGCGGCAACTCAAAGTGAAAATCCTGCCGGCGCAGGGCGCTGGATGATTCCGGGGGAGGTTCGGGGAACCCTAGCCATGGTCTAAACTCTGAGTCTGTCATTGCCTGCCATCACTATGGAAAATTGAAATGCATAAAGTCCTGCTGATTGCCGTTGCGCTCGGCGCTTCCGGCGTTGTCCTGGCCGCCGACGATCAAAAACCGGCATCGGCCCCGGTTCCCAATCCCGCCACGGCGGCGGTTCCTAAAGCGCCAGACCTGGCGAAATTACAGACCGCCCTGAATGGCGCGCAACCGGACAGCATTCGCGCCGCCGCTATTCCGGGACTGTACGAGGTGGTGATTGACGGTCAAGTCCTGTATCTGAGCGAGGACGGTCAATTCGTGGTGCAAGGCGATATTCTCGACCTGGGTTCCCGCGCCAATCTAACCGATCAGCGCCGCGGCGAGTTGCGGGGCGCCGCGCTCAACTCGGTTGATGAAAAAGATATGGTAGTGTTTGCCCCCGAGGGTGCAGTCAAACACACAGTGACCGTGTTCACCGATATTGATTGTGGTTACTGCCGCAAGATGCACAGCCAGATAGCCGCCTATAACAAGGAAGGCATCAAGATCCGCTACCTGCTGTTTCCGCGCGAAGGCGTTGGCTCCGAGTCGTTCAACAAGGCCATATCGGTCTGGTGCGCTGATAACCGACAGGATGCGATGACCAAGGCCAAGCGTGGCGATACGATGGATCGCAAGACCTGCGATAACCCGGTCCAGGCGCAATACGAACTGGGCCAGAAAATAGGGGTGCGCGGTACGCCCAGCATGATTCTGGAAAATGGCGAGATGCTGCCGGGCTATGTGCCGCCGACCCAGTTGACGCAAATGCTGACCGAAAACAAAGCGCCCAAACCGGCGGTAGCACAGCCCTGAACGGGATGCGCCGAGGCTTTTCGGCCAGAAAATTCACGGGGATCACAGTCATTTCTCATAAAGACCATACCGGGCGTCGATCATTATCATTCCAGAAACCAGCCACGAAAAAACACCGAACACACTGAAAAAGAGAAATTTTCCGTGTTTTTCCGTGTTTTCCGTGGCTAATACCCATCCGTTTGGTTGGAATGAGAACCCAAGCGGGTATCATCAAGCGGGTATCATTTTTTCAGGAAATCGCCTTATTTCCTTTCGGCAATTTTAGCCTGATCCCACAGTGCATCCATTTCCGTCAAGGTGGATTGGGCAGGAGTGTAGCCCTGTTCGGCCAGCCAGCCTTCAATTTGTCGAAACCGCCGCTCAAATTTGGCATTGGTTCCACGCAGCGCCATTTCGGGATCAAGCTGAAGATGACGGGCCAGATTAGCCACTGCGAACAGGACGTCGCCCAGTTCATCCGTCAGCCGCTCCGGCGGCGCTTGCGTCGCGATCTCGTGGCGAATCTCGCCGATTTCCTCTTCAATCTTGGCTAATACCGGCTCCGCTGCCCCCCAGTCAAAGCCGACGTGCGCTGCTTTTTTCTGCAATTTGACCGCACGGGTCAACCCCGGCAAAGCCAGTGATATTCCGTCCAGCACACTGGTCGATGACTCCCCTTTCTCCGCTTTTTCAGCCGCTTTAATCTGTTCCCAGGCAGTGGTTTGGGCAGCGGCGTCGGCGTAACGCGCATTGCCAAAGACATGCGGATGGCGACGGGTCATCTTTTCAACAATGCCGCTGGCGACATCGGCAAAGTTAAACCGGCCTTCTTCCTCCGCAATCCGGGCGTAAAACACTATCTGAAACAGCAAATCGCCGAGTTCGAAGCGCAATTCCGCCCAATCTTCGCGGGCAACGGCGTCAGCGACTTCGTAAGCTTCTTCAATGGTGTGAGGAACAATAGTCGCGTAAGTCTGTTGCCGATCCCACGGGCAGCCAGTTTCTGGATCGCGCAAACGAACCATGAGTTGCAGCAGTTGATCCAGTTCAGTCAAAGCAGAGTCTCCTGTTCGCTGGTTAGCGTTTCACGTTCGGCTTTTTTGAAAGTAAGTCCGCCTTGAGCCAAATCGGGATAGAGCGGCCGCTCCGCCCCATTCAGAACACCTTCAATGGTAGGACTTTCGCTTGGACCTCTATTTCGTCTTTCTATCAAAAGAGCTTATCACCGTGATTGCGTACCTCCTCTCAAATAACATATTGATTTTTAAATTTATTGTGTTTTGCAACCTTTGTTGACATGAAAATTAACGCGAAAATAATCAAAATCTTACGGAGGGGTGAGCAAAGTCAGTTATCAGGTAACTTTATTGAAAATATTGGATGCCTGGGTACGTCGAAATACCTAAAAAATGAACTTATGCATCTAAAAACATGCATTTTAGGCCCTCAAGCGAAAGTCCTAATGGTGATTTCTCTTTGGTAAAGACCACCGCCAACCCGATCCAAATTCACGATTAAAGCCAACTGCTCAGTCCCAGCAATCCCCCCGCTGCAATCAGCCAAAGAGGATGCAACGCCTGGTAGCGCAGGCTCAACACAGTGGTGACCAGCGCGACGCCCCAAGCGCCCAGCCGAAAGTCGGCGGCTTGGGCAATCAGCGTCGCCCCCGAAAACACCAGCCCAACCGCCAGCGGCGCAACGCCGAGACTGATCGCTTGTTGCCAGCGCCGGCCCGAGAAACGCTCCCAGCGGTCCACCAGCAGGTAAATCAGTACGCTCATCGGCAGACACATGCCGAGAGTAGCCGCCAGCGCCCCGGACAGGCCGGCTACTTTCCAGCCGATCAGCGTGACCACCAGCACATTCGGCCCCGGCGCGGCCTGGGCAATGGCGTAGAGCTGAGTGAAGGTGGTGTCGTCCAGCCAGTGATGGTGGCTGACGACCACCCGATGCAGCTCCGGCAACAACGCGGTCGCCCCGCCGAAGGCGACGAAGGACAGCAGGACACAGTCGAGAAATAACTCGAAGACGATCATTTCCGCCCCAGCGTCCAGTAGGCCACGCCTCCCGCCAGCAGCAGTCCGGCGATCATCACCAGCGGCATCGGCCAGCGCAGCAGGGCAATGGCGATCACGGTCAAGCCCGTAAACGGCCAGAACAGCGGTTTCTGCCGGATCGCCATCCCCATCCGCCAGGCCATCGCGAACAACAGGCCACAGCCGACCGCCGCAATGCCGCGCAACAGCCCCTGCGCTTGGGGTAACCCGCCGTAGCGGTCATACAGCAGGGCGAGCAGCAGCACGATCAGCACCGGCCCGGTCAGCAATCCCAGCGGAGCGACGATCGCGCCAGGCAGTCCCTGATAGCGCTTGCCCACCACCACCGCCAGATTGACCACATTCGGACCCGGCAGGAACTGGCAGATACCGAGCTGGGCATTGAAGTCTGCGGCGGTCATCCACTGGCGTTCTTCGACCAGCATCCGCCGGGCGAACGGCAACACTCCGCCGAAACCGGACAGTCCGACTGACGAAAAGCCCCAAAACAGCGCGTTAAGGCTGGGCGAGGATTCCGACCCGGACGTCATCGCCATTGCCACAACGACGCTGCCAGGGAAATCCCGCCGCCGCTGGCGCAGAACAGCGCCAATGAACCCGGGGTCGGGCCACGGCCTTGAGCAACGGCGTCAGCCAGCGCCATGGGAATGCAGGCCGAACCGGTATAGCCATACCGATCCATAATCCAGTGGGTTTTAGCCAAGGGTTGCCCCAGCGCCGCCATCGTCGCTTCAATCGTGCGCAGATTGACCTGAGTAAAGTAGTAATGATCCACATCATCCGGGGACAAACGGGTTCCAAACCGGGTGCTGGCCTTGGCCAGCAGTTGTTCAATCAGGGGCGGCCATTGTTCAGTATTAAACGTGGCCGGAAACGGGCGCATGAATTGCACGACCGGCGGCCCGTAGTGCGCCAGATTTTCCGCAGTCGCCGGATGGAACGCCCCGCCGGTGTAAATGCCCAGCGCATCGTGATATTCACCGGCTGCCGCGGTCACGGTCGCCAGCCAGCCCGGTGTTGCGCTGCCGCCCACGATCACCGCGCCGGCGCCGTCGGCAAACAGTGTTGCAGTCTTCTTATCGTTCCCGTCCAGAAACCGGCTCATCGCGTAAGCGCCAATGACCAGGATCAAGCTCTCATCGGGTTCAGTGATCACGATGCGCGCAGCCAGATCCAGAGCGATCACCCAACCGGCGCAGGCGCTGTTCACATCGAACCCGCCGGCCCGGTGCGCGCCCAACTTGGCTTGGACCACGACCGCCGTAGCCGGACTGACATAGTCCGGGGTGTCGGTAGCAACGATAATCCGATCCAGCGCCGCCGGTTCCAAACCCGCCTGCGCCAACGCCATTCGCCCGGCGGCAACAGCCAAATCCGAGGTCACTTGATCCTTGGCCATGAACCGCCGCTCGCGGATCCCGATATGCTCCACCAGCCAGTCGTCAACGGTTGCGCCAAACCGGGGAGCAAACTCGGCATTGGTCACCACGCGCTCGGGAACATAGTGACCGGTGCTAATGATTCGGGCGTGACGCATCAAGGTTTCTCCTGTTTGAGGGCATTCTCTGATCGTGAAGGTGGAACTCCCGGATTATACCGGCTGATCCAGCCATCGATTGCCACCCACCCACTGAGTTTAAAGAGGTAAAGCAAGCCATGACTTCATCTGCCCCGTTACCCTCCCTGCGGTTCTGCTATGCCGAGGCGCTCCATGTCAAGACTACCCGCCTGCTGGAGACGCTGGAGCAAGCCGAAGATCCAGCCAAGCACCGCAGCGCTTTAGGCGATCTGGTGGTGGAATTGACCAGCGCCGGGCTGGATGACTATTTTCTCAAGCCCCTCCAGTTGGCGAAGGTCGGTTTTGTGGTGCAACAGACCGCGAATCTGGGCGTCGCCGGAGCGACCCGGATCATGGCGCCGATGATCCGTAATATCATTGGTCGCCTGGATAAGCAGCAGTTGCTGATCATTAGCGGCTATATCCGGCAATTGATGGGTTGACCCTATCAACCATGAGTGGGAACTGGCGACAACACCCCCTGATCCGCGTATAAAGGGCTTATGAAAATACCCCGAAGAATGAAGCCGTTGGTTGATGAAGGTCTGGTCGACGAGATCCTCGGCGAGCTGAAAAGCGGTAAAGAAGCGCAAGTTTATATGGTGCGCTGTGGCGACGCGATCCGCTGCGCCAAAGTTTACAAGGAAGCCCACCAGCGCAGTTTCAAGCAGGCCGTGCAGTATCAGGAAGGCCGGAAGGTGCGCAGCAGCCGGCGCACCCGCGCCATGGCCCAGCGCACCCGCTATGGGCAAAAAGAGCAGGAAGCCGCCTGGCTCCATGCGGAAGTTGACGCCTTATATCAGCTTGCCGCCGCCGGGGTGCGGGTGCCCGCTCCCTTGGGTTTTGTGGAAGGCGTCCTGCTGATGGAGCTGGTCGTGGATGCGGAGGGTCGCCCGGCGCCCCAGCTCCATGAAGTCACCTTGACCCACGCCCAGGCCCGGGAGTACCACCTTCTGCTGTTGGCGGAGGTGGTGCGGATGCTCTGCGCCGGGCTGATTCACGGCGACCTGTCGGAGTTCAATATCCTGGTGGACGCGCAAGGCCCGGTGATCATCGACTTGCCCCAGGCCGTGAATGCCGCGGCGAACAACAGCGCCAAAATGATGCTGGTGCGCGATGTCGCCAATATCACTGCCTATTTCGGTCGGTTTGCCGATGAGTTGCTGACCACCGATTACGGCCAGGAAATTTGGGCGCTCTATCAACAGGGCAACCTCTCGCCCGATATTGAACTGACCGGATACTTTGAGCGCAGCGCCGTGGCGGCTGATGTCGATGAGGTGATGCGGGTCATTGAGGACGCCCGGGAAGAAGCCGTCGCGCGTCAGGCGGCGGCGCTGGACGCCCTAGAGGCGGCCTGAAAGCCGGTTTTCCCCTCCTTGGACAAGGAGGGGTGGCGCGCAGCGCCGGGGTGGTTCGAAGCCGTGATTCCACAACCTGGATCGAATTCCCCTCTTCAACCTTTCACACACACGACCTGCTTGAGGGTATGCACGATTTCGGTCAGGTCGCTCTGATTCGCCATCACTTCATCAATGCTTTTGTAAGCGCCCGGAATTTCATCGAGGACGCCCTTGTCCTTGCGGCAGATGACGCCACGGGTTTGCTGGGCCAGATCGGCCTCGGTGAACAGTTTCTCGGCGGCGGTGCGGCTCATCCGGCGACCGGCGCCGTGGGCGCTGGAACAGAAACTTTCAGGATTCCCCTTACCGCGCACGATATAGCTGCGCGTCCCCATGCTGCCGGGGACAATGCCTAAATCGCCTTCCCGAGCGCGAATCGCCCCTTTGCGAGTGACCCAGACATTCGCGCCATAGTGGGCTTCCCGGGCGACGTAGTTGTGGTGGCAGTTTACGACCTCGCTGGTCACCACAAAGGGCGGCAGATGCCGGGCCAGCGCGGCCAGCGCCAGGTCCAGCATGGATTGCCGATTCTGCATGGCGTAGTCCTGCGCCCACTGGACGGCTTCGACATAGTCGGCGAAGTGTTCAGCGCCTTCCGGGAAGTACGCCAAATCGCGGTCGGGCAACTGGATCATCCAGCGCTCCATATCCTGGCGGGCCAGATGAATGAAGTAGTCGGCAATCGCATTGCCAATGCCCCGGCTACCGGAATGCAGCATGACCCAAACGCCATCCAGCTCATCCAGGCACAGCTCAATGAAATGGTTGCCGCCGCCCAACGTCCCCATCTGGTTCATCCATTTGGAGAACTTGCCGAACGCCTTGAGCAGTTGCGGGTGACGGTAGGTCAGCGCCTTCAGCCCCGGTTCAAAGGGCCGGGCAGCGTCGGTCAGCACCCGGTCGTCAGGATGCTGGCCCCGGCCTGCCGGGACATCGCGGGTTATCTGGTCAAAAACCTTCTGTAACCCTTTCTCGTCCAGGTCGTTGGCGGTGATCGACAGCCGGGCGGCGACCATCCCGCAGCCGAGATCAACCCCCACCGCAGCGGGAATAATGACTTTATGGGTAGCGATCACCGAGCCAATGGTCGCGCCAATGCCCAGATGCACATCCGGCATCGCCGCGACGTGGTGATGGATAAAGGGCAGGCTGGCGAGATTGGTCAGTTGCGCTTTCGAGCGCTCATCGACATCGTCGGTCCAGATTTTAACCGGGACACGCTGGCTGGTGATAACAGTTTGAACGGGCATGAGTTATTCCTGTTTTCGCAGCCCGATCAGCGATGAGGCAGGCTGTGCGATGTCAGTTTCAGAATAATTCGCTTAAGTCCAACAGCAGATCAGGGAAAGCCAACGGAGCCAGCGCAATAGGGCCACATCGGGTTCCGGCTCGGAGTACTCGTCGAAAACTACCTGATGATGTACCGAGACCAGCGCCTGATCACCAACCGAGCGGGTCAATAACCGGGTCAGGTAACTCACGGTTCCCGCATGAAGACTGCCCATCGGCGGCATATCGAATAACCGTGAGCCGATGCCGGGACAACCAGTCCAGAGTCGCGTTCATTGGTTTGATCACTCCAGATAGAGGTTATCGCGGGCGCGTTTGGCCCGCTGGAACGTGGTTAAAATCGCCGCCCGATCATCGTTGCGAATCGCCTCGGCCAGTTGCGCCAGATCAGCGTTAAACAGCGCGATCATCTCCAGTAACTGCTCGCGATTCGCCACGCAGATGTCGCGCCACATGGTCGGGTCGCTGGAAGCGATCCGGGTGAAGTCGCGGAATCCACCGGCGGCGTAGCGGAAAATCTCCGCCCGGTCATCCAGTCGGGCCAGAGTATCGACCAGGGTATAGGCCAGCAGATGCGGCAAATGGCTGGTCGCGGCCAGCACCGCATCGTGATGATGTACGCCCATATCCACCACTTCGGCTCCGGTCAGTTCCCACATCTGTTTGATCAGGCCATGCGCGGCGGCGGCGGTTTCGACCAGTGGAGTCAGAATCACCCGCCGCCGCTGGAACAGGGTGGCGAATGAGGCTTCGACGCCGCTGTTTTCAGTGCCGGCGATGGGATGGCCGGGAACAAAGTTCGGCGGAATCTGGCCGTAAACCCGCGCCACATCGGCCACCACGCTGCTTTTGGCGCTGCCGACATCGGTCATAACCGCATCCGGCTCCAGATGCGGGACAATGGTGCGCAACACCGGTTCGATGGCTCCCAATGGCACGGCGATCACCACCACATCGGCTCCAGCGACGGCGCGGGCCGGATCAAGGTCGTAACGATCAATGACGCCCAACCGCACCGCAGTTTGCAAATTGGCCTCGCCGCGTCCGCAGCCGATTACTTCGCCGACTTCGCCCATTTCCCGCAGGGCGCGGGCCAGCGAGCCGCCGATCAGGCCGACGCCAATGATGCACAGGCGTTGAATCAGAGAGGGTTTCGCCGCCATGTCAGTCCTTCAGCACCGCGCCCAGCGCCTCGATCAGCCGGGCGTTTTCCGCCTCGGAACCGATGCTGATCCGCAGATGCTGGGGCAAGCCGTAGTTGTCCACGGGTCGGGCGATCACGCCGCGTTTCAGCAAGTCCAGAAACACCTCCCGCCCGGGCCGGCCTACATCTACGCATAGGAAGTTGCCGGCGGACGGTAGCCAGTTCAGGCCCCATTGCCGGCAAGCGTCCTGCAATTGCCGCATTCCAGCGCGATTCAGGGTTTTGCTCCGCTCCAGATGACTGACATCGTCCAGCGCCGCCGTGGCCGCAACCAGCGCCAAGCTGTTGACGTTGAACGGCTGGCGCACCCGGTTCAGCAGATCCGCGACCTGGGGATGAGAAACCGCATAGCCGACCCGCAATCCGGCCAGTCCATAGGCCTTGGAGAAGGTCCGGGTCACGATCAGATTGGGGAAGCGGCTCAGCCAGTGCAGCGCATTCGGGCAATCGGCTTCCGCCTCGACATATTCGACATAGGCTTCATCCACCACCACGATCACCGATTCAGGAATCGCCGCCAGCAAGGCTTCGAGTTCCGCCGTTTTCAGCCAGGTGCCGGTCGGATTGTTCGGATTGGCGATAAACACGATCCGGGTGCGGTCGTTGATCAGTTCCAGAATGGCGGATGGATTGTGGCCATGCGGCATTGGGTGATCGGGCGGATTGGCCTTGGCGACCCGGGCGGTTGCGCCGATCGCCTGGGTGACGATGGGATAGACGGCGAAGGCGTGTTCCGAAAACACGGCTTCATGTGCTGGAGTCAGGAAGGCCCGCGCCGCCAGCTCCAACACGTCATTGGAGCCATTGCCCAGGGTCAGCATCGCCGTGGACAGGCCCAGCTTGACGGACAGGGCGGTTTTCAGTTCAAAGCCGTTGCCGTCGGGATAACGGGCCAAACCGCTCAGCGCCTCGCGCACCGCGATCAGCGCCCGGGGACTAGGGCCAAGTGGATTTTCATTGGAAGCCAGCTTGACGATGTCGCTCAGGCCATACTCCCGGCGCAGTTCGCTTTCCGGTTTGCCGGGCTGGTAGGGTTGCAGAGTGCGAACGCCGGGGGCGGCGAGGGTCAGAAAATCACAGATCATGGCGGAAAACCTTGGCTGGGGATTAGACTTATTTATCAATTATATCAAATTGATGAGTTATAGCGGCTTTTCTCCCTGCGTTCCCTGCCTGATGCGCACCTCCCGCTGCGGGAAAGGAATCTCGATCTGGCGTTCCCGCAGCGCCGCAAAGATTTGGTTATGCAGATCGTGGGTCAACGGCAGCCGATTAGCCAGTTCCCGCACAAACACCCGAACCTCAAACTCCAGTGCGCTCTCGCCAAAGTTGAGAAACAGCACTGCCGGGGCCGGCTCCTTCAACGCCAGCGGGTGCGCGGTCACGGTGTCCAGCAAGATCTGATGAACCTGCTGCGGATCGCAGTCGTAAGCCACCCCGACCGGAATCACCACCCGGGTCACCGGATCGCTGCGCGCCCAGTTAATCAGCGAGCTGGTGATAAATGTGTTATTGGGCACAATGATTTCCTTGCGATCCCAATCGGTGATGGTAGTGGCGCGGATGTTGATGCGCGACACCGTGCCGCTTAATGCGTCCAGCGTGACCGTGTCGCCGACCCGGATCGGCCGCTCCAGCAGCAGGATCAGTCCCGAAAAGAAATTGCTGAAAATTTCCTTCAGGCCGAAGCCCAGGCCGACGCCCAAGGCGGCCACCAGCCACTGCACCTGATCCCAGCCAATCCCGACAATATCCAGCGCGATCAGCAAACCCGCCCCCGTGATCAGATAGCGGCTGATGGTGATGATAGCGTTGCGGTTGCCCGAATCCACCGCCAGCCGCTGCAAAACCACCAGCTCCAGCACCCCAGGCAGGTTGCGGGCCAGAAAAGCGATTAGCAGCAGGAGCGCCCCGGCCACTACCGTGCTGCCCAGGGTAATGTCCGCGATCTGCGCACCGGCGGCGGTCTGCACGGTTTGATGCCAGAGAGTGATGTCATTAAGGATGGCGAATGCCGGGATCAGGTCGCCCCAGATTTGCCACAACCCAAAACCCAGCCCGACCAAGACGGTCAGCCGCATCAGACTGCGGGTTTGATCGCTGATGGTGTTCAGATCCAGCTCCAGTTCCGGCAGATTCAGCACATCGGGCAGACCTTCGCCGGACGCGGGAGGAGCTTCCTTGGCGCGGGCGGCCAGCTTTGCCTCGCGTTTAGCCAGGGCATGTTGCAGAGCCAGCCGCCGCTGGCTGATATTCAGCCAGCGCAGGGCCAGGTTGACCGCCAGCACCGCCCCCATGATCAGCCAGCCGGTCAGCGCCAACCGGCTGCGCAGTTGCAACGCGGTGTAGTAGTAGCCGGACAACGCCAGGGGCGCCATCAGTAAATGTCCCCCAATGATCAAGGGATACCAGAGGTAGCGCAGCCGCCAGGCCACTCCCGCCTCCCGTCCCTTCGCCAGGCCATTCAGCAAGGAATGGCGCGGGTCCAGCACCTGCCATAACAGCACCGTCAGCGCCAGTTGGCTAATTGAAAAACTCAGTCGGCCCAATGTATCGCTGGGCAGCGTATCGGTCTGCATTTCGCACAGCCGGACCAGGATCGCGCTCAACGGACCGATCCACAGGTACCAGTTGAGGTGGCGGCGCAGTAACTGGCAACCGGCCTCGCTCCAGCCAAAATGGGCGATAGCCACGCCCTGTGGCCGGCACAACTGGCGCAGCAGCGAAATGTTGATCGCTACGAAAGCGCCGCCAATCAGGCCCTGGCTCAGTCCCCGCGAAAAATTGGCGTCCATGGCCGCGTTCCGCAACAGCCCGCCCAGTCCGAGTAATAACCCCGGCCAGGGCAAGGCCAGCAGCAGGGTGATGCCCAAGGCCCGCGTCGTCAGCCAGAAATGGTCGGCGCGGACATCGCCGATGAGGTCAATGCCATCGCTCAAGCGCCGAATCAGCGCCCGGCGGTAGTACAGCAATCCCAGCAGCGCCAGCAGTCCCAATCCCGTTGCCACGGGCCAGTTTTGCGCGCCGCGGATCAGGTTTTGTCCAGCCAACTGCCAGTGGACTGGGTCTGTTAGCCAGTCAAGCGTCAGACCCAGGTCTTTCAGCCACGCCACGTTGAGCGGCGGGCTGCTGCGAATCCACAACAGATAACGGTCCAGCAGGGCGCCGTACTGTTCAGCCTGGTCGCCCAACTTGCGCTGGCTGTCGTCCTGCGCCACCAGACCAGTGATCAGGTTGGCGTAGCCGCTGCTGAGCTTTTTCAGCAACTGCTGGCGGTCAGTCAGCAGGACTCGCAACTCGGCATTCACCGTTTGGCGTTGCGCCTCCGGCCATTGCGGATCAAAGCGGGCAACCAGTTCCTTGAGGTGGTCCTCGACCGCCCGGGCACGGCGCAATTCTTTTTCGGTCTTGTATTGCTCCAGACGGGCTTGCACGATGGCTTCCTGACGGTCGTCGGCGTTGCGCTGATATTGCTGAACATCCGGCAGATTGCGCCGCTCTTCCAGCAGGATCGGGCCGATGGCGTCACTGAAACCAGCAATGCCCAGTTGTTGCTGGATGCCACGCATCCGCTCGGTCAGCAAGGTCAGTTGTTCGCTGAACTGGGTTTGGCTGGCGCTGATCTGGTCGCTTTGCTGGACGATTTCCTCCAGACGACGGCTGATCTCGGCGTTCTCCGCCGCAGTGCCCTGGACGATGGCCGGTTTGGCGGCAGCCTCCTGACTGGCCTGGGTGGTCTGTTGCACCACCGCAGCGGCTTCATCGCGCCGGCGGGCGTTGAGCAGGCTTTGTAACTGCTGAACCTGGACCTGGGCCTGGGCCGCATCCTGGGCAGCGGCAGCACGCTGGGCGTTCAACAACGGCAGGCGGGCGTCATAGCTGAGCCGCTCCTGCTCCAGCATGGCGATCTGCTGATTCAGGGCCTGACGCTGGGTACTGAGCGCCATCAGCCGCGCATCGGCCAGCAACGGGGTCACAGTGGGCGAACTAGCGGTTTGCAGCTTGGCGTCCAAATCGACGACCTGTTCTCTGAGGGCGCTCAGCTCGACCGGAATACTCTTGGGCCGGGTCTGCTGGGTCGCCAACTGCTGATCCAGGTCGGCCAGGCTCTTCTCGGCTTCGCTCAAATCCGCCTGGTTGTTCGCCAGTTTTTTGGCTAAATCATCCGGTGACAGATTTGGCGATGGCGCGGGCGGCGGTTCGCTGGTCAGGGTTTGTTGCAGACGGGCGGTTTCCGCCGGGGCGGATTGTTGCAATTGCTGATAGGCGGCGGCGCTGTCGGCGTAATTTTTGGCGGCCTGTAACCGGCTGATCGCCTGTTGATATAAATCCTGCGCCTGGGTGCGTTCGGCTTCCGGCAGGTCGCGGAGGGTGGCGAGGGCGGCGATCCGGGCCTGAACCTGTTCCAGGGTGGGCGCGGCCGTTGCCGGTGCAGCGGTCGCGGGCGGGGCGACTAGCGCGGCAGTCGGCGGTTTTGGCGCGATGGGTGGCGCGGCAACGCTCATCTGGAAAACCAGGAGCAGCAGCACCGCGGCCAGCACCAGGCGAAAGAAGGAGCCAGCGATCATTGTCGCCTCCTCTCGCTGGTGGTTTTCAAAGCATCGCCCATATCCCGATCCCCGCAATCAGTGCGCCTGAGGCGCGATTAATCCAGACTGACCAAGCTGGGGTCAGCCGTCCGCGCAACAGGCCGACTCCGGCCGCCAGCGCCAGCCACCAAAGTAGCGATCCGGCGAAGACGCCCGACACCAGCCCGATGGCCGCGCTGAAATCCGCGCCGGACGTCGCCAGTCCCAGCCCGGCGAAAATCCCCAGAAACGCCAGAATCGTCACCGGGTTAGTCAGGGTCAGCGCCAGGGTCGACAGATAATCGCCGAGCAGGCCGGCGCGACTGGGCTGAACCTGCGCCTGTTCGACGGCCGGCAAGGTACGCCAGGTTCGCCAGCCGAGATAGAGCAGAAACAGCCCGCCGACGGTTTGCAACTCGGTTTGCCACGCCAGCAGCAGTTCGGATAGCGCGGTCAGGCCGAAACCGGCGATGCCGCCATACAAGGCATCAGCACTGGCCGCGCCCAATCCCGACAGGATGCCGGACCAGCGGCCCCGCGCCAGGGTGCGCTGAATGCACAGCAGGCCAATCGGCCCGACCGGCGCGGCAATGGCGAACCCGATCATGATCCCTTTGAACCACAACAACATTTTTACCTCGCATTATGCCTTGTCACAGTGACGGGCTATACTTTTTACCGGTTACCCTCGGCGCTTCATCCACATGAAACAGGTCTGGGACCGTCATGAATTCATTCGCTATTGTTCTGCTCATCGCGATCATCCTGCCCGCGCTGTACGGCATCCTGATCTACAACCGGCTGGTGAATCTTAAACATAACGTCGGTATGGCCTGGTCCAATATCGAGGTGTTGCTCAAGCAGCGCCACGATGAATTGCCCAAACTGGTCGAGGTCTGCAAGCAGTACATGGGCTATGAACGCGGCGCTCTGGAGGCGGTGATGCGCGCCCGTCAAAGGGTAGCCGACGCCCAGCAACGCCACGATCTGCCGGGACTGGGGGCGGCTGAAAACCAATTACGGATCGGGTTGGGCCAGTTATTCGCTGTGGCGGAGGCCTATCCCGAATTGCGCGCTAACGATAACTTCCGCCATCTGGAAGCCCGCATCACCGGCCTAGAAAACGCGGTGGCTGACCGCCGCGAGTTTTACAACGACAGCGTCAACTTGAACAACGTGCGGATCGAACAATTTCCCGATGTGCTGATTGCCGGGCTGTTCAGTTTCCGGCCGTTCCGCCTGCTGGAATTCACCGAGCCGGAAAAACAGGACGTTGATCTTGCCCAATTGTTCCGTTGAGGCGCGGCGTCAATGCATCGAATCCGCCTCAAGGGTCTGCTGTTGTTCGGCGGCGTCTGGCTCAGCAGCTTTCTGTGGCTGCGCCACGATGCCCGGCTGGCGCTTGACCCGCCGCCTCTGCTGCTGCTGACCACCCTGACCCTGGCGATCCTGGCGGCCGGCGGCTATGGCGCGCTGTATTACGGGCGGCGGGCCTGGCGGTTGGCGGATACCCCCATCGCCCGGATTCGTTCTGCGCCGCAGGGTTATGTCGAGTTGTACGGCCACGCCGGCTTAATGGAAGGACCGCCGATTCTTGCCCCGCTCAGTCTGTTGCCTTGCGCCTGGTATCGCTACCAGACCGAGGAGCGGCTCAATCAGCGCTGGCAACCGGTGGATTCCGGCGAGAGCGACAGTCTGTTTCTGCTGGATGACGGCACGGGGCGCTGCGTGATCAACCCGGATGGCGCTGATTTCATCAAAATTCGCCGCGATGTCTGGTATGGCAACGAGAGCGGAGCGCGCACTCATGCGCTGTGGGGGATGGGCGCCGCTTATCGTTACACCGAGCAACGCTTGATGCCCGGTGAGGAGGTACACGCGATCGGCTGGTTTCAAACGGTGGGGGGTCTGCGGGAAGCGCCGGATACCCGCCAGGAAGTCGCCGAATTGCTGGAGCGCTGGAAACGGGATCCGCAGCGCATGGACCTGTTTGACCGACGGCGCAATGGCCGGGTTGATCCGGATGAATGGGAAGCGGCGCGGCGGGCGGCGGAACAGCAGGTGCGGCGGCGGCAATGGCAACAGGCGGTGGAACCCGATGTTCACCTGTTGGCTAATACCGGCGATGTAACCCGCCCGTTTATCGTCGCCGCTTTTCGTGAAGAGGGTCGGCTGATTCGTTATTTTCAATGGCGGGCGGCGGGTTGTTTACTGGCGGCGGTTCTCGCCGGCAGTTGGCTGTTAAACCGGATTTAAGGCGATTTTCAATCCGAGTGATGCTGAGCTAATTCAGGCTTTCAGTTTTAGGGTGGATGCGCTACGCTTATCTACCCTATTATAATCTCTACGGGTCTAATTCCCCGCAGCTTGTTGCAGCATCGTTGATTTCCGTTATAAAACCTGCATTTTGGCGTTTTGCAATGACCGCTAAAGTCTGTTAGATTGCCCTTCTGCGGTCTGTTCCAGTCTCCTGCGCCGCAGCCCATCCTGGTTAAACCCTCTTCATCTGCCCAAGACTGGCGTCGATTCCGGCGACCGGCCGATGTCGCTTTGTATTGTTTGGAGTCTCATGTCGTTTGCTTCCCTCGGTCTGTCCGATCCGATCGTCCGCGCTGTCACCGAGCGCGGCTATACCATTCCCACTCCGATCCAGCGCCAGGCGATCCCTGCGGTGCTGGCGGGTGGCGATCTACTCGCCGGCGCCCAAACCGGCACCGGTAAAACCGCCGGTTTTGCCTTGCCGATCCTGCACCGCCTGTCCACCAGCAAACCGATCACCGGCGGTCGCGCGCCGATTCGCGCCCTGATCCTGACCCCAACCCGCGAACTAGCCGCCCAGATCGAGGAAAGCGTCCGTGAATACGGCAAATATCTGAAATTAAACTCGATGGTCATGTTTGGCGGGGTCGGCATCCAGCCGCAGATTCAGCAATTGCGGAATCGGGTGGATATTCTGGTCGCGACTCCGGGCCGGTTGCTGGACCACGCCGGCCAGCGCACCGTCGATCTGTCGCGGATTGAAGTGCTGGTGCTGGACGAAGCTGACCGAATGCTGGATATGGGTTTCATTCACGACATTAAAAAAGTGTTGGCGCTGTTGCCCCGCCAGCGCCAGAACCTGCTGTTCTCCGCCACCTCCTCCGACGAGATTCGGACGCTGGCGGACAGCCTGCTCAATCGCCCGGCGCTGATCGAAGTCGCCCGGCGCAATGCCCCCGCCGAAGCGGTGACCCATCAGGTGCATCTAGTGGATCGCGAGCGGAAGCGGGAATTGCTGGCGCATCTGATCCGGGCCAATCGCTGGCAGCAGGTGCTGGTCTTTACCCGCACCAAGCACGGCGCCAATCGGCTATCGGAACAATTGACCCGGGGCGGCATTGCGGCGCTGGCGATCCACGGCAACAAGAGCCAGTCAGCGCGGACTCACGCCTTGGCGGAGTTCAAGAATGGCGCATTACCGGTGCTGGTTGCGACCGATATCGCCGCGCGGGGTCTGGACATCGTGGATTTGCCGCATGTGGTCAATTTCGAGTTGCCCAACGTCCCTGAGGACTATGTGCATCGGATTGGCCGGACTGGCCGGGCAGGCGCTACCGGCGTGGCGGTTTCGCTGGTCTGTGTGGATGAACACAAGCTGCTGGCCGATATCGAGAAGGTGATCAAGCGTTCCCTGCCCAGGGAAGTCGAGCCGGGCTTTGAACCCGATCCGCGCATCAAGGCCGAGCCGATTCCGAATGGCCGTAATCGCAGCCCGATGCCAATGGGTCGCCCGGCTCAGGGACGGAGCGCTGCGCCCGCCCGCGCCGAACCGGGCCGCTCCAGTCATCCCCGCACGCAAACACCCAGTTGGCGCGGAGCGACCCATCCCCGGCCATCGGCAGACCGCGGAAATCTGCGGCGTCCGGCGTAATACCGTTTCCTGGCAGGTTTTGTCTATTCGGCTCAAAAACCACCCTGTTCGTCATACCCGCGAAAGCGGGTATGACGAAAACCTACATCGCCAACCCCTGTCCCGCGAGTGGGGCAGGGGTTTTGGTTTTTTAGGCCGCCTTCTTGACCCAGGCCGTACACCAGCCGTTGGCGGCGACCAGTTTGCCTTGGAACAGGGCACAGGGACCATTGGCCTCGCCGGGTTTGCCGGTGTAGTGCAGGCAGCTGCTGCACAGCGCCGTTTTGTCAGTGCGCTTGTCGGCTTTGGCGGCATCTTCCTTATAGCCTAGCGCCGCCGCCATCGGATCGGTTTCGGGCACCATATCCGCTGCGCTGGCGGTTTCGCTCAATAAGGCGTTGGCGAAGGGAGCTGCGGTCAGGCCGATGGCGGTCAGTTTAATGAAACGGCGGCGGCTTAGATCAGAAGAGTTCTGGTTCATGATGATATCCTCGGGATTTTTGATTGAAATGAAAACCCGCGCGATGCGGCGCGAGTGGCGGGATCATAGCACGGGCCAGCCGCGTCCCCTTTGACTCGATAAACCGTTTACTCCCCTCTCCCGCAAGTGGGCGAGGGAAGTGAACGCTTACGATTTTATGATGCAGGAAGCGGGGTAGCGGTAGGGCGGGTGCGCAGCGTAACCCGCCCTACCCGATTAGCCTGTGGTCGCCGGCTGATCAGCCCGCAGCAACTCCCCCATCAGCGCATCCTTGTCCGCCCAGATTTGCCCAAGCCAGCGATGGAACGCGATCCGAAAATCGCCGTCATTGCGGTAATCACGGTTCAGAAATTCGGGCGGAATCGGCACGGACCGCACCCGCACGATCACCCGGGGAACTCGCCCGCAGAGCAAATCCCAGAAGGTGTTGCGCCGGTCGGGATAGACGATAGCCACATCCAGCAAAGTCCGCATCCGCCCGGCCAGCGCCTCCAGCGCAAACGCCAGCCCGCCAGCCTTGGGCCGTAGCAGATGCCGGTAGGAGGAGCGCTGGCGGGCGTGTTTGGCGGGCTGAAAGCGGGTGCCTTCAAGAAAGTTGAGGAGCGTGATCGGGGTATCCTGGAACCGGGCGCACATCCGGCGGGTGGTTTCCTGATCCTGTTCCTTCGCTTCGGGATGCTTGGCCAGATACGCCGGCGAATGCCGTTTCATGAACGGAAAGTCCAGCGCCCACCACGCCCCGCCCAGCAGCGGCACCCAGATCAGTTGCTGCTTGATGAAAAATTTCAGGAACGGAATCCGATGGTTGAACACCCGTTGCAGCACCACGATGTCTACCCAGGACTGGTGATTGGAACTGACCAGATACCACTCATCGCGCTGCAACCCCTCCAGCCCGGCCACATCCCAGTCCATGCGCTGGGTCAGGTTCAGGATCAGGTTGTTGCCATCAATCCACGATTCGGCGATCCACACCAGCCGGCGGGCCAGAAACGCACGCCAGCGGCGGTTCGGAATCGCTAGTTTGAACAGCAGCAGCAGATAAAGCGGCGTACACCAGAGCACGGTATTCAGGATAAACAGCAGCAACGATAGCCCGCCACGAACGGGCGCTGGTAACACGGTGAACATCGGGATGGATTCTCTCTCAGAGGGTGGAGCGGCGCGCCGCTAGCCAGTCGCGAACCGCCGGGCCGGTGCCGATGGTCCAGGGTTTCAGTCGTTCGACCGGTACCCGTTTGATGGCGGCCAGTTCTTCATTCAACACGATTTCGCCTTGGGCCGGAACGTGAAAGGCCAGCAGCAGTTGATTCATCTCGAAGAACGGGTAACAGCCGATGAAATGGGCGGTCGCGGTCTCCAGGCCGAGCTCTTCGCGCACCTCGCGCAGTACGCCGGCTTCGGGAGTTTCACCCTTTTCCAGAAAACCGGCGATCAGACCAAACATGGATTCAGGCCAAGCCCGGTTACGCGCCAGAATGACCGCGCCCTCCATCTCGACAATCGCGGCAACCACCGGGATCGGGTTGTCCCAATGCACATAAGCACAATCGGCGACGCTGCACCGCAGGCGGGTCTGGCCGGCGACGTCGGCATTCTGTAGCGGACTGCCGCAGTAAAGACAAAACTTGGCTTGCATCGTAGATTCCTGGACAAAAAGGCGAAAGATTGACGGGCGGCGCGGCTACGCGAAAAATCGCCTATAATTCCGGCTTAATCATGCGGCAGCCTTCCATCGCTGCCGTTTTGCTTTTGGAGGATGGCCGACGGATTTCCGCCAGCCGGTTTAATGACCACCCGCCGGATTGTCCGCAATCCGGATCTTTGCAGTGAACTATAAATGAAACCACGTCATTTTCTCAGTCTGTTTGATCTGACGCCTGTGGAATTACAACAGGTCTTGCGGCGGGCCGGTCAACTCAAGGCGATGCGGCGGCGGGGCGAGTCCTATGCGCCGTTTCCGCAAAAAGTGCTGGGGATGATTTTCGAGAAAGCGTCCACCCGCACCCGGGTTTCCTTCGAGGCTGGCATGGCGCAACTCGGCGGCAGCGCTATTTTTCTGGCGCCCCGAGATACCCAACTGGGTCGGGGCGAGCCGGTGGAAGATACGGCGCGGGTGCTATCGAGCATGGTCGATATCGTCATGATCCGCACCTTTGAACATGCCAAGCTGGAGCGCTTCGCCGCCTGTTCCACGGTTCCGGTTATCAATGGTCTGACCGATTACAACCATCCTTGCCAGTTACTGGCCGATCTCCAGACCCTGATTGAACATTGCGGCGAACTGCGCGGGCGGACCGTGGCCTGGATCGGCGATGGCAATAATATGTGCAACAGCTACCTGAAAGCCGCCATGCAGTGCGATTTTCTGGTGCGGATCGCAGTCCCGCCCGGTTACGAACCCGACCCCGGATTGCTGCAACAGGCCGCCGACCGGGTCGTGCTGCTGCGCGATCCGCTGGCCGCCGCCCAGGGCGCGGATGTGGTGACCACCGATGTCTGGTCGAGCATGGGCAAGGAAAAAGAACAGGCGCGGCGGACCCGGGACTTTACGGGTTATGAGGTCAATGCTGCGATCATGGCCCAGGCCAAACCGAACGCCATTTTCCTGCACTGTCTGCCGGCGCACCGGGGCGAGGAAGTCAGCGCCGAGGTCATTGACGGGCCACAAAGCCGGGTTTGGGATCAGGCCGAGAATCGCCTCCACACCCAAAAGGCGCTGATGGAATTTCTGTTGCTGGAGGGTCAGTTGCCTTTATTTTAAACGCTATTTTGAACGCTATTTTGAACGCTGCCCACCATGAAAGAATATGCCTTGATTCTGCTGAGTACCATTCTGGTCAATAACTACGTCCTGGTGAAGTTTTTGGGGCTATGCCCCTTCATGGGCGTATCCCGCAAGATGGAAACCGCTATCGGCATGGGACTGGCGACGACCTTTGTCCTCACCCTGTCGGCGGTCAGCGCCTATCTAGTCGATCATTATCTGCTGATTCCATTGGGGCTGGAATATCTCCGCACCATTGCTTTTATCCTGGTCATTGCGGTGGTGGTCCAATTTACCGAGATGGTGGTGCATAAAACTAGCCCGCTGCTGTATCAGGCGCTGGGGATTTATCTGCCGCTGATTACCACGAATTGCGCCGTGCTGGGTGCCGCATTATTGAATGTCCAGGCCCGGCATGATTTTATTGCCTCGGCGTTATACGGCTTTGGCGCAGCGATCGGTTTCTCGCTGATCATGGTGTTGTTTGCCGGGATGCGCGAGCGGATTGCAGTTGCGGATGTGCCGGTTCATTTTCGGGGTCCCGCGATTACCCTGATGACCGCCGGGCTGATGTCGCTGGCGTTTATGGGCTTTGCCGGTCTGGTGCGAGGATAAAATAATGATCATTGCCGTCATTGCGTTGGGATTATTGGCTGGCGCGTCCGGCCTGTTGTTGGGATTTGCCGCGATCCGTTTCAAGGTGGAAGGCAATCCTATCGTTGAAAAGATTGATTCGGTGTTGCCACAGACCCAGTGTGGGCAATGCGGCTATGCCGGTTGCCGGCCCTATGCCGAAGCGATTGCCGCCGGCGAAGCCGAGATTAACCTGTGTCCGCCGGGTGGGCAAAACGGGATTGCCGCGCTGGCGGAATTACTCGGTCGCGATCCCAAATCACTGGATTTGCCCAGTGGGCTTGAGAAACCGAAAATGGCGGCGGTGATTGACGAGCAACGCTGCATCGGCTGCACGCTCTGCATTCAGGCCTGTCCGGTCGATGCCATTATTGGCGCGGCCAAACACATGCACACGGTGATTAGGCAGGAATGCACCGGCTGCGAACTCTGTCTGGCCCCGTGTCCGGTGGACTGCATTCAGATGGTCCCGTTTGCGCCGACCATTAGCACCTGGAAATGGACTTATCCGGCGCTTGAGGTCAAAGCGGCTGCATGAGCGCCCTGTTCCCGTTTCATGGCGGTTTAAAAACCGTTCGCCACAAAACCGAATCCAATCAGACCCCGATTCAACCCACCATTTTGCCGCCGCGCTTGACGGTGCCATTGCGCCAGCATATCGGCGCTATCGCCAAACCGCTGGTTCAGCCCGGCGACCGGGTGTTGAAAGGACAAATGATCGGCCAACCGGATGGTTATATCAGCGCCGCGATTCACGCGCCGACTTCGGGAATCGTCAGCGCGGTGGATCCGCAACCGGTTCCCCATCCCTCCGGCTTATCCGATCTCTGCGTGACCATTGACAGCGACGGCGAGGATCGCTGGATCGAGCGGCAGCCGGTGGATTACCGGCAGTTGCATCCGAGCGAACTGCGGAATGCGATTCGCGATGCGGGAGTGGTGGGACTCGGTGGGGCAGGGTTTCCGAGTGCGGTCAAATTGAATCCCGGCAATCGCAGCGAACGCCTAGACACGCTGATCCTGAACGGCGCTGAGTGCGAACCGTGGATTAGTTGCGATGACCGGTTGATGCGCGAGCGGGCAGCGGAGATTGTCGCCGGGTTGCAGATCATGGCGTATCTGCTGGGGCCGCAGGAAGTGCTAATCGGCATCGAGGACGACAAACCGGAGGCGATTGCGGCGATGAGCGCGGTCTGCGCCAGAACCGGTTATAAAGTGCGCCCGATCCCAACCCGCTATCCCAGCGGCAGCGTCAAACAACTGGTCAAGCTGTTGACCGGCAAGGAAACCCCGGTCGAGGGGCTGCCGACGGACGTTGGGGTGCAATGCTTCAATGTCGCCACCGCTTACACCGTGCATCGTGCGGTGAGCTGCGGTGAACCGGTGATTTCGCGCATCGTCACCGTCACCGGCCAGGTCAATCAGCCCGGTAATTTTGAAACATTGATCGGGACGCCTTTCGCGGCATTAATCGCCCAGTGCGGCGGCTATCGCGAAGGCGTTGAGCGGCTGATTCTGGGCGGGCCGATGATGGGTTTCTCGCTGCACAGCGACGAGGCGCCCGTGACCAAGGCCGCGAACTGCCTGCTGGCAGCAGGTCCGGCGGAACTGCCTCTGGAACAACCGGTGCTGCCCTGTATCCGCTGCGGAGCCTGCATGGATATTTGTCCAGCGGATTTATTGCCGCAGCAGCTTTATTGGTACGCCCGCGCCAAGGAATTTGACCAGGCCCGGAATTACCATCTGTTCAGTTGCATCGAGTGCGGCTGTTGCAGCACGGTCTGTCCCAGTCATATCCCGCTGGTTCAGTACTACCGCTACGCCAAGAATGAAATCTGGGCGCAGGAGAAGGAGAAGCAGCGGGCGGAACAGGCCCGGCAACGCCATCAGGCCCGGATGGAGCGCCTGGAGCGCGAGAAGCAGGAGCGGGAGGCCAAATTGCGGCAGAAAGCGCCGGCCAAGGCCGAACCGGCAGCGACCGCTACCACTACCAGGCGTGGGAGCGAAACCTGATGCGCTTCAAGACGGTCACTTCACCGCATCTGCATCAACCCACCAGCGTCGGCCAGGTGATGCGCCGGGTGCTGTACGCAATGATTCCCGGCATCGCGGCGCTGGTCTGGTTTTTCGGCTGGGGCATCCTGATCAATCTGGCGCTGGCGACCGTAGTCGCAGTGGGTGCGGAAGCGGCGCTGCTGGCGGCGCGGGGTAAGCCTCTGGCCTTGCACCTCGGCGACTACAGCGCGGTGGTTACGGCCTGGCTGCTGGCCGTCGCTTTGCCGCCGCTGGCCCCGTGGTGGCTGACTGTGATTGGCGTCCTGGCCGCGATTGTGGTCGCCAAGCATCTCTACGGCGGATTGGGCTATAACCCCTTTAACCCGGCGATGATTGGCTATGTCGTGTTGCTGATTTCCTTCCCGCGTGAAATGAGCGCCTGGCTGATTCCGCACGGGATCGGCCAGCCTCATGCGCTCAGTCTGCCCGATACGCTCCAGATCATTTTTGGCGGCGCGGGGAGCTTGCCGATTGACGCATTGACCGGGGCCACGCCGCTGGATGTGCTGCGCACCAGGCTTGGCTTGGGGCAGACCGTCGCGGAAATTCGCAACAGCCCGGTGTTCGGGATTGTCGCCGGTCAGGGCTGGGAATGGGCCACGGCGGGGTTTCTGGCCGGCGGCTTGTGGCTGGTTTATACCCGCACCGCGGCCTGGCAGATTCCCGCTGGATTACTCGGCGGACTGGCGGCGATCGCCACCGTGTTTTATCTGATTGATCCGCAACAGTACGCACCGCCGTGGTTTCATGTCTGGAGTGGGGCGGCAATCTTTGGCGCTTTTTTTATCGCCACCGATCCGGTGACAGCCAGCACCACGCCCCGCGGACGGCTGATCTACGGCGCGGGGATTGGCCTCCTGATTTACATTATTCGCGGTTTTGGCGGCTATCCCGATGGCGTGGCGTTTTCAGTGCTGCTGATGAATATTGCTGCGCCGACCATTGATTTGTACACCCGGCCTAAAGTGTTCGGGGAGCGGCGGCCATGAAGACGATTTTGCGCAGCATGGGGATGGCCGCGCTGATTCTGACCGGGTTTTCGGTGGTTGGGGCGGGGCTGGTTGCTGTGACCTATAACGGCACCAAGGACATTATTGCCGAGGCGCAACGGGCGGCGCTGGAAGCCAGTCTGAATCAACTGGTTCCGGTGGATCGCTACGATAACCGGGTGGTTGAAGACACCATTAAAGTGGTTGCGCCGGAGTGGCTGGGGACCGATCAGCCGGTGACGATTTACCGGGCGCGTAAAAATGGGCAACCGGTGGCGTTATTTGCAACGCCTTATGCCCTAGATGGTTACAGTGGGCCAATTCAGTTGTTGATTGGGGTTTATGCCGATGGAACCTTGGCTGGAGTCCGGGTGCTGGCGCATAAGGAAACCCCAGGACTGGGCGATGCCATTGAAGAAAAACGCTCGCCGTGGATTCTGGCGTTTACCGGAAAATCACTGGGCAATCCGCCCCTGGAGCGCTGGAAAGTTAAAAAGGATAGCGGGACTTTCGATCAATTCACCGGCGCAACGATTACGCCACGGGCGGTCGTTAAAGCGACTGGCAGGTTTTTGGAATATGTCCAGAGTCACCAAGAATCGTTATTTGTGGCGACTAAAGGTTAAAAGAGGCGGCCCATCATGATTGAAACCAGCTATCTTAAAATCCTCAAGGACGGTGTATGGACTCAGAATACCGGGTTTGTCGCTCTGCTTGGCTTATGCCCATTGTTGGCGACTTCCAATTCGGTCGTCAATGGGCTGGGACTGGGGTTAGCGACGCTGCTGGTCTTGCTGATGTGCAATGTCGTCATTTCGCTGATTCGCAACCTGGTGCGCCCGGAAGTGCGAATTCCGGTCTTCGTGGTCGTCATCGCCTGTGCGGTGACCACGGTTGAATTGGTGATGCACGCTTTTCTGCCGGGACTGTATACCGTGCTGGGAATTTTTATTCCACTGATCGTGACCAATTGCTGTGTGATTGGCCGCGCTGAAGCATTCGCATTCAAGAATGGCGTAGCGAAATCGGCGGTGGACGGAATTGCGACCGGGCTTGGATTCATGCTGGCGCTGGTTTTACTCGGCGCGATCCGGGAAGTCCTGGGACAGGGTACGTTATTCGGCCAGGCGGAACTGCTGTTTGGCGAGTTGGGCAAGTCCTTGACCCTGCATCTGATTTCCGATTATCGCGGGTTTCTGCTGGCGATTCTGCCACCCGGAGCTTTCATCGGTCTGGGTTGCCTGATTGCCCTCAAGAACGTCATTGATGCTCGCGCCCAGCGTTCTGCTCGATTGGCTTTGTCGGCCTGGCAGCAGAAATTTAACGAGAGCCGTCAGCCGCCGTCTCAGGCGACATAAAACAGGATGGTCAGATAATGACAAACGCTGCCGGCCAGCACGAACAGATGCCAGATGCCGTGAAAATGCCGGACCTTCTCGTCAAAAAAGAAAAACGCCATTCCGCCGGTGTAGCAAATTCCACCGACCAGTAACCAGATAAACCCCGCCGTCGGCAGCGCCGCCAGCAAGGGCTTGAGCGCCACCAGCACCAGCCAGCCCATCAGCACATACACCACCATCGACAACACCCGGTTGCCTTTTTGCGGCAGGGCTTCCAGCACCAGCCCGAACAGCGCCAGCCCCCAGATAATCCCGAAGATGGTCCAGCCCCAGACACCACGCAACGTGACCAGCGTAAACGGGGTATAGGTGCCGGCGATCAGGAAATAGATCGACATGTGATCGAGTTTGCGAAAAAAGCGCTTCGCCCGGCCCTGCAAGCTGTGATACAGCGTAGAAATGGTGTACAACGAGAACAGGGTGAAGCCGTAGACGCTGAAACTGACGATTTTCCAGGGATCACCCTGCTGCGCGGCCACGACGACCACAATCACCAGTCCTACCAGCGCCGCCACCGCGCCGATTAGATGGCTGATGCTGTTAAACCATTCACCCTTGTACATGCGCACTATGCTCTGCGGTGACGCTAAATTTGACTCCGGCGGAACCGTCGCTCATCACCGCAAAAACTCCGCCGCCTTGGCCGTTTTCATCCCGCGCTGCTTCATATCCACCAGAAACTGGCGGGCCAGATCCTCGAAACCGGGCACTGGCGAACTGGTGTCTTCAAGCAATACCAGTTTGCGAACGCTGTCCTGTCCAAAGTGGTCAGCGATGTCCCGCACCGTATTCGCCACGCAGTGCGACAGCGCCTGACCGGACAGCGCCACGAGGTCGGCCTGTTCCAGAGTCTTGATCAAGCGATGGTTCAACTGGGTGTTCGGATCAACCGGATCGGGTACTTCAGCCTGCACCGCCGAATAATGTTCGGTCCAGAGATTATGGCCCTTGGTGACGTAATCGACCCGGGCGGGTCCGGCCTCTTCCCAGCGACGCAACGCCTCGGCGATCGCCGGAATCACTCCATGCCCCCAGGTTCCGATCAGGCAATGCGGTGGCCAGATGGTCAGCGTATAGCGCCCGTTGTCGCGCAGCGCCCGGACATAATCCAGCGCCCGACCCCGGTGTTCAGGGCGGAATAGCTGCCAGACGCCGTTTTCCACATCCGTAACAGTAATTTGCGTGAACGGCGGAGGTTGGCCGCCATCGCGGTTCCGCCAAAACAGCGGATGGGCGATATCCAGCCGTTGATGCGTATCGAGGGTGACGTGAATATCCGCGATCCGGTCGCCCAACCGATCCAGTAACTGCGCCAGCCGTTCAGCATCGGCGCTCGCGCCGGGTACGGGCAAGGCTGCGCCCGGCGTATCGCTAAAATCATTCTGCGGGTCGATGATCAAAAATTCGATGCGCATGGCGGTTCTCCTTTTACCCATTATGACCCTGACCACAATGAGCTAAAAAATCACCTGAAGTTTTCCCCCAGGTCCAGCAACGATTTGTCCGCGGAGGTGGTTGCCTTAACGGCAGCACTGCTTGAATCATCAACGCCGCTGTCTTTATTGATACTCCCCTGGAAGCGCGCATTGCAATTACTGTACTGGCAACTGCCAAAGTATTCGTAATTGATCGTTATAGCGACAGTCTGGCTGGGGAAACTGCCTTGGTAATTGAAATACGACTCAGCACGACAGTTAGCCGTCGGGTTTTGCACCAGACGCGCCGAGACCAGCGAGAAACTGCCCAGCGCATCGACGGTTCCTGCGACGGACAAAGAGCCACTTTCCGTTCCATTCATTTGAGAGCCAGTCTGAGTCAGCTTTAGCTCGCTCTCGGTCTGCGAATTAATCGAAAACGCACAACTGTTGCTGCTTAGCGAAACCCGCGAGCGGTAAACACCGCCAAAATTGTTTTCGGGTGGGCTGCCTGCGGGAACGATCCGGGTAATCACGAAACCCTGAACTTCAGTACGCCAATCGAGCTGAATATCGTAAGCTTGTCCATCCGCAGTCATCTTGTTCAGAACAATGGACCGGCCATTCAATGAACCGGTTGCACCCGCCAGACTGATTTTCGCTGGATCGGCAATATAGGGTGTATTGAATCGGACCACATTAAAGTCAACCGACTGCTCTTGGGTAGCGTTCTCCCGATCGACCACCCGGAGTCGGAAACGGTGTGGGCCGGTGGACAGATTGGAGTAATTAAATGCCATCGAGAAACCGGAATTGCTGGAATTGGGATAGTTTGGATAGGCGCTGCCTACATCGCTGCGCTGGCCACCCATCGGGATGTTGGTTCCCTGCGCATCATCGACATACAATTCCACTTGGCTGATACCTGCCGAACTCACCGCCCATCCACGCAGATTGGCCACGCCGCTGTAGGTATTGTTGGCTACCGGCTCTTCCACCGAAAACACGATATCGCCGGCCTGGACCGGGAGCGCTGCGATCAGAACCGCGCCTACCGTCAGCGTCATAACGGATAACTTATTAAGTTTAAATGAATTCATGGTGATGTTCCCTAGCTTTCTTTCAAGAGTACCGACAGTTTTGGTTTTTCAAAAATCAAGCTGATGAGCCACTAAACTGCATCATTTTCCCGATGAGTTTATTACAAGCGGATTAAGCAGAGCAATCGTATGACGTCATGTCTGACCGAAACCTTAGCCAAAGCGGTTCTCTGGAAGAATACACGGTAATCCGCCATAATGTGGATGCTCTTTTATCGCAATCCGGGATCAGGATTCCCGGTAGGTTTTCGTATTTTCAGGAAGCGGGTAGGATGGTTTAGCGCAGTGTAACCTGCGGATGCTATGGATACCCCCTGGTTTAACTTCCCTTGGAAGCGATACCCATCATCTATTCTAAATATTTTGGGTTCTTCGAGGGTTCTTGTGGAGTCGAGCGCGGGCATGTATCATTTAAGTACATCGAATCTTCTTTGACTGTTTTGTTGTTAAAGTCAAAGTGAAATGAGAGGGTGACTCCAATGACAGAATCAGA
>JADLEK010000032.1 GCA_020846135.1 Gammaproteobacteria bacterium
GGAATCCCGGTCCATTTGGAAACGACTTCGGCAATTTCTTCATCCGTGACTTTATTTCGCAGCAGCTTGAACTCATCCTGTTCCACTGCAGTGGACTGATTCAGCCGCTGCTCCAGATCGGGAATCCGGCCATAGGTCAGTTCCGACATCTGCCCCAAATCACCGGTCCGGCGGGCGGTATCCAGCTCCAGCCGCGCCCGCTCCAGTTCCTCCTTGACCTGCGCCGAACCTTGCAAGGACAGCTTTTCGGCTTTCCAGATCTCATCCAGATCAAGATACTCGCGCTCCAGCCGACTGATGTCCTGCTCCAGCAAGTCGAGCCGCTTTTTCGAGGCTTCATCGCTTTCCTTTTTCAAGGCTTCGCGCTCGATTTTTAATTGAATCAAGCGCCGATCCAGCCGGTCCATTTCCTCTGGCTTGGAGTCAATTTCCATGCGGATTCTGCTGCCGGCCTCGTCAATCAAGTCAATCGCTTTGTCGGGCAGATTGCGGTCAGTAATATAGCGGTGCGAGAGCATAGCGGCGGCGACAATCGCCGGATCGGTAATCTCAACCGCGTGATGAATCTCATAGCGCTCTTTCAAACCGCGCAGAATGGCGATGGTGTCTTCAACACTCGGTTCATTCACCAGAACCTTTTGAAACCGCCGCTCCAAGGCCGCATCTTTCTCGACATATTTGCGGTATTCATCAAGGGTCGTTGCGCCAATACAATGCAGTTCGCCCCGAGCCAATGCCGGTTTCAGCATATTGCCGGCATCCATAGCGCCTTCGGCTTTACCCGCGCCGACCATGGTGTGCAATTCGTCAATGAACAGGATGATTTGCCCTTCCTGTTTACTCAGATCGTTTAGCACTGCTTTCAGGCGTTCTTCAAATTCGCCGCGAAACTTGGCCCCAGCAATCAGCGAACCCATATCCAGCGCCAGCACCCGTTTATTCTTCAAGCCTTCCGGAACTTCGCGATTGATAATGCGTTGCGCCAGACCCTCGACAATCGCGGTTTTACCCACGCCCGGTTCGCCAATCAGCACCGGGTTATTCTTGGTGCGACGGGCCAGAACCTGAATGGTGCGGCGAATTTCATCATCGCGGCCAATCACTGGATCGAGCTTGCCCCGTTCGGCCCGTTCAGTCAGATCAATGGTGTATTTATCCAGCGCTTTACGCTGATCCTCGGCATTCTGATCGTTGACCTTCTGACCGCCGCGCAGCGCGTCGATCCCGTGTTCCAGCGAGGCCTTGCTGGCGCCGGCCTGGCGCAGCAACTGGCCCAGTTCGCCCTTGTCCTCCAGCGCCGCCAGCACGAACAGCTCCGAGGAGATGTAGGCATCCTTGCGCTGCTGGGCCAGCTTGTCGGTTAGATTCAGCAGGCGGGACAGGGCGTTGGAAATTTGCACATCGCCGCTCACGCCTTCGACTTGCGGCAGGCGATCCAGCGCCTGATCCAGTTGCGAACGCAGCAGCTTGACGTTGACCCCGGTCTGGGCGATCAGGGGCCGCACGCTCCCACCCTCCTGATCGAGCAGCGCCGCCAGCAGATGCGCCGGTTCGATGAATTGATGATCGCGACCCACGGCGAGGCTTTGGGCGTCGCTCAGGGCCAGTTGCAATTTATTGGTCAGTTTGTCCATGCGCATCGGTGCGTTCCCCTCTATGGAGTGCGATTTCCCTACGATTTGGCGGCGATTTGGGGGAATTCAAGAGAGGTGCGTCGTGTGGAGGGCAAAACCGTCCACGGGAGCAGGAGGGTAGCCAGGCGGCGATCCGATCCATTGGCTCAGTGCCTTTGTTGGCCCCCGATGTTCCTCAAGACCTAAAGATATTAGCCGCGGAAAAACACGGAAAACCACGGAATTTTTTCTTTTTCAGTGTCTTCCGGGTCTTTCCGTGGCCGGTTTCTGGAATGATGATCGAAGCTCGGTATAGCCTTTATGATCAATCACCTAAGAGGGCTAAAGGTTGCGCGCTGACGGTGAATCGCGCACCACCCATAACCGCCGCCGATCCAGCAACCGCCCCTGCAACGCCTGACTGACCAGTTCGCCGATTCGCTCCAGAAACAGGGTGCCTACCCCGGGATGAAACCGCTCGACATCGTTGCTGCCTACCGCCAGCAAACCACGCCATTGCCGCCCACTAATCGGAATCAATGCGGCTGAAGCTACTCGGTCTGCGTCTTCACCGAACAGGAGGATGGCCTGTTCAGGACGGAGCCGACCGCAATGCGGTTGCCCGGTCTGAAACAGCCCGCCAAAGCGCGCCACCACTTCAGGACACAGGAACTCCGCCGCGATTTTCGAACGAAGGGTCTGGGCCACGGCCAGACACAAGGTCACCCCGTCAGCGTGAAACTCTTCCTGCAAAATCGCTTCGATGCCGCTGAGGAAATCTTTCATCCCGCTGCGCCCGTTCAGCAGACCCAGCGCCAGCCGTTGCACCCGTTCGGCCAGCCGGTCGTTATCGCGGGCGATGCTGACGAACTCCAGCAGTTTGTCGTGCAGGCGTTGACAGCGTTCCCGCAACAGGCGGTTCTGGTAAGCCAGCAACGACACCGCCGGTTGACAGGGATGCGGAATATGCAGGGTTTCCGCCAAATCGGGATGACGGGTAAAAAAATCGGGGTGATCCTGTAGCCAGGCGGTTATTTTCAGCTCGGTTTCGGAGATCTCGAACTCTTCATTCACGATGCGATCCACCCTTCAAACACGGTCGTAGCGGGGCCGGTCATCATGACCGATTCACCTTCGCCCGCCCAGTGAATGGTTAATGCGCCGCCGGGCAGTTCCACCCGGACATTCGGCCAGAGCAACCCCCACAACCGCCCGACGACCACGGCAGCGCAGGCGCCGCTGCCACAGGCCAAGGTCTCGCCGGTTCCCCGCTCAAAGACTCGCAGGCGAATCTGATCGGGAGCGACGATCTGCATGAAGCCCACATTGGTGCGGTTGGGAAAGCGGCCATGCCTCTCGAGTAGTGGCCCCAAGTGCGCGACGGGCGCCTGATCGACATCGGCCACGGCCAGCACCGCATGAGGGTTGCCCATGGACACCACCCCGATAGCCAGCTCAGCGCCATCGGCGGCGATGGCATAGCAAGCAGCGCGATCGGTAGCGAAAAAGGGAATATCCGCCGGCTCCATCCGGGGTTGACCCATATCCACCGTGACCTGCCCATCCGGATGAAGGTGCAATCGCAATAAGCCAGCCGCAGTCAATACCCGCACCTGGTCCTGGTCAGTCAGGCCATGGTCGCGGACAAAGCGGGCGAAACAGCGAGCGCCATTGCCACATTGTTCGACTTCGCCACCGTCCGCGTTGAAAATGCGGTAGCGAAAATCGGCCTCAGCCTGATCGGACTTTTCGACTAGCAGCACCTGATCGCAGCCGATGCCCAAATGGCGGTCCGCCAATCGGCGAATCTGCGCTTGATCTAGCGCTACCGTCTGATTGATGGCATCGATCACCACGAAATCATTACCGAGGCCATGCATCTTGGTGAAATACAGTTTCATTGCGGCAGCCTGTTTTTAGCCTTTCGCCTCAACTCCGCCCGGTCCACGCGACCTTGTACAAATCCAGCCGCCGGTCGCGGAAATTGCGGACGCTGCCATGCACCCGCATTTCCTTGAGATTGTCCAAATCCAAATCAACGATCAGGGTCATTTCCGTATTGGGTGTGGCTTCGGCGGCAATGGCGTCATGCGGGAACGCAAAGTCGGAGGGAGTGAACACCGCCGCCTGGGAATACTGCATGTCCATATTCTCCACCTTCGGCAGATTGCCAACGCTGCCGGAAATCACCACATAACACTCATTTTCAATCGCCCGGGCCTGGGCGCAACGGCGCACCCGCAGATAGGCGTTCTTGGTGTCGGTCCAGAACGGCACAAACAGAATTTGCATCCCCTGATCGGCCAGCAGGCGCGGCAGTTCCGGAAACTCCACGTCGTAGCAGATCAGAATGCCAATCTTGCCGATATCCAGCTCGAACACCTTCAGTTCATCGCCGCCTTTCAAACCCCAGTAGGAGTACTCGTCCGGGGTGATATGCAGCTTGGACTGCTTGTCCCAGGTGCCATCGCGCCGGCACAGATAGGCCGCGTTGTACAGCGCCCCGCCGCGATATTCGGGCATGCTGCCGGCGATAATGTTGACATTGTAAGCGACCGCCAGTTGCAAAATCGCCTCGCGCAATGGCTCGGTGTACTCGGCCAGTTGCCGCACCGCCTCGGCGGTGTTGCGCTGATTGAAATGCGCCATCAACGGACCGTTGAAAAATTCCGGGAACAGCACGATGTCGGTTTTATAACCGGCCACTGCGTCCACGAAGTATTCGACCTGCTGCAACATTTCTTCCAGCGACGCGGTCTGGCGCATCTGCCATTGCACCGCCCCGACCCGCACTACCGCCTTGCGCCCGCCAATCAGCACTTCCTTGTCTTCGTAATAGATATTCAGCCATTCCAGCAGCACCGCATAGGCTCTAGATTCATCGTCATCGGGCAGATAACCCGTAATGATCTTGCGGACGTGAAAATCATTGGCCAACTGAAAGGTCAGGATCGAGTCGACCAGTTCCTTGGCCCGCACCAGCTCCACATATTGCTGCGGAGTCATGGCGTGGGCGTGCTGACCGTAGCCGGGAATCCGCCCGCCGACCACGATGGCGCGGAGATTGAGCTTCTCGCACAATTCCTTGCGGGCGTCATACAGCCGCCGGCCCAGCCGCATATCCCGGTATTTGGGATCGACGAACACATCCACCCCATACAGGGTGTCGCCGTTGGGATCGTGGGTGGTGAGATAGCCGTTGCCGATGATTTGCCAGTAGGTATGGCGGTCGCCGTAATGGCTGTACTCGATAATCAGACTGAGCGCTGAGGCAACCACCTTGCCGTTATCTTCAATGCAGATCTGCCCTTCCGGGAAGCGGGCGATCTGCGAGGCAAACTGCTCACGGGTCCAGGCGCCATCCATGTTGGGATAAACCAGCTCCATGATTTCCTGCACATCGTTGTAATCCGCCAGCCGCAGATTCCGCAGTTTCAGTCGGTGCTGGACTGGATGTTCAAGGGTTTTTTCAATCATCATCGGTCAATCATATCGGTCAACAGCGTCTCGCCTGCATACAGTTCCGCGACCGTTTCGCGGCGGCGGACGATTTGAAACCGGTCGCCGTCCACCATGACTTCAGCGACGCGGGGCCGGGAGTTGTAATTGGAGCTCATGGTAAAGCCGTAAGCGCCGGCGGAGCGCACCGCCAGCAAGTCGCCCGGCTGGATGTTCAATTCACGATCCTTGCCGAGGAAATCGCCGGTTTCGCAAATCGGTCCAACAACATCATAACGGCGCGGTTGGCCAATAGCGCGCGGCTCCACCGGAATGATGTCTTGCCAGGCCGAATACAGCGCCGGGCGAATCAGATCATTCATCGCCGCGTCGACCACCGCAAAGTCCCGCTCTGCCCCCTGTTTCAGTAATTCAACCCGGGTCGCCAGAATACCGGCGTTACCGACAATGGCTCGGCCCGGCTCGATCAGGATTTCATAGGGCTGATCGTGCAACGAGGCCATCAGCGCGGTGGCGTGTTCGGCAGGCAATGGCGGCTCTTCGTCGCGGTAACGGATGCCTAGCCCACCGCCCAGATCGAGATGGCGGATTTCGACGCCCTGCCGCTCCAGACGCTTGACCAAGGCCAGCACCCGCTCCAGGGCGGCGACGAATGGCGCAACCTGAGTGAGTTGCGAGCCGATATGACAGTCGATGCCAACGACATCAAGATGCGGCGAGGCGGCAGCCCAAGCGTAGATTTTGAGCGCCCGTTCCGGATCAATACCGAACTTGTTCTGTTTCAGACCGGTAGAGATGTAAGGATGGGTATTGGCGTCTACGTCGGGATTGATCCGCAACGATACCGGCGCTTTTTTGCCCTGCGCCATCGCGACCTGCTCCAGCAGCGCCAGTTCCGGCTCGGACTCGACGTTAAAGCAGCGAATCCCGACCGCCAGGGCGCGCTCCAGCTCATCGCGGCGCTTGCCGACCCCGGAGAACACCACCTTGTCGGGAGCGCCACCGGCGGCCAGCACCCGTTCCAGCTCGCCGCCCGAGACGATGTCAAAACCTGATCCGAGCCGGGCCAGCACATTCAGCACCGCCAGATTACTATTAGCCTTGACCGCATAGCAGATCAAATGGGGATGGTCGTTGAAAGCGTGGTCAAAGGCCCGCCAATGCCGTTCCAGGGTGGCCCGAGAATAGATATAACAAGGAGTGCCGACCGTGACCACGATCTCGGCGACGGGAACGTCCTCAGCGTAGAGTTGGTCGTTGCGATGCGCGAAGTGATCCATGATTCATGGCCTTGCGGGAAAGGTGGATTGATCCACTGGCGGTTGCGCCTGCGGTTTAGGCAGATACAACGACCCTTTCTGGCCGCAACCCACCAGCAGCGTAGCTAGCAGTAATCCGGTCAGCAGCGATCCGGGATGAAACAGGCGCATGGGACGGCCCCTCGGGGCGGGAAGCGGAAAACGGTCGCCAGTATACCGTGCCTTTAGCCCACCTTGGCCTTAAAGATCGCCATTTTCCGGGGCTGGCGCTCACTGTGAATGCCGGCTGGGCAAAACCATCCGGATCAAGAACCTGCCGTTTGTCGTGATCGGGGTGTTGGAACACAAGGGCCAGACCTTGGACGGACGGGATCAGGACGATGCGGTGCTGATTCCGATCACCACCGCCCAGACTAAACTGTTCGGGACCGCCTTTCCCGGCACAGTGCGCTTCATCATCACTCAGGCCCGTTCTGATGAGCTGATGGATGACGCCCAGGCCGATTTGACCCAGTTGCTGCGCGCCCGGCACCGCTTGGCCGACGGGGCGGAAAATGACTTCACCATCCGCAACCTGACCGCGATTGCCGAAACAGCGGCGCTGTCGGCGCGGGCGATGGGGGTGATGCTGGGTGCGATTGCTTCGGTCTCGCTGCTGGTCGGCGGCATCGGCATCATGAACATCATGCTGGTGTCGGCGACCGAGCGGACCCGTGAAATCGGCATCCGTATGGCGATTGGGGCCAGACGGCGCGATATCCTGCTGCAATTCCTGTTGGAGGCGATGCTACTCTGCGTGATCGGCGGGCTGCTGGGCGCGTTGCTGGGCGTTAGCGGAGCCTGGCTGGTCAACGCCCTGGCCGGCATGACCGTGGTCGTTACGGGTGGATCGATCGCGCTGTCGTTCCTGTTCGCCGCCGGGATTGGGGTATTCTTCGGCTTCTATCCTGCCCGTCAGGCGGCATTGCTCAAGCCGGTCGAGGCGTTGCGGCATGAGTAGGATGCATGGATCAGGCGGTTGCGCTACTCTGTACGGTAATCTTCATCGTTCGGAGAACAACTGTGAAAGCGCAACTGACCTTCGCTATGGTTCTGGGTCTGTCGACAATGGCTGTGACCGGGGCCGATTTTTTCAACGAGCGCGGCTCTGACTGGGTGACTAGCAGCCCGCAGCCGCCCCGCACTATCTCTAATCAGACTTGGCAGGAACCACCACCGCTACGCTCCTTTGCCGGATCATGGGACAATGAGCGCAGCTCGATGTCGCCGATCAGCTCCTCACCCTCGCCTTATTCTTATCCGGTCACGTCTGATCCACGCTACTCGCCGCCGGCCCGGCAAGGGTTCGACCAGGAGTACTGACTTTCACAGCATGGAGGGAACGGGAAAAAGCGCGATTCTCGGTCGCCGCTAGCTAGTGGACTGTCATGTTTGAATTTGTGGATAAAGCCGTCTGAGTTTGATCCGGGCATCGGGGGTCGTGAATTGCCAATTAACCCCCTTCTGCGCCGTGTTGCGCCGGGTTTCCCAGGCTTGGGTTTCCTGACGCAAGGTCTCCAGATCTGGAATCCGCCGGTCCAGGTATTGCCGGGTGAGGACTCTGAGTCCCGGTTCGGCGATATTGAGCCAACTTCCGTATATTTTTCGGCCATGTCTCATCTCGCCCCAGGTTGCCTAACGGGCAGCTTAGCATACCCTCAACCCCCTAAAACTAGCGTGACAGACCACTAGCCTCCGGTAGCGACGGTGGTCCGGTGAACACGGCGGCGGCAGGGACTTACCTGCTGCTGTACGGCGCAGCGAATACCGCGATTACCCTGGCGTGGTCATGCGTTGTCGCCCTTCCCGCAGTGGATCAGGAGGGGTGGTTCGAAACGGCGATTCCACCCCTGAATCGGATTCCTATCGCAATCAGCAGGAAGGAAACCATGCAGAACCATCGTTTCATCATCAGAACCATGACCCGTCAGGAGATCGATCTCGCTATCGACTGGGCGGCGGTGGAAGGCTGGAATCCGGGCTTGGATGACGCGGACTGTTTTTACGCTGCCGATCCCGATGGATTCATGATCGGTCTGCTGGATGAGGAACCGATCGCGGCGTTGTCCACCGTGCGTTATGGCGAAACCTTCGCCTTCATCGGTTTTTACCTGGTACGCCCCGACTATCGCGGCCAAGGCTACGGCCTTCAGCTTTGGAAGGCCGGCCTGGCCCATCTCCAAGGCCGCACCATCGGCCTGGACGGGGTGCTGGCGCAACAGGACAACTACCGACGCTCCGGATTCCAGTTGGCTTACCGCAACATCCGCTATCAGGGTAGCGGTGGCGGGCCGGTTCCGGGCGGAGTGGACATCGTCCCGTTGTCCGCGTTCATCTTGGATGCGATTTACGCCTACGACCAGCCATTTTTCCCCGACGACCGGCGGCGTTTTCTCCAGTGCTGGATCGCGCAGCCGCACCGCACCGCCTTGGGCATTCAGCGCCAGGGTCAGTTAGTCGCGTATGGGGTGCTGCGACCTTGCCGGTCGGGATTCAAGATCGGCCCCTTGTTCGCGGATCGTCCTGAATGGGCGGAAACCTTGTTCCTGGCGCTGAAAGCGCAGGCCACCGCCGGCGCTCCGCTGTATCTGGATGTCCCCGAACTGAATCCGGCAGCAGTCGCTCTGGCCGAACGGCAGGGCATGACGGTCGTGTTTGAAACCGCCCGCATGTATCGAGGCCCGGCCCCGGAATTGCCGATCCACCGGCTGTTCGGCGTCACCACGTTTGAGCTGGGATGAGTCGCCGCACTCAGGATACGCCGGGCGCCTATCAGACCGGACGTGATGACGCCGAGCGCCGGCTGCGCTTTGATCGGGGCACCTTGTTGCTGGAGGGGGTGGCCGAACTGCCCGCCGGACTGGATACCTGGTTCCAGTACGACCCCCGGGTCGATGCCTATCGCGCTCCGGCGCATTGCTACAGCGCGATCATCGGCCCGCTCAAGGGGCGACTGGCCGGCAACCGCGCCCCGCGTTATCAGCGCCGGGAACTGGTCTGCGCCCTGGAGATGACCCCTTATCCGCACCAGACCGAGGCGCTGGCGGCCTGGCAGGCGGCGCACGGGCGGGGCGTGGTGGCGTTGCCGACCGGGGCCGGGAAAACCCTGGTTGGATTGCTGGCCCTGGCTTGGGCGCGGCGCGACGGGCTGGTGCTGGTTCCGACCCTGGATTTGATGCACCAGTGGTATGCGCTGTTGCGGGCGGCGTTCCCGGATCAGGAGATTGGCCTGATCGGTGGCGGCTATCACGAACCGCAACCGCTGACTATTGCCACTTATGATTCCGCCGCCCGCCATATTGAACGGCTTGGCGACCGGTTCGGCCTGCTGATTTTCGATGAAGCCCATCACCTGCCTTCCGAGTTCTACCGGGTAATTGCCGAATTTTCGCTCGCGCCCTACCGGTTGGGGTTGACCGCGACCCCGGAACGCGGCGATGGGCGCGACGCCGATTTGCCGGAATTGATCGGCCCGATTGTTTACCGCAAGCGCCCGGAACAACTGGCCGGCAATGTGCTGGCCGCGTTTCAGGTCCGAACCATTCACGTCGATCTGTCGCCCGCCGAACGCACGGCGTACCAGCAGGCGCTGGATGAGCGCAACGCTTTTTTGCAGGCGCAACAGATTTCGCTGAGTTCGCTGGAGGGCTGGAACCGGTTTGTGATGCGTTCGGCCCGGAGCAGCGAAGGCCGGCGGGCGATGCTGGCCCACCGCGCCGCCCGGCGAATCGCTCACGCCACCCCGGCCAAATTGCGGGCGCTGGGGATGATTCTGGCCAATCATCCGGGGGCGAAAACGGTGATTTTCACCGAGGACAACGCCACCGCCTATGAAGTCTCGCAACGATTCCTGATTCCCTGTCTGACCCATCAGACTGCGGTTAAAGAGCGGCAGACGATTATGGAGCTGTTCAAATCCAGCGTGTACACCGCGATTGTCGCCAGCAATGTCCTGAATGAGGGCGTGGATGTACCGGATGCTTCGATTGGGGTGATTTTGTCCGGTAGCGCCTCGGTGCGGGAGTTTGTGCAGCGACTGGGGCGGATTCTGCGGCGCGGCGAGGGTAAACAGGCGGTGCTGTATGAGGTCATCGCCCGCGAAACCCGCGAGGAACGGGTGGCGGAACGACGGCGGGAGGCGGGGCATGGCAGACCGGAAGCCATCCCCCGGCTTGAAACTGCCAAAGAACCGGATTCTCAACCATCGCTTTGGGATGACCAGAGTTGATATAGCAATCCTATACAGGTTGTGTAATTTCTAAATACCAGCTGATTTTTAAAAATTGAAAATATTCTTATTAAGAAAATCAAAGAAACAGGTTTTAACCTGATGAAAAATTTTGTGGTTCATCGTGGTTTGTTGTGGAACCAGTCCCACCTCAGCGAGGCGATCTAGCTAACCTATTGATTGGCAATGTCCCAGTGTAAATTTCAACCCTCTTGATGGGGTAAAACCGGCTTTACAGGGCA
>JADLEK010000033.1 GCA_020846135.1 Gammaproteobacteria bacterium
TAGCCCCTCTCCCCCGGACAGGTTCGGTAGCGATCTTGTGTTAGTCGACCCCTGAACGCCCCGAAAGGCTCCGGACCTCACAAGCAAGTTCCGGTCAGAGGCTAGCAGCCCTCAGGCCGCCAGTGCGAAGCTATCGTCGTTGGCGACTATAGTTTGCAGCATGATTAACGAGGCTAGCTGCATCCTCGGCATGCGCCTCAGGTTTTGTAATCCACGTCGAAATCCGGATCGCCCCCAAGGTGAAAATGTAAGATAACGCGGATGGTGGAAAGTTCCAACGGTTCATTCCACGCCGTGGCGATCCCGCATCACCCGCTGTTTGTCCCGCGCCCAATCGCGGTCCTTATCGGTCGCCCGCTTGTCGTACTCTTTCTTGCCGCGCGCCAGCCCAATGTCCAGCTTGGCCCGGTTGCGCTTCCAGTACAGCGCCAGCGGGATCAGCGCATAACCCTTGCGCTCAGCAGCCCCGATCAACCGGCCAATTTCGGCCCTGTGCAGCAACAGCTTGCGGGTTCGGGTCGGGTCTGCCTCGACATGGGTCGAAGCCGAGGTCAGCGGCGACATGTGGCAGCCGAACAGAAACGCCTCACCGTCGCGCAGTAATACATAGCTTTCCTTGAGATGAGCGCGACCGGCCCGGAGGCTTTTGACCTCCCAGCCCTGCAAGGCCAGGCCCGCTTCGTAATGCTCTTCAATAAAATAATCGTGATACGCCACTTTGTTGCGGGCGATCTGATTGTCGCTGGGAGTCGGTTTTCTAGCCATGACCAAACCTTTCAAGCGCACCGACGATCAGCGTCGGATACGCACTGCTTGAGGATAAACGCGGATTCAACCAAACTGGCGTAGCACAAGTCCAATAACCCGTTAAAAAACGCCAGCGGAGACCAAGTTCGTGGCGACCGTCAAGAAAAGCGCCCTGATCCTGTATTCAGCGGCTGAAATGTACGCGCTGGTCAGCGACATCGAATCCTACCCGGAGTTCCTGCCCTGGTGTCGCTCGACCCAGGTCCTCAGCCGCAGCGAGGATGAAGTGCGGGCGGTGATCGAAATGGTCAAGGGCCGGGTGCATAAATCGTTCAGCACCATCAACCGGATGCAGCACCACAAAATGATCGATATCCGCCTGCTGGAAGGCCCGTTCCGGCGTCTGGAAGGCTACTGGCGGTTTGATCCGCTGCGGGTCGATGCCTCCAAGGTCTCGCTCGACATGGAATTCGAGTTTGCCAGCCCGTTATTGCGGATGGCGGTTGAACCGGTGTTCAAGCAAATCGCCAATTCGCTGGTGGACGCTTTCTGCAAACGGGCGGTTGATCTGTATGGCCGCCGCTAACCCCATGATTTGGGTCGAGGTCGCCTACGCCCGGCCCGATCGGCAAATCATCCTCCCGGTGGAACTGCCGGAAGGCGCAACCCTGGAGCAAGCCATTATCCAGTCGCGCCTACTGGAGCAATTCCCGGACCTCGACCTGAAAACCACCAAGATTGGGGTGTTCGGCAAGCTCGGCAAGCTATCAACGGTGCTGCGGGCCGGCGACCGGGTGGAGCTTTACCGACCGCTGATCGCCGACCCCAAGGCGGTTCGCCAGCAACGCGCCGCCGAGGGTAAGCGGATGCGCAAGGGCGGCGGCGAACTGGAGCCGGATCGCGGCTAATTCAGGGCTTCGTCAACCCGATCCAGGGTATCACCCCGGAAAAACAGGGTCACGCGACGCTGCTCGCTGATATTCCCGCCTTGACCATACTGGTAGTAGTAATCCCAGCGATCTTGATGAAACGGATCTTCAACCAGCGGCGTCCCCATGATCCGTAGCACCTGTTGCCGGGTCATGCCGGGGCGCAGTTGGGCGACCATCGCCGGGTCAATATAATTGCCCTGGCGGACCGGAACCGCGTAGAAACTGGGGATGAGCGATTCGCAGCCGGCAGTCAGAAGCAGCAGCAGGACGCCGGCGACGCGTAGGAACGTGTGCAGCATGGATTTTTTCAATCCTTGTTGTATTGGATTAACGACTGCTGTACGGATGGTGCTATAACATACTATACCGTAAAACAGCAACCGACGGGAAAATCACAATCCGGGAGCATTCCAGATGGGGTCAAAAGAACTCAGACAGGCGGGCTTGAAAGTCACACTGCCGCGCATGAAGATTCTCAACATTCTACAACAGCAACCCAGCGCGCATCTAACCGTTGAGGCCATTTTTCAGGCGCTGGGCGATTCCGGCGAGGACATCGGGCTGGCGACGGTGTATCGGGCGCTGACCCAGTTTGAAGCATCCGGGTTGGTCAAACGTTATCACTTTGAAAACGGCCAGTCGGTGTTTGAGCTGAATCGGGGCGCCCATCATGATCATATTCTCTGTCTGGATTGCGGGCGGATTGAGGAATTCTGCGATGAAGAAATTGAACGGCGGCAACAAGACATTGCCCAGCGGCTCGGTTTTGAACTGACCGATCATAGCCTGATCCTCTACGGCCACTGTAACCGCCCTGATTGTGCCGATCACCCGGGGGAAAGCGAGGAATTCGACCCGCGAACATTGCGGGGGAAAAATTAGCCCTCTCCGCAACCCGCGCCTACTGCTCAGGGACCCAGCGCAACGCTTCGGCCAGAGCATCCAGTTCGGCCCGGCTGGACTCTACCCGGGCTATCGCTTCCAAAGCCTGATCACGAGCCAGGCCGAGCGTGAACATGGCCAAGGCCGGCAACCGATGCCTGCGTTCCTCCACCATCCCAATGTGCGGCAACAGCCGATCCGCAATCAGCACCAGATTGGAGTATTCGGCATGGGCCTGGGTGCAATCCTCGCTGTGATGCCAGCGCACCGCCGCCACGACTTCCTCGGGCATCTGCCAGGCGTGCATCAGCCAGGCGCCGATATGCCAATGCTCCACACCAAGCACATAGCGCTCCAGCGCATTCAGCGAAACATTCTGGTTGGCGGCCAGAAACCGATTGAAGATGAAGAAGCGGGCGGGCAAGGAATGACCCAGCACCAGATAGCCAAAGTCGCGCAGCAACCCGCACAGGTAGGCCAGGCCCGGCTTGATGCTGACCGGTTCGGGCAGGATGTTGACCAGCTCACTCACCAACGCCGCGCAATAGACGCTGTGCCGCCAGAACGCATGCAAACCCATCGGCCCATCCGCCGGGATATTAAAAGCCTGCCCCATACTGGCGCCGAGCAACAGATTCAGAGTGGTTTCGATCCCCAGCGCCTGTTCTATCGCAGTTTCCAATGAATCTACTGCATAACCCTGCGGCAGCGAACGGGCGCAATACACCACTTGCGCGGCCAGATTGGGATGCTGTTCGACCAGGGCGAGGAGATCTCCAAGAGTCGTATAAGGGTTATTGCGCAGCGCCAGGAGCTGTTGGGCGATTGGCGGCATCGCCGGCAATTCGGCGATGGCTTCAATCCCCTCGGACATGCGGGCCGGCGTGTAACGGTAGGTAAAGGTAGTCAGATGTTGCGGCGTCAGTTCCTGACAACCGTTGCTCAGCGAATCGAGATCGTTGGTTGGCGCTGCGAACTGTTCCCAGCGCGCATCATGCAACAACTGGCGAAAATCGCTGCCCCGCATCCCTACCAGCGTGTCGCCGCAACCGCCATCGAAATAAATCTCGTCGGTTTCATTCAGCGTCAGACTCCGATCGACGAGGGCGGGAATGCCGAATGCCTCAGGCAGGGGCGGATGAGAACCGGGGTTGCAGCCACGCTCCTGGAAGAAAAGGCTGGTTTCCGCCCCATAGAGCGGTTCCAGATCGCGCTGCAACATCTGGCAAAGCATCGAAAAATCCAGAATGTAGCTGCAAGGCAGAATGGCCATGATCAGCCCGGCATTATCCTTGAGCAGTGCGACGCGCACCATCTGCCGGGACGAAATAGCCAGTTGCGCGGCAATCTGGGCGAGGCTGTCGCCGGCGTTACAGCTCATCAACCGGTAGGGAAGTTGCCGTTGATCCAGATAGTTGCGAACGATGTGGGGAAGATTCATGACGATGGCCTGGATTACCGGATCGCAAGGTCGGGGAGGGAAGGCAAAGAGTTTTGTTGGATAACTCCCGCTATTCCCCGGAACGACCACTGGCCGGACGTGAACCGGCAGTCGCCGCCATGTTGGCGGCCGGGGCGCTTTTCTGCTGTGCGGCGGGCTTGCGGGGCGGCTCATTCGCTGGGGGATTCCGGGGCGGCGCAAGCCGAAGCGCAGGACGCGGGGCGGGATCGTCCGGAGGAATTTCAACCTGCCGTTTGGGCAGTTCGGTGTAGAAATCATATTTGGGCCGGGCCGGCGCGGGTTCGGATACCGGTTCGGGCGCGGCAACCTTGGGTGGCGCGGATACAACGGCTGGAGCCGGACGCTGGGTGGGCGTAGCGACCTCCGGCGCCGACGCCTGATTCCGGTCGCCCTTGATATAAGCCAGCAGGCCACCGAACAGGCCTATCAGCACCAGAGTCAACACCAGCAGGCCATTCCGGCGTACCTTCTGCCGACGGCGCTGCCGGTTGGCGGCGGGTTTGTAATCGCGGCGAATGCTCACATAGCCTCCGGGGCGGCAACGCCCAGTAATCCCAGCCCATTCCTGATCACTTGCCGGGTCGCCAGACTCAGATTCAGGCGGGCGTCGCGCAACCCATCCTCGCTGACCAGCACCCGGTGTTCGTTATAGTAACTGTGAAAGGCGTTGGCCAATTCACGCAGATACTGGGCCAGTTGATGCGGTTCATGGTTGAGCGCCGCCGCTTCCACCACTTCGGGATAGCGGGCCAGCGCGATCAACAGCGCCTCTTCATGCGGCTCCGTCAACAGGGCCAGATGATCCCGACCTCGGGCTTCATTCCGGGGCAAACCCTTTTCGCGCAACTGCCGCAACACGCTACACACCCGGGCGTGTGCGTACTGAATATAGTAGACCGGATTATCCTTGGACTGTGATTTAGCCAGATCAAGGTCAAAGTCCAGATGCTGTTCGCTCTTGCGCAGCACATAGAAGAACCGGGCGGCGTCATTGCCCACTTCGTGGCGCAACTCGCGCAGGGTCACGAAATCGCCGGATCGGGTGGACATCTGCACGCGCTCGCCATTGCGATACAGGATGGCGAATTGCACCAGCAACACGTCCAGCTTGGCCGGGTCTGCGCCCAGCGCCTGCAATGCGCCCTTGACGCGCGGGACGTAGCCATGATGATCGGCGCCCCACACGTCGATCACCCAATCAAAACCGCGCTCGAACTTTTCCAGGTGGTAGGCGATATCCGAGGCGAAGTAGGTGGTCTGGCCGTTTTCCCGCTGCATCACCCGATCTTTTTCATCGCCGAACCTGGTAGAGCGAAACCACAACGCCCCATCTTTTTCATAGAGTTGGCCGGCATCGCGCAACCGCTGGAGAATCTTGTTGACCGCGCCACGCTCTTCCAGAGTCCGCTCGGAATACCAGTGATCGTAAACCACCCCGAATTCCTGCAGATCGTCGCGGATGTCATCGAGGATCGCATTCAGGCCGAGTTCGAAAACATAGCGGTAATGCTGATCGCCAAGCAGGGCGCGGGCGCATTCCACCAGGGCGTCGATATGCGCTTCCTTGTCGCCGGGCGTAACCAGGTTGCCGTCCTCATCGTAAATGTCATCCTGGGGCAGGTTCTGGAACGCCTGAGCTGCCGAAGTCACATAGGCGCTGCCGTGTTCCGCGTACAGTCGGGCCGCCAGGTCGCGCACATAGCCGCCCCGGTAGCCGTTGCTGGGAAACCGGAACGATTCGCCGCAGTGTTCCAGATAACGCAGCCAGACGCTGGCAGCCAGGATGTTCATCTGCCGCCCAGCGTCGTTGACGTAGTACTCGCGGTGGACCTGGTAGCCCACTGCCTCCAGCAGGTTGGCGACGGTGGCGCCAAACGCCGCGCCACGGCCATGACCGACGTGCAGTGGTCCGGTGGGATTAGCCGACACGAACTCCACCTGCACCCGCCGCCCACCACCGATCTGGCTGCGCCCGAAGGCATCGCTCTGATTCAGAATCTCGGCCACCACCGCCCGATAAGCGCCGGGGGTCAGAAAGAAGTTGATAAAGCCGGGGCCGGCGATTTCCACTTGGGCAAGGCGCTCGGAAGCCGGCAGGGCAGCCACGATCCGTTCCGCCAGGTCGCGGGGTTTGCTGCGGGCGGCTTTAGCCAGACCCAGCGCGATTGAACTGGCGAAATCGCCATGAGTTCGGTCACGGGTTCGCTCCACGGGAATGGCCGGTAATTCAACGCCGCTTAGAGCGCCTTCGGCTTGCAGTTGCAGAAGCGCCTGGCCGATCAGGGTTTGCAGAAGGGTTTTCACGGAAACAAGTCTCGGTGCGAGATTCCTAGCTGATCATGCCCAGCTTGAAATGGTAGGTGATAAACTTCTTGAATTCATTGACGATCTTGAACGAGTCGCGCAGCAGTTCCCGCTCCAGCTTATTCAAGTCCATCGGGTTCAGATAATTGTCCTGCGGCAGTCCTTGGGCGGTTTTTCGCAAGCCGGCTTCAGCCCGCAGGGTAGATAGGTAGGTAAACGCCTCAATTAATTCCGCACTGAACGAGGCTTGGAGCAGATTGCGTTGATTCAGGGCGTTAATCCGATCTACGGTGTTGGTTTGCGGCAGTCGGTATTCGAGCGCCAGGCTGCGAATCCCGTGAACAATCGGGAAAATTCCGCCTTTCTTAATATCCAGTTCATTGCGGTTTTTTTCCAGTACGAAGTTGGTGAAAAACCCCAGCGGGGTCTCAAACGCCACCGTCGATTTGGCGAACTGGCCGAAGAACGAGCTGTGATCGCCGAGCAGGCGGTACATCCGATCCTTGACATGCCGGAGCAGATTTTCGTCGCCGGCCACCGCCCGGGCGTCGCAGAAAATGGCGAATTGCAGGAACGATTCATGGGTGGGATGCACGATCCACTGGAATAGATCATCCTTGAACGCCGTCACCGCTTTGCTCCATGCGGGATTCGACACCATGATATTACCGGGGCAGCGCGGATAACCAAATTCGATCAGGCTATCGGTAAATTCTCCAGTCAACTGCGCCAACTCGGGATAAGTAAAGCCGTCGCGCAAAATCAGCGCGTTATCCTGGTCGGTTTTCAGCACCTGCTCCTCGCGGCCCTCGCTGCCCAGCACCAGCAGGCAGACGTTATCGCGCAATTCAGGCGGTGCCAGCAACTCGAACAGTTTGCGCAGCACCTTTTTGTTCAATTCCGACACCAGTTGCATGATGTAGCGGATTTTTGTGCCTTTGTCGTGCAGGTCGCGAACCACGTTGACCAGTTCACGACTGGCCCATTGCAACTCTTCTCTGGACTCTGCCCGCTCGATTTGCAGGGCGATCAGGTGCGAGTGGTTGGAGAGATAACTCAGCAGATCGATCTGTTCGAGGATGCCGTGAATCGCCGGGCCATCGCGGATTACCAGTCGATTAATATTATGGCGGGTCATCCGCAGCAGGGCGTTGAACAGGAAGTCGTCCAGATCCATGCCAATCAGATCGTAGGAAGCCAGCGGACCCACCGGCGCATCCAGGGTCTGGCGCTGGACGATTGCGGCCTCGCGCAGATCGGTGGCGGTGACGATGCCGGTATCCTCACCGCGCTGCACCAGCAACGAGTTGGTTTTATGGGTTTTCATCGCCAGCGCCGCCGCGTGGATCGAGGTATCGCTACCCACCAGGACTGGCGCATGGATATAGGCATCGCGGATTTTGGCAACGGTGAACCCGGCCATTTCCTGGCGATCTTCCGTAGCCCGTAATAATGCCAGCCGCTGGGAAATTTTCTGGTTATAAAACACCGCCAGCGCTGGATGCGCCTGCACCGCGTGCAGAAACAGCGGGCGCGGCAGCAGGAAACAGCGGACCGGTTCGGTCACGACAAAGGTGGTCTTGCTGATCCCTTCAAGCAGGGCGCGGGCGTCGAACGTGTCCTCAGCGGTATATAGCGAGATCGCCGTTTCGCCATCCAGTTCCTGCACTGCGCCGTCCATGATGATGTACAGGCAAGCGGGGACTTCGCCGGCATTCAGCAACACTTCGCCGGTCGGGAAATGTTCAGCCCGAAGCGCCTCGGCCAACCAGTCCAGTTCTGCGTCAGGCAACTGGTTGAAGGGGGGCAGACGGGCCAAAAAGGCTTTTTGATCCAGATAATCCAGCTTGATCACGGCTTTTCAGTTCGGTAGCGCCAAAAGAAATCCCCCAAGCGGCGGATGGCTGCAAGGGGGATGTTAGCAGGATTTAGCAGAATTAAGGCAACCGACCAGGTCGATCAGCCGCCCTGGCTGTGAACGAATCCGCTAGTGGCTGGCTGCCCCCTCGGCGCCGATGCCGGTCTGGCAACGGACGTCCTGCGCGGCATAGGCGGCGCATTCCTGCTTAGCGTTGTCGCTGTTATCCATCAGCGAACCGATGATGATCCCCAGGAAGGAGATGGTCATCGAGAACAGCGCCGGGTTTTTGTAGGGGAAGATCGCATCACCGAGATTGAGAACGTCGGTCCAGACGGTCGGACCGAGGATCACGAACAGGGTGGAGCTGACCAGACCCAGCCAGCCGCCGAGCAACGCGCCCTTGGTGGTCATCTTCGACCAGAACACCGAAGTGATCAGGATCGGGAAGTTAGCGCTGGCTGCCACCGCAAAGGTCAGACCAACCAGGTAGGCGATATTCTGCTTTTCAAAGGCGATGCCCAGCAGAATCGCGATAATGCCCAGAGCCACCGTCGCCATTTTGGAAATCCGCACTTCCTGCTGCTCGTCGACATTGCCGTGAGCGAACACATTGGCGTACAGGTCATGCGAAATCGCTGAAGCGCCGGCCAGGGTCAGGCCCGACACCACCGCCAGAATCGTGGCGAAGGCGACCGCCGAAATGAAGCCCAGCAGGAAATTGCCGCCAACCGCCGCCGACAATTGCACCGCCGCCATGTTCTGTCCACCCTTGAGCTTGCCGGCTGCGTCCAGAAATTCCGGATTGGTGGTCAGCAGCACGATGGCGCTGAAGCCGATGATGATAGTCAGGATGTAGAAGTAACCAATGAAGCCGGTGGCATAGAACACCGACTTGCGGGCCTGGGTGGCATTGGGCACAGTGAAGAACCGCATCATGATATGGGGCAGACCGGCGGTGCCGAACATCAGCGCCAGACCGAGCGAAATCGCTTCCACCGGATTGGTCACCAGCGCCCCCGGTTTCATCACCTGATCTTTCTTGGGGCTGATCTCGACCGCTTTCTGGAACAGTCTTTCCAGGCTGAAGCTGCCATCGGAGGCCATATACCACGCACTGACGGCGATGATGGTGGCCCCGCCCAGTAGCAGACAGGCCTTGATGATCTGCACCCAGGTGGTAGCCAGCATCCCGCCGAAGGTCACATAGAGGATGATCAGGATGCCGACGAGGGTGACGGCATAGATGTAATCCAGACCGAACAGCACCTGAATCAGCTTTCCCGCGCCGACCATCTGGCCGATCAGGTACAAAATCACCACCACCAGCGAGCCGGTCGCCGCCATAGTCCGCATCGGCACCCGCTGGAAGCGGTAGGACACCACGTCGGCGTAGGTGTATTTACCCAGGTTGCGAAGCTGTTCGGCGATCAGGAACATGATGATCGGCCAGCCGACCAGCCAGCCCACCGAGTAGATCAGGCCGTCATAGCCGTTGATGAACACCAGCCCGGAAATTCCCAGGAACGAGGCGGCGGACATGTAGTCGCCCGCAATCGCCAGACCATTCTGGAAGCCGGTAATCCCGCCGCCGGCGGCGTAGAAATCCTTGGCGGTCTTGGTGCGCTGCGCCGCCCAATAAGTGATGCCCAGGGTAGCGCTGACGAAGACCAGGAACATGACGATGGCGGGAACATTCACCGCCTGCTTTTTGACTTCGCCCATATCGCCGCCGGCGGCCAGGACGGCTCCGGCAACCAGACTCAGGGCGACAACCGTTAATGCGCTCTGCCAGCGTCTCATAATACTTCCTCTTTGATTTCGTTGGTCAGCCGGTCGAACTCGGAGTTAGCGCGAAAGACATAGATCCCGGTCAACAGGAAGGCGCTGAGGATCACGCCGACACCCACCGGAATACCAACGGTGGTCACTGATCCCGTCCACAGCGACTGGGACAGAAACTCCTTGTCGAATGCGATAATCAGAATGAAGCCGTAGTAGATCACCAGCATGATCGCCGCGAGGGTCCAAGCGAACTTGGATCGTTTGGAGACCAGCTCGTGATACTTGGGGTTACTTCTTATGGCATGCACCAGGTCTTGCTGCATCGTTTTATTTCCTATGGTGGTGGTGAAGGGTGGGAATCAGGAATGGCGCGAGGCAGACGGTGCGGCAGTCGGCCTTAAGCAGGGCCGGGTGTCGCAAATCAGCTGCCTGAGTCGGTTCATTCCCGATGGCTCCTTTCTTTAGTGCTTGGTTGCGGAGAAGCACGGCAAGCTCCCAAAGTCTAGTTGCATATCCGGTCAAGTAAAGGTCACCAGAAAAATCCTGTTATTTAATAAAGTTCGGTGGGATCAACATCCAGCGCCCAGCGGACCTGACGATCCGGGCGCAGCGCCCACAGTTCGACGATCCAGCGATCCAGAAACCGGTGCAAATCCGGCCGCCGGACCGCTTGTAGCAGCAGATGCGCCCGGTAACGTCCGGCCCGGCGTTCCATCGGGGCCGGAGCGGGACCAAGCAGTTCCAGACCATCGGCGATCGGTTCGGCCAGCGCCCGCGCCGCTTTAAGAAACGCCGTCGCCCGTTCCGCATCAACAGCTTCGGCCCGTAGTAGCGCCTGATGAGCGAAGGGCGGCAACTGCGCTTCCCGCCGCTCGGCTAGCGCCGCTTCGGCAAAGGCGGGATAACCCTGGAAAGCCAGGGTTCGCAACAACGGGTGATCGGGGTGATGAGTCTGGATGATCACGGTTCCCGGCTTGTCGGCTCGCCCCGCCCGCCCGGCGACTTGCAGGATCAGTTGCGCCATCCGTTCGCTGGAGCGGAAATCGACGCCGTACAAGCCCTGATCGGCATCGACAATTCCGACCAGCGTCACTTCCGGGAAGTGGTGGCCCTTGGCCAGCATCTGGGTGCCGATGAGCAGTTGACGGTCGCCACTCTGAATATCGGTCAACAGGGTTTCCAGACTGCCGCGCCGGCGGGTGCTATCGCGATCCATGCGGGCGATGCCGATCGTGGGAAATTCCCGGCGTAACGCGGTTTCCAGGCGTTCGGTGCCTTGGCCGACCGGACGCAAATCGACGCTGCCGCAAACCGGACAGGCCGGATCGACGGCCCGGTCGTCGCCGCAGTGGTGGCAAATCAGCCGCTGCCGGCGCAGATGCAGGGTCATCCGGGCGTCGCAATGCCGGCACTGGCTCAGCCAGCCGCATTCGTGACAGAACAGCACCGGGGCGAAGCCGCGCCGGTTGAGGAACAGCAGCACCTGTTCATTGCGGTTGAGGTGAACCCGAATCCGGGCCAGCAGCGGCGGCGATAGGCCCTCGGTCAAGGGTTGGCGGCGCACGTCGAGAATTTCAATCAGCGGCGAGCTGCCGCCACCCACCCGCTCCGGCAAGGACAGCAACCGGTAGCGCCCGGATTGGGCGTTGTTGATGCTTTCCAGCGCTGGAGTAGCCGAACCCAGCACGACCGGAATACCGAGTTGACGAGCGCGAATCACCGCCAGATCGCGGGCGTGGTAGCGGAACCCGTCCTGTTGCTTGAACGAGGCGTCATGCTCCTCGTCGATAATGAGCAGGCCGGGCGCTTGCAGCGGCGCAAAAACCGCCGAGCGGGTGCCGACGATGACCCGGGCGTTGCCGTTGCGGGCCAGTAGCCAGGCATTCAGCCGCTCCCGGTCGCTGAGGCCGGAATGCAACACCGCCAGCGGCCCCGGTAACCGTTCCCGGAATCGGGCCAGTAACTGCGGAGTCAGACCGATTTCCGGGGTCAGCACCAAGGCCTGCCGACCTTGGGCCAGCACGGCTTCAATGAGGCGCAGATACACCTCGGTTTTACCGCTGCCGGTGATGCCTTCCAGCAGAAACACGCCAAACCGATCCAGTTCCGCCGCTACCGTAGCAATAGCGGCGGCTTGGCCGGCATTCAGGATGAGGGGTTGAATTGGAGCAACCGGCGCAGCGGCGGATTCGGAGGACGGCAACGGCGGAGCGGTCAGTTCTACCCAGCCTTTCTCGCGCAAGACCCGCAAGGTGGCCGGACTGGCGTGAACCAGCGGTCGCAAGGCTTCGGCTTCAGCGCCGTCGGGACACTGCGCTAGATGCTCCAGGAGCAGGCGTTGGGCGGGAGCGCGGCGCAGGGTAGCCGCCTCAGCGAGTGCGGTATGCCCGGCGGGAGTGATGCGCCATAACGGCGAAATCACGGGCGGAGCCGCTGGTTCGCCCTGGCGGAGTAAAACCGGTAACGCGGTCGCAAACACTTCGCCGGGCGGATGGTGGTAGTAGCGTTGCGCCCAGTTCAGCAGCGCCAGCACATCAGCGGGCAAGGCCGGTTCGGTATCCAGCACCGCTTCCGCCGGGCGCAGCAGGGCCGGACCGAGCGCACTATCCTCGGCAAGCTCCAGCAGAAAGCCGACCACCCGTTGCCGCCCGAAGGGCGCACGGATCCGGACGCCGGGGCGCAAGGTCGCGGGATCGCAACCCGGCGGCGGCAGATAATCAAAGATTTTATACAGCGGCGAGGGAATCGCGATCCGCAGAACCAGACCGGTCACGGGCGGCAACCGTCAGCCGTTCAACAGGCCAGTGCGCAGCCCTTCGAGCATGAACTGCACCGCCAGCGCCGCCAGAATCACCCCCAGCAACCGGTCGATGACATTAGCGCCGGTTTGGCCGATCAGGCGCATCAGTTGCGGGGCCAGCAGCAGACACAACAGAGTCAGTAACAGCACCGCCAGCAATGCGCCTAACACCCCCACGAATAACGCCGGTTGGGCGTGCAGATGAATGTTGCTGGTGGTGAGGAGGATGGTGGTCAACGCGCCGGGACCGGCCAGCAGCGGAAAAGCCAGCGGGAAGACCGAAATATCTTCGCGATATTGCGCCTCTTCCTGTTCCCGCACCGTCGCCGAGCGCAACCCGGACGGGCGGGCGAACACCATGTCAATCGCCAGCAGGAACAATAATGCGCCGCCGCTGAGCCGAAACGCCGCCAGGCTGATCCCGAGAAAGCGCAGCAGCGCATCGCCGGTGAAGACGAAAAGAAACAGGATCAGGGTGGCGATGCCGACGCCTTTGAACGCCATCCGTCGGCGATAGCGATCGCTGCCGCCACGAGTCAGCGCAGCGAACAGCGGCGCGACCCCAATCGGGTCAAGCACCACCAGAAAGGTGATAAAGATGGTAATAAGTTGATCCTGCATCAGTTAATCGCCGTTAATAAGCAGGGATTCAGGGATCGGTCGAGAGCCAGTTTTCGACGGCAAGTCCCGGTACGCGGGAAAATTCACCCGTGTTGTCCGTGACCAGCGTTAGTCCCAATGACCGGGCATGGGCGGCGATCAGCAGGTCGTTATGTCCTATGGGTTGACCGATTTTTTCCAAGGCGACCCGCACTTCGGCGTAATGCACATCAACCGCGCCATCCAACGGTAACACGGTCATCTTTGCCAGCAGTTTTTCTATCTTCGCGGTCAAGTTTGGCGAACCCTTTTTATGGATGCCGTAGCGCAGTTCGCAGGCCACGATAATGCTGGTGCAAAACGCATGGTTGCCCAGGGTGGACATGCGCTGCGTAACCTGACCATCCGGTTGCTTGACGACCGCAGACAGAATGTTGGTATCGAGCAGATAGGCTGGATGGGTCATGTCAGAAAATATCCTCGGGTTGCACCGGCGGATCGTCGATTTCAGGAAACTCTTCGTCGAGGGTTTCCCACGAGGCGAACAGTTCGGCCAGGCTCATGCTGTCGGGTGGCTTGATCGGCTCCATAATCAGGCGGTCGCCGTCCTTGCGGAGGATGACTTCCTGACCAGGCAGTTCAAATTCACGCGGGATGCGGACGGCCTGATTGCGGCCACTGCGAAACAGCCGGGCGCGGCGTTCAACGGTTGGGGTAGACATGATGGCGGCTCCTGATAACGGCATAGGCTGAAGCGGGAAGGGCGTTAAAATTGAAGGCGGTCATTCAGAAAAGCCAAGGCGGCGGCTTCACTCTGCTCAATGGCAATTTCGACGGCGCATTAGCGGGTATCCACGTCAAACTATGCCTCTCCGCCATTCCCCATCTGCCGTTCAAGGGATTGCCGCACGAGTCCCATGACATAGGGCAGTTCATCAAGCGATGCGAGGCGAACCTCGACTTCCCCGTTACCCAAACGACCAACGCCGGACACATCCCTGCAACGGTTTCTGGGATCGTTTATCTCGGCAAAAGCCATATTAAGCGACAAACGTAATTGCCTGACTTGCGGCACTATGTCAACGAAGTTGGTTTCTGCTTTGTAAGCGACATAAAGCTTGAGAAATTCCTCAGTGACTCAAGGATCGAGCGCTAATATAGCAATCCTATACAGGTTGTGTAACTTATAAATCCAGCGGATTTTTCAAAATTGAAAATATTCTGGTTCTTCGAGGGTTCTTGTGGAGTCGAGCGCGGGCATGTATCATTTAAGTACATCGAATCTTCTTTGACTGTTTTGTTGTTAAAGTCAAAGTGAAATGAGAGGGTGACTCCAATGACAGAATCAGA
>JADLEK010000034.1 GCA_020846135.1 Gammaproteobacteria bacterium
CCAGCGTTATCGATACCTGCCGCCAGCGCGGCCAGTCTCCGTGGCGTTATCTGGAACGGGCCATCGCCGACCGGCGCGCCGGTCACCCTTTGGCCACCTTACCTCGGTAGGGGTTCTGAACGGCTACGTTCAGGTTAGTGACTACCAACGGCGGGGCGAGACTGAAACTGGCTTCGACGGTGCAATTCGCAGTGATCGCAAGGATGCTGGCGAGATGAAATTTCTGATCCGGATGGCAGCCGTAGCCTTCCGCGTTTCGCTTACAATAGTGGTCAGCACCAATCATCACGCCTTGCCGGTCTTAAGCGACGGCGCCTGATGACCCCTCAAAGCAGCTTCCTGGAGAATTGAATGTCGGCGCTTTCGGTTCGCGTTTCGGAAGATCCCGCCCGCCCGCTGGGACATGCCATCGTCACTCTCGGCGGATTGCCGCGCAGCCTGGAAACCTTCGAGTTCGCGCTGCGCCGGCATGGTTTTGCCGACAACTATCTGGGGCCGGATGGCTGGCAGGGTGCCGAATGCTGGCTGCAACCCCAGGAAGTCTGGTACAGCGGCGAGGCGCTGAAATTTGTCATCCATTCCGATCTGGCGTTCCAACTGGAAAATATGCCCTATCGGCTGGCAGTGCGCGGACAGGGTCTGGCGGGCATAGCAGAGGTGACCTTTACCTGGCCGCCGCAACTGGAGATTGAGGCCGGCGCAGCCAGTGGTGAGCGGCGGGTGGTTGGCGGGGCGAAGGTCGAGGCCGGCCCGAAACAGCCTCCCACACCGCCGCCGATGCCAGCGGCGCCCGAGGTCAACCACGCCGATTTGCCCATCCCGGATGTACCGATCCCCGATCTCGGTTTCATCGCCGAGCCGACCGACGAGAATCTGCCCACCCGGGTAGCTCCGGGCCGGCACTCGCCGCCGGCAGATGACGACCAGACCACCCGAATTGCCATGCCAGGCGCACGACCTGCCCACGCGAATCGCAACCTTCCGGCTGATGCAGAACCGACGGTTAGCGTACCCGGGCGCAAAGTTCCACCCCCGGTTCCAGCAGAGCCGGCCCCGAAACCGGAGTCACCGCCCCGCACCCCATCGCCAACCGAGACTCCAGGGGGGGGCGACGAACCGCGGCGGGGTAAATCCGGGTTACTGATCGGCCTGCCGATCCTGGTGATCCTGGCGGCGGTGGCGGCGGCAGGGTGGTGGTGGTTCATCCGCCAGAGTGAGCCAACTCCACCTGTGGCGTCCCCGGTCGCGGCTCCACCAGTCAGGACCTATGCGCCCCCCGAGCCAAAGCCGGCGCCTGAGCCGAAACCGGCGTCAGAGCCGATCCCTGCCCCTGAGCCAAAGCCCGCCCCGGAACCAGCACCCGCACCAGAACCGAAACCAGCGCCTGAACCCGCTGTTCCGGTTCAACCCGTGCAGCCAACACCGACGCCGCCTGCCGATCCAGTATCCTCCGAACCGCCAGCGGCAACCCCGGCGCAGCCGGTTGCTACTCCGCCGCCTCCGGCTGTGTCCTCCCAACCGTCGGGTTCGGGACGAAGTCTGGAAGATGAATTGAAATCAGAATTTGATCCGACTGTGCAGGAGCTGGAAAAAAGGCTACGCCGCCCCAAATCGCCTTGAGCGTTCATAAACCGTTCATAAACAGGGGGGCGACATCCAGCGCGAATGGATCGTGAACCCCGATTGATCGTGAACCTATTGCCAGGAGCATTTCCCATGAACCGTCTGCTAATCAGCGGCCTGTTATTTCTACTCAGTGGGGCTGGTCTGGCCCCGGCTATCGCCCAAGAGACCGATGCCAAACAGATCGGGATGGTGACCGGCTCCAAGACCGGGACCTATATCCAGTTCGGCAATGACATTGCCGGCGTCGGTAAAAGCGCCGGTCTGGACATTCTGGTCAAGGATTCTCAAGGATCGATTGACAACATCAAGCGGATGAACAGCAAGGAAAACGCCGCCTTGGGCATTGTCCAGTCCGACGTGCTGGGCTTTCTCAGCCGTTCTGAGAATCCGGAAATGCGCCAGGTCGCCAGCCGATTGCGGCTGATCTTCCCGTTCTACAACGAAGAAGTGCATCTGTTCGCCAACAAGTCCATTCAGTCGGTTAGTGACTTGCAGGGCAAACGGGTTGCGGTCGGCGAGCAGGGCAGCGGCACCTGGCTGACCGCGATGAATCTGCTGCAACTGAGCGGGGTCAAGCCGGCGGAACTGCTGAATTTGCCGCCATTGCAAGGCGTCACCGCCGTCCTCAAGGGCGAAGCCGACGCGACGTTTTACGTTGCGGGCAAGCCGGTCAGCCTGTTCACCAAGGTAGGCAACCTGATCACTAAACCGGAGTTTGCGGCGATGCTGGCGAATGTGCATTTCGTGCCGCTGGACGATCTGCGGCTGTTACGCGAGTACCAGTCGGCCCAGATCAGCCCGATGGATTACGACTGGCTGGCCGAGCAAGTCCCGACGGTTGCGGTCAAGGCGGTGCTGATGAGCTTCGATTTTTCCGGCAAGCAAAGTCCCTATTTTGTCCAGCGTTGCCAGCAGTTGGCGACTTTGGGTCAAGCGATTCGCGGCAATATCGGCCAACTTCAGCAGTCCGGCCATCCGAAATGGAAAGAAGTCAAACTGGATGAAAAAGTCGGCGCCTGGCCGTTGGACCGATGTTCGCGCAGCGGCGTGAAGAGCGATGATTCGGGCAAAAAAAGCGGTTCGGGCGTGGATATCAACCGCGAACTGGAAAAGATGTTGCTGAACCAGTTTGAGGGACCTTCCTATACCGTTTCAGCGGGTTGAAGCCAGGTAGGGTGGATGTCTGAGTAGTTACCATTATTTTAAGGGGAAGAGCGATGCGATTGGCGCAGATGATTTTGACGGCAATGCTGGCGACGGGAACGGGCGCAGCGTTGGCCCAGGATGGGCGAGTCGATGGCCGGCTGCAATTTTCCAGCACCTCATTCGGGCTGCTGTTCGGCTATAGCCAGGGCGATGGATCGCTGGAATTCGAGGGCAAAAATTACCCGTTCACGGTTTCCGGGGTGAAGGTGGCCACCATCGGCGTCAGCAAGGTGGACGCGCTTGGCCAGGTCTACCGCCTGAGTGAACTCGCCGATTTTTCAGGAACCTATGTGAACATCGAAGGCGGTTTTACGCTGATTCAGGGCGGCGGCAGCGCGATGCTGCGCAATGAAAAGGGCGTTACGCTGTTCCTGCAGAATGTGCAATACGGTCTGGATCTGACGCTAGGCGGTGGCGGGCTGTCCATCGCGTTGAGCGAGCCAGCGAAGGTGGCGTCTCCGGATGCTAAACCGTCGGGTCAATAGCAAAATCAGGATGGCCAACCTTTACGAGGCGCAGCGGATATGGCGACCGAGCAGATTTTACTGAGCAGCAGTGCCTTTGAAGGAATGCGGGAAACCGGTGGTTTTGGCCAGCCGTTGCACACGCTGTACCCGCAGATCCGGGCGGTGCTGACCGAACAGTTGGGAGCGGATGCAGCGGATCTGCTGGCCGAACCGGTAGTGGATCGCGCCCGTGGCCGCATTGACTGGTACACCGAAGGCGATCCTGAACAGCAACGGGTGACGTTCGACGCGCTGCCCGAAGAGCAGCGCCGGGCCATGCTCGCCCGGATTGAGGACATCCTTAGGCGCGGACGGGAACTGGCGGAACGCTATACCGCTTCCGGGAATGCGCAACGGATGCAGTTGGGCGCGATCCTGAAAACGGTGCTGGAGACTCCGGCGACCAGTGGGATTTTTCTGGTCGCTGATCGACCGGTGATCACCGGGTGGGGCTTCGCGCCCGACCGGCCCTGGGAGACGCTAGCGGGTTCGATATCAGGCCCGGCGCCGGCGTCACCCCAGACGGTTGAGTCCTTCCGCGATGTTGCAATCCCGGAGGTTGCCCTGCCCGAACTGACCGGCGCGCCGCTGGAATCTGCGCCTGCGTCTCCAGCGTCGTCGGCTTTGCCAGAATCTGCCCCGCCACCCTTGCCGGAGCCATTCCCGGATTCTTTGCCAAAGGCGTCATTAGCCACGACCGCAGAATCGGCGCCGTCGCTGTCTGAACCATCGCTGTCTGAACCGAAACTGTCGCCAAAGCCTGAATCAGAGCCGGAGCCGGAGCCGGGACCGCCGCCGAAGCCATTCACCGAATTTGCTCCCATCATCAATGTTGAACCGCCGCCACCTCTTGCCAAAGCCGTGCCCGCTGCGCCGTTTCATTATGTAGTCGTCGGTTCCGGATACTTCTGGACTGTCGTCATCCTCGCCGTGCTGCTGGCGCTGGGCGCGGGATGGTGGAACTGGCTGAAAAAACCAGCGCTTGATCCCATCAGCGGCGATCTCGCTGCCGATGCGCTAACCATCGCCCAAGATACTGAAACGGAGTTGCGCGCCCGACTTGAAACCCTGCTGGCGCGACTGGCTGAACAGCGCGGCCAGTGTTCGTCGCCGTCCGGCTCCACTGCGGCTCCTGTTGCTTCCCGGCCAGAGCCAGGCAGCAGCTACAGCGCGGCTCCGGCGCAGTCTGCGGTTGCCGTGGCCGGTGGCGCAAGTCCGCCCAACGCAGCGGTGAAGGCCTCGCTTCCCGACCGTGTGGCGGTTCCAGCGACTGGAGTTCCTGCTATCTCCATGAGTGACGATCAGGCGCCGGCATTGCCCACGGTAGCAGCGCCTACGGCGGACCGGGCGGCAGCGGCATTGCCAAAGACCGCAGCTCCAGTCGACCAGGGAGCAACCTCACCGGCGGCTTCTGGACGTAATTCCGGTGACCAGCCCGTCGGGGTAACGCCCACTGTGCCGGATCGCGCGCCGCCCGACGGACGGAATCCGCCTGATGCCCTGGATTCAGCATTGGCCAAGCCTGGCCTTCGCGACTCTGCTCCCGGTGTGGCATCGCCGGCGCGAACCTTGGAAGACACGCTATTGGATCGGACGCCGGCGACTACGCCAGTGCGGCCACTGCCGCCGGCTGAACCGCCGGTCAAAGCTGCTCCCACGCCGGAAGAGCGCCAGGAGTTTGTCAACCGGCTATCCGCCGCCGGCGCGGCCACTGGCGAGCTGACCGTGACCCTGCTGTGGAACAGTCGCAGCGATCTTGATTTGGTGGTGCGCTGTCCGACGGGCCGACAACTTGACTATCAGCACGCTGCCGAATGTGGCGGTACTCTGGATGTCGATGCCAACGCGGTCCGTGACCGACTCAGCGACCGGCCGGTGGAAAATGCGTTCTGGCCGGCGGGCAAGGCCGGGCCGGGCGTCTATGAAATCGCTGTCCGCTACGCGCCGCGCAAGGATGAAACCAGCCCCGGCGAGACGCCGTTCCAGGTTCGCCTGATCCGGGGCGGCCAGGAGTCGGTCTTCAAAGGCGTCATCCGGCCTCATACCACCCTGCCGGTGACCACATTCACCGTAGAGCGTTGAGGAGCAGAACGATGATCAAACAGGAATCCGCACAATTCACGATTTATGAGGCCGAGGCGATGATTCCTGGCCATCAACGCGCCTGGGTCTGGGGGATCGCAGCGCTGGCGATTCTGCTGTGCGGGCTGGTGGCGGGTTGGTTGCTGGGCGGTACGCTGAACCCGTACCCATTTAGCGCATCAACGACTGATAGCGCCAGGTTGCTGATCCGCCAGGAGGCGATTAACCAGCAATTGCGCGAGCGTATCGCCGGGCTGGAGCAGGCGCTGGGTAGCGATGTCTGTGGGCTAGCGGCGCTGAAAGCGTTGCCGCCAGACCGTAAGTAACCCACCGTCCGGTCTTCTTCCGTTCAATATTCTTTCCCGAGGAGTCCATCCCTGTGTCCACTTTTTCAATCTTTCTTAACTGGCAACGAACCACGCCGGATTTCGATCACAAGACCTTCGACCGCAGCCATACCTGGCGACTGGCTGGCGGCCAGATCGTGCAAGGGTCAGCGGCCCCGGATTATTCCGGCGACCCCAACATGAGCAATCCCGAAGAAGCGCTGCTCGCCGCGCTGTCCAGTTGCCACATGCTGACCTTCCTGACCATCGCCGCGCTGCGGAAATTGACAGTGGACCGCTACGAGGATGAACCGCTGGCCGAACTGGGTAAAAATGCACAGGGCAAGATGATGGTGTCACGCCTGACGTTGCGGCCCCTGGTGGCGTTCAGCGGGGCTAATCCGCCGGATGCCCATACGGTCAACGAACTCCACCGCAAGGCCAAGGAAAACTGCTTTATCGGCAATTCCCTGCTGAGCGAAATGGTCATCGAACCGCGCAGCGTCCAGGCTTGAACTTGCATCGCCGGCCCGGCTGTCTTATAAACCGCGCCCTGATGAAAATGGTTAAGAACAGGTGAGTCGCTATGTGGAAGTTTGGTAAACGGCTGATTTTGATCGGCGGCCTGGCGTGGCTGGTCAGCGCCTGCGCCCCAACCAGCGTCGATTCGACGATCCCGCCTCCGGTTGCGGCAAACAATGCTGCGCTGCCGGCTGGCCCTTGGTTACTGGTGGACACCAAGGCCGATGCGCTGATCGTGATGCAGGGCAACCGGCCGATCGAATCATTCCGCCAGATTGCGGTAGGCAGCAGCGGCGCCGGACTGAAATTTAAACGTGGCGACAACAAGACCCCACTGGGCGTATTCCGGGTCGGCTGGATCAACGACCACAGCCGGTTTAAAACCTTTATCGGTCTGGATTACCCCAATCCGGACTATGCCGAACAGGCCTTGCGGGAACGCCGGATCGATGCCTTGACCTACGAGCGGATTCGCGCCGCCTGGATTACCGGCCGCACCCCGCCGCAGGACACACCGCTGGGTGGGCAGATCGGCATTCACGGCGTCGGCGCGGGCAATCCCGTTGTTCATAGCGCCGGCATCGACTGGACCAGCGGCTGCATCGCGTTGGACAACCGGCAGATCGAGGCGCTCAGACCTTGGGTAAAACTCGGGATGCGGGTCGAGATTCGGTGATTTGCGTTGTCGAGGCATTGTCCGCAAACCGAAATTCCGTTATATAATGGTTTTTGTTGTATTGCGACAATCAGTTGCGCCAAGACAACAACTGTTATCTGGCGTACTTTTTTAATCAAACCAAGGAGTTGAATCGATGAAGACCTTAATCAAGATTTCCGCCCTAGCCCTGATCGCCGGCCTGACCGTCGGCTGCGCCAGCACCAGTGACCTGCAAAAAGTGCAGAACGATGCTAACGAAGCCAAGGGCATGGCCAGCAACGCCATGAGCACCGCCAACGATGCCAAGTCCATTGCGATGGAAGCCAAGTCGATGAGCATGGCGACTGAGGAAAAGATCAACCGGATGTTCAAGAAGTCGATGTATAAATAAGCATCGCCGCCTGACGGCAGATCAACAAAAAACCCCGCGCTTGCTGCAAGCGCGGGGTTTTTTGTGGGTGCCGGTTATACCGTTGACCGATAGATTTGATCTTTATTCGTCATACCCGCGAAAGCGGGTATGACGAATAGTGAGAACCTTACATGTGAGAATCCAACGGGAATTGGTATTACAAGCGATTAGCGGCTGGAAATCCCGAATCGACCGGACTGTTGCCAGACGATGACCGAATCGACGGTCTGACGCCGCCGTAAGGCGCGGGCGCTCGTGGGTCGACCGGGTAGGGCTGGTAAGCCGGCGCTGGGCGATAAGGAACCTCGCCGTAGGCAGGCTCCTGGCCATAGGCGGGGTAGTCGCCTGGATCATCGGACTGCGGCGGCGGTGAGCCGGCGGTTGATGCCACCGGCGCTGCGCCTGGCAGCGCGCCGATCGAGACCGGGATGCCGCTCAGTTGCTCAAGCGCCACGTTCAGCGCCGCCTGATCCACGCCGACCATGTCCGGGCCGGTCTTGGCGATGACCGCCTGCCGGGCTTGTTCCACTGTGACCTTAATTGGGATGTTGTCTTCTTCCAGCGGCTCATGCGCTTCCAGCAGCAGCGCGCCGTTCAGCCGACCCACCTTGACCGGCTGGTCAACCAGGCGCACCGGCGTCCCCACCGGCACCATCCCGAACAGCCGTTCAATATCCTCCGGGTACATCCGCACACAGCCGTGGGTGACCCGCATCCCGATCCCATAGGGTTTGTTGGTGCTGTGAATCAGATAGCCGGGAACGCCCAGTCGCATGGCGTAGCGCCCGAGCGGATTATCGGGGCCGCCGGGAATCACGTCCGGCAGGATGTCGCCCTCAGCAGCATGTTCAGCCTTGATGGAGGCAGGAGGCCGCCACGCTGGATCAACATCCTTGGCGACCACCTTGGTCAAGCCCATCGGGGTTTTCCAGTCCATTCTGCCAATGCTGACCGGATAGGTCACCACCGTCCGTTCGTCGTTGACGCTGGCTTTGGGGTAGTAGTAGATCCGCATTTCCGCGATGTTGAGGATGATCCCTTCGCGCGGGGTATTGGGCAGGATGTAGCGGGTCGGCAGTACGATAGGCGTACCCTCGCCGGGCGCCCAGCGATCCAGGCCCGGGTTGGCATGGACGATCTCATCGTAACCCAATCCATGCCGGCGAGCGATATCAACCAGGGTATCGTCCTTGGCGGCGTACATCACCTTGACCTGACCGATCACATCGGTATCCGGGGGCGGCAAGGGATAAACTGCGGCTTGCGCCGCGCCAGCGGTCAGCCAGCCTAGCAGCAGCAAACCGTGGTTAAGTTTCAAGTTCGGGCGTGGCATGGCGGCGTCTCTTCTCCGATAGTGGGCGGCAAAGCCTTGAAAAAATAAGGGTTATGAAGTCCGTTCAACCTATATTGACCCGGTTCGGCGCATTCCGTTGCAACAGCGGCATCCGATCAAATCTTACCGGCCTGCTGGGCGATAAAGGCGGTCTTGGCCGACAGCTCCAGCGAACAGGTCCACTTGTAGGCGAGATTCAAGCTGTTGGCGCTGGCATAAACGCCGTGGCCGCGCACCACCGCAATCGGATAGTCCGCCAGAATTTCGGCCACCATGCGCGGCGAGCGGGCTGCATACTGATCATAGGGAATGGTCAACACCGGCACCCGGCTGAAATAAAGCTGGCCCTCGAAATCCGTCGGCAGAAATTCCTCATTGTCCATGGTCATCGCCACCGAATAGGGACCGTGGCTATGCAGGACGGCGCGGGTTTCCGGATTAGCCTGATAAATCGCTAGATGCAGGGGGGCGTCCATGGATGCGCCCTTGCCGAGTGCGCCATCCAGGCGGCATTCCACCAGTTCGCCACTGCTGAGCGTATCGGCGCAGCACCCGGTGGGGGTGATCCAAAAGCCGTCGCTGTCCCGGATCGAGGCGTTGCCGCTGTGGGAGTCGTTGAGGCCGTACTGGCGCAGCCAGTGATAATGTCGGACCAGATCGTCTTTGTTGTTCATAAGGTTGGCTTATCCAGAGTGGCTATTCCGCCGGAACCCGCCGGGTGAGTCCCAACGGTCGAGTCGTTGTTTCAATCCGCTCCACGCCGGTTTCCAGCCGGCCATCAGGATAGAGTTCAAACCAGCGATAGCCGGGCGGCAGATCATCCAGTTGCGGTTCCGCAGTCTTAGGTTTGAACTGCATACAGGTGGCGGGCGTTCCCAGTAACTGGAGCTTGCCGCGCCGGGCGGAAAATTCGGCGTGAAGGTGGCCCCAAACCAGCGCCTGCGCCTGGGGATAACGATCCACTACCGCCAACAGCGCCGGACCGTTGCTGACCGTCATGGTGTCGAGCCAGGGCGTGTGACTGGGCACCGGGTTGTGGTGGAGACAAACCAGGGTTGGCCGTTCGGGATGCAGTACCAGCGCGGTATCCAGAAACGCCAGTTCGCCATAGGCCAGATGGCCGTTCGGCGTGCCGGGAACGCTGGAATCCAGCAGCACGATCTGCCAGCCGCCGGCGATGACGCGGCGTTGCCAGCGGACCAGGCCGTGACGCAGGGTCTGCGCCATGCGGGCAGGAAAATCGTGATTGCCGGGCAGGCAGTAGACCGGGACGCCGATCGGTTCGAGAAATTCGCGCACCCGGTCATAAGCCTCCGGCTCGTCGCCGACCAGATCGCCCGTCGCCAGGATAAAATCGGGTTGAGGATGGCGCTCCTGGATACAGGCCAGCACCGCACTGAGACCGGCATCGACATCCACTCCCCACGGCCGGCTACCGGGGGTGGTCTTGAGATGAAAATCAGTGATGTGGATGACTCGCAAGGGGGCGGCGGTCGGCATGGCGGTTTCTCGCGGGAACGAACAGGCGCAACAGTCTACAGGCTACAGGGTTTTGATAAAAACTTTGGAGCGCCGCCGCCAGTTATACAGCGCCTGTTTTTGCACCGGCAAATCGGCGACCTCGGCAGGTTCAAAGCCGCGCTCGCGAAACCAGTGGGCGGTGCGGGTCGTCAGCACGAACAGTCGCTGCAAACCCTGACTGCGGGCCTGGCGTTCGAGGAACTGGAGCAGGGCGTCGGCGCGGCCCCGGTTGCGATAAGCCGGCTGCACCGCCACGCAGGCCAGTTCGCCCAACTGCTCTTCAGAAAATGGATACAGCGCGGCGCAACCGATAATGGTTCCGTCGCGCTCCAGCAGGCTGAATCGGTCGATCTCTATTTCCAGCCGTTCCCGTGACCGCCGCACCAAAGTTCCATCCTCCTCTAGCGGCTGGATCAGCTCCAGCATCCCGCCGATATCGTCAATGGTCGCCGACCGCAGCCCTTCGTAACTATCTGCGGCGACCATGGTTCCTACGCCATCGCGGGTGAACAACTCCAGCAACAGCGCCCCGTCCAGCCGCCGATTCAGCAGATGAACGCGACGGACGCCAGCCTGACAAGCCCGCAACGCCTGACGCAGATAGCGGGTGTGATCGTCACTCAGATCGGGAGATTCCGCCAATAACCGTTCGGCATCGCCGGGACCCAGTTCCCGGATCGGTGGTCCGCCGGGATCGCGCAATTCCAGCCCTTCGCTCAAGACCAGCAGCTTGTCGGCCTGCAAGGCGATCGCGGTAGCGGTGGCCACATCTTCAGCGCTGAGGTTGAAAATTTCCCCGGTCGGCGAATAGCCCAGCGGCGACAGTAGCACAATGGCGTCCTGCTCCAGCCACAGCCGGATCGCCCGGTCATCGATCCGGCGCACCTCGCCGGTGAAGCCGTAGTCAATACCATCGCGAATGCCCAGTGGGCGGGCGGTGACCATGTTGCCGGACACCACCCGCAACTGTGCGCCGTGCATCGGTGAGTTGGCGATCCCCAGCGATAGCTGCGCCTCAATGCGAATCCGCGCCCGACCAATGGCCTGTTTGACATAGCGCAAATCCTCGCTGTCAGTCAGCCGCAGGCCATTGACATAACGGAGACTGCGCCCGGCTTCGCGCAGGCGTTCCTCGACTTGCGGGCGTGCGCCGTGAACCAGAGCCAGGCGAATGCCGAGGCTGTGCAGCAGGGCGAGATCATGAATCAGGCTGGAAAAGGCGTCGGCTTCAACCGCTTCGCCGCCAAACAGCACGACGAAGGTTTTGCCGCGATGGGCGTTGATGTAGGGACTGGCTTGCCGGAACCATTGAACAAAGTGATCGGCATCCATCATGGGCGCTCTGCGGAGGATCAAGGGCCGACGATTATGCCAGAGCGGATGTCGGAATGCGGGGCAACAAGGTTTTCGTCATACCCGCGAAAGCGGGTATGACGAACCAGGTGGTTTTCGTTCTGAAAAAGATAAAATCTATCGGGAAACGGTATGAGTTGTGGAATCGCCGCTTCGAACCACCCTGTCGACTTCGTCGCCACCCCTTGGATTTCCGGCGCTGGCGCCACTATCTCGAACAGTCGCTTGCGCAGAATGGGGTAAACAGCCAAGCCGGGAAGTGCGGGGGAGATTTGACGGGAAAGGCGGCAACTGGATTTTTGCTGTTTGGCGGAGAGGGTGGGATTCGAACCCACGGATCCTTGCGGATCAACGGTTTTCAAGACCGTCGCAATCGACCACTCTGCCACCTCTCCAAACAGGAACTGGCTACGGACCGGCTATGTCGCCATACAACAGCACGCACCGTCCTTCGCAGTTGGTTAAAATGTAGCATGTACACTCATTCTCTCCAAGCGTTCAGGATCATCCGAACATGCCTTACCGTGTCACGCTTTTGCCTAGCAGCCATGAATTTTCGGTTGCGGAACATGAGTCGGTGCTAGACGCCGCCCTGCGCGAACGGTGCAGCGTCCTGCCCTACGGTTGTCGTAACGGAACCTGCGGCTCCTGCATGGCGACGATTCAATCCGGCGAACTGGTCTATCCCGATGGCCGCCCTCCCGGACTCAGCGAACGGGAGCAGGCCGAGGGGAAGGCGCTGCTCTGCCAGGCCCGGCCCCGTTCTGATCTCGTCATCGTGGCTCGCGAAGTCAAGACTGGGGGCGATCTCATCGTCAAGACCCTGCCGTGCCGGGTCGAACAACGGGAATTATTGGCCCCCGACGTGATGCGGCTCTTTCTCAAGCTGCCTAATACCGAGCGCCTGCAATTTCTGGCCGGGCAATATGTGGACATCTTGCTGACCGACGGGCGACGGCGCAGTTTCTCGCTGGCCAATCCGCCCCATGCCGACGAGTTATTGGAACTGCATATTCGCCACGCGCCCGGCGGTTTTTTCACCGATTATGTCTTCAACCGGATGAAAGACAAGGCGCTGCTGCGGTTTCAGGGACCGCTGGGAACCTTCGTGCTGCGCGAAGACTCGCTGCGCCCGATCCTGCTGATCGGCGGTGGCTCCGGGTTCGCCCCGCTTAAAGGCATGCTGGAACATGCGTTTTATATCGGACTGGATCGGCCTTTGCATTTGTACTGGGGGGCACGGGCCAAAGTGGATTTATATCTGGACGAACTGCCGCGCCGCTGGGTGGAAGAGCACCTGAACTTCCGCTACACCCCGGTCTTGTCGGAACCACGCCCGGAGGATCAAGGGTTAGACCGGACCGGTTGGGTGCATGAAGCGGTCGCCGCCGACTATCCTGATCTGAGCGGTTATGATGTCTATATGAGTGGCCCGCCGCCGATGATCGCCGCCGCTAAACCGGTTTTCACCGCGCAGGGCTTGCCGGCGGAACAGTTGTTCTATGATTCCTTCGAGTTTGCGCCGCGTTGAATTTGCAAATCCAAGTGGAGGTATAGCGATGGGAATGCATGTTTGTAATGGCGCTGTACTGATGTGCAGCTTCGGGGTCGCGCCGAGTTCGCTGGTGGTTTTGCCGATCAATATGGTGACGACCAGCAATATGCCGGCGGCGAACATCATGGATAACAAGCCCATGCTCAACATCCTGCCCTTCGGGATGTGTACCAGTCTGGCTAATCCTACGGTAGCGGCGGCGACTGCGGCGGCGATGGGCGTATTGACGCCGATGCCCTGCATTCCGGTGACGCCCGCGCCGTGGGCGCCAGGATCGCCGACCGTCATGCTGAGCAATATGCCGGCGCTGAATAACACGTCGAAACTGATGTGTACCTGGGGCGGAGTGATCTCGGTCACGGTTCCAGGGCAATTCACCGAACAGATCCCCTGAGATCGCCTAAGAACCCCTCTCCTGTATGGGAGAGGGGCAACGGTGAAAGATTCTGACGGTATTCCTGCGTTGGGGCGTGACAACGAGAACCAATTTAGAGGTGGAGACTGTTCAAGCCTCGATAACCGCTAAAAATCCCGATGGCCATGAATCCTGCGATTGCCGCATAAATCAACCGGGGCGCCCATTCCGCCAGCGTGTCCCACTGCAATTCCAACTGACCATTCCACTGTCGTAACTGGCGGCGGATTACCTGATCCAGCCGACTCGCCTCTTCTCCACTAGCAATAAGGGCGGTCCAATCGCCCGAAACAGATACTCTCCCGGCCCTATCGTTCCTTGGAATAGCGCCGGAAAAGGTGCGACGAAGAATTACTGGCGGACCGGTGATGCCAGCAACAGAATCAGCAAGGGAAAGATTTAGTCGGGACTGCATTCGGTTCAATAACACCGAGCGATGGGCGTAATGGGCGCTCAGGCTGGCGAACAGGCTTTCCAGCCGCCCACCCACTGCCGCGGATCGTCCGCGTTTCCCATGGCAGCCAGACACCATGGTTTTCCCCGGCTTCCGCGATGCTCATTCCCCGCGCCAGGGCGGCGGCGGTTTGAGTCAGGGAACGACGCTCTTTCAGCGGCAGATCGTCTCCGATTAGGGTGAACGCCTGCGCTGGTGGAATGCCGGCCCGTTCCAGCGTCGCCAGTTGCGCGAACAACCGGGAACGGGTATGGGCGCTGAGAGCTGGATTCATGGGATCTTCGAGCGCAAGGGGGTTAGCGAAGCGTAGCGCCCGGGCAGTCGCTGAACAAAGTGGATACCCGCTTTTTCTTGGGTAGGGAAGATTTTCGCCGCCAAGAGTGAATTAACCGGGGCATCCTACACTCTAAACCGGACCGAAATGCTCCGATTTTCTGTTGTTTTATCCAACAAATACGTTGTCATTTTAATACTTTATGGTATCATTGATACCATAAAGTATGCCACTCGCCAGCATCAGGTCGGTTATCGCCATGTCCAAGCGGATCATTGTTTCCTTAGGATTTTGTACCCTACTGAGCGCTTGCGCGCTTAACCCGCCGCCGGTTGCTGCGCAAGCCGCCAGCGATCCGGCGCCAGCGATTCGGGACGCCACAACGGGTTTACCAAAGCCGGATGGCGCTTCGGCGGTCGCGGTGCTGCAACCCAGTCCCACGCCACTGGAGCAGCGCGAAGACGCTGAACCAGAGTCGGAACTGAAGGCCGGGGAAGTCGCGCCGGTCGAAACGGTTGCCGCCCCGCCACCGTTGCCGCCATGCCCAGCCAGCGACGGCGCGTTGCAAAGCAGAGTCGCCGAGCAAATTTGCCAGCGGGTCCGGATCGAGCCGTTACCGACCACGGTCAAAGTTGAAAATCGGGAGTTGCGGACGCAATACCTGATTCCTTTTTACGTCCAGCGTGATTATCGGGCGGCTTGGCTCAGCGCCGATGGCAAGCCTCGATCGGCGGTTGATGACTTGATCAAGGCGCTGGGCGAGGCGGATCGTGAAGGGTTGCGGCCTGCTGACTACCACCGCGCCGAACTGCAAAAACTGCTCAGTTCGCTGGAGCAAGGCGAGGCGGGGCGGACTGCCGAGCAACTGGCCGACGCCGATCTGCTATTTACCGATGCCTATCTGACCTACGCCTCCCATCTGCTGTCGGGCCGGCTGTCGCCGCGCAAGGTCGATCCGGAGTGGGCCATCCCGCCGCGTTCCCGTGATCTGGCTGAAACGCTGCGCGAGGCCCTAGCTAACGATAAAGTGATGGGTTCGCTACGGGCATTGGCTCCACAAGGCAAGGGCTATGTCCAGTTACGCGACACGCTGCATCGCTACCGCAAGGTCGAGCAGGAGGGTGGCTGGCCGATGGTTGGCGCTGGAGCATCGGGTAAAGTCTTGCGGATTCGTTTGCAAGCCAGCGGCGATCTGGCCGATGTCGCCACAGAACCCGGCAAGAATGCCACTTATGACAAGGCAGTGACTCAGGCCGTGCGCGATTTCCAGCGCCGGCACGGTCTGGCGGAAACGGGAAAAGTGAATGCCGCCACCCTGGCCGCCCTCAACGTGCCGGTTTCGGAGCGGATTCGCCAGATTGAATTGAACATGGAGCGCTGGCGCTGGCTGCCGGATGATTTCGGGACGCGCTATATCCTGGTCAACATTCCCAGTTTCCGGATGAGCGTGATCGAAAACGGCAAGCCGGTGATTGAATCCAATGTGGTGGTGGGCCGGCAGGAGCGGCAAACCCCGACCTTTACCGCCAACATGGCTTACCTGGTGCTGAGTCCCAAGTGGTATGTGCCACGCTCCATTGCGGTCAAGGACAAGTTGCCAAAACTGCGGCGCAACGCCTATGCGCTGGCTGGACAGGGCATCCGCATCTACAACAGCGCTGGGCAACAAATCGATCCGGGAGGGGTAAACTGGAGCGCAGTCGGGGCCGGCAACTTCAACTACCAGTTGCGTCAGGACGCCGGGCCACGCAATGCGTTGGGCGGGATCAAGTTCATGTTCCCCAATCCCTACAACGTCTATCTGCACGATACCCCGTCACGCAGCCTGTTCAGCCGCAGTCAGCGCACTTTCAGTTCCGGCTGCATCCGCATTTCCAATCCGGTCGAACTGGCCGAGTATCTGCTCAAGCACGATCCGAAATGGAGCAAGGACGCCATCAAGACCGCCGCCGCCAGTGGCAAACAGCGGGTGGTTAATTTGCCACAGGAAGTGCCAGTCTATCTGCTGTACTGGACAGTCTGGGCGGATGAAAACGGCGATATTCAGTTCCGGGATGATATTTATCAGCGCGATAAATCACTGAAGCGCGCGCTGTATCAGGAAGGCAAGCCGAGCGGCGGCAAAGGGGCCTGATCGGTCATAGCCACCGCTACACAACGCAAAAAAGCCAGGCAGGGTGTCTGAGTAGTTATGAATTGCCTGAAGCAAAAGCCGGAACTCAGATTCCGGCTTTTTTGCGCCAGCAGTTCATTAATGCTGCCAGAGACCTGCGAAGCAGTGGTGTCGCCGCCCGGCGGAACTATGCTTGGTCAAGCGCTTTTGAGCGATTCGACCAAATCGATGTATTGCTGCATGGCGTCTTCCTTGGGCGTCCCTTTCAGCTTGGCCCAGGCGTCGTACTTGGCGCGGCCCACCAGATCGGTGAAGCCGGGGCGCTTGCCTTCGACATCGCCGCTCGATCCCTGCTTGAAGGTGGCGTACAACTTCAACAGGGTGTCATTGTCGGGGCGCTTGCTCAGCTTCTTGCTGTCATCGGCGGCAGCTTGAAAACGAGTGGCTAAATCGGACATGGCTGGTTCTCTCAGTGGGTGTGTTTGTAGCGTTTTGCACGGAATTGGCGATCGCCGCAACTATAACCAAGTCAGTCGCCGGTTGTATTGGACAGAGTGGTTACTCCATCGCCGGGCTGAAAATACCGGCCTCATGACCCTGCCCAAAGCGCGGCCAATTCAACCAAGTTCCTGTTAATCCACCGGCTTAGAATTTATCGCCTTTATGATTCTGGATTTCCTCATGCCCAAGAACAAAGACAGCGAGCGCATCTCCGGGATTGACACCGCTTGGCTGCGGATGGAGCGCCCGACCAATCTGATGATGATCACCGGAGTCATGATCTTCGCCGAGCGGTTGACTTACGAGCGGCTGCGCGAAGTTGTCGAGTCCCGGTTCCTGAAATACCGGCGCTTTACCCAACGAGCCGTGCAGAAAGCCGCTGGCGCGTTCTGGGAAACCGATCCGTATTTCGACATTAATCGCCATGTGTTGCGCACCGCCCTGCCGGGCCGGGCAGACAAGGCTGAGTTGCAACATCTGGCCAGCGATCTGATGAGTACCCCACTGGATTTCTCCAAACCGATGTGGCAGTTCCATCTGGTCGAGGACTATCAGGGCGGCAGCGCCGTGGTGCTGCGAATTCACCACAGCTACGCCGATGGCATCGCCCTGATTCACGTTTTGCTGGCGCTGACTGATCCCGCCACCGCTGCCGCACCGGAGCCGGAAGTTGAAGTCGAACGCGCCGCCGAGGAAGAAGCCGGCATTTTCCGGCGATTTTTCGATCCGGTGGACAAGGCGGTGCATACCACCCTCAAGCTGGGCCGGGGGCTGCTGGGCGAAGGCATGGACATCGTCAAGCATCCCACTCATGCACTGGACTACGCCCGCACCGGAGTGCGGCTGACCACCGAAATCGCCCGTCTCGCCCTGATGAATGACGACTCCCAGACCCGCTTCAAGGGCGATCTAGGCGTGTCCAAGCGGGTCGCCTGGGCCGAGCCGTTGCCTCTGGATGAAGTCAAGACTATCGGCAGGGCGCTGGGCGGATCGGTTAATGATGTGCTGCTGGCGGCGGTGGCGGGCGCATTGCGTGATTATCTGGTTGAGCAAAGCGAGCCGGTTCCCGCCGATTTGCAGGTGCGGGCGGTGATCCCGGTCAATCTGCGCTCGCAGGAGAAAGTTGCCCAGCTCGGCAACTTCTTTGGGCTGGTGTTTCTGACGCTGCCGGTCGGCATTGCCAATCCGCTGGAGCGGGTCTACGAAGTGCGGCGGCGGATGGACGAGTTGAAGGAGTCATTCCAGCCGATCCTGGCGCTGGGTCTGCTCGGAGCCGCCGGGATGGGGCCGAACCGGGTGCAACAATCGCTGCTGGAGATGCTGAGCAAGAAGGCTTCAGCGGTGATGACCAATGTTCCCGGCCCCCGCGAGCCGATTTATCTCGGTGGCGCGCGAATGGCCGAGATGATGTTCTGGGTGCCGCAGTCCGGCCAGATCGGGATGGGCGTCAGCATTCTCAGCTATAACAACCAAGTGCATTTCGGGTTGGTGGCGGATCAAAAACTGGTCGCTGATCCGGAAGCGATCATCGGGCGGTTCGCCGGCGAGTTTGAAAAGCTGCTGTTGATCACGCTGATGAGTCCTTGGGAGCCTGAACTCGATGCGCAACAGGTGGAGCATTCGCTCAAGGCGCTGACTGCGCCAGAGAGCTGAAACGCGGGCTTAGGGTGTTCAGTCTAATTTTTGCGATTAGAATCAAAATAATAAAATTTCCTCTCCCGCAGCAGTGGGCGAGAACCGTGAAGCTTCCATAGGAGTATCCATCATGGCTAAAAAATCCAAAGGCGAAGCTGACCGCCAGTTATCCGAATCTGTTCAGGATTCCGCGCATCTGATCTGGCTGGCCGGGCTGGGCGCGTTCGCCAAGGTGGGCGAGGAAGGCAGCAAGCTGTTTGAGAAGCTGATTAAGGAAGGCGAGAAAGTGGAGAAAAAGGCTCGTGACGTGGCCGCCGGCAAACTGGAGGAAGCGCAGGGTAAAGTGGATAAAACCCGGAACAAGGTCGCGGATACCTGGGACAAGGTGGAGCAGTTGTTTGAGGATCGGCTGACGCGGGTACTCAGCCGGCTGGGGGTGCCAAACCGTGACGAGTTGCAGGAACTGAGCCGACGGGTTGACGAATTGCAGGAGATGATCAAGGCCGTGGGTGCAGAAAGCCAGAAGTAAAAACTTAGCCACGGAAGGATACGGAAAAAGAATGAAAATCAGGTTTTTTTCTTCTTGTTAACGTCCATGTTTTTCCGTGGCCAGCCATTCCCGGTATCTTGCTTTGTATTTAATTTATGGGCGTTTTTTGTTAAAAATTGAAAGATGTTTAATATACAATAAATTTATAAATCAATTAGATAGGTAAAAAGGATTGGGAATTACTGTTCCGTGGCTCTCTTGTTTGCTGTGGCTCCCCTGGATCAGCGTCAGCTCAGATATTCCCGGCTGAGCTGCTGGAGCAGTCGCCGGGCGTCACCGTTCAAAAAAGGCGCAACCAGCGACAGCACCTGATAAACCCCTAACCCCAGATCGTCGCTGTCATTGCCTGGGCTAGTGGCACGGACGCTCTGGAAATTCAGCCAGTAGGTTGCCACCACTGCAATGTTTCGGCTGAGCGCGGCAATATCCTCGGCGGTTGCGGTCATCACCCCTGCGCCCACCAACCCCTTGCAAATGGCCGTAGCCGTGCTGACCTTGCGCTCCAGAATGCGGCGGAAGTGAGTTCGCAGTTTCTTGTTGCGACTGAGAATGTTGTCGAGATCGCGGTAGAGAAACCGGTACTCCCAGATATTCTCGAACACCAGATGCAGGTAGAGCCACATGTCTTCCATATCCGGGATCCGGCGCTCGGGAACTTGCAGCGCTGCGTCCATCCGTCGCTCAAACTGTTCGAATAATAGCCAGATAATGTCGTCCTTGTTGCGGAAGTGGTAGTAAAGATTGCCGGGGCTGATGTCCAGTTCGTCGGCGATATGGTTGGTGGTAATGCGTGGTTCGCCGACGTCATTGAAGAGTTGCAGGCTGGTCTGGACAATGCGGTCGCGGGTTTTCAGCGGTGGGGACGGGTCGGACGGGGACATGGGCAACTCGATGATTTCAGATGAGCTATCTTTGCTCCTAATTGTGGGTCAATCCGGGCGGTTTTCCAGTGATCCCGCCCGCCCGTGAAGAATGAATAGAACGAGGAGAACACCGTGGAAAAAATTTGGCTGAAAGAATACCCGGCGGGCGTCCCGGCGGAAATTGACCTGAATGAATTCAGCTCGCTCAAGGACATTCTGGAAAAAAGCTGCGAGCGCTTCGCTGAATTGCCGGCTTATTCCAACATGGGCGTGACCTTGCGCTACCGGGACATTGACCGCCTCAGCCGTGATTTCGGTGCGTATCTGCAAGGACTTGGCCTGGTCAAAGGCGACCGGGTCGCGATCATGATGCCGAATGTCCTGCAATATCCGGTGGCGCTGTTCGGGGCATTGCGGGCCGGGCTGACCGTGGTCAACGTCAACCCGCTCTATACTCCCCGCGAGCTGGAGCATCAGTTAAACGATTCCGGGTCAACGGTCATCGTGATCATCGAGAACTTCGCTCACACTTTGCAGGAGGTGTTGGACAAAACCCCGGTGAAGACCGTGATCACCACTGAACTGGGCGATTTGTTCCCATTCCCCAAGCGCCCGCTGGTCAATTTCGTCGTCAAGCGGGTTAAGAAAATGGTCCCGGCCTGGCGCATTCCGGGCGCGGTTCCGTTCCGACGGGTGTTGGCGGAAGGCGCGGGCAAACCGCTGACCGAGGTGTCGCTCAACCATGACGACATTGCCTTCCTGCAGTACACCGGCGGCACGACCGGCGTGTCCAAGGGCGCGATGCTGACCCACGGTAATCTGGTCGGGAACCTGCAACAGATTTCGGCCTGGTTGAGTCCGTTTTCGAAGCCGGCGGAAGAGACCATCATCACCGCCCTGCCGCTGTATCACATCTTTTCGCTGACCGGCAACTGCCTGACGTTTATGAAAGTCGGCGGCCACAACATCCTGATCACCAATCCCCGCGACATGCCCGGCTTCGTCAGGGAACTGAGCAAGATCAAGTTCACCGTCATGACCGGAGTCAACACTCTGTTTAACGGGCTGTTGCACACGCCGGGTTTCGACAAGCTCGATTTCAGTTCCTTCAAGATTGCGCTGGGCGGCGGGATGGCGGTACAGCGAGCGGTCGCGGAACAGTGGCGAAAAGTCACCGGCATTCCGTTGATTGAAGCCTACGGCCTGACCGAAACCTCGCCGGCGGCTTGCGTCAATCCGCTGACCCTGAGCGAGTACAACGGCACTATCGGCCTGCCTATTTCTTCTACCGAATTGTCGATTCGCGACGATGAGGGTCATGAACTGGGCTTTGGCGAGGATCAGGTCGGCGAAATTTGCGTTCGTGGCCCGCAGGTGATGTGCGGTTACTGGAACCGGCCTGAAGAGACCGCTCAGGTGATGACCCCAGACGGTTATTTACGCACCGGCGATGTTGGCTATGCCAACGAACAGGGCTATGTGCGGATCGTGGATCGCAAAAAGGACATGATTCTGGTGTCCGGCTTTAACGTCTATCCGAATGAAATTGAAGATATTGTTGCCCATCACCCGATGGTGCTGGAAGTCGCGGCGGTTGGGATTCCCGACGAGAAATCCGGCGAGGCAGTCAAAATCGTCGTAGTCAAGAAGGATCCGACGCTGACCGCCGAGATGCTGATCGAGTATTGCCGCCGGGAGCTGACCGGCTACAAGCTGCCGCGCCATGTCGAGTTTCGCACTGAACTGCCTAAAACCAACGTCGGCAAGATTCTGCGGCGGTTGCTCCGGTAGAGCGGGAACCACGCCCCGGCGGGCAGGCGGCGGCGCTCAGGGCAGAAAATCGTCCAGCGCCAGGGTCAGTTCCGGGAAAGCCAGCGGCGTCAGCGTATTGGGCGTGGTCACAGCCTGATAGCTGTCGCCTGCCGGCTCGCGATAGACTTCCACGACCCGGGTATTCAGATCGATCAGCCAGACTTCGGGAATGCCATAGCGGGCGTACAGCGGCAATTTGCGGTTACGGTCATAGCGGATCGAACTGTCGGCGACCTCGATCAGCAGCAACACATCCGCCGGTTCGGGGAGACGGTGGCGATAATCCGCCATTTTCACCACCATCAGGTCCGGTTCCGGTTCGGAATCAGGCAGGGAAAGCGGACTTTGGCAAAAGATCATCGCTTGTTCCGCCCATTGACTGCGATTCAAAAGACGGGTCAGTTGACCTACGGCCCAAACGTGGGGAATGCCGATAGGCGTCATGTCGAATAGCCCTCCTTCAATCAGTTCGATCCGGGTCACCGGGAAAATGGGTCCCATCTGGTGATATTCGTCCCGGGTGATTTTGTGTGGGGTCATCACGGTGTCCTCGTTGGTTGGAATCAAGTGGTTTTAGCCACTCGCCGACTGGACGCTGACCGTGCGCTCCAGCCAGTCCAGCAGCACATCCGCCGCTTCGCGCCAGTTCATTTCCAGCATCATCGCGTGAGCCATGTTTGGCAGAATCTGCGCCTCGGTGCGGTAAAAGCGCGCGGTTTCCTGCACGATCGCCGGTGAAACAAAGACATCGTTCTGCGCCCCCATCACCAGCAGCGGTAACCACAACTGGCCGGGTTTGAGCCGCAATGGGTTGAACCACATCATGTCCATCGCGACCCGCTGCGATTCGGCCTGCACCAGATCGAAGTACTCCTGCAATTTCGCCAAGGGCGTGTCTTTGGAAAAGAGCAGCCCGCGCATCATCTCCAGTGTGCCGTAGCGGGGTCCGAGCATGGCGAACAGGAGCATCTGCTGGAACCGGATCGGGTGGCGCATCGCCATGTGCAGATTGGTGGGCAACAGACCCTGGGGCGGCACTGAGGCCATCAGCGTCATTCCGGCGATCCCGGTGTGGTTCTCCAGATATTTCTGGATCACCATCCCGCCCATCGAGTGGCCGATCAGGATCGGGGGTCGGGACATGCCCTGCACCGCCTTGTCCAGATCGTCCACATAGTCGGCCAGTCGCCAGGTGTGCAAATGGTCGTGGCCCTCGCTCAGGCCGTGGCCACGCAAACTGACCGCATGCGCTTCATAGCCATGCTGGGCAAAGTAGGGCAGAAAGTTAGCGTCCCAGACCCGGGCGTCCGAAAAGGAGCCGTGGACAAACAGCAACGGCGTCGGTTTGGGGGTGGTTTCGGGATAACGGCTGATCAAATCCAGTTTCATACTACGGTTCCTGTCAGTGGGGAATTATGTTTTTCTACCAGCCAAAGCGTTCCTGAAGCTGGCGCAACTGGCGACTGTCGGGGGTCTTACGCTGCGCTTCCCGCCAGATTTTTTTCGCCTCCTCGCGCTGGCCGCTGACCCACAGCACTTCACTCAGATGAGCGGCGATTTCGGCGTCAGGATTCGCCTGATAAGCCCGGCGCAGATACTCCAGAGCCTTGACCTGATCGCCCAGCCGGTATTGCACCCAGCCCATGCTGTCCAGCACCGCCGCGTCATTAGGCAAAATTGCCAGCGCCTGCTCGATATAGCTCAGCGCCTCCTGATAGCGGTCGGTGCGATCCGCCAGGGTATAGCCGAGCGCATTGAGCGCCTGACCGTTTTGGGGATCGGCGGCGATAATAGCCCGCAAATCCCGCTCCAGCACATCCAGTCGGTCGATGCGTTCGGCCAATAGCGCCCGCGCATAGAGCAAATCCTTGTCATCGGGGTGCAGCGCCAAGCCCCGCTCCAGCGCGGCGAACGCCTCCTGAAACCGCTCGGCTTCCCGCAACGCTTCGGCCTCGGCCAGATACAGGATGATGCTGTTTTGCGGATTGGTGCGGCGCAGGGTGTCAAAATGCTGGCTGACCACGGCGGTCGAATCACCCGCTTTGGCCAGTGTCACACCCATCCGCATCCGGGCGTTCAGGTAGCGATCTTCACCGACCACCCGCTCGTACCATTCCTTGGCCTTGACGTAATTGCCGCGTTGCTCTTCAAGCCGGCCCATCTCGAAATAGGCGTCGGCCAGCCGAGTCTTGCGCTTGATCAGGTCCAGAAAATAGCTTTCGGCCAGATCAAACTGGCGGGTTTCTGCGGCCAGCAACCCCAGGGCGTAAACCGAATCAGCATCCTTGGGATTCTGATTCAGCAGGGTAGCGAACTCGCGGCGGGCCTTGTCCAGTTGCCCCGACTCAATCAGCAGTTTGGCGTAGCTCATCCGCAGATTACGGTCGCGGGGTAGCACGGTCACGGCTTTACCCAGTCCGGCCAGCGCTGCTTCCCGGTTCTCCTGATCCAGTAGAATCCGGGTGCGCAACAGGTGGGCAGCAGCCATTTTTGGGTCGCGGGCCAGGGCCTGATCGAGACTGGCCAGGGCCTGATCACGCTCGCCGGCGGCAACCGCCAGCATGGCGTAGTAATACTGGGCGAAAGCCGAGCGTGGGTTGCGATCCCGGAACTGCCCCATCACCCGTAGCGCCGCCGGCTTATCCTCGACCTGACTCAGCAACGAGGCCAGAGTGGCGTAGCCGTCCTGCTTGTCTTTCTTGCCGGCCAGCTTCCGGACGGTTTCCAGATAATTAGCGGCCTCATCCACTCGGCCGTTCCGCAACAACGCCAGCGCTAGCGCCTGTCGGGCCTGTTCATCGGCGGGCGCGAGGGTCTGCCAGTGTTGAGCCAGTTCCAGCGCCAGCGCATGGTCCTTCAGCAACAGCGCCAGCATCGCCCCGCGTTCAGCAATCCGGGGATCGGCGCTGGTTGCGGCTACCTTACGGTAATTGTCCAACGCCACATCCAGTTGATCGCGCTTGCCGGCCAGTTCCGCCGCCAAAACCTGATACATCCATTCGGCGCGGGGGCTGGGCTGCAAGACTGGCCGAATCGCAAATTCCGTTTCCGCCGGCGCTTGCGCATCGACGACGGTCGCGCAGCCGCTCAACAACAACAGCCCACTAAAACCTAATCCTTTCAAAAGTGTATTCATTACCCGTGATTACCAGTGGTGTATTGATCGTTCGGCTTTGGCCGCGAGAGGAGCAGCCGGAATCGAGAGGAGAACAGGGCGCCGGCATCGGGTCGGCCTGTAAAAAACCTTGCCATAAGAAACGTCCGGAAAAAATTCGCAGCGGGCCGGAATATCTGACTGGGATATGACCTTGTCATTGCCCGGTTCTATCCCGCAGAATCCTACCATTTTTCAGCCTAACCCGACCTCTCCTATGCCCTTGCTGGCGCTTGGCCTCAATCACCGTACCGCCCCGGTCGCGATCCGCGAACGGATAGCGTTTCATGCCGAACGGCTGGATGCCGCCCTGCGCAATTTGCTCGACTGCGGCTGCGCCTGTGAGGCAGCGATTCTGTCCACCTGCAATCGCACCGAACTGTATTGCCGACTACGGAATGATGATGGCCGCCGGGTGTTGGACTGGCTGGGCGATTACCACGCTCTGCCGGTGACCGATCTGCAACCGTATTTGTACCAGTACGCCGATCAGCGAGCGGTGCGCCATATCCTGCGGGTCGCGTCCGGGCTGGATTCGCTGGTGCTGGGCGAGCCGCAGATTCTCGGCCAGGTCAAGGCGGCTTATCAGGCCGCCAACAGCGCTGGTGCGCTGGGTTCCCGGTTGCAACGGCTGTTTCAGCACACCTTTGCGGTCGCCAAACAGGTCCGCACCGATACCCGGATCGGGGCCAGCCCGGTCTCGGTCGCGTTCGCCGCAGTCGGCCTGGCCAAGCAGATTTTCGCCGATTTGCCGCAACGCATCGCCCTGCTGATCGGCGCTGGGGACACCATCGAGCTGGTCGCCCGCCATTTGCACGATCATGGGGTCGGCCGACTGATCATCGCCAACCGTACTCTGGAGCGGGCGCACGCGCTGGTTGCGCCGTTCGCCGGCTACGCGATTGGGCTGGAGGAGATTCCCGCCCATCTTGGCGAGGCCGACATGGTGATCGCTGCGACTACCAGCCCCGGTCTGATGCTGGATGTGGCGCTGATTCGCCAGTGTCTGAGCCAGCGCCGGCGCCAGCCCATGTTCATGGTCGATCTGGCGGTGCCGCGCGATATTGACCCGGCGGCGGCGGAACTGGACGACGTGTATCTGTACACGGTTGACGATCTGAAGGACATCATTCAGGACAACCTGCGTTCCCGGCAGACCGCCGCCGAACAGGCCGAGGAGATCATCGACAGTCAGGTCGAGCATTTCATGGCCTGGCTCCGCACTCAGGACAGCACCGCCAGTATCCAGGCGTTGCGCCAGCAGGCCGAGGCCGCGAGGGATGAAGCCCTGCTCCGCGCCCAGCGCCAACTCGGGCAAGGCAAAGACCCCGCCGAAGTGCTGCGCCTGCTCGCTGACACCCTGACCAATCGCCTCATTCACACGCCCTGCGCCGGCCTGCGCGAAGCTGCGGCCCAGGGTGACGCCGAGATGCTGAACATGATCAAAACCCTGTACCGTCTGAACGGTGGGAATTCGTGCCAATGAATCCTTCCATGCTGGCCAAGCTGGAACAACTGGCCTCCCGCCATGAGGAAGTCAGCGCCCTGCTGGCCGAACCGAGCATCATTGGCGACAGCAACCGCTTTCGGACCTTGTCGATGGAATATGCCCAACTGGAGCCGATTGCCGGCGGATTCTGGGCTTATCGCCGAACGCTGGATGACCTGGCTGCCGCCAGCGAAATGGCGGGCGATCCCGATCCAGAGTTGCGCGCCCTGGCTCAGAGCGAACTGCTGGAGGTCGAGGCCCGCCGCGCTGAACAGGAGCGGGCCTTGCAATTGTTGCTGCTGCCCCGCGATCCGCACGACATCGGCAACCTGTTTCTGGAAATCCGCGCCGGGACCGGCGGCGACGAGGCGGCGCTGTTTGCCGGCGATTTGTTGCGAATGTACGCCCGCTATGCTGAATTGCGCGGCTGGTCGCTGGAACCGCTGAGCGAGAGCGTTGGCGAGCATGGCGGCTACAAGGAAGTGATCAGCCGGGTGATCGGCCAGGGCGCTTATTCGCGGCTGAAGTTTGAATCCGGGGCGCATCGGGTGCAACGGGTGCCGGCGACCGAGGCTCAAGGCCGGATTCACACCTCCGCCGCCACGGTCGCGGTGCTGCCGGAACTGGCCGACATCGAACAGGTAGAGATCAATCCCGGCGACTTGCGGGTGGACACCTACCGGGCCTCCGGGGCGGGCGGGCAGCATATCAACAAGACCGATTCGGCGATCCGCATCACCCATTTGCCCAGCGGAATTGTGGTGGAGTGTCAGGACGAGCGTTCCCAACATAAAAACCGGTCGCGGGCCATGTCGTTGTTACAGGCGAAATTGCTGGCGGCGGAACGGGAAAAACAGACCAGCGCCCAGGCTCAAAACCGGAAATTGCAAGTCGGCAGTGGCGACCGTTCCGAGCGGATTCGCACCTACAACTTTCCGCAGGGGCGGGTGACTGATCACCGGATTAACCTGACCCTGTACCAGCTTGGCGAGGTGCTGGCCGGGAACCTGGATATGATCGTCGAACCGCTGATTAACGAATACCAGGCCGATTTGCTGGCGGCGCTGGCGGATTGAGCATCGCTCATAACCTAAGGATATTAGTCATGGAAAAATACAGGAACACACTGAAAAATAAAAATTTTCCGTGTTCTTCCGTGGCCAGTTTCTGGGATGTTCATCGACGCTCGGTATAGCCTTTATGATAAATCACCGTAATTCCACTTCCCCCGGAGAATGAAACCGCCATGTCCAGCCCTGCCGTCCATGTCATTGCCCGTCTCACCGCCCGGCCTGATACCGTAGCCCGGCTCCAGATCATTCTGGCCGGATTACTCGAACCAACCCGCCGGGAAACCGGCTGTCGCAGCTACACCCTGCTGCACAATCTGGCTGACCCCACCGATTTCACCTTTGTCGAAGAATGGGCGGACGCCGCCGCGCTCGACGCCCATCTGCAAACCCCGCATCTGCAAACGGCGCTGGCCCAGGCCGTGAGTTTGCTGACCACTGATCCCGATATTCGCCGCTATGTCCTGATCTAAGCCATGTCTTGGTCTAACCCGATGCCAGTAGTGGATCACCGCTTCAGTGACGATGAGATTGCCGCTGTCTACAAAGCGATCGCGCTACGCCGCGACATCCGCCATTTTTGCCCCGGTCAGGTGCCAGCGGACCAATTAGCCCGGTTGCTGGCGGCGGCGCATCAAGGGCCAAGCGTCGGATTTATGCAGCCCTGGCGCTTTATCCGGATCACTGATCCCACCTTGCGCCGGGCGATTCAGGCGCTGGTCGAAACCGAGCGCCTCAGCACCGCCCAAGCCTTGGGCGAGCGTGAGGACGACTTCATGCGGCTCAAGGTCGAGGGCGTGCTGGACTGTGCGGAACTGCTGGTTGCGGCGCTGATGGACGGCCGCGAGCGGCATATCTTCGGGCGGCGCACCTTGCCAGAGATGGATCTGGCCTCGGTGGCCTGCGCCATTCAAAACCTGTGGCTGGCCGCCCGCGCCGAAGGACTGGGACTGGGCTGGGTGTCGCTGTTCGATCCGGATGCCCTGGCTGGCTTGCTCGCTATGCCGGCCGGCGCCCGACCCGTTGCGGTGCTGTGTCTGGGACCGGTCGAACAGTTCTACGCCAAGCCGATGCTGGAGCTGGAAGGTTGGGCCAGTCGGCAGCCATTGGCTGAACTGGTGGCGGAAAACCAGTGGCCGGGCTTGAAATGAGTGACGATGATGCCTACCCGCCCGTTAAAGGCGCTGTTTAACCCTGCTTCGGTGGCGCTGATCGGGGCCAGCGAGCGGCCCGGTTCGATGGGCGCGGCGTTGACCAGCAACCTGCTGGCGGGCAGTTTTAAAGGCGAACTGTTCCTGCTCAACCGCCGCCATCGGCGCATTCAGGATCGACACGCCTTTGCGCATCTAGCTGATCTGCCGCATGTGCCGGAACTGGCGATCATCGCTACTCCCCGGTCCACGATTCCTGAGCTGGTGACCGAACTAGGCCGGCTGGGAACCCGGGTCGCCGTGATCGCTACCGATCATGGCCCCCTGGGCAGCGATGCCATGCGCCAGTTTCATCACACCTTGCGCGAGCGCGCCCGACCGCACGATCTACGCCTACTGGGGCCGGACAGTCTCGGCGTGATCGTTCCGCGCTGCGGCCTGAATGCCTCGCTCAGTCACTTGTTGCCATGGCCTGGTCATCTGGCGCTGATCGCCCAATCCGGGGCAGTGCTGGCCCCGATGCTGGAGTGGGCGACCGCACAAGGCATTGGCTTTTCCAGCGTCATCGCGCTGGGTGAACGGGCTGATCTCAATTTCAGCGACCTGCTGGACTGGCAGGCTCGCGATCCGGAGACCCGCGCCATTCTGCTGTACCTGGAAACGCTGACCGATGCCCGTAAGTTTCTGTCGGCGGCGCGGGCGGCGGCCCGGATCAAGCCGGTGCTGGTGGTCCGGGCCGGGCGGGGTGGCGATCCGGCTTCGCACCAGGTGGATGCGATTTATGACGCCGCTTTTCGCCGGGCCGGGATGTTGCGGGTCTCGTCGTTGCGGGAACTGTTCTGGGCTGCTGAGACATTGGCTCTGGACATACCGGCGACCGGCGACCGGCTGGCTATTGTCGGCAATAGTCGTGGGCTGGGCTTGCTGGCGGCGGATGCCCTGTTCGCCGAAGGTGGGCGACTGGCCCGGTTCAGCCCGGCGCTGCAAGAGGCCTTGCATCAGGTTCTGCCATCGGGCTTCGTGCTGGACAATCCGCTCGATTTGGGCGGCGATGCCGATCCGGCCCGGGTGGCTGCGGTTCTGGAGCCGTTGTTGAAGGAGCGGGAAATTGACTGCCTCTTGGTCTTGCACTCACCCAATGCGCTGGTTTGCGCCGAAGCGGTCGCAATGACTGTCTGCGCCACGGTCAGACGGTTTCGCGCCCAAGGCGGCAAGCGTCCCGGAGTGCTGACCTGCTGGCTGGGCGCGAACAGCGCCTGCGCCGCCCGGCAACGCTTTCTGGAACAGCTCATTCCCAGCTATGACCTGCCCAACGACGCAGTTCGGGCCTTCATGCAGCGTTGGCAATATCAACAGAACCGGATCGCGTTGATGGAAACCCCGCCTGATCCGCCTGAAGGATTCACTGCCGATTCCGTTGCCGCTCGGCAGATGATTCGCACCGCGCTGGCGGAAGGCCGCGATGTTCTGACTCCGGCGGGAACGGTCGTGTTGCTGCAGGCTTATGGCGTTGGGTTCACTACGCCGGAGGTTGCCACGGCAAGCCCCTCCCCCGCTCCGGCATTGCTGGAACTGGCGATCCGGATGATCGTCGATCCGGCGTTTGGGCCGGTGTTGCTGCTGGGGCCAGGCGGGCGATCTGCGCCTCTGTTTAACGAAGTCGCTGCTGCGTTGCCGCCGCTCAACCCGGTGCTGGCGCGGGAAGTCATCGCGCATACCCGCATCGGCCAACTGCTGTGCAATGCCGACGCCGCCATGGCTGGGTTACTGGATAGCGTGATGCTGTTACTGGTCAAGGTGGCCCAACTGGTGGTCGATCTGGGCGAAATTGTGGAGTTGGAACTGAATCCGGTGCTGGCGACGGCGCAGCAAGCGACAGTCGGCGCGGCCCGGGTCCAGATTGCAACGTCCGGGCAACCGGCTCACGCCCGGCTGGCGATCCGCCCTTATCCCCGGGAACTGGAAGAAACTCTCGCCTTGCCGGATGGTTCGACGCTGCTGATTCGCCCGGTGCGCCCGGAGGATGAACCCGCCTTTATTGCCGGGTTCGCCCGGCTGACCACAGAAGAGATTCGGATGCGGTTCATGCACCTGGTCAAGGAACTGACCCATGTTGAAGCAGCCCGACTGACCCAGATCGACTATGACCGGGAAATGGCGCTGGTGGCGGTGCGGCAACGGCCGGGCCAGGAACCGGAAGGCTGTGGCGTGGCGCGGATCATCGGTGATGCCGACGGGGAGCGGGCGGAGTTCGCCATCATTCTGCTGCGCGAAGCCACCGGCATCGGGTTAAGCAGCCTGCTGTTGCGCCGCCTGATTCACTACGCGCGCGATCAGGGCCTGCGTGAAATCTTCGGCGAAATTCTGCGTGAAAACGAGCCGATGCTGGAGCTGTGCCGGGCGATGGGCTTCACCGTCAAAGTCTGCCCGGACGATTCAGGGGTCGTGATCGCGACGCTGGCGTTGCGGTAAGCGCCGTTTGAAACTATGACCGGTTCTACCCAGCAATTCCCGGACTCTTTATTTAGGCCGCTTTTGAATAGAGTAATTAGCAGTTTTATGGTAGCCCAATAAAAAAGAAGACTCAAACCGACCCCGATCCCGTGGATAGATCGCACCGCCGAGGGTCGCAAACGCCTTGAGGAAGAATGCCCGCACGAAATAGGGTTGCAACCGCCGAGCTTCGGCTTGTTCCATCGCCGCCTTGACCGCAAACAGCCGCTCAACGCCTATCGTCTCCTGAGCCAGCGCGGTCCGGTTAAGCAAATCCCGCAACCGATCCAGATCGAGCGCGTTTTCAATCTTCTGATTGAGGCGGGCGCGGATTTCAGGCTGATCGTCATAGCGAATGGCTTCCAGCAGCAGGTCTTTGAGACTGACCTCTTCAAAAATTTCATCCAGGACATCAAACACCCGCCCCTGGAGCGCCTCGCCGACCACCCCCAGCTTTTGCAGCAGCCGGTGGTAGACGTCGCCCTCACGGGTTTCCTTGGCGACCAGATTCCACAGGCGACACATTTCCTGCTGGCCGATGCGGTGAATCCGCCCAAAGCGTTGTTCCAGCCGATTGGGATTCCACGGCAGATCGTAATTGACCATCAGATTGGCGTTTTGCAGATCAGGCCCGGTCGAGTTTGCCCGGGAGCGGGCCTGAAAAGAAAGAACGACGGAAGGCTAACGAACCGCGAGCAACTGCTTTTCCAGATAGTGAATATCGGTACCGCCATCCAGAAACCGGGCATCGCCGAGAATCCGCCGATGCAGCGGCGCGTTGGTCTTGATCCCCTCGATCACCAGTTCCGCCAAGGCTCCGCGCATCCGGGCGATCGCAGCTTCGCGGGTTTCGCCATAGGCAATCAGCTTGCCGATCATCGAATCGTAATTGGGCGGCACCCGGTAGCCGTTGTAAAGGTGCGAATCCACCCGGATGCCTGGCCCACCCGGCGGGTGGTACTGGCTAATCGTACCCGGCGAAGGAATGAAACTCTCCGGGTCTTCGGCGTTCAGCCGGCATTCCAGTGCATGACCGGTGATCCGAATCTGCTCTTGCCGGTAGCCCAGCGGCAAGCCGGCGGCAATTCGCAACTGCGCCTTGACAATATCGACTCCGGTAATCAGCTCGGTCACCGGATGTTCGACCTGGACCCGGGTATTCATTTCAATGAAATAGAACTCGCCATCCTGGTACAGGAACTCAAACGTCCCCGCGCCGCGATAACCGATCCGCTGGCAGGCGTCCACACAGACCTGACCGATCCGGCGGCGTTGCTCCGGGGTTATGCCAGGAGCCGGCGCTTCTTCAATCACCTTCTGATGCCGGCGCTGCATCGAACAGTCACGTTCGCCGAGATGAATGGCGTGGCCATGGGTATCCGCCAGCACCTGAATTTCAATATGGCGCGGATGTTCCAGGTACTTTTCCATATACACCGTCGGATTGCCGAATGCGGCTCCCGCTTCGCTGCGGGTCAGATCCAGCGTGGTCAGCAGCGCTGCCTCGCTATGCACCACCCGCATCCCGCGCCCGCCGCCGCCGCCGGCCGCCTTGATAATAATCGGGTAGCCGATCTGATGCGCCATCCGCAGGGTTTCATCCGCGTCGTCGCCCAGTGGCCCATCGGAACCGGGGACGCAGGGAACGCCGGCCTCCTGCATGGCCCGGATCGCCGAGACCTTGTCGCCCATCAGCCGGATGGTTTCCGGTTTCGGGCCAATGAAGATGAAGCCGCTTTGCTCAACCCGCTCAGCGAAATCGGCGTTTTCCGACAGAAAGCCGTAGCCGGGATGAATCGCAACCGCATCCGTGACTTCAGCGGCGCTGATGATCGCCGGCATGTTCAGGTAGCTGTCGGCGGCCGGCGGCGGACCGATACAGACCGTTTCATCAGCCAGCCGGACGTGTTTGAGGTCTCGATCCACGGTGGAATGAACTGCGACGGTGCGGATGCCTAGCTCCCGGCAGGCCCGCAGAATCCGCAGGGCGATTTCCCCGCGGTTGGCGATCACCACTTTGTCCAGCATGGCGGGATTATTCAATGATCAGCAACGGCTGGTCGTATTCAATCGGCTGACCGTTCTCCGCCAGAATCCGGGCAATGGTTCCGGCGCAGTCCGCCTCGATCTGGTTGAACATCTTCATCGCCTCAATGATGCAAACGGGATCGCCTACTTTCACCGTCTGGCCGATTTCAATGAACGGTTTGGAGCCGGGCGCGGCGGAACGGTAGAAGGTGCCGACCATCGGCGAACGGAGAATATGGCCCTTGAGCGGTTCGGGTTCAGGCGCGGCGGGCGGGGCCGTGGACACAGCAGGAACCGGCAGCGGCGCGGCAGACGGCGGGCCATAACCGGGCGTGGTCCAGACCGGAGGCGGCGTCATCATCACCGCGCCACCATGGGGATGGCGGCTGATCCGCACCGAATCCTCACCCTCCTTGATCTCAATTTCGGAAATGCCGGAATGCTCCAGCAGGTCAATCAGCTTCTTGATTTTACGAATATCCATCGGCATGGCGGCGGCTACCGGGGCAACGCGGCAAGGGACTGGTCGGCGGATCGCAACGCCAGTTCGTAGCCCTGTGCGCCCAGCCCGCTGATGATCCCGACCGCGATGTCGGAAAGGTAAGAATGATGACGGAATGGCTCGCGGGCGAATACGTTGGACAAATGGACCTCGATAAAGGGGATACCCACCCCGAGCAGGGCATCGCGCAGCGCCACGCTGGTGTGGGTGAAGGCAGCAGGATTAATCACGATGAAGGCGACGCCTTCGGTGCGGGCGGCGTGAATCCGGTCGATCAGGGCCGCTTCGGCATTGCTCTGAAAACAGGCCAGATCATGCGGCCCCAGGCTCCGGGCCAGTGCGGTACAACGCTGTTCGATGTCGGCGAGGGTATCAGCGCCGTAGATTCCGGGTTCCCGGGTTCCCAACAGATTCAGGTTGGGGCCATTCAGCAGGAGCAGTTTTGCCATGATGTTGAGCAGAACCCTGGTTGCGCAGCAATTCGCCAGTCAGTCAAGGGGCGCGATTCTGCATCAACCTCAGCGACTTGTCTATTGACTACGCTTTGGTCAAACCGGCGAGTCTTCATCGATACCCGACAATCCGCACCTCGCTGTTCCAGTCGCCGAAAAAAGGTTCGCCCTCGGCCTGCAAAATCAGCTCGCGGTTTTTGGGCATGGGCAGCCAGACATTGTCCGAGTTGTAGGCCCAGCTTGGCTGAGGCTGACCGACCGCGTACAGATAAAACGCCGCTTCCCGGTCGCCCTGAGTCCGCACCGAAAGCCGGAACCGGTGCGGCCCACCCTTGGCATAACCCGTCGCAATCTGGACATACACCAGAATCTCCCGCGCCCGATCCGGCACCAGCGCTGGAATCCGGCGAGTTTCGCGTTTGCCGCCGCCGTTAGGTAACTCACCTAATGGCGCGTCCACCGCCCAGAAGTCAGCGCTTGCCGTAGCGGCTCCGTCCGGCGCTGGATTTTGCTTCATCTGCCGCTGGACGCCGACCACCGCCATCCGGGTATCGCGCACCTCGCGCCGTAACCCTCCCATGAGCTGCTGCGTCTGGACCTCCTGTTTTTGTCGCTGCTGACCTTGAACACGCACGGCAACCAGCGTCTGCTCCATCCGCGCCAGCCGCCCGTTCACCTCGTCCAGCTTAGCTTCCAACGCCGGGGGTTGTGCGGTTGACGCCGTGGCCGTCTGGGACTGCGCCGGCATGGCGGGTTTACCGACCAGCGCTTGCCACCACGCGCAGCCTGGAGTCAACGCCATGATCAGGATGGGTAGCGCCACTGCTCTTGTCTGTTTCATCTCCGTCAACTTCATTCGACTTTTCCGGTCTACTTTCGCTCGTACCCGCTGTTTATTATACCGGGCCTGAACCATGGGCGCGGTATATTCACGCCCGCGCTCCCTTCCGCTCTGAGAGGATTCCCCGGATGAACGAACTTGACCTTTCCCAACAGACCCCGTTCGGCGTGGATTTCAGTGGCGCTGAATTCGCCGACAATCCGGAGCCGCGCTGTCCCTGTGTGCTGTTGCTGGACAATTCCTGGTCCATGAATGGTCATCCGATGACTGAACTCAATCACGGCCTGGCGGCGTTCAAGGAAGAGTTGCTGGCCGATAGCCTGGCCGCCAAGCGGGTCGAAATCGCCATCATCACCTTTGGTCCAGTGCAGGTCGTCGCCGACTTCCAGACCGCCGAGCAGTTCGTTCCGCCGCAACTGACCGCCCAAAAGGATACGCCGATGGGCCAAGCGATCATTCAGGGGCTGGAATTGCTGGACCAGCGCAAGGCCAGGTACCGTGAACACGGCATTCCCTTTTTCCGTCCCTGGGTATTCCTGCTGACCGATGGTAGTCCCACCGACGACTGGAAACCCGCCGCCGATGCGGTGCGACTGGGCGAGGAAAAACGCGCCTTCGCCTTCTTCGCGGTAGGCGTCGATGAAGCCAATCTCGACATCCTGCAACAGATTTCAGTCCGCAGGCCATTGCGGCTGAGAGGGTTGCGCTTCCGCGAACTGTTCCAATGGCTGTCCAATTCGATGCGGTCGGTATCGCGCTCGGTGCCCGGAACCGAGGTGCCGCTGCTTAATCCCACCAGCCCCGACGGCTGGGCTTCGGTGTGAGCGGAACGGGCGGCTGGCGCTACGTCTGCGCCAGCGTCCCCGGGGTGGCCCACCTGGCCGATGGCCTGGGCTGCCAGGACGCCAGCGCCGCACACTGGCTGCAACCGCTGGATGCCGATTCGACGCTGCTGCTGGCGGTCGCTGATGGGGCCGGCAGCGCCGCCCAATCCGGCATCGGCGCGGCATTGGCTTGCCAGACCCTGCTGGCGGAATGGACCCGTTGGCTTTCCCAACCCTCGTCGGACTGGACGTCAGTGGTGGCTGAACAGGCGCTCCAGCAGGTGCAAACCGCGCTGGCGCAGCAGGCGGCAGACTCAGGACGGCCGATCCGGGAGTTCGCCTGCACTCTGCTCGGCGCGGCGCTGACCACAGACCGGGCGCTGTTCCTGCAAATCGGCGACGGCGCCATCGTGATCGGAAGCGGCGACGGCTATCGGCCAGTGTTCTGGCCGCAGGGCGGTGAATACCCGAACGAAACCCACTTTGTCACCGACCCGACCGCCGCCGCCCGGCTGGAGTGTTGCCTGCTGACTGAACCGGTGCGGGAAGTCGCCTTGCTGACCGATGGTTTGCAATCACTGGCCCTGCACTACCACAGCCGGCAGGCGCATCTGCCGTTCTTTCGCCCGCTGTTCCAGCGCCTGCGCGATTACCCCACCGCCGGCGATCCGGCGGAACTGACCACCGCGCTGGAGCGGTTTCTGTCCAGCCCGGCGATCAACGAGCGCACCCATGACGACAAGACCCTGATCCTGGCGGTCCGCAATGACGACGCTGGTTAGCGGCGCGGATCACCCAGTCGAACTGGGCAGGGAACTGGGGCGGGGCGGCGAGGGCGCGGTTTACGACATCGTGGGCCGGCCCGGGTTTGTCGCCAAGCGCTATCACCAGCCGGTTACCGCTGAAAAAACCCTGAAGCTGCAAGGCATGGCCCGCCAGGCCCACCCCAGCCTGCTCGCGATTGCCGCCTGGCCAGTGGATGTGTTGCGCGCCAGCCCGAATGGCCCGGTGCAGGGCTTTATCATGCCCAAGGTCAGCGGCTATCAGGAAATTCACAGCCTGTATGGCCCTTCCCATCGCAAACGCGCTTTTCCCCAAGCTGACTGGTCGTTCCTGGTTCACGCCGCCCGCAACTTGGCCAGCGCGTTCGAGACCATCCATGCCCGGGACCATGTGATCGGCGATGTCAATCCGGGCAATGTGGTGGTTTCAGCCCAGGCGCTGGTCAAGCTGATCGACTGCGATTCCTTCCAGATCAGCGTCGGCGATCGGCTGTTTCTCTGTGAAGTCGGTGTGCCGCAATTCACCGCCCCGGAATTGCAGGATCGGCCGTTTCGCGGTTTGCGGCGCAACCCGGATCATGACGCCTTTGGTTTGGCGCTGCTGTGTTTCCACTTGTTATTCATGGGCCGTCATCCCTTTGCCGGGCGCTACCGGGGCAAGGGCGATATGCCGATTGAACGGGCGATCCGCGACTACCGGTTCGCCTTCGGCCAGCACGCGGCGCTGCAACTGATGGAGCCACCGCCGCATACCTTGCCGTTTTCGGCGTTGCCGCGCCCGGTCGCTGATCTGTTCGAGCGGGCGTTCGTCCCCCTAGCCACGGACCAGCGCCGGCCCACCCCCCGGGAATGGCTGCTGGCGCTGGAGCGGCTCAATCGCGAGTTGCGCACCTGTGGGCGCAACCCGATGCATAAATACCCCAGTCAGTTGTCGGCCTGTCCCTGGTGCGTGGTCGAACAGGCCAGCGGCGCGGCCTTTTTTCTTTCCCCGCGTCCCGCCGCGCTCAGTCCCGAGGCAGGGCATCCGGATTTTGATCTGGAGCGGGTCTGGAGCCGGATCAGTGGGGTTGCGCCGCCCGCCATTGAAGCGATGCCGCATCCTGAAGCACAGTCGCCGGCGACCGCGACGCCGCTCCCGGAAGTGCTGCAACGCGCCCAGCGTGATAACGCGATCAAGGCTGCGGCGCTGCTGGGCACGGCGCTGGCGGCAGTGCTGATTCAGCCCGGATTGTTCTGGCTATGGCCAATGCTGGCTGCCGCCAGCTGGTCGTTGCTGCGTAATCCGGCGGTGCGCCGCGAGTATCAGCGTCGTCGGCTGGCCTTGTTCACCGCCCGCCGGGAACTGGCCCGCTTGCGGAACGAGTGGCGGGAACACGCCACCGTGCAGCCGTTTCTAAACCGGTTGCAGGTTCTGCAAACCCTGCGCGACCGTTACCGGAATCTGGCGGCGGATTTACAGCGAGATTTGCAACGGCTGGAGACTGACCAGCGGCGGGCGCAATTGCAGACATTTTTGGAAGGCGTTTTTGTAGACGCGGCTCGGATTCCGGAAATTCGCGCTACCGACCGGATGGCGCTGGAGTCCTACGGCATTGAAACCGCCGCCGATGTCACCGCCGAGGCCTTGCGCACGGTGCCGGGGTTTGGGCAGCGGCTGGGCCGACAACGGGCAGCGGCGCTGCTGGGGTGGCGACAGACCCTGGAACGGCAGTTCTGCTACGATCCGCGTCAGGGCATCGATCCCGCCGCTATCGCTGATCTGCGCCAGCGCTACGCCCAGCAGCGGGCGCAAGTCGAGCAGGAACTCATGGCAGGTTGCGCTGAACTGACTACACTCAAAGCGGACATTCTCAAGCGCCGCGCTCAGATCAACATCGCCCTGATTCGCCAGGCCATGCAGGAGAGCCAAGCTCAGGCCGACCTGCGGGTGTTTTACCCCGGTTTTGGCGATCTCTGGCGACGGCGTCACCGCAGCTAAGACCACACACCCGGAGGGCGCTCATGGGTAGACGCAATGACCACACCCGTGAGGAACTCCGGGAAATCGCGCTACAAGCCGCTGAGGAACTGGTTGCCGCCGACGGCCTGGATGGATTGAGCACCCGCAAGGTGGTCACCCGGATCGGCTACACGGTCGGCAGTCTCTATATGGTGTTCCGTAACCTTGATGACCTGATCGTGCAGATGAATGAGCGGACTCTGGATGATCTGGGCAAGCAATTGACCGTGGCCGTGGCTGACCAGCCACCGCCGGCCCAGGCGATCCGGGCGCTGGCTCAGGCTTATATCGGGTTCGCCCTGACCGAAACGCCGCGCTGGCTGGCGATTTACCAGCACCGGCTACCGGAAGGGCAAACCGTGCCGGATTCGTTCAGTGAGAAAGTAGCGGGGATGTTCGCGCTGGTTCAACAGCAACTGGCGCTGCTCTGCCCCTGCCGCTCTCCGGACGATATCACCCTGGCGGCCCGGGCGTTATGGAGCGGGATTCACGGCGTCTGCATTCTGGGATTTGATCAGAAACTGGAATTCGTGGGGGGGCGCTCGATTGCCGAAGTGACCGATTCACTGCTGGACCATTATCTGGCGGGGTTGATGGGTCTGGGTTATCCTCTTTCGCAACAGGCATGAAGTGACAGGATCTAGTTGCCCGTGGTTTTGGTCACTTTTCCATGCCGGGACCGGTTAGACTCGACCGCTGATTATTGATTATATTGACTCTCTGAGTGAGCGCATCGATGACGCTTGAATCCCGCTTATCACCTCCGCCCCCTGCCTTGACTCCGGCTTTCATGCTGGTCATAGCCGGTTTTATTACCAGCCTGCTGGTCGCTAATATCATTGCGGTCAAGCTGATCGAGGTGGGTCCCTGGATCATGCCGGCCGGGGTGATCATCTTTCCGGTCAGCTACATTCTTGGCGACGTGCTGACCGAGGTCTACGGCTATCGCCGCGCCCGGCAGGTGATCTGGCTGGGGTTCGCCTGCAACCTGCTGGCGGTGCTGGCTATCGCCCTGGCCCAGGCGTTGCCGCCGGCGGGGTTCTGGGACGGGCAGGCGGCGTTTGAACGTATCCTTGGTTACGCGCCGCGCCTGCTGCTGGCCTCGTTCCTCGCTTATCTGGCGGGCGAGTTCGCCAATGCCTATATTCTGGCGCGAATGAAGATTCTGACCCGGGGACGCTGGCTGTGGACCCGCACCATCGGCTCGACCCTGGTGGGGCAACTACTGGATTCAGCCGTCTTTATCGCCGTGGCGTTCGCCGGGGTGCTGCCGCCAGAGGCGTTGTTGACCGCCATTCTGGTGCAATGGCTGGCCAAGTCGGCCTATGAAACCGCCGCTACCCCGCTGACCTACTGGGTGGTCAACACCCTCAAGCGGCGCGAGGGCGTCGATGTGTACGATGCCCAGACCGATTTCAATCCACTGCGATTTCAGGAATGACCACCGTTAAATCAGGCAAGCCGGATCGGGAGGGAGATCCTCCACGGTCGGCGCAGCAGATTCAGCAGATTCCCACTGAGGGGGTTCGCCGTCTTCCCCGCCCTTGAGCAGCGCCAGCGCTTGGGTCACCCACTGAGCGATCAACTCCCCCGCCGGACAGTCTTCGCACAAATGGCAACCCTGGCCGGCCCACAGCGCCATGAAATCGGTCAAATTCCGCTCGGCAGCGGCTTGTTGCAGATCGTGGGTCAGAAAGAGTTGCAACGGAAAACCAGGCCATTCCGCCTCGTGCGCCTGTAGCTCGGCGACCAGCCGGTTGCGCAGCACCCGGCCATGGCGGCCTGTAAACGCTCGGCTCAGGGTAGTGGAAATTTCGCTGCCTTGCCGCAGCAGCGCCTTGTAGGCCGGATGCGCGCCGCTTTCCGGGCAGGCCAGAAAGGCGGTGCCCATCTGGACGCCGACTGCGCCGAGCATCTGCGCCGCCGCAACCCCGCGCCCGTCCATGATTCCACCGGCGGCAATGATCGGAACCGCGACATGCTTGGACAGTAACGGCGTCAGGGTCATGGTTCCGACCAGCCCCTGCTCGGGACGTCCGATAAAGGTGCCGCGATGCCCCCCGGCCTCGGCACCCTGGGCGATGATGAAATCGACCCCGCTTTCCTCCAGCACAATCGCTTCCAGCAGGTGGGTGGCGGTCGCCATGGTGGTGATGCCAGCCTCCTGTAGCAGCGCCAGATACCCGGCATCCGGCACCCCGAAGACGAAGCTCAGCACCGGGATCCGGCTTTCCAGAATCACGTCCAGTTGTTCATCAAACTCGGTCGGCGGCGGCAGTGACGGCGGTTCCGGCGGCAAACCCAGTTCGGCGCGGTACGGGGCCAGCAGTTCACCGGCGCGGGCGATGCGGGCTGGATCAGCACGGGCCGGGGCAACCGCGGTCAGATTAACCGCAAAGGGACCGTCGGTGAGCGCGCGCACCTCAGCGATGGCAGCGCGTAGCCGCTCCGGCTGCATGTAGCCACCGGCCAGTGATCCCAATCCGCCGGCGTTGGACGCCGCCGCCACCAGTTGCGGGGTACCCGGACCGCCCGCCATCGGGGCCTGGATGATCGGATAGCGGATGCCAAGTCGCCGGGTCAGGGCGGTGTCAGGCCAGGCCATGCGCTGATACCCGCTATTGCGGTTGCGCCGGCTTTTCGGCAGCGTCCGGTTCAGTTGGCATTTCTTCACCCATCGCGCCGCTATCCATGCCATCCGCCGATGTCAGCGGAATTTCCTGGCCGTTCACCGTCAGCTTGCCCCCGGCAAAGCGGGCGCTCGACTTGTATTGATCGCCTTCCAGGACGATGAACCCGGCGGCGGTCAATCCTTGCAACTGTTCAGTGACTTGTTGCGCCGCCTGCGTTTGCGCCGCCTGATCATCGACGGTCTCACCCTGCGCTTTGGCTTGCGCCAGCGCTGTTTCCTTTGCCGTATTGGTCAGCAGCGCCTCAACCAGGGTCCGGGATGCGGCGACATCCGCTGCGCCTTTCTCCAGCGCATTGAGCAGTCCGCTGGGGTCGAGCAGCGGATTGATCTCGCCAAAATCCTGGAAATTCAGGGTCAGTTGGCCTTGCCAGTTGCCCTGGGCCAGTTTGGCCTGACTATCGATCAGAAATTCCGGTTTGCCCGCCAGCAGGGCTTTAATCAACGGCATCAGTTCGCCGAGCGCCTGGGGATCCTCGTTGGGATTGCTCGCCACCTTTTGCTGCCACTGCTGTAATTTCGCAACGGTCGCGCCATCCAGATTGCGCAGCACCAGCTTCAAACTGCCCTCGCCGCTCTGCTGGTCTACGGTCACCTTGCTGGCCTTGATCAACGCCTCGGCAGCGATTTGTTGCGCACCTTGCGGGGTCAGCGAACCGCTGATGCTGAGATTGTTGATGGCGATCGGCGCGCCGCTGGTCTCATCTTTGGCGCTCAGATCGCCGATTTTAAAGCTGGAGTCGCCAAACAGCAGATCAAACGCGCCCTTGCGCTGGTTCACCGTCAGACTGAGATCGCGCAGGCTGATCTGACCACCGCCGGTTGCAGGCTGACCGTCAGCCGCAGAGGTGGGCTTGCCGACGGCTTCCAGGCTGGCGACGGTCAGGTTGCCCTGCACCGCGGCAGCCTTGGCCGCAACCTGAAACTGGCCCTGCAAGCCGCTGAATTTCAGGCTTTGCACCTCGCCGGTATTGGTCAGAGTGAGCGGCGGCATGGCGATGTGGGTATCGCTGGCCCCGTCGAAGGCAATCCGCGAGATCGCCACGATTGGCGGTTGATTACCATAGGCTTTGGCCAGCTCCCGGGTCCAGGCGCTGCTGTCCGGCTCCAGAACCGCCCGCACCACCGCGCCGGTTACTTGCATCGGAATGCCCGGAACCCCCCAGCCGGCCAGAGGCAGCGGGCCATGGTAAATCTCCTGGCGAATCGAAAAAGAGGGATCAGCCTCCTTGGCATCGCTGTTTTCGGGCATCGTCAACTGGATACGGGTCACCGACTGGGAGGAGAACAGTCCGCGCTGATAGCTCACCGTACTGAACTTGACGTTGGGGTTCTTCGCGCCTTCCGCCAGGGCTTCTTCGTACCAGCGTTGCGCCTGCATCCCCGACCAGTACGCCGCGCCGGTGACGCCCGCCGCCGCCACAACCACAACCACGACTACCCCGCCCACCAGTTTATTCATGCCTGTATCCTCCAAAAGGTTTTAATGATTCAGCATTATTCCATAAACTCCCACGGATTTCGCAACGCTTGATCCGGGCTGACCGGGCTATCTCATGGGCGTTGCCATCGAGGATTCCAATACTGAACGCACCAGAATCGGCGCGGCCCTTCACCCCCGAACCCTTGCCGGCGACTGCACTCAAGGGCGTTGGCCCCAAATTGGCCGAACGCCTGCGCCGACTCGGCCTTTGCACCGCTGCTGATGTACTGCTGCATCTGCCGTTGCGTTATCAGGATCGCACCCGCCTGACTCCTATCGGCCAGTTGCAGGCGGGCGATGAAGCGCAGATCGAGGCTAAGGTTGTCGGGAGCGAAATTACCGCCCGGGGTCGGCGGTTTCTGCTCTGTCATCTGGTGGATGGCAGCGGGGTATTGACCTTGCGCTTCATTCATTTCAGTCCCGGCCAGCAACAATTGCTTGGCCAGACCGGCGCGCGGCTGCGCTGTTTCGGCGAGGTGCGGCAGGGCTATAACGGCCTGGAGATGATCCATCCTGAATGCCAGCGCATTAGCCCGGACGATCCCCCCGCGCCAGCTTATTTGACCCCGACCTATCCCACGACTGCTGGTTTGCAACAATTCACTCTGCGTGGATTGGCGGAACAGGCGCTGGAACAACTGGAGACGGCGGCGCTGTTGCCGGAACTGTTACCGGCGGAACTGCGGACCCGACTGCGCCTGACGCCGATTGCCGAAGCAGTGCGCTTGCTGCACCAGCCGCCAGCCGCGACCACTCTGGCGGAACTGGCCGGCGGCCGCCATCCCGCCCAGCGTCGACTGGCTTTCGAGGAACTGCTGGCCCATCAACTTAGTCTGCGCCGGTTGCGCCAGCGGATGAAGCAGCAAACCGCGCCGCGATTGACCGGGGATGGGGAACTGACCGGCCGGTTTCTAGAGCGGCTGCCCTTTAGCCTGACTGCGGCGCAACAGCGAGTTTTTACCGAAATCGCGGTCGATCTGGCCCAGCCGCGCCCGATGTTGCGGCTGTTGCAGGGCGATGTCGGCTCCGGGAAAACCGTGATCGCGGCCTTGGCCGCTTTGCAGGCGGTGGAGACCGGCGCACAGGCGGCGCTGATGGCCCCGACTGAATTGCTGGCCGAACAGCATTACCGCAACTTCCAGAACTGGCTGGGGGAACTGGGCGTTGAAGTGGCCTGGCTGACCGGGCGACTGACCGGCAAAGCTCGACGGACGCTATTGGAACGGCTGGCCGCCGGCGACATTCAGTTAGCCGTTGGCACCCACGCGCTGTTTCAGGAACAGGTCGCTTTCGCGGAACTGGCGCTGGCGATCATTGATGAACAGCACCGGTTCGGGGTTCATCAGCGGCTGGCCTTGCGCGAAAAAGGTCGGCACAGCGGCAGTCGGCCGCACCAGTTGATCATGACCGCGACCCCGATCCCGCGCACCCTGGCGATGAGCGCCTATGCCGATCTCGATACCTCAGTGATTGATGAACTGCCGCCGGGACGGCAGCCGGTCAAGACCGTTGCCTTACCCGACAGCCGCCGGGATGAAGTGGCCGCCCGCATCCGGCAGTCCTGTCAAACCGGACGGCAAGCCTATTGGGTCTGTCCGCTGATTGAGGAATCCGAGACGCTGCAATGCCAGGCCGCGGTGGCGACTGCGGAACGGTTGAGCGAAATCCTGCCGGAACTGCGGATCGGTCTGGTGCATGGCCGACTGCCGGCGGCGACGAAGGAAACGGTCATGGCCACGTTCAAGGCCGGACAACTGGATTTGCTGGTCGCCACCACCGTGATTGAAGTCGGGGTGGACGTCCCCAACGCCAGCCTGATGATCATTGAGAACGCCGAACGGCTGGGACTAGCGCAACTGCATCAGCTCCGCGGGCGAGTCGGGCGCGGCGCAATCGAGAGTAGTTGCGTACTGTTGTACCGGCCACCGCTCTCCCAAGTGGCGCATACCCGGTTGGCAGCATTGCGGGAATGCCATGATGGCTTTGAAATCGCCCACCGCGATTTAGAGTTGCGCGGCCCCGGCGAAGTCCTCGGCGCCCGCCAGTCCGGTGAGCAAACTCTGCGGGTCGCCGATTTGTTGCGTGATCAGGATTTGCTGCCCATCGCCCGCCACGCCGCCGATGAACTGTTGCGCGATCATCCCGACTGCATAGAACCTTTGATCCGACGCTGGATCGGGGTCGGCGCGCGTTACGGCGAGGTGTAGCCGCTGTCCATCCGTGCCGCTAACCCTCCCACCGGTGGTAGCTGGCCACCTTTTTTTCTTCTTCAATCTCGAGGGCAGTCATGTCAGCGTTCTGCGGCAGTTGCCGTTTGCCCTCCAGCTTGATGCGCAGCCGCAGGTTGTTGGCGGAATCAGAGTGGCGGATCGCCATCGCGTAGCTGATCCGTCCGGCTTCGTACAGGTCGAACAGTGCCTGATCAAAGGTGATGATGCCTCGCTCACTGGAGCGGGTCATGATCGATTTAAGCTCCTTGACCCGGCCATGAAAGATCAAATCAGCCATCAGCGGAGTATTGAGCAGGACTTCCACCGCCGGGATCAGGCCGGGCTGATCTTCACGCGGCAACAAGCGCTGTGAGATGAACGCCTTCATGTTGAAGGACAAATCCATCAGCACCTGCGCCCGTTTCTCGTCAGGGAAAAAGTTGACGATGCGGTCAAACGCCTGATCGGTGTTGTTAGCGTGCAAGGTGGTGATGCACAGATGCCCGGTTTCGGCGAAATTGATCGCCGCTTCTATGGTTTCCCGGTCGCGGCATTCGCCGATCAGAATCACGTTGGGCGCCTGGCGCAGGGTGTTTTTCAGCGCAACCTCGTAGGACTCGGTATCGGTGCCGATCTCGCGCTGCTCCACCAGACACTGCTGGTGCCGGTGGAAAAACTCGATCGGATCTTCAACGGTGATGATGTGTTCCCGGCTTTGGCTGTTGCGATAGTCGATCATCGCCGCCATCGAGGTGGTCTTACCGCAACCGGTGCCGCCCAGAAAAATCACCAACCCGCGCTGAGTCATGGCGATCTCGCGCAGAATCGGCGGCAGATTGAGTTCCTGAAGGGTCGGGATCCGCTGCTTGACCAACCGCATCACCAAACTAGCGCTGCCGCGCTGGGTAAAGGCGCTGACCCGAAACCGAGCGATGTTGGGAAAATTCAGGGAAAAATTGACTTCGTTGTTCTGGTCGAATTCCTTGACCTGACGGTCATGCATGATCGATCGCGCTATCAAAGAGGTTTGCTGCGGGGTCATGATCTGGGTGCCCACCCGGTGAATTTCCTGATTCACCTTGAGCGCCGGCGGGCTGCCGGCAGTGATGAAAATATCCGAACCGTCCAGTTCCAGCAGCTTGAGCGCCAGTTCGTAAATGTATCGGGTCCCCTTCTCGTGATCAGTGATCACCGGCATCGTTTCTTGGTCTTCCACGCCTGTCTCCTTGTTAATCGCCTAAGTCGATCATAGGCTATCCGGTTATTTTATACTGCACAAAGCGGAGCGGCGCTCATCGTGACTCATTGGAGCGCGCCGGGATGCTCCGCCTCCCCGTCCGTATACCGTTTTCCCGTCTGTTGCTTTCCCGCCCATCGCCAGGAGATCATCGCCACCATGAGCCGCTTTCGTTGTCTGCTCCAATTTTTCGCGCTGTGGCTATTGCTGTGCTGGATGGCGGTTGCCCCGGCTGCCCGCCCCGCCGATACCCAGCCGCTCCCGGATTTTCGCAAGCTGGTCAAGCAGAACGAAGCGACGGTTGTCAATATCAGTTCAACTCAGACGCCGCGCCGACAGATGCCCGCCCGCTCACCCGGTATGCCGGAATTGCCGGGCAAGGAAAATTCCTATCTGGATTTTTTCAAGCGCTTCTTCCAGGAGCGCCCCGAACTGCCGGGTGACCGGCAATCCAACTCGCTGGGGTCAGGCTTCATCATTTCCCCGGACGGCTATATCCTGACCAATGCTCACGTCGCGCGGGACGCTGACAAGATCATCGTTCGGCTCAGCGATCAGCGCGAGCGGCCGGCCAAGGTGATCGGCGCGGACGAACTCACCGATGTGGCGGTGCTAAAGATCGAGGGTGAAAACCTGCCGGCGGTGAAAATTGGCGACTCTGACGCACTGGAGGTGGGGGAATGGGTGCTGGCGATTGGCTCGCCGTTCGGGCTGGAACACACCGCCACGCAGGGGATTGTCAGCGCGGTGGGCCGTAATCTGCCCAGTGGCGCCTATGTCCCGTTTATCCAGAGCGATGTCGCGGTCAACCCCGGCAGTTCCGGCGGGCCGCTGTTTAACCTGCGCGGCGAGGTAGTCGGCATTAACTCGCAGATTTACAGCAGCACTGGCGGCTACATGGGGCTGTCGTTCGCGATTCCGATCAAGCTGGCGACGCAGGTCGTGGAACAGTTGAAGGCGACCGGCGAAGTAACGCGGGGCTGGATGGGGATTCTGCTGCAAGCGGTCAACAACGATCTGGCCGAGGCGTTCAGTCTGGATCGACCGCGCGGGGCGCTGGTGGCGCAGATTTTGCCCGATAGCCCGGCAGCCAGCGCTGGCTTCAAGCAGGGTGACATCATCCTGCGTTACGGCGGCGAACCAGTGGAAGAATCTTCCCAACTGCCCCGGATGATCGGCGCGACCCCGGTGGGTAAGACCGTAGCGATGTCGATTCTGCGCAATGGCGAGCCGCTGGAAATCAAGGCGACGATCGCCCGGCTGGAAGCGGTAGCGGAAACCGTATCCACGATGGATGAACACAGCGATCCGCGCCTGAAACTCACCGTTGCCGACCTTAGCAACGAGCAGCGCCGCACCTTGGGGATGGAAGAGCAGGGTGTGTTGGTCGCAGCTCTCGACGAAGGTCCCGCCGCTAACGCCGGGTTGTACCCGGACGACATTATCCTGCAACTGAATGGTCTCCCGGTGAAGAATGCCGGCCATTTTGTCGAAATGGCCAAGGAGTTGCCCAAGGGCAAGGCGATTCCGTTGCTGGTGCGGCGCGAGAATGAATCGCTGTATCTGGCGATGCGTCTGCCCGAAAAGGAATAAGCGGCGAAAATTCCAATGAATCCGAATAACTGTCTGGATTTTGAAAAACCGATCGCTGAACTGGAGGCGATGCTGCGGGAGTTGCGTCATCTCAGCGCCGAGCAGGATTTGAACATCAGCGATGAGATCGCCCGGCTGGAAGCCAAGAGCAAGGCGCTGACCGATTCGATCTTCGCCAGTTTGACCCCGTGGCAGATCGCCCAGATCGCCCGTCATCCGCTGCGGCCCTACACCCTGGACTATGTGGAGCGGCTGTTCACTGATTTTCAGGAACTGCACGGTGACCGGGCCTTTGCCGACGATCATGCGCTGGTCGGCGGACTGGCGCGGCTGGATGGGCGTCCGGTGCTGATCATTGGCTGCCAGAAGGGCCGCGACACCAAAGAGAAAATTTACCGCAATTTCGGAATGCCACGCCCGGAGGGCTATCGCAAGGCGTTGCGGCTGATGAAGCTGGCCGAGCGGTTTCAGTTGCCGGTGCTGACCTTCATCGACACCCCCGGCGCTTATCCAGGACTCGGCGCCGAAGAACGGGGCCAGAGCGAGGCGATTGCCCGCAATCTGTTCGAGATGAGCCGACTGCGCACGCCGGTGATCGGCGTGGTCATCGGTGAGGGCGGATCGGGTGGCGCATTGGCGATTGGCGTTGCCGACCGGGTGTTGATGCTCCAGTACGGCACCTATTCGGTGATCTCGCCGGAGGGCTGTGCGGCGATCCTGTGGAACAGCGCCGACCGGGCCGCTGAGGCTGCGGAGGCGCTGGGCTTGACCGCGGACCGGTTGCTCAAGCTGAAGCTGATTGACGGCGTCATTCCCGAACCGCCCGGCGGCGCTCACCGGAACGTGGCGCAGATGGCTGAAACTCTCCGCGCTACGCTAGTGGATAACCTGCAACAACTGGACGAGTTGGCGATGGACGAATTGTTGGAGCAACGCCACCGGCGGCTGATGGCGTATGGCGTATTCCGGGAAGCTGAACCGGCGGTTTCGTTGCAGTCCACCTGGCAGAGCAGCGTAGCGGCGTTGCTGGGCAAAGATCGGGTGGGGGAAGGGTGATGAAGAAGAAGCGGGGGAGGCAGCAGCGTGTTTGAGTTTGTGAAAGCGGGTGGCTGGGTGATGTTACCGATCATCGCCTGTTCGTTGGCGGCGGCAACCATCATCATCGAGCGCCTGCTGGCGTTGCGCCGGGCGCGGGTGTTGCCGGGTCAACTGGTGACGCTGCTGCGGCAATGGACTGAACGCGGCGTAGTTACTTCATCCGAGGTGGAAACGTTGCCACTGCACTCGCCGCTGGGCCGGATCGTGGCGACTGGCCTGGCCAACCGCCACCGGGGTCGGGCGATTCTCCGGGAGCGGGTCGAGGATGTCGGTCGCCATGTGGTTCACCAACTGGAGCGATTCCTCAACACCTTGGGCACCATCGCCGCGATCAGCCCGTTGCTCGGCCTGCTCGGTACCGTGGCCGGCATGATTAAAATTTTCCAGATCGTGTCAACCCAGGGCAACAGCAATTTCAGCCTGCTGTCGGTAGGCATCGCCGAGGCGCTGGTGACCACTGCCGCCGGCCTGACCGTCGCTATCCCCAGCCTGCTGTTTTACCGCTATTTCCATTCCCGGGTTGATGAACTGGTGGTGCGGATGGAGCAGGAAACCTTCGAACTGATTGATTTGCTCGATGCCGATTCGACCAATCAGGAGCCGCTGCCGTGAATCTGCGTCCTCGCCGTCGCGAAGAGCCGGAACTCAATCTGGTGCCGATGATTGATGTTGTGCTGGTGCTGCTGATCTTCTTCATGATCGCCACCAGTCTGCGCCATGAAGCGCTGCTGGAAATCCGCCTGCCGGAAGCGTCAGGTCAGCCGATGCCTAGCGCCGTCGCCCGGCTGGAGCTGAGCATTACCGCCGACGGCCGCTATGCGGTCAACGGCCAACCCTTGGAAAACCATGATCCGGCAGCGCTGAAAGCCCAACTGCTGGCCGCAACGGGCGGGCGCATCCTGCCGCTGATCATCAGCGCTGATGGCCGAACCCCCCACCAGGCGGTAGCCACCGCGCTGAATGTCGCTGCGCAACTGGGCTTGCAACAACTGAGTATTGCTACGATCACCGCCTCAGCGCCGGGACCCTGAACTCATGCACCACTGGCTGGATCGCTATGGCTATTCCCTGAACCTGATCGCGGTGTTGCTGTGGCCGCTCAGCCTGCTGTTCTGCGTGATCGTGCGGGTGCGGCGCTGGCTCTATCTGAATGGTTTTTTGCCGAGCGCAGCAGTCGCCGTTCCGGTGATCGTGGTCGGCAACATCAGCGTTGGCGGAGCAGGAAAAACGCCGTTGACGGCGCGGCTGGTGGAGTTGCTGCGAGCAGCCGGTTATCGCCCCGGCATCATCAGTCGCGGGTATGGCGGTCAGTCCGAGACTTGGCCTCGTTACGTCATCGCCGACAGCGATCCGCAGCAGGTCGGCGATGAGCCGGTGTTGCTGACGCAGCGTTGCCGCTGTCCAGTAGTGGTCGATCCGGACCGGGTTGCTGCGGCGCGGGCGCTGCTGGAAACGTATCCGTCGTGCAATGTTTTGATCAGCGATGACGGCTTGCAGCATTACCGCCTGCAGCGCGACATCGAAATTGCTGTCGTTGACGGCTTTCGCCGGTTGGGCAACTGCGCCTGTCTGCCGGCGGGGCCATTGCGCGAGCCGCCCTCACGATTACGCGAAGTCGATTTCGTGGTCGGCAATGGCGCGGCGCGCGGCGGCGAATATCTGATGGCTCTGCGGGGCGAAACCGCGATCAATCTGCGCGATCCCCAGGTCAGTTCGGTACTGGCCGGCTTCCGACACAGTACGATTCACGCAGTAGCGGGCATCGGCGATCCGGGACGGTTTTTCGAGCATCTACGCCATGCCCGGCTGCGGCTGATTGAACATCCCTTTCCGGATCATCATCCGTTCTGTCCTGAAGATTTGCAGTTCCGGGAGGATTTACCGGTGTTGATGACCGAGAAGGACGCGATCAAATGCTGGAAATTCGCCCCGGAAGGGTGCTGGATGGTACCGGTCAGCGCTCAATTGGAACCGCAATTCGAGGAAGCGTTACTGCAACGGCTGGCGGCCATCGCCCTGTCCAAGGGGGTTCGGCGCGAGATTCCGGCGCGACGGCGCAGCGTCCTTCCTCCCTCCACCCCACATTCATCATCCGAGGTAAACGAACATGGACAAGAAACTGCTGGAGATTCTGGTGTGTCCGGTCAGCAAGGCTCCGCTGGTTTACGACCCGGCGCGGCAGGAGCTGATCTGCAAGGAAAGCCGGCTGGCCTATCCGATTCGCGACGGGATTCCGGTGATGCTGGAAGCGGAGGCGCGGCCGTTGACCGCTGAGGAGTGTGGCCCTGATAGCGATCCAAACCGTGCGTAAAGCTGACCCGCTCCGGTTCCGGATCGCCATTCCTGCCCGTTACGGCTCCACCCGGTTGCCGGGTAAGCCGTTACGACTGCTAGCCGGGCGACCGCTGATTGAACACGTCTACCAGCAGGCGCTGGATAGTGGCGCGCTGGACGTGGTGATCGCCACCGATGATCCTCGGATTCAGATAGTCGCGGAAAGTTTTGGGGCGGTGGTGTGCATGACCTCGCCCGATCATGCTACCGGCACCGATCGGTTGGCGGAAGTCGCCGATCAGCGCGGCTGGCCCGATGAGGCCATTGTGGTGAATGTGCAGGGCGATGAGCCGCGCCTGCCGCCAGCGCTGGTTCGCCAAGTCGCGGCGGGGCTGGCGGAACATCCTGACGCCGGGATCGCGACTGCCTGCACGCGCATTCATGATCCGGCGGAGGCGTTTGATCCCAACGTGGTCAAGGTGGTGCGGGATGCGGCGGGTTATGCGCTGTATTTCAGCCGCGCCCCAATTCCCTGGCATCGCAGCGCATTTGGACCCGTTGGAGTAACGCTGGCGGAACTTCCCGCCGATACGGTCTGGTTCCGCCATATCGGGATTTACGCCTACCGGGCGGGGGTATTGCGCGGTTATCCACGGTTGCCGCCGGCCCCGGTGGAGCAAGCCGAGGCGTTGGAGCAATTACGCGCCCTGTGGCATGGCATCCGGATTCACGTCGCCGAAGCTGCCGAAGCACCGCCGCCGGGGGTGGATACCGAAGCCGATCTGGTGCGGGCGGCGGCGGAGTGGGCAAGTTCAGATCAGCAGGTCGAAGCCGGCCAGTTCCGGTAGATCGGGATTGAACCCGTCGCGACAGTTGTTGAGCAGGGCCACGGTGAAGGTCTCGGCAATCCAGTCGCCGGCGTCGCCGTACTGGGTGGGCTGGATGACCTTGCGCTCCTGATGTCCTTGCAGAACCAGCGCTGGAGGGTTGGCCAGAATTTCAATGACCTGGCAGGTAATCCCCTGGTAGCGCAAGGTTTGACCGAGTAGGGGCTTGAGTTTTTCGGGATTGATCGTCGTGAGCATGGCGGCGCAGTCTTCAACCTGATTTTTAGGTAGCTTATACCAATTTCCGCCAGGTTTTCGCATTCAGGGTTCCCCCGGGGTTCGTCATTCCCGCGAATGCGGGAATCCAGGCAGCCGCTGAACCACTGGATACCCGCTTTCGCAGGATTGACAAATGGGGTGTTTTTTGACCTGAAAAAGATCAAGTCTATTAAGATACGGTATAAAAACCAAATAGTTGAGAAGCGATCACCGCTCCAGCAGCATCCGCAGCATCCGCCGCAATGGCTCCGCAGCGCCCCACAGCAACTGATCGCCGCAGGTGAACGCGGCCAGATACTCCGGTCCCATATTCAGCTTCCGCAACCGGCCTACCGGTACGCTCAGAGTTCCGGTCACAGCGGCAGGCGTCAGATCCCGCATGGATAACTCCCGCTCATTGGGCACCACTTTCACCCAGTCATTAGCGGTCCCGATGATCTCCACGATCTCATCCAATGGCGCAGCTCGAGTGAGTTTTATGGTCAAGGCCTGACTGTGGCAACGCATCGCGCCAATCCGGATGCAGAGACCATCAATCGGCAACGGATCGCCGGAACGACCCATGATCTTGTTGGTTTCCGCCTGGCCTTTCCATTCCTCGCGGCTCTGCCCATTATCGAGTTGCTTGTCGATCCAGGGAATCAGGCTGCCGGCCAGCGGTGCGCCAAAATTCGCGGTCGGAAACTCACTGGAACGAAGGGTTTCCGCCACCCTCCGGTCAATCTCAAGAATCGCTGAAGCCGGTTCATTCAGCCGATCCGCGACTGCGGCATGAATCATCCCCATTTGCTGAATCAGTTCGCGCATATTCTGCGCCCCGGCCCCGGAAGCCGCCTGATAGGTCATGGCGCTCATCCATTCCACCAGACCCTGCGCGAATAAGCCGCCCAATCCCATCAGCATCAGACTGACCGTGCAATTACCGCCGATGTAATCCTTCACTCCCTGATCCAGCGCCTTCTCAATCACCGTGCGATTAACCGGATCGAGAATAATCACCGCGTCATCTTTCATCCGCAGGGTTGAAGCGGCGTCAATCCAGTAGCCTTGCCAACCGGCAGCCCGTAATTGCGGATAAATGGCGCTGGTATAATCGCCGCCCTGACAGGTGACAATAATGTCTAGGGTTTTTAATTCGGCAATCGAGTGGGCGTCCTTGAGCAGCGCAGTGGTTTTGCCAATGCCTGGCCCTTGACCGCCAATGTTGGACGTGGTGAAAAACACCGGCTCATCGATCAGCGCGAAATCATGTTCCGCCTGCATTCGCGCCATCAGCACCGAACCTACCATTCCCCGCCAACCCACCAGACCGACTCGCATGATTGCACTCCTCGCCTTGCATTAAATCAGCTTGCGTTAAACCAGAATGACTTGAAAATTTTACAGCGCCGCAACCACGGCATCGCCCATCGCCTGGGTCCCGACCGGCGTCATGCCGGCGGCCATAATATCCAGCGTTCGCAATCCCTGATCCAGCACCTGCCCGACGGCCCGTTCAATCCGTTCAGCCTGTTGCGGAGCGTTCAGGCTGTAGCGCAACAGCATTGCTGCCGACAAAATCGTCGCCAGCGGATTGGCCATGCCCTTGCCGGCGATGTCGGGCGCGGAACCATGAATCGGCTCATACAGACCCTTGCCGTTGGCATCCAGCGACGCCGAAGGCAACATGCCAATGGAGCCGGTCAGCATTGCCGCGCAGTCCGATAGAATGTCGCCGAACAGGTTGCCAGTCACGATCACGTCGAACTGCTTGGGGGCGCGGACCAGTTGCATCGCGGCGTTATCCACATACAAATGCGACAACGCCACCTCGGGATAGTCCTTCGCCACCCGCTCCACCACCTCCCGCCACAATTCCGACACTTCCAGCGCGTTGGCCTTGTCCACCGAACAGAGCTTGCGCTGGCGCTTGCGGGCGGCTTCAAACCCGACCCGGGCGATCCGTTCGATCTCCGATTCGCGGTAGATCATGGTGTTAAAGCCTTCCCGTTCGCCGCTGTCCAGGGTGCGAATCCCGCGAGGCTGACCAAAGTAAACGTCGCCGGTCAGTTCCCGCACGATCAAAATATCCAGCCCGGCGACGATTTCCGGCTTGAGCGTCGAGGCGGCAGTGAGTTGCGGGTAGAGGATCGCTGGACGAAGATTGGCGAATACCCCTAGATCAGCGCGGATCATCAACAACCCCTGCTCTGCGCGCAACGACCGATCCAGCGTTTCCCACTTTGGCCCACCAACCGCACCGAGCAGGATCGCATCGGCTTCATGGGCCTGGCGACGGGTCTGATCCGGGTAGGGAACGCCGAACGCATCGACCGCACCGCCGCCGAGCAAACCATAATCCAGCGTCACGCCAAGGCCGTGTTCCTGGCGCAGGCACTCCAGCACCTTGGCAGCTTCGGCGATGATTTCCGGGCCAATGCCGTCACCGGGGAGAATCAGGATTTTGGCGGTCATCTCAAACGTCCTTCAAAGAATCACTACTTTCCACACCCGCTTTGGACAGCCTGGCTTACCACGGAATCGGTTGGCCATCCCGGAAGAAGCCGCCGGTTGGGCCATCGTCCGGCAAGGTCGCTGCCCAGACGATGCCTGCTGCGCCCTGCTCTATCGTCCGCTCCGCGTGAGGACCGCCCATATCGGTGCGCACCCAGCCGGGGCAGACCGAATTGACCAGGATGTTAAAGCCTTGGGTTTCCGCCGCCAGAATGCGGGTCAGCGCATTCAGCGCAGTCTTGGAAATCCGGTAGGCCGGCGATTTTCCTTCCATCTCGCTCAACTGGCCCATGCCGCTCGACAGATTCACGATCCGGCCATAATGCTGGTGCTTCATCAGCGGGACCAGTTCCTGCGCCAGCATCAGCGGTCCATACAGATTGGTTTTCAGCGTGGCGGTTAACGTTTCCAGACTGGCGGTGAAGACGCTGGCGCTTCCGGCTTCCTCGGAACTGTGGCTGTCCAGGAACACCCCGGCATTATTCACCAGAATATCCAGCCGCCCGCAGCGGCTGTGAATAAACGCCCCGAGTTCAGCCACGCTGGTTTCAGAAGTCACGTCCAGTGGTTGAAACAGCACATCGAGGTCCTCCGCCAGCAATTTCTCCATCGCCATCTCGCCCTTGCCGGCATTGCGGCTGGTCATGATCACCCGGATGTCGCGCTTGGCCAGTTGCCGGGCCGTTTCCAGACCCAAACCCCGATTGGCGCCCGTTATCACCGCTACGGGCTTGACGCTTTTGTCGCTCATTATCATCTCTCCCTCAGCCGCCCCGGCAATTCACGATGGTGATCGCAAATTGGCGTAGCGTGTTGTTTTATTCATATCTGCTGTTGCAAATAGTAACCGTCTTTGCGCGATTAAAACAACAAAACCCACATGAATTTATACGGATTCGGCTCTAAACACGCCATATTGGCCCTTAAAAGTCATTGCCGGTTCGCCATCCGCGCGAATCACCACCTCAACGGTCCAGCGGGCCTTGCCACGCTCGCGGTAGCGGTGAATAAATTGTTCGACAGCCGTCGGTTCCGGCAATACGCATTCCGCCAAAATCCCTTCCCGCACCGGCCGCAGAAATTTCAGGTGGCTGTCGATAATCACGATCTCGGCGCTTTCGCTATGCTCGCGCAGGGTCAGCGTAGTCATGGTCCAGCCGGTCAATGCGGCAATTGCGGCCATCGATCCACCAAATGCGGTGCCCTTGTCATTGACGTTCGGTTCCAACGGCGCGGTCAACGCCAGCCTCGTGACATCGCAGCGTTCGATTTGGGCCTGCATCGCCCGGAATAGCGGGACATGGCGGTTGAGATAGTCATTGAGTTCCTGTAGGTGCGACATGAGAGCGGCTCCGGTTGGTTTGGAATGGCGAAAATGCTGGAATCAGAAAATTGACCGGCATTTTCGCTTTTTTCGCGCCGCCGTGGTCTACAAAACCGCCTTTAACCTGAATCTCTGGAGACGCTCATGCAGGAAAACCACGCTGTTACTCAAGTCGCCATTGCCGATCTCATCGCCCGCCGCTGGAGTCCGCGCGCCATTGATCCGGATCAGCCGGTCAGTCGCGAGCATCTGTTGGCCTTGCTGGAAGCGGCCCGCTGGGCACCGTCCTGTTTCGGCGATCAGCCGTGGCGCTATCTGGTCTGGGATCGGTTCCGCGATCCAGCGGGCTGGCAGCAGGCGTTTGAATGCCTCGCCGAGGGCAATCAGGCCTGGGTCAAAAACGCCCCGATCCTGGCGCTAGCGGTGGCTGCGCCGAATTTCGGCCACAACGGTCAGCCGAACCGTTGGGCGCAGTACGATACCGGGGCCGCCAGTGAGAATCTGTGTCTGCAAGCGATGGCGCTGGGGCTGGTCGCGCATCAGATGGGCGGCTTTGATCCGGAAGCGGCCAAGACTCGCTTTAACATCCCCGCCGATCATGCCGGGATGGCGATGATCGCGATTGGACATCCGGGTCCGGTCGAGCTGTTGCCGGCGGCGCTGGCCGAGAAGGAACTGGCTCCGCGCCGCCGCAAGCCGCTGGAGCAGTGGGCGTTTGAGGGCCATTGGGGCCAAAGCGTCCAAGGCTGATCGGCGCATCCCATGCCTTTAACCGTCTCCGAACGGCGCTCGCAGCGGGGTGCCGGGCGTTATCTCTTCAACTCCCTGCTGTTTCTGGCGGCGTTGACCGCGCTGGGCGCCTTTTTCCAGCAGCCGTTGACCGCCGCGTTTTTAACCAATCCCTATCTGAACGGGACCATCGCCGCCACGTTCCTGTTTGGGGTGGCTTATACCCTCACGGCGCTGACCGATGCGTTGCGCGATGTTCGGGCCGGCGACCGGGCCGCCGAGGTCGCGTTAAAAGCCCGTCGTCATGAAATCCCGCTCAAACAGGCCGATGAATTGCTGCTCGGCCCGCACTGGCGCGGAGTCGGCGATTTCATGCAGAAGATTCACCGGGTGATCAGCCACGGCGATGCGGCTGCCACCTTGCCTTATCTGCTCGATTCGCTGGCGACCCAGGGCGATGACCGGCGGGCGCTGGTCCGCTATCTGACCGGGGCGCTGGTGCTGCTGGGGTTGATCGGCACTTTTTACGGCCTGTTGCTGACCATTGCCGGGGTGCGTGAGGTGATCAGCGGACTGGCTACTGACAAGGCCGCCGATACCATGACCCTGATCGCTCATTTCAAGGATCGGCTGGCCGCCCCGCTGGGCGGGATGGGGACCTCGTTTTCCGCTTCACTGTTCGGCCTGCTGGCGGCGCTGGCGCTGGGCTTTCTAGAGCTGCAACTGCTCCGCGCCCAGAACCATCATCACACCCAACTGGAGGCGCTGGTGGTCAGCGATCTGGCGCCCCTGTGGCAGCCGGTGGTTACGATCACCGCCCAGACCGAGACCATTTCACCCCGGCATCTGGCGGCGTTGTTGCAAGCAACCACTGACCGGCTGGAGCGGGTGGCGGCGACGACTGAATATCTAGCGAATCGCGGCGAGGGCATTACCCGGGTCGCGGAACAGGTGGCGAATCTGGGCCAGCAGATCGAGTCGTTGCGCGGGACCTTGCAGAACATCGAGAACGACCGCACCGCAGATTTGCGTCACGAACTGCGGGCCATTGCCCGCTTGTTGGCGCAGCAGTCCGGGCAAGCACTGGATGTCGATCATGCTCCGCCGCCGTGAGTCGCTCAGTGAAGTCAATCTCTGGCCGGCGTTCACCGACGCCCTGAGCGGGCTGGTGATGGTGTTGATCTTTCTAATCACGGTATTCGTGATCACCGAGGTGCTGATTGGCCGCGAGATCATGGGCAAGGACACCGCGATTGGTCAGTTGCAGCGGATCGTCGAGCATCTGGAAGGGCTGGCCGGCGATGCCGAGAAAGAGGCGGCGCGGTTGCGCGGGCGGGCGCAAAATCTGGAAAGCACGGTCAGCGAACGGGATCAGTTACTGGCCCAATTGCGGAATCAACTGGCCGGGCTAAGCGCCGACAAGAGCAAGGCCGAGCAGAGTTTGGGCAGTGTCCAGGAGCAGGCGGCGTTGCTGAGTATCCGGGCTGAGCGGCTGGCAGCAGAGCTGGAGCGGCTCAATCGGGCGCTGGCGGCCAATCAGCAGGATTTGGCCCAGCGCGATGCGGTGATTATTGAGCAGAAGGGCCGGATCGAGGCGCTCGATAGTGCATTGAAGAAAAAGCTGCTAGAGCGGGTCGAGGAGCTGGAGAAATACGCCAGCGATTTCTTTGGCCGGTTGCGGGAAGTGTTCGCCGACAATCCCGACATCAAGGTGGTCGGCGACCGCTTTGTGTTCCAGTCTGAAGTACTGTTTGCCTCCGGCGAGGCCACGCTGTCCCCATCCGGGCGCGGCGATCTGGACAAGTTCGCGGCGGTGTACCGGCAACTGGCGGCGCGGTTGCCAGCGGATTTGCCGGTCATTATCGAGGTGCAGGGTCACACCGACCGGGTGCCGGTGCGCGGACGGTTTCCGTCCAATTGGGAACTGTCCACGGCGCGGGCGCAGGATGTGGTGAATTATCTGATTCAACAAGGCGTCCCGCCGGAACGACTGGCGCCAGTCGGGATGGGCGAATATCACCCGCTGGACCCGGGGGACAACCCGGAGTCGTATCGGCGTAACCGCCGGATTGAGTTAAAAATCACCAGTCGCTAAGGCAGCGGGTCGATTGTGCTAGACTTTTTGGGTCTTTTATCCCAACTCGCGAGTGCGCCCCATGGAATTTAAAACGACTGATTTGTGCGATGAGCATTTTGATCTGTGCAACCAGTTTTCGGACCGGTTGCAGATTGCCGAACCGCTGTTTAACGATTATGGCGGCGAGATCATGTTCTCCGGTCCCATCGTGACGCTCAAGGTGTTTGAGGACAACACTCTAGTGCGTAAGGTGCTGGAAGAGCCGGGGGAAGGCCGGGTGCTGGTGGTGGATGGCGGCGGTTCAACCCGTTGCGCCCTGCTGGGCGATCAACTCGGCGAATTGGCCGAAGATAATAATTGGGCCGGGGTGATCGTGAATGGCTGTATCCGTGACTCCGCTGCGATCAGCGAGCTGAGTATTGGCGTTAAAGCCTTGGCGACTCATCCGCTCAAGAGCGTCAAGCGCAATAGCGGCGAGCGCGATATTCCGGTGTGCTTTGCCGGGATTACGTTCAGGCCGGGTTATTATCTCTATGCGGATGACGATGGCATGATCGTGTCGGAACGGCCGTTGATTTAATGGCAACAGCATGATTGATTCATGGGGGAGGCCCGTCGGTCTTCCCTTTTTTATTGATTATTTACCAGTTAGTTATTTACGCGACTCACCAGAATTTCCCTAATACCTCAATCCTTTTTACGCCGGCTCATAAACAGCAACCGTTCAAACAGATGCACATCCTGCTCATTTTTCAGCAATGCCCCGTACAGCGGCGGAATCGACTTGCGCTGGTCGCCGCGCAAGGCTTCGGGCGGGATGTCTTCGGCCACGAGCAGCTTGATCCAGTCCAAGAGTTCCGAAGTCGATGGGCGCTTTTTCAAGCCCGGCACCTCGCGAATCTCGAAAAACGCCTCGAGCGCCTCGCTCAGTAGCCGCTTCTTCAAATCCGGGTAATGCACCCGCACGATCTGCTCCATGGTTTCCTTGTCCGGGAAGCGGATGTAATGGAAGAAGCAGCGGCGCAGAAAGGCGTCCGGCAACTCCTTCTCATTATTACTGGTAATAATAATGATCGGGCGCTGGTTAGCCTTGATGACCTGCCGAGTTTCGTAGACGTAAAACTCCATCCGATCCAGTTCCAGCAGCAGATCATTGGGAAACTCAATGTCGGCCTTATCGATCTCGTCGATCAGCAGGACCGGTTGAGTCTCGCTGGCGAAGGCTTCCCACAGCTTGCCCCGGACGATGTAGTTGCTGATGTCATTCACGCGCGCCTCGCCCAGTTGCGAGTCGCGCAGTCGGGAAACAGCGTCGTATTCGTACAAACCCTGCTGCGCCTTGATCGTGGATTTGATGTGCCACTGAATCAAAGGCCGTTGCAGGGCGCAGGCGACTTCTTCGGCCAGTTGGGTCTTGCCGGTGCCTGGTTCGCCCTTGACCAGCAAGGGCCGACCCAAGGTCACAGCGGCGTTGACCGCCATCATCAGATCGTCAGTGACGACGTAACGATCCGTCCCATGAAAACGTGACTCGGACATGCATTTTCTCCTTTCAGGCCGGCGGCGATCCGGGTTTTATTCCTGGATAGTATAAAAAAATATCCTATTATTCTTTTACTTGTTTATTCTGCGCCTGCTATGTTTAACGCAGTATGCACTGACAAGTTTAACAGGCCAGCCCGGCGTTGCCCCATTCCGGCCCGCCGGAATTGACGAATTTTTTGACCGGGCAGTTCCGGTTGGAGCAAATCCCATGAAAGCGCACAACATTCTGGAAACGATCGGCAATACGCCGCACGTCCGCATCAACCGGCTGTTTGCTGACCACAAGGTTGAAGTCTGGATGAAGCTGGAGCGGGCCAACCCCGGCGGCAGCATCAAGGACCGGATCGGGCTGGCCATGATCGAAGACGCCGAGCAGCGCGGCCTGCTTAAACCGGATACGCTGATTGTCGAACCGACTTCCGGCAATACCGGAATTGGTCTGGCGATGGTGGCGGCTACCAAGGGTTACCGGCTGATCCTGACCATGCCGGAATCGATGTCCCTTGAGCGACGCCGCTATCTGGCGGCGCTGGGCGCGGAGTTGGTGCTGACGCCCAAGGAAAAGGGAATGCCGGGCGCCATTGAGAAGGCTCAGGAACTGGTGCGGAATACGCCCAATGCCTGGATGCCGCAGCAGTTCGAGAACCCGGCCAACGTCGAGATTCACCGTAAAACCACCGCTCGCGAGATTCTGAGCGACTTTGCTGATGGGCTGGATTATTTAATCACCGGCGTGGGCACCGGTGGCCATATCACCGGTTGCGCCGAGGTGCTGAAGGCGCATTTTCCAAAACTGCATGTGTTTGCCGTGGAACCCGCCGCCTCGCCGGTGCTGAGCGGCGGCGCGCGTGGCCCACACCCGATTCAGGGCATCGGCGCCGGCTTTGTGCCCGCGGTGCTGAATACCGAGATCCTCGACGGCGTTATCCAGGTGAGCCAGGAAGATGCGTTCAAATTCGCGGCGCGGTGCGTCAAGGAAGAAGGGATTTTTATCGGGATTTCCTCCGGTGCATCGCTGGCGGCGGTCGCCCAGAAACTGCCGGAAATTCCCCATGGCAGCCGCATCCTAACCTTCTGCTACGACACCGGCGAGCGCTATCTATCAGTGGCTGGGTTGTTTGAGTGAGGAAGGCTCAGGCGATTTCCTGAAATACTTATCCGGAAATCGCCTAAAAACCGGACGCCAGTTCCCGAACTTCATCCAGCATAGCCCGCCGCTCCGCCGGTGAAACGGTCGTGACCTCGTAAAACGCCCGATGAATCACTTGGTGGACGCCACAAGCGCTGAGAACACCCTCGCTCATCGGGCGGACCAGCAGTTCATGCCAATTCTGCTGCTGATAGGTAGCCTCGTCACCGCCCAAGGTGTTTAGAACCAACGCCCGTTCGTGAGTCAGTAACCCTTTCATCCCGTCAGAGCCAAACTCAAAAGCGAATTTACGGGTGAACACTCGATCAATCCAGCCTTTCAGGATCGCCGGCGGCCCGAACCACCAGATCGGATAGATGAACGCCAGGCCCTGCGCCCAAAGTACCGCTTCCTGTTCGCGCCGGGTGTCTTCAGAAGGCTCACCGCGCCAGTTACGGTTCAAATCGTCGTTATCCAGGACCGCCCGGAATCGCATCCGGTACAAATCATGGGTTTGCGTCAAGTGACCCCGTTCGCGCAGGGCGGCGTCCAGCGTTTGCAGAATGGCCTGGTTAAAACTGCGGAGATTGGGGTGAGCGTAGACGATCAGAATATTCATGCCAGCCGCGCATTGAAGTCATGGTCGGCCAGGCGAAGCAGCAGCGCAGCGCCGGACTGCAATGGTCCCACTCCGGCGGGGGTGCCGGTCAACACGACATCGCCCGGTTGCAGGGTGAAATGGGTGGAAATGTAGGCCATCAGCGCGAAGACGCCCATCATCATCAGCCGGGTGTTGCCTTGCTGCCGCCATTCGCCGTTGACCTGCAACGCCACATCGGTCGCTTGTGGATCGGGCAAGGCATCGGGTTTCAGGAACGGCGAGAGCGGGCAGGCGCCATCAAAGGCTTTGGCGGTTTCCCAGGGATGGCCGTTTTTCTTCAACTGGTTTTGCAGGTCGCGCAAGGTCAGGTCCAACGCGATGCCATAGCCGGCAACTGCAGCCCGCGCCGTTTCGGCATCCGCATTCCGCAATTCCCGCCCGACCAGTACCGCCAGTTCGACTTCGTGATGACATTCGCCTCGCCCTGCCGGCAGCCGGATCGGTTCATCGAGACTGACCAGCGCGGTCGCCGGTTTCATGAACAGGATCGGGGTTTCGGGTAAGACGTTGTTCAGTTCGCGGATATGGTCGAGATAGTTGCGTCCGATGCAAACCACCTTGCCGACCGGCAGGGTGAGCGGGCTGCCGTCCAGATAACGATGTTGGTAAACCACGGGATTCCCCTTAAGGCCTTTTGTTCGCGATGCTGCGTATTGTCGGGTAAGGGGAGCAGTGCTGCAATGCGAAAAAACGCCGGCATGAGAACCGCGAACTGACCTAATGGCGGATGGCGGATTTTTTGCTCTGATTAAGGGCGCTATAACACAATCCTGATCTATCCATTCAACAGTGAACAAGGAACCCATCGATGATCGAAACCTGGTTAAATTTTCCGCTTTGGCTGACCATCCCCATGACTCTGCTATTCTGGCTGGTCACTGCCGCAGGCGTGTGGGGCGTTTTCCAATACCCGCGACTGGTTCCCTTCTGGCAAAAATGTACGGGCATCGCGCCGCCCTATGTCTCAATTTTTGCGGCACTGTTTGGCCTGTCGGTGAGCTTCATGGGCGCTGATATCTGGCAACGGACCGAGCGGGCGCAAAAAGACGTTTTCCAGGAAGTCAGTCAATTGAATTATCTGTTACATCTCGCCGAAGCTATCGGACCGGCTGGACAAACCATGACTGTGCCGATCTGCGCTTATGCGAAGACGGTCGTGCAGGAGGAATGGCCGGTAATGCTGCTCCACGGCGAAGCTTCGCCGGTTGCCCAAGCCGCCTTTTATCGACTGTTGTCGCTGCTGACGGCTCCGGAATTTACCGCGCAGGTCGATGCGACCGTGCGCCGGGAGATGTTGAATGCGGTCAATCAAAGTCGTGAGTATCGGATTGACCGGATCCAGCTCAGCAGCAATTACAGCCACTTCGGTAAATGGGTGATGGTGCTTTTCCTTGGGTTTATGACGCAAATCGCCATCGGCGTGGTGCATCTTGACAAGCCGCGCGCCCGCGCCGTGACGCTGTTCATTTTTACGATGGCGATGGCGGTTACGCTGATCCTGTTGGCCGGGCTGGATCAGCCCTTCGCATCGCCATTCGCCGTGAGCAATGATCCTTTTGTCCAATTGGCGAGTTGTCATTAGCCGCTGACAGCCGCTAACGGAGCCAGAGAATGGCTGGGTTCCGTTAGCGGCGCGGGACTCAATGCGCGAAATAGGCGGCGGCAATTTGGTTGTGCAAGTCCCCGAAACCGATTTGCAGGTTATCGATGAACTCATGTAAGCCTTCGGCAGCCAGTTCCGGCACTGCCGCATCGCCGAGCCGTTGCTTCAGTGGAGCAATGGCGTCCATTAACGCATCGCTCCGGGGCAATTCCCGCAGGCCGGCTTCCAGTTGCTTCAGGCAAAACGATACCGAGCGGGGAAAACTGTCGTTTTGCAACAGAAACTTCAGAACATCCGGCCCGCCGACTCGTGATCGTACCTGCTGGCGATACATCTGGTAGGCGCTGAGCGATTTCAGTACGCTCATCCACTGGATGCTTTCAAACGGGTTCTGTTCAGCCTGATCGGGAACCAGAAGTTGGGACTGGATCTGGGACTGAGCTTGCAATTGCGTCTGAGTCGAAGTCTGCGATTGAGTCTGCGACTGGGTTTGAACCAGGGCCTGGTCCGGATGCGCCAGTAAATTGGCCGAGCGCACATCGAGAATGCGGGTCGTCATATCGGCCCGTTCCAAGTAGCGGCCCAGCCACAGAAAGCTGTAAGCAGCAGTGCGGCTCATGGCTCCGGACAGTAATCCATTGATCTGCTGTGCGCCGTGAATGACTCGCCGCATAAATTCAAAGCGCCCGCGCCGGGTCGGCAGATGATCGCGAGCATAGATATACAGGCTGTTGATCTGCTCCCACGCTTCCTGCGGCACCGTGTCACGGGTCGTGCGCAGATTCTCGCGGGCATAGGCCAGGCTGGACAAAATCGAATTAGGGTGATCGATGTCGCTGATCAGAAATTTGACCACATTCGCTTCATCGGCCAACCGGTGCGGATCTTTTTCAAAGAACAGTTCCTCCGCCCCAACAATGAAAATCAGCGGCAGCCAGCCAAACGTCGTATTGCGTGGCAAGTCCAGCAACAAATTGGCGTTGACGTTAATCAATCGGGCGGTGTCTTCAGCCCGTTCAATCTGCCGGGCCATCCAGTAAATGTTCTGCGCGACGCGGGATAACATGGTTAGAGGCCCTCAGTGTCCACAATCCAGGTGTCCTTGCTGCCACCGCCCTGCGAGGAATTCACCACCAGCGAACCCTTGCGTAGCGCCACCCGGGTCAAGCCTCCGGTGGTGACGTAGGTGGTGGGGCCGGACAGAATGAACGGACGCAAATCGACATGGCGTGGCTCCATCTGGTCGTTGTCGCACAAAGTCGGCGAGGTGGACAGCGCCAGAGTTGGCTGGGCAATGTAGTTGCGCGGATCCTTCTGAATCAGTTCGGCAAAGCGTTTGTGTTCAGCGGGCGTAGAGTGTGGCCCGACCAGCATTCCGTAACCGCCGGATTCGTTGGCCGGCTTGACCACCAGCTTGGCCAGGTTGGCCAGGACATGCTTGCGATCCTTCTCCCGCATACACAGATATGAGGGGACATTGGGAATCAACGAGTCTTGGTCCAGGTAATACTTGATGATTTCCGGGACGAAGGCATAAACCACCTTGTCGTCGGCGACTCCCGCGCCGGGGGCGTTGGCGAGGGCAACATTGCCTTTGCGCCAGGCGCGCAGCAAGCCCTTGACGCCCAACGTGGAATCAGGCAGGAAAGCTTCCGGATCGAGGAATAGGTCGTCGATCCGCCGGTAAATCACATCAACTCGCTCCAGACCGGCGATGGTTCGCATATAGACGCAATCATCGCCGCCGACTTCCAGATCGCTGCCTTGCACCAGTTCCACACCCATCTGCTGGGCCAGATAGGAATGCTCGAAATAGGCCGAGTTGTAGATGCCCGGTGTGAGAACGACTACGGTGGGTTGATCGCCGGGGCGGGGCGACAGCGAGGCCAGCATGTCGTAGAGGCGCAGCGTGTAGTCATCGACCGGCTGAATCCGCTGATGCTCGAATAGTTCCGGGAACACCCGCTTGGTGACGACCCGGTTTTCCAGCATGTAGGAGACGCCGGAGGGCACCCGCAGGTTGTCCTCCAGCACATACAGCACACCGTCCTTATCGCGCACCAGGTCTGAGCCGCAGATGTGCGCCCAGACGCCGAGGCGGGGATTGATGCCGACGCACTGCGGGCGGAAGTTGACCGATTGAGCCAGCACCTCAGCAGGAAACACGCCGTCCTTGATGATTTTCTGCTCGTGGTACAGATCGTCAATGAACAGGTTGAGCGCCTGCACCCGTTGTTTCAGACCGGCTTCGGCGCGATCCCATTCATGTTTGGGGATAATGCGCGGCACGATGTCGAATGGCCAGGCGCGATCAATGCTGCCGCCTTCGGTGTAGACGGTGAAGGTGATGCCCATGACCAGAATGGCGAGTTCAGCGGCGGTCTTGCGCTCGCGCAATTCCTCGTCATTCAGCGAAGCCAGGTATTCGCACAGGGCGCGGGCCGGCGGGCGCGGCCCTGAACCATTGTCGATGAGTTCGTCGTAGAACCCCGGCGCGGAATAGTGTTGCCACTCGATAGTCATTGGCTTGTCCTGGAGTAAGGGTGGCGTTGTCAGCAGTTGGATTCAGCACTTAGCAAAACTCAAGCCAGCTCCTTTTTGACGGCGCTGCTTGCCGAAATCAGGAAGTGGGCGGTATTGGCGTTGCCCTGAATTAGGGCAAATCCGGCAAAGCTGCACTGGAGAGGCGCATGACGCCTGGCGCTCTGGTGACGGGCTTTGGGTTGGGAAAGACAGGAGGATTTAATGTGGCTTCATCTTGTGTCATGAAAGATAGGGTCTGCGTTCGCCAATCCCCACCGAGTTAAAGCGCGCCCCTAGCGCACGATGCAGCACCGGCAACGAGTGGAGTGGGCGGATCAGGAGTGAGCATCGCGCCGCCTCAAGCCTTCTGCAAGAAAAGCCAGCATCAAGGCGTTAAGCGACACCCCTTCCGCTTTAGCGCGGGTTGATAGTTGCGCGTGCAGGCTTTTGGGTACTCGCGCCACGAACTTGCCGGATGCTACCCCGCCGCCATTGGGCGCGGGTACTGGAAATCCCTTAGCCTCCAATGCCGCTATTGTTTCGGCAAGCGCGATGACCATTGGCAATCGCCTCGGCGACCGTCTCGCCATCGGCGATGCACTCGGAAAAGTCCGGGTAAGCAATCAGGAATCCGCCGCCCTCGTCAGCAGTCAGCGGGCGAATTTCAAACGGGTAATTATCCAGGCTGGGCCTGGCTCAGGCTCCTTTGACGAGCGCAACGAACTTTGTTCACATACACCGGCTTGATCGGACGACGCGCCGGTACGGGCAAAGTCTGGCCGTCCGGGCGAATAAAGATGCAATGACTTGGCCTTATTGTCGCCAGTCAACCCCGTAGTGCCGCGCCACCGTCGGCAACTGATCGATACGCCAATCCAGCGGGTTGTTTTGCATGGCTTCGAGGAATTTAGCGATGGTATTCATAGTGATAACAGTATTACCAGTAACATCATTTGCCGAGCATTAGCCTGTGAAATACGCGATCAGTCATCATTTATCGCCGTTTGCCTTTTAAAATCAATCCTCTTGCACTCATCAGGTGCGTCCAGACGCCGCACGGACGGGCAAAATCGCCAGCACATGATGGAATGCCGTTTGCATTAGGCGACACGATTAGCATCACGCATAATGCGTACCCCTCATTGAATTCCCCCGCCGCCGATTGTGAAGGACAGGTCATGGCCATACGCATCGCACTCCATCATCAAACGTCCTACCGCTTTGACCACCCGGTCAGCGCCTCCCCGCATGTGATCCGGTTGCGGCCTGCTCCCCACACCCGCACCCCGATTCACGCCTATTCGCTCAACATCGAACCTGCTGAACATTTCATCAATTGGATGCAGGACCCTTTCGGCAATTTTCAGGCCCGGCTGGTATTTCCCGAGAAAATTCGCGAACTCAAAGTTACGGTCGATGTGATCGCCGAAATGACGGTGATCAATCCCTTTGATTTCTTTGTCGAGGACTACGCCGATCACTATCCCTTTGCCTACACCGCGACCCTGACGCAGGAACTGGCTCCGTATCTGGTCATTGAAGAAAACGGGCCATTGCTCAAGCGCTGGGTAGCTGGACTCAGCCGCGATCCGGAGCGGATTGTCGATTTTCTGGTGGAGATCAACTGGCGTTTGAATCAGGACATCGGTTACGTCATCCGCATGGAACCGGGGGTTCAGACCGGCGAAGAAACCCTGACCAAGCGTAGTGGTTCCTGCCGCGATTCCGCCTGGCTGCTGGTGCAGATTCTGCGGCATCTGGGGCTGGCGGCGCGCTTTGTCTCAGGCTATCTGATTCAGCTTACCGCTGATCTGAAATCCCTCGATGGCCCCTCCGGTCCCGAAGCCGATTTCACTGATCTGCACGCCTGGGCCGAAGTGTTCATTCCCGGCGCCGGCTGGATCGGCCTCGATCCGACCTCTGGCCTGTTTGCTGGGGAGGGTCACATCCCTCTGGCCTGCACCCCGAGTCCGCCCAGCGCCGCGCCGGTGACCGGCTGCACCGATGAGTGCGAGGTGGAGTTTGGCTTCGAGATGCGGATTAGCCGCGTCCACGAAGATCCGCGCGTCACCAAGCCTTATAGCGAGGCGCAATGGCAAGCCATCGAGGCGCTCGGTCGTCAGGTCGATCAAAAGCTGATGACCGGTGATGTGCGTCTGACGATGGGCGGCGAGCCGACCTTTGTCTCGATTGACGATATGGACGGGGCGGAATGGACGGTAGCCGCGGTTGGTCCCACCAAGCGCAAGCTGGCCGGCCGGTTACTGAAAAAACTGCGCACCCGCTACGCGCCCAATGGCTTTCTGCATTACAGCCAGGGGAAATGGTATCCCGGCGAATCGTTACCGCGCTGGGCGCTATCCTGCTACTGGCGCAGCGATGGGCTGCCGCTCTGGCATGACCCACGCTGGATCGCCGATGACGAAACGCCACAAGGCTTCGGCCCGGAGCAGGCGCAAACCTTCGCTGCGGAATTGACCCGGCGGCTCGGGGTCAGCCCACAGCGTCTGATCCCCGGTTACGAAGATGTGTATTACTACCTGTGGAAGGAGCGCACTCTGCCGGTCAACGTCGATCCGCTGAAGTTTGATCTCAAGGATGACGAAGAGCGGCGGCGGTTGGCGATCCTGCTGGAACGGGGCTTGAATCAGGTCACCGGTTACGCCTTGCCGTTGCGCTGGGATCCGGCGGCGAGCGAGAACGGCTGGCGCAGCGGGCCGTGGGCGCTACGCCGCGAGCATCTTTATCTGATTCCCGGCGATTCGCCGATGGGCTACCGGTTGCCGCTATCCGCCCTGCCCTGGGTCGGAGAAACCGACCGCAACATTCCACACCCGCAATCGCTGTTTGAGTTCCGCACCGCGCTGGGCGATGCGCACGGCGAGGTGATGCGTCGTTACAGCGAGTTTTTGCGCGGGAGTCTGGAACCTCCGCACGGCAGCGAGATTCAGGAGCAGCCCGCCGTCGATCACAGCGCAGTGATCCATACCACCCTGTGCGTCGAGCCGCGCGACGGCAATATTTATGTGTTTATGCCGCCACTGGAGCGTCTGGAGCAGTATCTGGATCTGCTGGCCTGCGTCGAACAGACTGCCGCCGATTTGCAAATGCCGGTGCTGGTGGAAGGCTATCCGCCGCCGTCCGACTGGCGGTTGCGTAAGTTCGCCGTCACCCCCGATCCGGGCGTGATCGAAGTCAATATTCATCCCGCCGGCAGTTGGGACGAATTGAAGCAGAACATCGAGGGCTTGTACGAAGACGCCCGGCAATCCCGGTTGGGCACCGAAAAATTCATGCTGGACGGGCGACATACCGGCACCGGCGGCGGCAATCATGTCACCTTGGGCGGGGCAACGCCGAGCGACAGTCCGTTCCTGCGTCGGCCCGAGTTGTTGCGGAGCCTGATTAGCTACTGGCAGCATCATCCCAGTCTTTCGACGCTGTTTTCCGGGCTGTTCATTGGCCCCACCAGTCAGGCGCCCCGGATCGATGAGGCCCGCAACGACAGCCTGTATGAACTGGAGATCGCCTTTCAGCAACTGCCGCCGGGGGAAGCGCCACAGCCGTGGCTGGTGGATCGGCTGTTGCGCAATCTGCTGGTGGACCTGAGCGGCAACACCCACCGCGCCGAGTTTTGCATCGACAAGCTGTATTCGCCGGATTCGGCGATGGGCCGACTGGGGCTGGTGGAAATGCGGGCCTTTGAAATGCCGCCGCACGCCCGGATGAGTCTGATGCAGATGCTGTTACTGCGCGGGCTGGTGGCGCGGTTCTGGGAACAGCCGTACCCGAACCGGGGGCTGGTGCGCTGGGGAACGCGGATTCACGACCAGTTTATGCTGCCGCATTACGTCTGGGCCGACTTCAAGGATGTGATGGCCGATCTCCGGCAAACCGGCTATCCGTTTGAAAGCGAGTGGTTTTTGCCGTTTTTCGAGTTCCGCTTCCCGCACTACGGCGACGTTACCCAGTGCGACATTCAACTGGAATTGCGCCAGGCGCTGGAGCCGTGGCATGTGCTGGGCGAGGAACAGGCACTGGGCGGGACCGCCCGCTATGTGGATTCATCGGTCGAACGGATGCAGGTCAAGGTCAGCGGCATGACCGGCGAACGGCATGTAGTGGCTTGCAACGGGCGGCGGGTGCCGTTGCGGCCTACCGGGGTCGAAGGCGAGTTTGTCGCTGGCGTTCGCTACCGCGCCTGGCAACCGCCGTCGGCGCTGCATCCGACCATTCCGGTCCACGCCCCGCTGGTCTTCGATCTGGTGGATACCTGGAACCAGCGATCCATCGGCGGCTGCACTTACCACGTCATGCACCCCGGCGGGCGCAATTCCGAAACCTTCCCGGTCAACGCCAATGAAGCCGAAGCGCGGCGTTTTGCCCGGTTCTGGCCCTATGGTCACACGCCGGGAACGATGACCGCGCCCGTCGAGGAACCCAACGCCCAGTTCCCCTGCACCCTGGATTTGCGCCGGCGCTAACTGCAACTGCCCGAAAATCCGCTTTTTTGCATCGTTCCCGCCTCGAACGCGGGAACGATGCCGCCTTGATCTGCTATCGTTATCGCCCATGATGGTTCTGATTACTCTGATTGAAGAGGAGAAAATCATGCTGGCCGAGCGACTCTATTTGACTGCCGATGAACGGGGTCATTTACATAACCTGCCAACTTTCGCGCCCTTTGAATATGTGGAAGTCGTCTTTTTGCACCCGGAATCTGCTCTGGTAAACCGCCGTCAACTTTCATCAGCGTTGCAGAAGAGCGCCGAAATCAAGGGCGATCTGACCGAAGCAGTATTTACTGATATGGAATGGGCGGAGGTCGAAGCCGAGTGGGATGAGTTTTATCCAAAATTGGATCGACAAAAAACATGATGCTGCTTGATACCCATGCTTGGTTAGAGTGGTGTCTTAAACCAGAAGTGTTGCCGTCTGCTCTACGAACGGTATTGGCTTCATTAGACCAATCTGTCGCTATTTCAGTGATGAGTTGCTACGAATGCGCGTTGCTGGTCGAACGCGAGCGTGTTGCTTTGCCAATTCCGATTGAAGAGTGGATGCCGCAAGCGATTGCAGAGAACCGTCTACGAGTTTTGCCTGCTACTCCACAATTAACCATTCGTGCTGCCCAACTTCCACAAATTCATCGCGATCCGTGGGATCGTCTGATTATTGCAACAGCATTGGAATATGATGCATTTTTAGTGACTCGTGATCGGACTATCCCACTTTATCCTGACATTCGCGTTTTCTGGGAACAAATGCCAATATAAAGCAGGAGTAGTAGCATGATCTCTAATAATGGTGAATGGTGAAAATCCATGAAAATTGTGCAAAGCTGGGACGATGGCGTGGTCGATGACGTGCGATTGACCGAGTTATTGCGTCGCTATCAGGCTACCGCGACCTTTAACCTCAATCCGGGTCTGCATCAACCCAACCGTTCATTCAGTTGGCGCTATGGCGATAAAGACGTTTGGCGACTCGGACGGGATGAACTGGCGGATATTTACGCCGGCTTTGAAATCGCTAATCATTCCCTGACTCACCCGTATCTGTCGGATTTATCTCCGATGGATTTAATCCGGGAAGTGCGGGACAGTCGCCTGATCTTGCAGGACTGGTTTCAACAACCGGTGCGGGGATTCTGTTATCCCTTTGGCGGATTCAATGCCACAGTCAAAGAGGCTGTTCGCAATGCTGGGCATAGCTACGCCCGCACTGTGGCTGAAATCGATCCGGTTTTTCCGCCCACTGATCCGCTGGAGTTTGGCGCGAATTGCCGGTTTGCCGACCCGGAATTCTGGATTCGTTATGAGCGAGCCAAGGCAATCAACGGCGTATTTTTCTTCTGGGGCCATAGCTATGAACTGATCAATGAGGTGATGTGGGCTGATCTGGAAGATAAAATTTTCCGGATTAGCACTGATCCGGTAGCGGAATGGGTCAGTCTCGAAGCGTTGTTTAGTCAATGCGCTTAATTTAATTGTAACCTTTAGCCTTTAGCCTTTAGCCTTTAGCCTTTAGCCTTTAGCCTTTAGCCTTTAGCCTTTAGCCTTTAGCCTTTAGCCTTTAGCCTTTAGCCTTTAGCCTTTAGCCTTTAGCCTTTAGCCTTTACTAGTCCCGAAAATCATGAAAAAATTGACTACGCCTTATTACCTGATTGACGAAAGCAAGCTCGAAAGAAACCTGAAGATTATTCAACAGGTGCGCGAGGCATCCGAGGCAAAATCAGTATTAGCGCTGAAATGCTTTTCAACCTGGGGCGTGTTTGATTTGATGCGGAACTATCTCGATGGCACAACCAGCAGCTCGCTGTTTGAAGCCCGATTGGGATACGAGAAATTCGGTAAGGAAGTTCACGCTTACAGCGTTGGTTTTTCCAAGGACGAAATTAAGGCGGTCAGGAAATTCGCCAGTAAAGTCATCTTTAATTCTGTATCGCAATTGACCGCTTATTCCCATCATGTTCGTGGAATCAAGCTTGGCTTGAGAGTGAATCCCGGCATCAGCTATTCTCATTTCGATCTGGCTGATCCGGCAAGAAAATACTCAAGATTAGGCGTTTCAGATCAAGCGGAAATCAGCAAAGTTTCGTCCCTGTTAAGTGGACTGATGTTTCATTTTAACTGTGAAAATGACGATACTGACAACATCTGTGCCGCCATTGATGTCATTGGGGAACGCTATGCCGCCCTGCTGGAAAAAATGGAGTGGGTCAGCTTTGGCGGAGGCATTTATTTCACCAAGGACGGCTATAAACTCGATCAATTCTGCCAAAAACTCAGGCAATTCAGCGGAAAATTCGGCGTTCAGGTTTATCTGGAACCCGGCGAAGCGACCATCACTCATTGCGCGGAACTGGTGACTACCGTTCTCGATGTGATTCACAATGAAGTGGACATCGCCATTATCGACGCCTCGGTCGAGGCGCATCTGCTGGATCACCTGATCTACCACACCACTCCCAGGATCGCTGTTCCCGAACCTGGGCCGCACCATGTCATGATCGCCGGGCGCACCTGCCTGGCGGGGGATGTTCTAGGCGAATATGATCTGAACGCCCGACTGGCGGTGGGCAGCGAAGTTCGCATCGCCGATGCTGCCGGTTACACAATGGTAAAGAAAAACTGGTTTAATGGGATTACCATGCCGGCCATCGTGGTGCGCCGGCTGAACGGAACCGTCGACGTAGTCCGAACTTTCGGCTATCAGGACTTTAAACGCAGCCTTTCTTGAACAAGAGGAAATCGCAGTGAAGAAGAATGTATTGATCATTGGCGCCGGCGGAGTTGCCCATGTTGCGGCTCACAAGGCGGCGATGAATAATGACGTATTAGGCGACATCTGTATTGCATCGCGAACGCTGTCAAAGTGCGATGAGATTATCGCCAGCGTCCACCGGAAAGGACATATCAAGGTTTCGGAAAATCAGTTGTATTCACGACAAATTGACGCGCTGGATATTTCGGCAACCATTAAGCTGATTAACGATACACATTCCGGGATTGTGATTAATCTGGGCAATGCTTTCATCAATATGTCGGTGCTGGAAGCCTGTCTGGAAACCGGAGCCGCATATATCGATACCGCCATTCATGAGGAGCCGGATAAGGTTTGTGAAACTCCGCCGTGGTATGCCAATTACGAATGGAAGCGCAAGGAGCGTTGCGCTGAAAAAGGATTGACCGCTATTCTTGGCGCAGGATTTGATCCGGGTGTTGTGAATGCTTATTGCGCTCTGGCGGTAAAGCGCTATTTCGATAAAATCGACACGATTGACATTCTGGATGTAAATGCAGGGAGTCATGGCAAGTATTTCGCCACCAATTTTGATCCGGAGATTAATTTCCGTGAATTTATCAAAGTGTGGACCTGGATTGACCGCCAGTGGCGAGAATATCCGACCCATTCGGTCAAGCGCGTTTACGATTTTCCCGTCGTGGGTCCCTGTCCGATTTATCTGAACGGCCATGATGAGTTGCATTCACTGTCGAAGAATATCGATGCAAACAGCATCCGGTTCTGGATGGGGTTTGGCGATCACTACATTAATGTTTTTACCGTATTGCGGACGCTGGGGTTTCTTTCGCATCTGCCGGTCACGCTCACCACGGGGCAGCAGGTGGTTCCGCTGAAAGTGGTCAAGGCGCTATTGCCCGATCCGCAAACGCTGGCCCCCGGTTATACCGGAAAAACCTGCATTGGCGATTTCGTCAAGGGCTGGAAAGATGGAAAGGAGCGGGAACTGCTGATTTATCAGGTTTCGGATCACAAAAAATGCTTTGAAGAGGTCGAGTCGCAGGGGATTAGCTATACCGCAGGCGTTCCTCCGGTTGCGGCGGCGATGCTGGTCGCTCAAGGCGTATGGGATCCGAAAACCATGGTGAATATCGAAGAACTGGATCCCGAACCGTGGATCGCTATTCTCGATCAGATTGGTCTGCCGACCGAGATTAAGGAAATTCAACCAGGCAGCAAGGATTCGTTTAATGGCGCGGTTAGGGCTTTAGAGATTGAACTGGCTGAATCGACCGCGACCGTTACGGTTTCAGCGGCTAACCCGGTGATCGCTTTAGCGCAAAAACCCGTCGAAGCCAGCCAAAGCGATGCTCAGGCAAAGCTGAAAAAATCTGGGAAACTGGGGAAATCCGGGAAACCAGGCCGCAAGAAGAAATAAGCATAGCCGCTGGAAAAATCCTGCAAAAGCTGTTTCAGCAGTTTCAAGCTGAACAGCTTTTTTAATCACTGTCACTCCTGATTTCTGCTATTTTTATGTGTTGATGAGGAAAAACCCGATGCACAGTGATTATTATTCCCCCGTAGAATGGGAAAAAATCATGGCTTTCTCTGAAACCAAAGAGACGCCATTTCTAGTTGTAACCTTGGACAAAATCCGGCTGAAGTTTGGAGAATTTCGTACAGGTTTTCCTCAGGCGAAAATCTATTATGCAGTTAAAGCCAACCCTGATTTGGCAGTACTGAGTCTGTTGCGGGATCTTGGTTCCTCTTTTGATGTTGCTTCGATTTATGAACTCAATGACATGCTGGAACTTGGGGTATCGCCAGACCGATTGAGCTTTGGCAATACCATCAAAAAAGCGCGGCATGTCCGCGAAGCATATCAAAAAGGCGTCAGGCTGTTTGCCAGTGATAGCGAGACTGATATTCGTAATCTCGCCAGAGAAGCACCCGGTTCACGGGTATTTTTCCGTATCCTGATGGACGCTATTACCTCGGACGCTGATTGGCCCTTGTCGCGGAAGTTCGGTTGCCAGCCCCGGATGGTGACTGATCTGGTCTTGTTAGCTGCTGATTTAGGTTTGGAACCGTATGGTCTTTCATTCCACGTTGGCTCCCAGCAGCGCGAAATATCGGCTTGGGATGCCGCGATTGCCCAATCTAAGTACCTGATTGAGTCGCTGGGGAAAAAGCAGATTCATCTGAAAGCGATCAATATGGGCGGCGGATTCCCGGCGGATTATCTGGTTAAATCCAATCCGCTGTCGGTGTATGCGGAAGAAATTAACCGTTATCTCGACTTCCATTTTGGCGACGCCATCCCGGAAATTTACCTGGAGCCAGGCCGTGGTCTGGTGGGAGAAGCGGGGGTATTGATCAGCGAAATTGTCCTGATTTCAAAAAAATCCCGGCAGGACTTAAAACGCTGGGTGTATACCGACGTCGGTATTTTTAATGGGTTGATGGAAACGCTGGGCGAGTCGATCAAATACCCGGCTTATACCGATAAGACCGGAGAGACCGGTGATGTCATTATGGCTGGACCCACCTGCGACAGCATGGATATTATGTATGAGCATTTCAAATACCAACTACCGCTGTCGTTGGAAATCGGCGACCGGATTTACTGGCTGTCCACTGGCGCTTATACCGCCTCATACAGCGCTATCGAATTCAATGGCTTTCCTCCATTGAAAACCTATTGCCTGTAATGGATATGGATTTTCCAGGGTTTCAAGCGCCGGAGCAGTCATGCCGGGCCTGGCGGGTTGGATGCGCGGGATGTTTAGCCGCTTTGTCGATCTTAAACGTCGTCTGATCCGAACGTAAAAAGGCCGGGCGGCTTTTCATGCCGCTTTGGTAAAAATCCAGCGTCAAGGCTTCTCGCGCTACAGGTTCCGCGATAGTCAGTGTCTCAACCAATCCCCGATAGAGCAGATCAAACAGCCGTTCCAGCGCCAGTTGATGAGTCTGTCCAGTGGTGACGAACAGCCAGTCGCTCAGGACCATGAACCGCCCGAATGGATCGTCGCCAAGCAACAGCGGGCGGGAATGGTGGAATCGTCCGGAATTGCCGATCAGATCCCAATAGCGGGCGAAGCGCTCCAGTCGCCGCACAGTTGCAAAGTCCAGTAGCGCGGAACACAGCAGGTTATAAGGTGGATGCGGGTTGAAACGCAGATTGAAGGCGGCGGAGTGGCGGCTGATGGGTGCGCCGCGCAGCCGCTTTAGAATGCCAACCTGAATTTCCTGCGGATCGAGCGCGATTAACCGGTTAAAACCGGCGGCGAAGCTATCCAGCGTTTCGCCCGGCAATCCGACAATCAAATCAGCGTGTAAATGGGCAGGGGTGTTTTGCCGCAGCCAGTGCAGATTCTCCTCAGTTTTGCCATTGTCCTGCCGGCGGCTGATGAGCGCCTGCACGGCTGAATTGAAGGTCTGGACGCCGATTTCGAATTGCAGGGTTCCTGGTGAAAACTGGACGATTCGGGTTTTAAGCGATTCCGGCAGGTGATCAGGAATCAGTTCAAAGTGCAGAAACAGCCGTTCATCCAGCCGCTCCAGAAAGAAATCCAGAATCTGCGTTCCGATTTTACTGTTGAGATTGAAGGTGCGATCCACGAATTTGAAATGACGCACCCCGCGCTGATAAAGCTGGTCCATTTCACTGAGAAATAAATCTACAGGAAAAGGCCAGGCGGTTTTATCTAGGGCCGACAGGCAAAACTCACAGCGAAATGGACAACCGCGCGAGGCTTCAACATAAATCAGCCGGTGGGTAATATCTTCTTCGTGATAGAACGGATAGGGCGATGCCAATGACTCCAGAAGCGGCGGTTCGGAGGTAAGCATTTTTTCCAACGGCGGATTGCTATTCAGCCATTGCCGACATAATTGCGCGAAGGCTAAATCCGCCTGACCGGTGATCAAATAATCCGCCAGTCGCACTATCGGCTGCTCTTCCCATTCATGGCTCACTTCCGGGCCGCCCAGCACGATGAGGATTTCAGGCCGGACCTGTTTGATCAAGGCGATGACTTGGGCGGTTTGCTCAACATTCCAGATATAAACGCCGAAACCGATGATGCGTGGCTGTTCGGCCAGTAGTGTTTCAGCAATATCGAGCGGGCGTTGGGTGATGATAAATTCGTGGATCGCAGCTTCTGTCTGTAATTCGCCCAGATTGGCGAATAGATAACGCAGGCCCAGCGCGGAATGGAAATAGCGGGCGTTCAGGGTTGAAAGAATAATGGCAGGCATGAGAGACCACTAAAAAAACGGAGTGGGATTAATCAAACCCGCACTCCGTTGAATAAGGCGTGGCGACAAGGGATTGCGAGACATTCCTTGCTCTACCCACTGAGCTACAGCCGCTTTACAGCGACCGGCGGGATTTGAACCCGCGACCAAGGGATTATTAGCCATGTAGTCCCGCGAGTATTCGCCACGACAAGACAAGACAAGACAAGACAAGACAAGACAAGACAAGACAAGAGGCGACGACAAGGAGTAGCGAGAGCGGAAATCCCGTATTAAACGGGGCAGGATGGCGATCCTGCTCTTCCTGAGGGTGCCATGTACTCCCGCTGGCATTCGTCGCCGTAAATCAAAACCGCCCGGACCGGACCAGGGAAATAACCGAGAGAGGGTATGATTAGCAGTCATGTACTCCCGGTCGGGCATTCCGGCCCCGGCGGCGAAACTCTGACCTGAATTATACCTCTACCGCTTCAATTTCGCGCACCCAATGATCGCCGCCCAGTTGGCCAGCAGCGAACCGGGCCAGCACCTCGAACACCGCATCCGAAAATCCACCCACGTTCAGCACATCGTCGCGGGTCTGCGCCTGGGTGGTTCCGTAAGGCTGAAGATCAATGCAGACCAGCCTGGCCTTTGGATTATGCTGGCGGAAAGTCTCCCACTGCTTCATGGTTTCGGTACCCCGCCCGCGCTGCGGATCCGCCCACGATTCGTTGTCGGAAACGTAGATCACCAGATCGCCGGCGGCTTTGCGCTGATTCAAGGTCGCCAGTGGTCGTCCACAGTTAGTTCCGCCGCCACAGAATGCCGCCAGCGTTTTGGCTTGAGTCAATACGCTGTCGCGCCGATTCAGTGGCACCACATGAACCTCGGTATCGAACGGCAGAATCTTCGTCGCCGGATTTTTCGCTGACAGCGCCGCTGCGACTAGCGCCGCCACATCCACACAGCGCACTTTCGAAGTCGCGCCTTTGCGGTGGCCGGTGATCGGCGAAGCCATTGAACCCGATACATCCAGCAGCACATAAACCTGGCCCGGCAATTCCGGCACATTCTCCAACGCGACCTCCAGCGCGTCCTGCAAGGCATCGCGGACGATCTCCGGCACCCCTTCGCCGGTCATGGTGTAGGCGCTGAGCAACTGGTAGGGAAACACCCGCGCCCGCCGGATCGCTACCGGATCGCGCAGCCGCTCGGCAATTCGCTGGGCCATGCCGCCCACCTTGAAGACTTCATGCCGGGCAAAGGTGTTGAGATTCATCCGGGTCATCTGCCACGGAGCCTGACAGGCGATGGCGACCCAGTGCTGCGGACGCAAGGGCGGGGCGGTCAGCAGTTCAAACGGCACATCCGGGATCGGCGCTTCCGCATCATCCCGGAACCGATCCAGCGCCTTGACGACCTCCGGCAACATTGCTGCGTCATGGGGTTTCCCGATCAGCCAGGCGTAAAACGCGGCCCGTTCCGGCGTCGCCGGCTTGGGATGAACCATCTTCAGCACATCCGCCAGCGATGGATCATTGCCCACTGAAGCGCTCAACAGTTGTGCGTCGCTGCGTCCGGCCAGCCAATGCTGCACCAGCCGCTTGGGCCGACTGCCCAGCGATTTACGCCCGACTACGCCGGACCGCAGGATTTGCACAACATTGCGCAGCATTCGCCCGTTATCCACGATCCTGGCGAACGTCGGCTCCAGAAACTCCGGGCTGTGTTGCGCCAGCCATGCGGTCAGCAGCGCCGGCATATCCTTCATCTGCCCCCGCCGCCGGGCGTAAATCGCAGTTTTGGCGACAAACGCCGGTTCTACTGCCACGCACAGCGCCAGCACCGTATCCAGTTGCATATCGGCATTGGCGTAGTAGGTGGTATTCAGGCAGCCAGTCGCAGCGTATTGCGCCAGCGCGGCTTTGGGCGACAGCGCATAGGCAACGCCGCCCGCTTCGTTAATGGCATCAGTAGCCGGAGGCAAACGACCAGGTTGGGTTTTGAAAAGCTGTTTGTTCGCCATGTGAGTAATGCCTTGGGCAAAATTAACTCGATGTATCCAGAATCATGGGCTTTTAGCATCGCTCACGGTGGTATTGGCCTGGATTTCATGCAGATCCTCGCCTTTGCGGATCTGCAACACCAGATTCCAGGCTCCCGGCCATGGTAACTTGACTTCGGTTTCATACACGCCGGGAGCGCGTTCAGTCAGATTAAATCCGACGTCCAGCTTGCTGCTGGATGAGCGCAGAAACTGCCCCGCCACGGTAGCCCCGGTTAATGGTTCACCGTCGCGGGTTTGCGCCGCCACCCGGAAGATCGCCGGCTGATTCGCGACCGGATCGGTCAGCCAGCCTTTCTGCACCTGCCAGCCGCGTTGCCGCTGCCGCTCCACCTGCTGCAGGTAGTCGTTATACAGGGCTTCCTTCTTGTGGTAGTCGTGCGAAATCACTCCCGGAAACATCGAACTGACCGGGCCACGGGTGCTTTCCGGCAACAGCCACCGCCCCAGCGTCGAGGTGAGTCCCCGTTCGGCGACCGCCACAAAGATCGCGCCGGTGACCACCACGAAGATGAAAAAACCACTCAGCGCCGCCGGCCCCCAGTGCAGCCCTTGACCGCTGGAGCGGACGCTTAACAACATGCCGCAGGCCAGCGAAGCCAGCAGATAAATCGCCAAATGCATGGCGAAGACATCGCCGCCAGGCCAGCGGACGATGCTGTAGGGAACGTACAGGCCGACTGTGATCAATGCAGTCACGGCGGCGGCCAGTTTGGCGCTGGTTCCGGCCAGGCGAATCAGGGCCAGATTGAGGGCGACAATCAACCCGGCTCCGACCGCCAGGCTCAACAGCAGATCAGGCATCAGTCGTTATCCGGCAGATAAAACGGGACTTTCCGGCGAATCGGCTCCGCCGTTGCTCCTTCCAGCGCCTCGATGATGAAGGTGACCTTGGTACGTTCCGCGTCATCTTTGTCATTCTTTTCAGCCTTTTCATCGCCGTCGTCATCTTTAACCACAACCGGCGGAACCTGGACGCGAGCCGGCAACTTGAGCCGCTCCTGCGGGGCCAGATCGATCCGCGCCGTTCCGTCCATATCCAGCGTCGCGCTGGCCAGACCTTCGATGCGAATGCCCACGGTCATCGGCGCAGTCAGCTTGTTGTTGAGCTTGATCTCGTAGGTGTTGCGGATGCTGCCATCGGACATCCGGGTAAATAACGGCTGGCGAATTTGCTCCACCACCGCAGTGTAGGGCGAGCGGGTCACGACGCTCCAAATCAATACTGTCGTGGCGGCCGTCAGCGCTATCCCGTAACCAAAGGTCTTGGGTTTCAGCAAGGTGGTTTTCTTGCCATTCAGGGCATTTTCCGAGGTATAGCTGACCAGCCCGCGCGGCCACTTCTGGTTATCCATGACCACATCGCAGGCGTCGATGCACAACGCGCAGGAAATGCACTGGTATTGCAGACCGTTGCGGATATCGATCCCGACTGGACAGACCTGAACGCAATAACCACAATCAATGCAATCACCCACGCCTTGCGCCTGCCGCTCTTCGCGGGTTTTCAGGCCCTTGCCCAGTTTAGCCCGCCCCTTAGTCCCTTCGCCACGCTGCGGATCGTAGGAGATGATCAGCGTGTCATGGTCAAACATCGCGCTTTGAAAGCGGGCGTAGGGGCACATGTAGACGCAGACCTGCTCACGGGCCAGCCCGGCCATCACAAAGGTGGTCGTGGTCAGAAACAGGACAGTAAAATAGGCGGCGGAAGGCGCCCGACCCAGCAGGAAATCCACCACCAGGGTTGGTGCATCGACCCAGTACATGACAAAGGTCAGTCCGGTATAGAAGGCAATTAGCAACCAGATCGCGTAAGTGCCGCCGACCTTGATCAACTTCTCACGGTTCCACGATCCCTTGCTCAAGCGCAGCCGCGCCGGCCGTTCCCCCTGTATCCAATGCTCGACCATCATGTACAGATCGGTCCACAGGGTCTGGAAGCAGAAATAACCACACCAGACCCGCCCGGCAAGACCGGTGACGAAAAACAGCAGAATGGCGAAAATAATCAACACTCCCGCCAGCCAGAAAATATCCTGCACCTGCACGGTCAGGCCGAAAATGTAGAAATGGCGGCCCGGCAGGTCATACAGCACCGCCTGATCGGGGGCGTTAGGCCGATCCCAGCGCAACCACGGCAATAGAAAATAGACTATATATGCCAGAACCAGAATGCCGGTTTTCAGGGTGCGGAAACGGCCCTTGACCGAGCGGGGATGAATCGGGATGCGTTTTTGATAAAGCGAGGGGGTTGATTCAGACATAGCTCACCTGATGGGTGACTAAAAGCATGGGTGATTGGAACAGCGAGGATGTTCGTTCGTTCGCAGCAACGCTGATTATCGACCGGGTCGGCATCCAGCATTATTAACAATTCTCAGAGAAGCGCGATTAAAACCAGCCAGACACTGAAAACTGCACTGCCCATAAACGACTCACCCCCCACACGGGGGGGTGAACCTGATTAAACCGGCCAACTGCAGACCGGGATACAATGGATCATTGCTTGCTGCCGCTTAACTGATGAACGTAGACCGCCAGCAGTTTAATGTCGGTCGGTGACAACCGGTTTTGCCAGGCCGGCATAACCCGGGTATTGTTGACCCCCTTGGCGACAAAACTGGCAACCTGCGTCTTCTTGTCTTGCAGGGTTTTCAGGGCCGGTACATCAACAATTGCCCAGATTTTATCGGTCAGATTAGCCGATCCGGTTGAAGCGATGCCCTTGCCATCCGCCCCATGACAGTAATAACAGCCACCGACTTGCCCCTGAAAAATCGCCTTGCCGCGCTCGGAGGCTTCGCTGGGCTTGGCTTCATTGGACAGGGTCAGGACATATTCCGCCACATCGTTCAACTGATCAGGCTTGAGGACTGCGCCGAATGCCGGCATGAAACCCTTGCGGCCCAGGACCAGGGTCTCCTGAATCTTGTCGGTGCTGCCGCCCCACAGCCAGTCGTTATCGGTGAGATTCGGATACAGGCCAACCACGCCCTGCCCGCCTTGACCATGACAAGCCGCGCAGTTGTCGCCAAACAACCCTTTGCCGACCGAACTCACGAACGCCATCATCTCGCGATTTTTGATGATCTGATCGGGGGTCGCCGTTTCTACCTTGGCCAGCATTTCCTTGCGCTTCGGGTCATTGGCGGCCTGGTTCATGTCTTCCAGCATCAGCGCCCGAGTGTTCCATGGCTGATCCTTCTTTTCCAGTAGTTTGCCAGTAGCCTTGTCGGTAATCGTGTAATCCACTGTGCCATAGCCCTTGAGCCAACCTTTACCCATCGGCCACGAGGGATAGACGAACCAGTACAAAATCGAAAAAATCACGGTTCCGTAAAAACACCACAGCCACCAGCGCGGCAATGGATTGGTGTACTCCTGAAGATCGCCGTCCCAGGAATGGCCGGTAGTCTGAACCGCGCCGGGTTTTTGTTGAGGATGCTGCGTATTGTCACTCATTGTCCATTCACCTTGCGGGATTGGGGATGGATCTCTGCCAGCGAAGCGTCAGGCCGGCCTGGTTCATCATCGTCGAATGGAATGTTCTTATAAGACTCCAGCCGTTGGGCGCGGCGCTTGTCGGTGAAGACGTAAATCAAAACACCGCAGAACGCGCCAAAAAACAGGATCAACGCCAAGGGCTTGGAGTTATCCATCCGGGTGAACCACATCAGCCAGTCAAACATCGGGCCGAGCCTCCATCCAGTTCCCCCGGAAACCGGGGGAACGCGGTTCAGGTTCTAGCGGAATTTGGCGAAGTAGCCTTCGTCATATTGGGAGAAGTCCACCATCGTGCCCAGGATTTGCAGGTACGCCACCAGCGCGTCCATTTCAGTGATCCGGGACGGATCGCCGTCAAATTCGCCCTCGCGGGCTTGCTTGAGCAGAGTGTCCTGGGCTTGGGTGATGTCCAGCAGATCAGCGGTCGCTTTGCCGAAGGTCTTGACGTTACGGTCATATTCGGCCTGAGTGACCGAGTACGGAACGCCCGTCCAGCGCAACGCCCGCATCCGGTCAGCCACATCCGAATAATCCAGAGCAGTGGTCAACAGCCACGGGTAATTGGGCATGATCGACTGCGGCACCACCGAACGCGGCGCGTTCAGATGCTGCACCTGCCATTGATTGGAGTACTTGCCGCCCACCCGCGCCAGATCCGGCCCGGTGCGCTTGGAACCCCACTGGAATGGATGATCATATTGCGACTCTGCCGCCAGCGAATAATGGCCGTAACGCAACCATTCATCGCGGAACGGACGAATCTGCTGGGAATGGCACAGGTAGCAGCCTTCACGGATGTAGATGTCGCGCCCGCGCATTTCCAGCGGCGTGTAGGGCCGCACCGAGCCTTTCACATCCTCGACCGTCTCATTGATATAAAACAGCGGGACAATCTCAATCAGCCCGCCGATGCTGATCACGACCAGGATCAGCAGCAGCATCAGGCCGGAGTTGGTTTCGATTTGTTCATGTCTCATGGCGATGGCTCTCCCCAAACCTCAGGCTTGCGCCGGCTTGGCCGACAGTTCGGCTTCAGTAGCCGGTTGGCGGCGGGCGATAGTCATCGCCATGTTGTAGACCATGATCAGCACCCCCGTGACGAAGAAGGCTCCACCTAGCGCTCGCCACACATACGGGGTGTGCATGAACTCGACAGTTTCGATGAAGGTGTAGGCCAGATTGCCGTAATCATCGAAGCTGCGCAGCATCAGGCCCTGACCAATTCCGGCCACCCACATCGAGGTGATGTACAGTACGATGCCGATGGTGGCGAGCCAGAAGTGAACGTAAATCAGGCTCTGGCTGTACATCCTGGCGTTCCACAGCCGGGGAATCAGATGATAGAACGAGCCGAAGCTGACCATCGCCACCCAGCCCAGCGCCCCGGAATGGACATGGCCGACCGTCCAGTCGGTGTAATGCGACAGGGCGTTGACGCTCTTGAGCGACATCAGCGGCCCTTCAAAGGTCGACATCCCGTAGAACGACAGCGAAGTGATCAGGAACAGCATGACCGGATCAGAACGCAATTTATCCCACGCGCCGGACAGGGTCATGATCCCGTTGATCATGCCACCCCACGAGGGCATCAGCAGAATGACCGAGAACGTGGCCGCCAGGGTCGAAACCCAGTCAGGCAGCGCGGTCCAGTGCAGATGATGTCCACCAACCCACATGTACAGGAAGATCAGCGCCCAGAAGTGGATGATCGACAGCCGGTAAGAGTAGATCGGCCGGCCCGCCTGTTTGGGCACGAAGTAATACATCATGCCGAGGAAAGCGGCGGTCAGGAAGAAGCCGACTGCATTGTGGCCGTACCACCACTGGGTCATCGCATCCTGCACCCCGGCGAACAGGCTGTAGGACTTGGTCAGGCTGACCGGCACCGCCAGATTATTGAAGATGTGCAGCAGCGCCACAGCGACGATGAAGGCCAGATAAAACCAGTTGGCGACATAGATGTGCGGCTGGTTGCGCCGACGTAGAGTCTCGACGTAGACCACGAAGTAGGAGACCCACACCAGGGTAATGGCGATGTCCAGCGGCCATTCAAATTCGGCGTATTCACGACCCTGGGTGATGCCGAAGACATAGCTCAATACGCCCAGCGCGACGCCGCCAGTCCAACCCCAGAAGGTGAACTCGGCCAGCCACGGGAAGGCCAGCCGCGCCTGACTGGTGCGTTGCACGACGTAGTAGGAAGTCGCGAACAGGGCACTACCGCCAAATCCGAAGATCACCATCGTGGTGTGGGTCGGGCGCAGCCGTCCGAAGGTCAGTTGCGGAATATCGAAATTAAGGAAAGGCCAAGCCAGTTCGCTGGCGATATAGACGCCAACGGACATACCGAGCACCGCCCAGACCATCGCCATGATCGTAAATCGACGGACGATGCTGTAGTTGTATTGCTCGGCTGGCAACGCTGAGCTTTGGGACATAACCAAGTCTCCTTAGCAAGCCATTAAGTGAGGGGGTTTGTGGTGGTTTCCGACACGTTAAATGGGGACTGAAAAACAGGTCGGGGCAGGTTCGAATGACGGCGCATTCTACTAGGCTTTTTGAGGTTTATTCAATCCGCATCGGCTTATGCCCGCCGCAATCGGGGAGCTTTGGCGAAGGCTTTGCAACATTGGCTTTGCGCTATTCAAGCAGGAACCTGGCTACGGCGAGCGGCGGCGCAGTTGCGATAACGGAAAGAACGCCGAGCCTTCAGGCTGGATGCGGGAAGCGTTGGGCAACGGTCCCCAGGCATGGCCATAAACCACTTCGCAACTGGCCGGGAGTAAGCCGTCAGCCCGGCGCAATTGTTCATACGCGGTCCGCAGGGTTTGTAACCGGCCCTTGCCGGTTAGACCGGGCGCGCGACCAGTGCTGACATTACCCGCGCCCAGCCGTTTCAGATCGCGCATCAGCCCGGCGACCTCCTGATAGGTCAGGGTCAGCCGCTCCACATCCATCACCGGCTCGGCCAGCCCTACCCGCAGCAGCGCATCGCCAATATCGTGCAGGTCGAAGAAGGCATTGACGTGGTTGTAACGGTCGGCGGCGGCCCAGCTGCGCCGAAGTTCGATCAGGCTATCCGGCCCCAGAGTACTGAACAGCAACGCTCCGCCCGGTTTGAGCGCTCGGCGAAATTCGGCGAAGACCCGATCCAGATCGGGATACCAGGGCAGGGTCAGGTTGGAGAAAATCAGGTCGCAACTGGCCGCTGCGATGGGTAACGCGCCAGCCTTGGCAACCACGCCATGCAGGGAGCGAAACCATGAGGAGCGCTTGTGGGCTTTTTTCACGAGTTCCGGCGCCAGTTCCAGCCCGATCACGCGCGCCTTGCGGTACTTCTTCATCAACGCTGCGGTGATCTGGCCGGTCCCACAGCCTACATCGAGAATCACCTGCGGGGTGAGCTTGAGGCAATCCAGCCGCTCCAGCAGCCGTTCGCCGACCTCACGATGCAGAAACGCGGCCTCATCGTAATGGGGCGCTGCCCGTTGCAACGCCCGCCGCCGCTGGATTAAATCCAGATTAAATGGCTGATTTTCGCTATCGTCATGCATCAAGAAACGCCCGCAGTTCAGCCATGAAATCCGGCAAGTGGGAGAAGAACGGCGCATGACCGGCCCGCTCGAAAATCCGCAACCGGGCGTTGGGTAGCCACTTCAGCATGGCTTCGCCCGCCGCTGCCGGAGTCAGTTGATCGCGCTGGCCCATCAGCAGCAGGGTTGGGTGCTGTATCCGGGGCAGTTCGGCCCGCAGATCAGCATCTTCCAGCATCGTCAACCCGTCGCCCAGCGCTACCGCATCCGGTTCGCCATGCTGGAACAGCAGCGCCTTCAGTTGGCGATACTGCTCATTGGCGTGATCGCTGCCGTGGACTTCCAGGGCGATGAAGCGTTTGAGAACGGCGCGGTGGTTTTCACGCAACTCCTCGGCGAATCGACGCAGCACCGGCAGAGCGACCGCGTGCGGCCAGTCCGGGCGCTGGATGAAACAGGGGGTGCTATTGACCAGCGCTAGCCGGCTGACCCGCTCCGGCATTGAGATAGCGACTTGCTGCGCGACTAGCCCGCCCAACGACCAGCCGATCCAGATGGCCGGTGCAGGAATCACCGCCGCGACAGCCTCAGCCAGTTCCGGGAGGTTCTGGACAGAGTCGAACTCCCGGCTGTAACCATGGCCAGGCAGGTCGATAGCCGTCACCCGGTAATCGTCAACCAGGGCTTCGACCACGTCCTCCCAAACCCCGGAGTGCATCCCCCAGCCATGGATCAGCGCCACATCCGGCCCGCACCCGATCGTGCGGGAATAAAGCGGTGAGGATAATGAGTCCCGGGTATCAGGTTGCGTACTGGACATGGGCTGGTCGCCATCATTGATTTGGGGTTGAGCGGTGGGTTCAGTCGCCAAAGAACTGCTGAATGCGCGCCCGCTCAATGTCGGCGCGCAGGGCGGGATCAGCCGATTCACAGTAATGGCTGAACAACTCCGCCCAAGGCAATTGTTCGGTCTGGGTCTGGAGCCGGGCGATCAGCGCATCCAACTGACCGACAACGCGGGCCGGAACTCCGGCGGCGACGGTTCCCGACAGCACATCGCGGTTGACCACCGACCCGGCGGCGACAATCGCATTGGGGCCGATGGTCACACCCGGCAGAATAATCGAGCCGTGGCCGACGAAGACATTGTCGCGGATGTCAATCTTGCCGACCCGATCCAGTTTCAGCCCCAACGCCTGATTCAGCATGATCACCGAGGCGTCATGGGCAATCAGGGTGCAGCCGGTCAGCCAGACGTTGCTGCCCAACCGGGTGTAGGCGGGATCGGTGAAGGTCACATTGGTCTGGATCGAACAGCGCTCGCCCATCGCATGAAGCAGGTTGCGCCGCTGGAGGTAAATCGCCCATTCGTCGCCATCAGGCCGATTAATGCGCCGATAGAGACTCACCGCGGCATTGTGTTCTACCGCCAGATAGCGCAACAGCCGTTTTAGCCAGGTCTGCATGAATTCGTTTTCCCGGTCAGTTTGCCCAGCCAGCCGCCCAGCGTATAGCGGAGCTGGCGATGCAGATATTCCCGTTCACCCCAATCAAGCGCCCAGTACAGGAACGCCCCGGTCAGTGCGCTGTACAGCAGACCGCTGATGAACAGCAATCCCAGCAGCGGCCAGCGCCCGGTCCCGACGGTGGTGAACCACGGCGCAGTCAGTCCGGCCAGCGCCAGTCCGAAGCCGTAGGGTGCGAGACCGGGCAGCAGCACCCGGCGAAGGTAAGTCACCGGCGCGATGTGCAAAAAGCGGTTGGTATAGAGCATGTAGCCAATGCCGCTAATAATCATCGCCGCTGCCACCCCGAAAGTAATCGCCGGGATCGTGGTTCCCAGCAGCAGGAACGCTCCGCCCACCAGGAGAATGACCAGCGCTAGTTCGCTGAGCGGATAAATCAGTTCACGGGCCGGGTGACCGACGCCGCGATGAAACGCCATGCATGGACCGGTAGCCACCTGAAGCTGAAAGGGCAGAGTGAACCAGGCCATGATGAACGCAGTGATCTGTAAATCTTCGGCGGGGCCGAGCCACAGGGTTATCAGCGGCGCGGCGAATCCGGCCAGAAAGCCCATGATCAGGCCGGTAATCATGTTCAGATAGCGCGCGCCTTTCAGATACAGCTTGCCGAGTTCTTCGGTTTGGCCTAGCGCATGCAAATGGGCCGCCGCCGGTAACAGGACTGCATTCAGCGCCGAGGTGAGCTGGCTGGACATGACCGGCAGCTTTTCGCCGAGATCGAACAGACCGGTGGCGCGAACCCCGATGAACAGCCCGGCGATCACCTTCTCAATCGAGTAGGTGAACATGCTGATTAGCCCCGTCAACTGGACGATGCCGCCGAACCGGTAGAACAGGGGCAACAGGCTCCGGTCGAAAAGGAGTGGACTGATCCGCAGCCCCGGCAGCGCCCGGAAACAGGCGCGGGCGCTGATCACCGTGGTCAGCAGATAGCGCAACACGAACGCCCACAGCAGCGCATACATGCCCAGCCCCGCCGCTAGCAGCCCGATAATCAGCACGGCCTCCAGCAGAAACCCGGCGATCCAGGCGACGGTTTGCCGCGCCAGTAATTGCATCCCGTTCAGCGCCTGGGCGAACACGCTTAGACTCATATCTAGAACGATGACTGTGGTGGTGCCGAACAGCAGCACCCCGGCGGTTTCGCGCAGATGTGGGGCGATCCTGAGCAGATCGAGCAGGGCCGGCATGAACGCGCCGAGCAGCGCCAACGCCACTGCGCCGCCGGTCAGGGTGACGACTAGTCCGGTGCTGAGCAGCCGGTTAATCGCATCGAGGTCGTGGCGGGCGTGGTATTCAGCGATATAGCGGATATAGACGTTGGCGATGCCGAACGCGCCCATCCCGACATAACTGACCACGATGAAACAAATGGCCCAGATACCGTATTCCTCCAGCGAGACATAGCTGAGGATGATGGGCGGCAAACCCACCCGGCTTAGCACATAAAGCAGATTGGCCGCCAGTTGCGCCAAGGTGTTCTGCGAGAGGCGATTTTTGAAGCGCTGATTGGCGTCGTCGCTGGAAGGGCTGGAATCAGTCATGAGTTGGTCGGCGAGTCTCGGAACAAGGGTTAAGCAGTGCAGTCTTTGGCATCGTCGGTCAATTTTACGGCGATCCCCACCGCTAAAGTCGATCAGAGGCGAATTCCGCCAGTCGCGACCGCTCGCCGCGCCGCAGGGTGACATGCCCGCCGTGCGGCCAGCCCTTGAACCGATCCACGATATAGGTCAGTCCGGAGGTGGTTTCGGACAGATAGGGCGTGTCGATCTGGGCGATGTTGCCCAAACAGACGACCTTGGTTCCGGGACCGGCGCGGGTGATCAGGGTCTTCATCTGCTTCGAGGTCAGATTCTGCGCCTCGTCGATGATTAAATACTTGCTCTGAAACGTCCGCCCGCGCATGAAATTCAGCGAGCGAATCTTGATCTTGTTGCTAAGCAGGTCCGCAGTCGCCGCCCTCCCCCACTCGCCGCCTTCCTGCGGGGCCAGCAACACTTCCAGATTGTCCATGAGCGCCCCCATCCACGGCGTCATCTTCTCCTCCTCAGTGCCGGGCAGAAAGCCAATATCCTCACCTACCGGCACGGTGACCCGGGTCATGATGATTTCCCGGTAACGCTTGGCTTCCAGGGTTTGCGCCAGACCGGCGGCCAGCGTCAACAATGTTTTTCCGGTTCCCGCTGCGCCTAGCAGCGACACGAAATCGATCTCCGGGTCGAGCAGCAGATTCAGCGCAAAGTTCTGTTCGGGATTGCGGGCGGCGATACCCCATACCGCATGATTGGGCGTGGTGTAATCACGGAGGATTTCGATGACCGCCTCGGCGCTGCGCCATTGCCGGACAATGAACGCCGCGCCGGCGTCGGGTTGGAACAAGCCCTGATTGGGACGCCAGTTCGCGATCGCCGGGCCGCGCACCCGATAAAAAGTGCGGCCACTGTCCTGCCAGGAATCTAGGTCCTTGCCATGATGGTCCCAGAAATCCGCCGCCAGCTCGGAGACGCCGCTGTACAGCAGCTTCACATCGTCCAGCGCCTGATCGTGGTAATAATCCTCGGCGTGAATGCCCAGAATCGCAGCCTTGATCCGCAGGTTAATGTCCTTGGAAACCAGCGTGACCTGCCGGTCAGGATAATCCTGTTGCAGGGTCAGCGCCATGCCGAGAATGTCGTTATCCGGGGCGTTGCCGGGCAACGGCACGGTCGGGCTGAGCCGGGTGGGCCGCGTCTGAAAGAACAACCGGCCATAGCGAGGCTCGCTATCCGGGCCGGGCAACTCGGGCAACGGCAACCCCCGGTCAATCTCTTCCTTGCCCGCGCCGGCCACTAAATCATCGAGGAAGCGGCTGGCCTGCCGGACGTTGCGGGCGACTTCGGAAACCCCTTTCTTGGCGTGATCCAGTTCTTCCAGAACCATCATCGGCAGATGCAGGTCATGCTCCTGGAAGCGGAACAGCGCCGTCGGGTCGTGCATCAGCACATTGGTGTCGAGGACAAACAGCCGGCGATGACCGGCTGCAGGCAAGGATGGAGAGGGGTGAGGATGAGTCATGAGTAGAGTCAGATTGACCGTCAGTGGATGGACTGATTCGCAAGATGTAGTGTGCCCTACTTCCGCGTTAAAATTCAGCTATCCGTAGTGTCAGTTTCACGAGTCATCTTGTTTTCGTTGAGTAACGCTAACAAAGCGGTCGCTTTAAGATGATCGTTGGAATCTATTTCGATGACTTTTTCCAGTAAAGGAATTCCTTTTTCTGATTCGCCAAGTCGGGCGTACAGATAGGCTTCGCCTTTCAAGCACAGCAAATAGAGGCGTACCATGACCATGCTCTTTTCATGGCCTGAACCAAGGTGCGCTTCGCTCAGGGTGTGCCAATCGTGAGGCAATTCGAGCGGTTGCCGAATGACTTCCCGCGCCTGTTGGCTAATGGCGATGGCGTCAGCAAAGCGCTGTTGATAAACGTAATAGCGAAAGAGGGCGACAAGCACCATAAGATGATCCGGTGCCAGGCAGTAAGCGCGCTGTAGATCGGCTTCGGCCTGTCCATCACCATAGTTTTCTGCGGCCCGTTGAAGTAACTGAACGATTTCTTCAGCAGGTGGATGGTCAAAGAACAGCGGTTCGGCATCGAAAGACAATAAATCCATCAGGAAAGTCCTCAGTCAACGGTGAAAGGGAGGAAACCATGCGAATTATTCAGGCACAAACCGCCGCCGAACTGGACGCGGTGCGCGAGTTGTTTGACGAGTATCAGGGTGGCTTGGGCGTCGATCTCTGTTTTCAGGGTTTTGCGGAAGAACTCGCGAACTTGCCTGGACGGTATGCGCCGCCGGGCGGGCGGTTGCTGCTGGCTTTGGACGGCACTCATGCGGCGGGTTGTGTAGCGTTGCGGGCGCTGGAAGAGGGCATCTGCGAGATGAAGCGGCTGTTTGTTCGTCCGGCGTATCGTGGGCAAGGTCTTGGCTGCCGACTGGCGATGCAGATCGTCAATGAAGCGCCGGCCTTGGGCTATAGCCTCATGCGCCTCGATACGCTGGATATTTTGGAAAGCGCCATGCGAATGTATGCGGCGATGGGTTTTCAGCGCAGAGCGCCGTACTACGCCAATCCGCTGCCGGGCATCGTGTATTGGGAGCGGGCGCTGCAAACCCGCTGCTATGATCCACCATTCACCACACCATACTCAGCCGGCATCCGCGCATAGAATATCTGAATCTGCTCCCGCTGAATTAACTCTAGCAGTTGTTCAGCCTCTTGATCGCTGACCATAAACACAACTTCCACCGGCAGATTGCCGGCCAGTTCAAAGAAGTGATCCTCATGCAGCGCGCCATGTCGCCCAAACCCGGCAATGGCGCGAAACGCCGATCCGCCGTGAATCCCCATACTTTTGGCGCGCTCCAGCAGCCATTCATAAAGCAGGATGCCGTGGTGCTTACGGTGTTCATGGGCATAGAATTTCAAATAGGTTCCTTTCATGAAACGCCTCCAGTGAGCAATTTCAAGGTCAGCATTCCCAGCAGAGTCATGGTCACTGAGCCGACCACATGAGTCAGAATAATCGCCAGGGTCCAGAGATATTCCTCGCGCAGCAGCAAGGTCACGGTTTCCGCGGAAAACGTGGAGAACGTGGTTAAACCGCCGAGAAAGCCGGTGGTGATCGCCAGGCGCAGTTCCGATGGTAGCACTGCATAGCGCATCAGCAATTCCATCGCCATGCCCATCAGGAATCCGCCGAGCAGATTTGCCGCCAGAGTTCCTAGCGGCACCGTGGGAAACACCGGATTGAGCAACATCCCCAGTCCCCAGCGCAGCCACGCGCCAGTGGCCGCGCCAATGCCAATGGCGAGAAACGCATAAAAACCCATTCAGTTTTCGACCATGTTTTTCAGAATCGCCATGATTTTACCGATTTGATCCAGATATAGCAATCCTATACAGGTTGTGTAATTTCTGACATTGTTCAGCTATTAATAAAAAAATAAATGGTTCATCGTGGTTTGTTGTGGAACCAGTCCCACCTCAGCGAGGCGATCTAGCTAACCTATTGATTGGCAATGTCAAAGTGTGAATTTCAACCCTCTTGATGGGGTAAAACCGGCTTTACAGGGCA
>JADLEK010000035.1 GCA_020846135.1 Gammaproteobacteria bacterium
CGCCAGACCGAGGGCTGGCGACCGTCTTCGCTGCCGGAAATGGTCTTGGGAACCGGCTGGCCCAGGTGTCGGCGCAAGGTCGCAATCAACGCACCGGCCAAACCGGTCCCGCGCAGGGTCGGACGATCGCGGCCATCACGGCAAAAAGGACTGTCCACGGTTGTGTCGGGATCATCGACGCCGCCGACGCTCAGGAACGACTCCTGAACCAGCGTACCCATAAACAGAGTCCGATACGGGTTGCTCATTGGCGCTGCTCCTTCCCCTTGTTTTCCTTCTCCTGCGGCACTCGCCATTGCACGAGGTAGGAAATCAGGTGGCCTTTTTCGTTGAATGTCTGGAGACCTTCAAGCGCCTTGCGTAAGGGCGAAATGGGGAAATGCTCCCAAGCTTTGCCCCCTTGCAGACGGCGCTTCGGGGCGTTCTCGATCTCTTGCGACAGCTCATTCATTTGTCCATCGTTTTCCGCCGCCAGCGCCCGTTCCCGCAGCCACTGCAACTGGCTGAGACTGGGACCGTCTTGGCTGATCTTTTGGGACAGATCCCGGGCGAGCGACAAGAGCTCTTCATTGCGGTTGGGCCGTGGCACGTCATCCCCGCCTTCGGGCCGGACGATCTTGACGATGGGTTGCACATTGAGCAGAAACCGTCCAAATCCTTCAGCGGTGCGTTCCCCCAAGGCGGGACGTTGCGCCAGCGCCCTAGCCAGTTCCGCACTGCCGGGGCCGGTGATTCGCCAGCAGGAGCCACGGCGGATCGCCAGCGCCGGGGCGCGATGCAGTCCAGTGACGGCGTTGAAACCGTGAACCGCCTCTGTTTCGACCACGGCTTTTTCGACGGTCCAGCCCTTCTGTTCCGGGACACCAGCCAGTTGGCACAACCGGGGAATATGGAGATGATCGAGAAATCCCAGATGTTCTCCGCGCAGGATCAGATCGCTGACCAACGTCAGCGTCCAGTCATCGGTGAAGGTGTCGGTGGAGGTCTTAGGGGGAGGCTCCGGCAATGCACTCAGCGACTCCACGACCGCCGGTTGTCCACCTCGCCCGAGAGCCAGCCAATCGCCGCTGCCGCTTAGTAGCGGGGCGAAAGCCTTGAGAAAGTCCTGAGTCACTGCTTCATCAGCAAAACGTAGTTCCGCCTGAAACCGGGTGTCTTCGGCGATCTCTTCCAGACTGAACAGTTCAGCATCAGCGCCGGATCCGGGTTTCGGAGTTGCATTACGCAGCCGTACCCGCATGGTCGGGCTATAGCACTGCCACAGTTCACTGTTTGCGGATCGACACAGGTATTCGTGCGCACCCGGACGTTTGGGCTTTTCGTCCGGTGATTTCTCCTCACCCAGGCTGTCGTCCCCTGCGGCTGGTGGCGAACCGTCCGCCCACCAGGGTATTTTTACATTCGCTGCGTGCGGCTTCTTGGTCAGAATGGACAGCGGAATCGGCAAAACCGTATCAACCCTGTCCACGCCTTCGGGCAGGGGCAGCGCGTCGCCTACCGAGATCCGCTCAAACAGCGCCAGACTGTCCGGTCGCCCGTTGTGGATGGCCCAGGCGATCAGCGCTCCTCGCAACGTCTGGCCACGGATGAACGAGTGGCTGTGGATCAGGTTACCGGGATACCCGGTCGCCGGCAGGCACAGCGGCTCCAGGTTCCGCAGCACCAGACGCAGGGTGGTACCGGTGGCGGCGGTCCCCTGCGGGCCGCAAGCGGCTGAATCAAGTTGCCAGTCCAGCTTCACCAGACCGCTGCCCCGGTTACGGTCGCCGCCGATCCGGTCGACACGATTCAGAAGGCGCTCCAGCAGTGGCTGGAAGGTCGCGTCGGGCAACCGCAATTGCGCCTCGAAACGGGTGCCGGCCGCCACATGCTCGACAAAGTGGAGCGTATCCTCTTGCGGTGCGCGACCGCCGTCAACCCGCTTGGTTGAACCCCAGACCAGCGTCTTGCAGTCTTTGCGCAGGCGTAGCGATGTCATCCGCAATGCGCCCCGGTTGGCTCCTTGCGCCCCGAGCAAATCATTGAGCGCTTCTTTCTCTAACTTTAGGTTCGCGCCTGCCTCCCGCAGCAGGCCCTTGAAGTGACTAGCGCGAATTACCGGACGCCCGTGGCGGTCACGCTGGACCAGAGCGTCGATGTCGCCGCTGCCGATTCCAGCGCCAGTATGCAGATCCTCAAGCGTTTCGACGGTGAGTTGGATGAACAATGGCGATTTGCTTGGCGCGGTCACTATTTCTTCCTCCCCAGGCGGGCGATTTCCCGGATGCCGATGATGTCCAGGGCGCGGGTCGCATGGACCCGCTGGTCATTCATCGTGAGCGATTTCCAGAGTTTGTCCTGTTCCCAACCGAGTTCAGCCTGAACGTCCGGAGTAAGGCCGGCAAAGGTCATTTCTCCCATCAACCGCCCCCGCTCGCAGGCGCCACGTAGGCTGCGCAACGGCGAACGCGCCGCCTTGTCCTTATCCTTGTCCGAGCCGTCGAGCCGGTGCGCCGCGTTGACCAGTTTTTCGAGGCTGTGTTCGCCCGTGACCCGATAGGGCCGGCCGGTCAGCAGCAGGGTCTCGGTCTGGCCATTGACGGTGTAGGTGATGCGCTCGCTTTGGTGGCGCGCCTCGGCAATACCCTCAAACCAGGATTGGGTGACCACCTGCCAATCGATGACCGAGGTCTTGTCCGGGTCGTCCAGCGATCGATACAGCCGTTTAGCGCTGGCAGCCAGTCCATCGGCTAGTTCCTGCAAGCGATGCAGGGGATAACTCTTCTGGGCGATGGCGACACCGATGGCGACATCGAGGTGCTGTCCGTCGGCCAACGGATACCTCTTCAGCTCTTCGGCATAACGGTACGCAAAGTCGAGCGCCCGATCCGCCCGGCAGGCCAGCAACAGATCGTCGCCGCCCAACATCAGCACTTCGTAGGGGCGAAAATGCTCTTTTTTTGCCTCTTCGCTTTCGCCGGTTGGCCTTTTAAAGGTCTGCGTCAAGGCATCCACCAGGGCGCAGCGTACCGCGACGCGCATACTGTGAAAAAAAGCTTCGCCGTGCGCTTCTTTAGCCACATCCGGGTCATTGCACACTTCCGGCTTTCTGTCGCAGTGCTTTTTATAGCGCTTGCCAATGTCGTTCCCGTCGGCGTGGATCAGCGCCAGGTAGCCGCCGGCGACCAGTTGGGCAAGATCATTCGGCTTCGTCCAGTTCTGCTGCTGATCGGGATACAGGGCGCGACGGAGCAGGCCGATGATGTCTTTCGTAGCGCCCGCATAAAAGGCATCTCCCCAGTCCTGGCGATGGGTCACCGAACGCGCCTGCCAGCGATCCGGGTCTTTTGGACTGCTTTCCGGGTCTTTTGGACTGCGGTCCGACGCCGGCGCGGCGCCGGTTTCCTGGCAGACCTGCAATATCGGAAGGTCTAGGAGGGCCGTTTCATGCGGCTCAATCTGTTTTTTGCTGCGTTGCTGATCGGACGGAAATGGCTCGATGTTGGCCTCGTACAAAACCCCCGGCAGCCGCTTCGCCAAGAGTGCCTCGGCTGAACGCTGGAACGTCTCCGCCTCCGGTTCGCTCGCGAAAACCGCGATGAAATGCCCCCCGTCCCGGGCGAGGATGCCATCCGCATAGAGCGCAGCGGGATCGTCCGGGTCTTCCGTCCCATTCAACGGGTCGTTTGCATACGGATAGACCAGGTCCGGCGGCCAGTCCAGCCGCTTGCCCTTCCCCTCCTTCCTGAGCAAGACGGTCAATTCATGCCGCATCGTGTCCCCGATCAAGGCATTGGCACCGAGCATGGCTTTGAGGCGGGGCACCTCAAAAATGAAGGTCTGGACCCGCTTGAGTTCGATTTTGAGTTGGAACATCGGTGCTTATCCCTCGATCACCCGGTCCAGGATGGCTTTCAGGTGTCCGTTTACCGCCGCGGTTAAATCTGCTTCGCCCAGGCCGCTTAGCAGGCAACTCACCTCAGGAACGCCCAGAAAGTTCTGCCCAAAAGGACGACTCACGCCTTTGACCAAACCCGCGTCCATCATGCACCGTTTGACGTCCCGTGGGTCTATGGGGACATCAGTCCCATGGATAAGGCGATTTCTCAATATTTTCGGTTTCTTCTCGTATCGCTTGTGGAAGCTCTTGATCGCCCTGGCTAATTTCACCTGCTCGGCATTCGTGTTCCGGCAAAGCCAATCTATCCAGAACCAGGTAAGGCCGAGTACGCGGTGGTGATCCTCCCCTCTGGCGTTTCGTTCCAGCATCCTGTTCTTGAATAAAGGGTGATTCAGCTTCAGGTCGCCCACGAGGCACTCCTCGTCGCGATTGCCCTGCAAGCCCAGGCGACAAATTCGGGAATCCTGCCCAATCAGCTCCCACACCGATGATTCGATGAACGTGCCGAGCCGGATCAACGCGCCGATGACATCTCCCAGGCACAGACGCACTTCGATTCGGCAAGCGATCATCGCAAACGTAGCCAGATAGCGATCATTCGGGCGTAGGGCTGCGCCCGGCAATTCCAGCAGCGGCCCCAGTCCGTCCTGAACATTCCTTGCCCAAGGCTGACTGGCAGCCCGGCTCGCGAGACCATAAGCACCCGTATAGTCGCCGGCGCGCAATGCTTCGGCGCAGTGGAAGCGCAAGACCTCGCGCTCGGAGACGCGGGCGTCGTAACTCAGCGGCTCAGACCTGGCGGGACCCCGCTCCGGTTGATCGAGCAGTACGACGCGCTCCTGCCCGAAGCAGGTTGCGGGTACCCGCTCGATGAGGGGTTTGAGGATCGGCATGCCCCCGCTGGTCGTGACCGCGACGCGGCTCACCGCAGTGCTGCCGGGGTTCCAGGCGCGGCTCACGGCGCTTAAACGCGCCACGACGTTCTGCTGGGCGGCAGCGTCTTCCATCGCCTCGTCACCGGTCAGAATGTCCACCCATGTAGCGGTACCGGGAACCAGCCGCTCGGGCACACGCCCCTTCCCGTCGATCCAGTTAAGCCCCAACCGTTCGGCCAAACAATGGGCAATGATTGGACCCGACGCCACCGGCTCTGATGCGGCTTCGCTAAATCCATCCGCGCGCCGGGTGTTCAGCACCAGCACCATGACGGGGTTGCCGGCAAACGTCTCGCGTGCGACGGGCAGTAGCGCCTCCACCTTCGGGCAGTAAAGGGAGAGTTGCGCCTCGTGGGGATTCGGTATCGTGTCGGCTTGAGCTGAGATGCGGTAATCCGTATGCCGGATCGTTATCAGAAAATCTGCGTCCTCCTGAACGAACTCGAGCCGAAGATCACGCGCTACGTTGCGGTCGATAGGCTTGGGCAGGCTGCGCTCGAAACGAATCTGCCCGTTGCGTAGCAAGGCCAGCAGCCCCTCATGCACCGCCCGAATGCCTCCCCGCCCGGTCTCGAAGCGCTGCAAGACCGTCCACACCCCGTATTCATCCTTGCTCCACACTGGGAACTGCACATCGGTCACGCCGACCGAGATCATCCACAACCAAGCCATGTCTTCCTACTCCAAGTTAAACAGTTCAATGCAGCGGGGACAGCTCAATCCCGCCAAAGCCCTTGTCAGCGTTCTCACCACCGCCGCAGGTCGCAATCAGGCTTAACCAAGGCAATATCTCTTCCTCCACCCGCAAGGTTGCGTGGCCGTTCCAAGTCACCGACTCGAAAACGCCCCGGTTGCCCCGGCTGACCATTGGCAACGGCGTTGCGGTGACGTCCGCCTGCTCCACGGTCAGCCCCCGCGGCAGCAGGGCATCGGCTACATGATGGGCGAGGTGTGCCCCCAGACGCTGCCAGGTTTCCTCTTGCGCACACAGGGCGGTCAGTTTGTGGGCGCGGATGCGCATGGCCTTGCGCAGTTCATGTGCAACCGTCGCCGCATCCGGGGCCGTGATCCCCTCACGGGGGTTCTTACTGACCAGCCACGGCGTAACGAAAGTCAGGCGCCAGCGGTCGCTCCCCTGGAGTTCCAGATCGGCGAGCGTCGCCACCGGGAGCGGTTCGGCGTCCACCATCTGGAAATGCTCACGCAGACAACGCGCCGCCCAGCCGAGTGAGCGACCGGCGATCTCGCCCAGTGCGATGAGGCGCAACTCTGCAAGGGCTGGACGCCACTGCACGGCCAGCGTTGCCATCCGCCAAGCCGGGGACCCGCCACCGATCTTGAATGGGAACAGCACATCTGCCTGACAGCGACCGTCGTTTGCCAAGCTGCAAGAGCGGCCCGCATCGGCGCAACTGGTCAGTTCCACCGATGCACAGTGGTCCCGCCACGCCCGCGCCCGCAGGGTGTCGCTGAGGGCGTTGAGGCCGAGGCCCGGCGGTAGGGCGGCGGCGGGATAGCGTAATACCGCTGCCGGCAACATTCGCCAGAGCGCTGCCAGATCCCGCGCTCCGCGCACCTCCGGCGTGCGCTCAGTCCGATTCATCCAGCCCTTCCAATAACACGGTCCGCCAGCCGCGCAGATCGAGCCGTGATTTGAGAATCGCGGAGACCGTCTGCTGACTGATGCCCAGCAGCTCGCCGATTTCACCCTGGCTGCGTCCATCGGCCCGCGCCCGTTGAACAATGACGGCGCGAATGACCTCAAGCACGTCATCCAGTCGGCGCCGGTTGGGTCCGAAGTCCATTCCGGTCAGGATTTGGCACGCCTCGGCGAGCAAGGCCTGGGTGTCGCGTAACTGCCTGGCCTGGATATAGGCGGCCCGCTCCGGGTGTGCGCCCGGACTGCGGGCGGCGGCGGTGGCCAGCAGTGACTTGAGATCGTGCAGGTTGTTCGGGTAGAGATCGGTCAACAGTTCGTACTGGAGGCGCTCCTTGACCTTGCCATCGAGTATGCCTAATTGCCGCGCCAGCGCCGCGCCGAGCGCCACCACATCAGAGCGTGCACCCAGCGCCGGGAGATCGAGATGGGCCGCCCCCCGGAGACCGTCGCGCGCCAGTACCTCCAGCGGTGCGGCGGGCGTCAGGTCGGTCCGGAAAGTGGCGGCAATGGCGCAATCGGGCCGGGTGGCAGCCAACACCGCCAGGCCCTGCAATGCTGACGGTGGCCAGGTATCCAGCCGATGGATCAGCAATGTCGCTTTATCGGGCAGTTCGGGTGGAGACGCCGGCTCGAACCACTGGGCCACTTCACCCCGACGCCAGCGGGCAAACTGCTGGCAGGCATGCCACTTGCCGCTGCCTACCGGCCCTCGCACCACCAGCCGTTGGGGTAATTTCCGGGTGGTCGCCGCCTTGTAAAGCGCGGCATAGACAGCCTGAACCGGGGGATCGTCCAGCACGGTGTCGGACAGCAGCGTTCGTCGCGCCGGTTCAGGGAGCCTGGATTTTGAACGCACGTCCAACCGCCGTTCGCGCGCGGCCAGCACATAGGGCGGGCGCACTTCGCAAACCCCCTGTTGATGAGAGGTCTCGATCAGGCGCACCTGGTCCAGGCGCAGACAGTGGGCGGCGAGCATCAGGGTGAGCTGCATCGCCGGCGTGCCCGAGGTGAGATGAAAGACGATCTCATCGGCCTGCTCAGGTCCCGAGGTCGGGATAGCCGCCCAGACGTTCTCATAGAGCGCATTCAGATCGGTCGGCCCCTCCGGCAGCACAACCGGCCATCGTTCGACCCTCAGTCCTTCCAGACCCAGCCCTGGCAACTGGCTGCCCAGCGCCGCGCAGAAATCGGCGCGGTCGCTCTGGCCGGGCCGGTCGTCGTCGAGCAGCAGGAGGCGGGTCCGGGCCGGCGGGATATAGGGTTGGAGCGTGGACAGCCCATTTAGCACGCGCCGGATGGGACTGAGGTTTTCCTCCTGCGGCTGAAGATAACGCAGATCGGTGTTGCCGATGAAGGAGATGACGAGGCGGGTGAGCGGTCTGGTCATGGTCGCTTATGAGAAAAAGTAAGCGGAAAGCGTGCCATCACCCAGGGGCAGGGCTGCCGAACAGGGTGGCGATGGCATCAATTGATCACCACGGCCCTTGCTTGATAAGGACTGCGAGACGGCATACTTCAATAGCAGTTGGATCAGAAAGCGCTCGGTCGGATCACAGCGGCGAAGCGCCGCCAGCACGTTGACTGCCCGATCGGCGTTGCGATCCCCGCGTCGAGCATCGTGATCAAGGTCTCGCTCCCCTTGTTCTCCCGGCCAGGTTAGCGCCGCCAGCACCTTATCGCGGCGAGGTACGGCCTTTAGCTCTACCAGTCGGGCCATCCAGTCCAGCCAGCGGATCAGCGGGGCGGGCAGATCCAGCCGCCCCGGCTGGTAAAGGCGGGCAAAGGCGCTCCGCACCACCCGACCCAGCACCGGGGCATCGTTCGGGTGGCACAGCAGGCAGTCGTGGATACTGCCGAGATCGGTCACGCCGTGCGCTTTTGCCTCCAGCAGGGTCAGCGCCAGGTGGGTGGCGTCCAGGCTATGGATCAGATTAGGCAACAGGGCGTCCCGCTGCTTGGCCGGGGCAACAGCGTCATCCAGTCGTTCCACGTCGATGCGTACAGTCTTCGCGCCCAGGCGAGCGGTGACGCTCGTGCCCTTGAGCTTGAACTTGTCCTGGCAAACCGGGAAACCGAGCGGCGATAGCCACAACAAAGGGAGTCCGGAGCAGGCCTTGGCGGTTTTTTTGAGCCAGTCCGAGAAGACATTGACGGCGGGATAGTCCTTGGCAAGCACGGCGTGCAGATGTTCCACCAAGGCCAGCGCAGTATAAGCAGCCAAGGTGCGCTGGCGCTCCCATTCGGCGTGCGCCAGCGATCTGACCAACGGGTCGGCGCTGGCGAAGGCTGCCTGGCGCAGTTCGCCGAACAGACCCTTGGTGCAGGTGGCGACGAAGCGCCGGCACGCCTTGTTCTGGTCCTGGTTCTTCCAGTCCACCAAGGCATCGAGTTCCGGGAGCGGCGGCGCTTCTTTCTGCCAGGCTTGCTCGAATTTCGGAGCGATCGCTTCGAGTACATGGCCAACCTGGGCGGTCCGGCTGGCGCCATAAGGAATCGTCATCACCACCTTTTTCGCGGTCTCGCGATTCAGCCAGGCCCGCCCTTGCGGCGATGCCGCCAGCCAGGCATCGGCGAATTCGAGTCCCCGGTGATGAATCTTCCGGTCTTCGTCCAAGTGGAGGCGACCGATGGCAGTCGCTGCCGCCGTAGCCAATTCGCTGTAGATATCCCCCGGTAGCCCATCCGCGCCTGGCAGCACGTTGACCGCGTGCGCCAGACCGACATCGCCGGTCAGGGCGGCGATATGTTGCAGGCCGTTGCAGGTCCCGTCGATTTGCACCGGCAGATGCACCGGGAGCGCGGGGTTCAGCGTCCATTGCCGGTAGGCCAGACAGAAGGCCAGGAACTGCATCGGCTTGCTGGCCACCTTCCGCCAGAAGGACTCGGTGAGGGGCGAAGCGGCGCTGGCGAGAATCTGGGCCTCATGATCGCGGACCCAGCGCTCGCGCTCCTCCAGCGTGACCACCTGCCGTCCTTCAATGTTCAGGTCCTCCAACAGGCGAGTGCGCCGGACCAGATTGGCTCCGTGCCGTTGCAGGGCGCGCAGCCCCTCGGTATCGAGCGGCCGGCCGCGGTGAAATTCCAGTAGCGCTCGTTGCAGGTCGCCACCCTGCGGCGTGAACCACGGCGTTTCCGCATAGAGACGGCCACGATAGTCGGCCTTCCAGGGCAGGTAGAAGGCGACCGGTTGGCCGTCGGGTTCATCCTCGAGGAGCTGTTTGAGTACGCCCGAAGCCAGCGGACTGTCCAGAAACTCCCCCGGACGTTCAATGGTTTTGCGTTGGCTGGTTCGCGCGGGCTGATAGAAGTGGCCATGAACCCACTCGCGCAGTTCGGTCAGCGTCTCGGGGCTGAGTCCGGCGGGGTCGGGCGATGCGTCCGGTTCGAACCAGGCTTTGCCGCCGCCGATCTGGATGAGGCAACACGCCCAGTGCAGCAGGCCACGGTTGATCCGCCACGGGACGGCCTGTTGCAGGTTCACCGCTGCGATGTAGCGCAGGAAATCCGGCGCACGATGGTGGGGGTTGGCGGCGCCGGCATGAAAATCCTGAAGAAACTTATTCGTGCGGCGGTAGCCGATCAGGTCGACGCGAAAGTAATCCGTCTCCTTGTCGTCTGCCGGACCCCGATCATCCGGACGGTAGGCGACCGGTTCCTTTAACGGTTGCACGGTGAAGCGGAAGGGCAGCGCGGCCAACAAGCTCTCGAGGCGCTGCGCCAGCGCCGGTTGCTGGATCACGATGTACTTGGGGGTGTGGGGCCGGCCGTTGCGGGTGCAGGTCGCGCCGGTCTTTACCGCAAACCAGTCACCGAACGCGCCAAGCAGCGTATCGAGCAATACGGTGCCGACCAGGTGCAGGGCCTCGGCCTTGGCGGTGTCGGCGGCGGTGTCGTCCTGTAGCCAGCGCCAGGCGAGTTGCCGCAGCAGGCCCACCACCAACCGGACCATTTCCGGGTAATCCGCTCGCCACTCGATAACGTCCGACAAGGCGTTTTCGCCCGTCTCCTCTTCTGCGTTGTCGTCTTCCTCGGCGGGGTCTTCGACCGCCAGCGTCAATGCCTTGATCTGATGCTGCGCTACCGCCGCGCAGAGACCGTGAATACAGAAACAAAAGGCGGTCTCGACCGCCTCCGGTATCTGGATCGCCTCCGTGGCCGCCGCCCCTTTAGCCAACAGTTCCGCAGGGAAAAGGGCTGTCCACAGGGTTTGTGCCGCGGGCAGCGAGTCCGGCGCAATCAATCCCTTCGAGAGGGCGTGCGCGAACGTCATCAGTATCCGCTCATAGGATGAGCTGGCTTCTTTACCAGCGGCGTCTTTGAACAGATGAGTCTTGATGGCCTGCGCCAAGGCTTGCCGCGTCGCGCCCTGACGCTCCTCGCCTGAAGCCAGTTCACCGAACTGCAAAGCCGATGGAATCCATAGCGATACGCTCATGCCGCCCCCTGATGAATCGAATTCAGTTTCAGACATTTATGACTTTTTCACTCTTCGTTTCCAGCGTGTCTCTGCACGGCTAAATATGAATACCCGCGAGTTCAACTCGAAACCATCCATAAAGGTTTCCAGCGTGTCTCTGCACGGCTAAATATTAATAAAACGATGGATATTTTTCGTGATTAATTCACGTTTCCAGCGTGTCTCTGCACGGCTAAATATGAATATCAACATGAGCAAGCGACTACTTGCTGAATTGTTTCCAGCGTGTCTCTGCACGGCTAAATATGAATATTACGGTTTGAAGGAATTATCCTGGTCAACAAATTTCCAGCGTGTCTCTGCACGGATAAATATGAATATGTGGAGTCAGGACGGAATACTTCTTTCGAGGTTTCCAGCGTGTCTCTGCACGGCTAAATATGAATATTTGCAGGTGATTAGGCTGCTGACGAAGGAGTTTCCAGCGTGTCTCTGCACGGCTAAATATAAAGATCAGATATTTGGAACTCAGTTCCATGGTTTCCAGCGTGTCTCTGCACGGCTAAATATGAATATGTGGTGTTCCCAGATGTGTCGGGTACATGGGTTTCCAGCGTGTCTCTGCACGGCTAAATATGAATATATGAAGGTGACTTCGTGGCGGTCGTGACATGTTTCCAGCGTGTCTCTGCACGGCTAAATATGAATATCTGGTTTCCGGTTATCTGGGCGTTGATCCGTTTCCAGCGTGTCTCTGCACGGCTAAATATGAATATAAAATCGGCTGTATTGTATAGAGCTTTCGTTTCCAGCGTGTCTCTGCACGGCTAAATATGAATATGCAAAGCCGGAATACTGGGCCGAATTGCCTAGTTTCCAGCGTGTCTCTGCACGGCTAAATATGAATATCAGTTGGGGGTGACAAAAGAACATCCTCAGTGTTTCCAGCGTGTCTCTGCACGGCTAAATATGAATATCTTGATGGCTTCATCAAACATACGGTTTCGTTTCCAGCGTGTCTCTGCACGGCTAAATATGAATATCTGTCACCAGGAAGCATGACCTATTTCGAGTTTCCAGCGTGTCTCTGCACGGCTAAATATGAATATGCAAAGAGATTTGTCCTGACTACAATTACTGTTTCCAGCGTGTCTCTGCACGGCTAAATATGAATATGTAACTTTGTGGATAAGTCGATAGCCTCTTGTTTCCAGCGTGTCTCTGCACGGCTAAATATGAATATGTGGGCAGGCATATTGGATACTTCTAACGTTTCCAGCGTGTCTCTGCACGGCTAAATATGAATATGTGCTAACGAACTTCAGCGTGAACTGAATGGTTTCCAGCGTGTCTCTGCACGGCTAAATATGAATATCTGGTGGCTATCGTCGGCACGTTCACGGTGGTTTCCAGCGTGTCTCTGCACGGCTAAATATGAATATGCGGTCTGTTGACAGAACCGATCTTCGTTAAAGTTTCCAGCGTGTCTCTGCACGGCTAAATATGAATATCGCGTATGCGCTGAATGGTGCGTACTTGACGTTTCCAGCGTGTCTCTGCACGGCTAAATATGAATATATCAATACGGTATCCCGGCCCTCTCGATTCCGTTTCCAGCGTGTCTCTGCACGGCTAAATATGAATATCGCTATGCTCGCTTCGGTGAAATCGCTCCAGTTTCCAGCGTGTCTCTGCACGGCTAAATATGAATATCTGCTATTACGACTTGATTGTAGACTTCGGTTTCCAGCGTGTCTCTGCACGGCTAAATATGAATATGGAAAGAAGAAGTGAATGCTGCTGTTGAGTTTCCAGCGTGTCTCTGCACGGCTAAATATGAATATCAGCTACTTCCAGAAGCAGGCGCAGCAAGTCGTTTCCAGCGTGTCTCTGCACGGCTAAATATGAATATACGAAGCGATTATCCTGCGCCGCCAGATGTTTCCAGCGTGTCTCTGCACGGCTAAATATGAATATTCTTGTGTTTGCAAGGTCGAGCAAGTCTTCGTTTCCAGCGTGTCTCTGCACGGCTAAATATGAATATAAAGGCGTCACCGTCGGGGCAGTTGGCGCCGTTTCCAGCGTGTCTCTGCACGGCTAAATATGAATATTGATCACTGTTCTTGATGCGCTACAAAACGTTTCCAGCGTGTCTCTGCACGGCTAAATATGAATATACTAAACTCACGAATCTGACGCCATTACAGGTTTCCAGCGTGTCTCTGCACGGCTAAATATGAATATGGGGTGCGTGCCCTGATGACCCTGCTGTCGTTTCCAGCGTGTCTCTGCACGGCTAAATATGAATATGCGAAGGCAGTATGGTCGAGTTCGAGTTCGGGTTTCCAGCGTGTCTCTGCACGGCTAAATATGAATATGCCAGACCTGCCGAGTGACTTCGCTCTATGTTTCCAGCGTGTCTCTGCACGGCTAAATATGAATATCGGGGCGACCGCGTTGTTGCCGGAGCTGCGTTTCCAGCGTGTCTCTGCACGGCTAAATATGAATATCTACCTCGTCCTCCGCATAACATGGGTTTTTTCATGAACTTGAATGCAGTCAGGAGGCATACCTTTGGTACATTCAATCGAAGCGACGCTCCACTTTACCGAATTTCTGGTAAAAGCGCGAGTTTTTTGTCCGGTGACAAGGTGATATAGCCTGACAGCGCACTCTATGACAGTAAACGGTATGACCTGCGATCCTGATCCCGCCGGAGGGTTTTACTCATGATGTACACCATTACCGGCACACGACCGTCGCGGCTGGTAGTGCTGTCCTACGACATCTCCTGCCCGCGGCGCTCGCGCCGAGTGAGGCGGGTCCTGGATGCTGTACATCACGCGAAACAATATTCCGTGTTCGAGGCCCTCCTGAGCGATGGGGAGTTCCGCAGCGTACTGGCTGAGATTTCAGCGTGCTGCGATTTTTCCAAGGATCTGCTCGCCACCTGGTGGCCGCTCGATGGGTTGCGGCTGGGCTGGCAAAACGGCCAGTTAACGGTCATTGCCCACGCCGGCCAACAGTGCCGGGAAACAGCCACGCTGCGACCAAACATCGGCAACTTCATCATCTGTTACGACATTTCCGATACTGCTGCCTTGCGCGCCGTCGCCAGCGAAGTCGCTGCCGAGACCGCGATGGTTCAGCGGTCGGTGTACTGGTTGCGTGCTCCGAAGGCGCAGTTGTCCGCCCTGTTCGAGCGGTGCGCCTCACATTTGACCGAAGGCGACTGCCTGTGGGCCTATCCACTGGCAAGTTGCCAGGCGCTGTCGCGGGCCGGTACCCAGGTCAGTTCAATTTTGCCCATTGCTACTCACCGTTGGAGGTCTTCATGAGCGGAAATCTGGCACTGGTAGTCGATCAGTCCGGCGCGACTCTGGAGAAAGGGACGCACGATACGGTCGTGCTGATACACGCCGATGGCCGGCGGGAGCGGGTCGGCCTGCGCACGCTCGGATCGGTGGTGCTGCACGGTGATGTGAAGCTGAGTACCGGACTCCTGCAGGCGCTGGCAGCGAACGGCGTAGCGTTGACCGCCCTGGCGGTGCGCAGCCGTACTCCGGCGATCGGTTTCTCCCGCCTGCCTCATCGACATGTGGCGTTGCGCCATCAGCAGCATCTGGTTTTTGCCGATCCGCAACGTCGATTGGAAGTAGCGCGTCAGGTGGTGTGGGCCAAGCTGGAAGCGATGGCCGAGTTCGCCCGCTGTCACGCCCCCCAGGATGATCCTGACCAGTATCGCGCGATGCAGTCCGTCGCCGCCATCTCCGACATCATGGGACTCATGGGCGTGGAAGGGGCGGCGACCGCGAAACACTTTGCCACCCTGGAGGCGCTCTATCTCCGCAGTGATCTGTTCCGGTTCAATGGCCGTTCGCGCCAGCCACCCCTTGATGAGGTGAACGCCCTGATGTCGCTGGCCTACACGCTGGCCCAGGGGCAGGCAACCCAGCTCGCGCTGCATGCAGGACTCGATGTGCAAATCGGCTTTCTACATGCCCTGCATCGGGATCGGGAATCGCTGGCGCTGGATCTCATCGAACCGGCGCGCGCCGTGCTGGACGACTGGGTACACGACCTGCTGACGGCGCGGCGGCTGCTGCAACCAACGATGTTCTCACGCTGCGACGACGGCGCGGTGCGGCTGACCCAGGAAGGCCGGAAATTGTTCTATCCCGCCTGGTTTCGGGACGGTTTCCGCCAAGCCCAACAGCCGATGCGCCAAGTGCTGGCAAAAATTCTGGACTGTCTGCGGCGCGATCTGCATTTCGCTCCCACCTCTGGATCGACACAGGTCTTCTGTCAGGGCAGATAGCCTCCGTCAGCCGGTCCTCTGCCCGTCAATTTACCGCATTTCTGGTAAATCTCCCGGTTTTTTCATTAGTGACAAGGTGAAAGACCAGTAAAGACTTCAACATGATTCATATGAATCAATATGATTTAGATAGTGTTGACGGGTCTACAGCAAGATGTAGCTCTTAAATCCAACTTGAGGAACGCTGCCCTAGCAATTGGCGTCCAGTGCGCCGAATGCATCGCCCGCGATCTGAATCTGCCCTACTTCTCGGTGCGCAGCCTGCAATAGGACTTTGTGAGCATCCAGTCGGCTGAAGAATATTTTAAGCATGATGGCTCAGAAACCCCGTCCGCTAATGGCGGTTTTGTGATAGCACCACGCGCAATTAAACCCACTGGAGAGTAAAAGATGACCGACATAGAAACGAAAATACAGCACAATAACGCGGGTAATAAAACCATTGCCATGCAGCAGGAACTACTAAAAATTCTGGGAGAAAATCAAGCCTTTTCCTCAAAAGGGTTAAAGTATTTAGCTGATCGTAGCTTGGATACTAAATATCGTAAGCCGCTGTTAGCGGCTCTAACCGCCATGAACGACCGTACATTGCAGACCATGTTTCCAGATGAACTTAAAAAGAGAATCAAAACTGCTTTCGCTTTTACTACAGATGTGCCTGACGCAGCTTACATTATCATAAGTACGGGTAGAAGACCCGTACATGATAAATTAGGCTGGAGCGCAGGGAATGAATCTTTGCTGAAACTTGACCCAATTCCTGATAATTTAGAAACGTATAATGAAAAGACCATGCAAAGGATATTAAAAACCATCACTATTCAAGAACTACAATGCGAAGCGTGTAAAGATTTGATGACGTTTTTGCTTGAAAATCTGCCAAAAGAAGTGATGCCAGAACCCAAAGAAGAAAAGAAAAAATCTGCTAAAATTATACAAATGCATAAAGAACAACCCATCATTTCAGTATCTAAAATTTTAATAGATACTGCTGTTGTTGAAGCAGTTCAAGAAGCTTTAGATGAAACACAAAAACCAGTGGTAGAAAAATCAAAAACGACTAAAAACCGTACCAAAAAATCCAAGAAACCAGATCTAAAACCCGCAGCTTAAAATAATAATATAATGGTTAAGCAGGCATTATTTTCATCAGATAGTGCTAATTTTAAAATCAGAAACACTCCACCCGCTAATAGGGCTTCGTGACTCCAATAGTGTGGAAAACCCAACGTAATTGCTGTGAGGATAAATAACATGATAAGCGCTGAAGAAATTGATGACATCCGCCATCATTTTCCAGATCTTTTTGAAGAAAACCTTCATGTAAAAATTCTGCCCACTGCGCTAACCAGCGTCGAACTTTACCGACGTAAATGGTTTAAAGACCACAAAAATGATTTTGTTGAAATTGAGTCATGGTGTGATAAATCCAAAAATGTCACTAAAGGAAAGGTGTTAGTAAAAGCAGCGTTAGGTGGCGATGAAATGAAAGAAATTACATATTGGGATGTTGATGCTCAACTATTCAACAAAGAACGTACTGAATTTGGATATGTCATTAAACCTACTCGTGATCAGCCTAAAAAATTAGTCTAAATTTACAATGGTTATGACCGTTTCTGAACCCACGATCACAGAGGGTTCCAGCAACCGATGTGGCGAGGACGAGAATCAAAACTGTCCGAACCATTATAGGAGACAATACATGAACAATCTAAAGGCACTTTTTAAAATGTTTGTGGTACGGAGGCGGGGTGCGGAAATGATGTACTTTGACTGGGTCAAAGCTGCAACACTCATTCGTGAAACGCACCCGATTCAGGCATTCGCTGGTCTGGAAGATGATTTTGAGTGGACGGGAGCGGTTATTTATAAAAATAACCAACCTCGACTAATTGACAAAGATGGTGAAAAACCATACACATTTTTAGGATCATTTTGGGCAAAGCCAGTATTAGTCTTAACATTAGTGACTAAGGAAGAGATGACTGTAGAATGCTTTACAATAGAAAATCCAATGAAATATAGTTGTCATACTTACTGGCCAAAAGATGCTTTGGTTAAGTTGTGATTAAGAATCATCCCAAGTCGAAAACCAAACGATTATATTACGGAGATTATAATGGAAAATATCAACACCTCCTCCTGAATGGTGTCCCCACCCCATTTTTGAAAATTCCCTTCCCTGCCGCGTTGTAAGAAGAACTGTAGAGACCAACGCTATCCAGTCCAGGAGAACGCGATGAACCGACCACAGCAAGTCCGCGCCATCTTTCAGGAACTCCGCCAGGCGGTAGGCGACCAGTTCAGCGCCGGGGAATTACTGGCGCGGGCTGCTTCCCTGGTGGACTTGTTCACGGTCAATGACGACCCGTTCCGGTTGGAGCCGCTGGAAGAACCGCAGCCGTTCGAGGAATGGAGCCTGGATGTGGCGATGGCTGACGGCGGTTGGCGGATCCTGAATCATGTGTGTTGCGAAGACCGCGATCTCTGGGATTGGCGCGCCGATGAATGACAATCCCCCACGACAAGGCCCGTGCCGCGGCCTGGAGGAAACTGATGAACACAATGAACACCACAAGACACGGCATGACCCTGGCGGTGCGGGAACACCTTGCCACCGGTCAGCCGATCACCCGCCTGGAAGCGCTGGTGCTGTATGGAGTCTCCAACCTGACCGGCCTGATGTCGGACATGCGCCGCCAGGGTTGGGTCATTGAATCGCGCAATGTCCCTTACGCCACTGCCGTCCGCCGGGTCAACGAACATGCGGTACTACAACCACCGGCCAACCTGCCGGTACGCGAGATTCAACTGACGGAGTACTGGGTCAACCCATGAAGCGGCGGTTTTCCCCCCGGCAGCGCCGACTGCTGGCCTGGATCGCCGGCGGCCGTTGCCAACAGTGCGGTCAACCGCTGGAACCCGATTTTCATGCGGATCACCGGATCCCGTTCGCCCACGGCGGACCCACCCTGATGCCCAATGGCCAAGCGCTGTGCCGGCCATGCAACCAACGGAAAGGCGCCACGATGCCCCCGCTCAAGCTCCGCCCCTGGCAACAGGACGCGCTCCGCAAGGCCCTCACCTGGCTGGTTGAGGACCGGCAGGATCGCCGGTTTCTGATCAACGCCGCGCCGGGCGCGGGCAAGACCCGGGTGTCCTGCGCTATTGCCCAGACCTTGCTGGCGCTCGGTGAGATCGACCGGGTGATCGTCATTGCCCCCCGCGCCGAAGTGGTCAACCAATGGGCTGACGACTTCCGCCAGGTCACCGGCCGCTACATGAGCAAAGTCACCGCCCAGGACGGCGACATTCACCGCCTGGGGCTGGATGTCTGCGCCACCTGGGCGGCGATCCAGGGTTTGCAAGATGCGTTGCAGGCGCTGTGCCGGGCCGCCCGGGTGCTGGTGATCTGCGACGAACACCACCATGCGGCGGTGCAGGCCGTCTGGGGCGAAGGGGCCGACAGCGCCTTTGCCGAGGCGCGGTTTACCCTGGTGCTGACCGGGACGCCGATCCGCTCCGACGGGGCCGAATCGGTGTGGCTGTCCTACGACGACGCCGGGGCGATTGATCATCCCGAAGCCGGCACCTACACCCTGACCTACGGCCAGGCGGTCGATCTCGGCTATTGCCGGCCCGTCACCTTCCACCGCCACGAAGGCCGCTTCACGGTGGATCTGGAGCAGGGACAAACGGTTCAGGTTTCCAGTCAGCAACCGGCGGCCTTGCCGCGAGCACTGGCGCGGATTCCCGGCCTGCAACGAGTCCTCGATTTCTACCGGCTGGCCTGTACCCCGCAGCATGAGGCCGATGGACGGACCCCGCTGGTGACCGGCTATCAGGCCACCATGATCGACTACGCCAGACAAAAGCTGGACGATCTGCGGTTGCGGCTGCCCCATGCCGGCGGGCTGATCATCGCCCCCAGCATCGAGATGGCCGAGTATATCGCCCGGCTGATTGAGCAAATGGAGGGCGAAGCGCCGGTGCTGGTGCACAGCCAGACCACCAGGCCCGAACTCAAGATCAAGACCTTCAAGAACACCGATAAGCGCTGGCTGGTATCGGTGGCGATGATCTCGGAAGGGGTGGACATCCCCCGGCTGCGGGTGCTGGTCTATCTGCCCAACGCCCTGACCGAACTGGCCTTCCGCCAGGCGATTGGCCGGGTGGTGCGCACTGTCGGTCCCGACGACGACACCCGCGCCTATGTGGTCATGCCCTCGTTCGAGACCTTCGAGCGTTACGCCCGGCGGGTCGAGGAGGAGATGCCGACCGCGGCGCGGGTGGACCGCGAACCCCACAGCAAGCGCTGCCCGAGTTGCGGTCAGGAATGCGCATTGGGCGCGGCGGAGTGTTCCGGCTGCGGCCATGAATTCCCAGTGGCGGCCCCGAAATTCAAACCCTGTCCGAGTTGCGGAGCGTTGAACCCCCAGCGCGCCACGAGCTGCGGAACCTGCGGCGGGACCTTCAGCACCGGCTTCATCCTCACCCTCGACGAGGCGCTTCGCACCGGAGCCATCGTCCGTGGCATGGACCTAGACGAAAACGAAGTCCGGGAAGCGGAAGCCATCGCGCCGCTCATTCGCCACCGGGTACTGCAAAGCGGCGACCAGAAACTGGTGCAGATCCTCAAGGTGTTGCCGGACGAAAGCTGGGCGCGACTGCGCGATATTCTGGGAGTGCGGACCTGAGCGCAGGGCCGTCGGGTATTTGATCATCTGGTCGTACTGCCGCCGGATCAGCTCCCAATCGATCGGTCGGGTCAGAATCAGTTGGAGATTCTTGTAGGCATCGGCCTTGCCGGTTTCGGGGCGGTACAGCTTCTGCGCGTGAATGGTCTTCAGTCGGGGCAGCAGCTCAAAGCCGAGCAAGCGACAGAAGGCGAAGGCGACCGTGCTCTGACCGTGCGAATCGACGTACTGCCGATCGACTTCCATCTCGGTGCAGTGATGGAGGACGCCTTCGATCATGGAGCCGACCTCTGAGGAGGACGGGGCCTTCAATTGGCTATGGATGCACACTGACTTGCGCTCGACGTCAGTAGATCATGACGCCACGCCCGTCATTTTTCCAAGGGCAAATCTGGCGAGTGTGGCCCGCTTCCACGACAACTCCTGCCAAGCACCGCTCCCCATTGCCTGCTTAAACCGCATCAGCGCCGATTTCAGCCATTTTTTGATCAGACCCCTACCCTTCCCCCTCATTTTGGCAAAAAGGCGCTTTAAACCGCCACTGCTGGCCTTTAAGCCAAATTTTCGATAGTCCGATCAGGCAATCCGGATCTTTACCGGCAACGCCGTATAGGGCTGCAACGCCTCGACAATCCGTGGCAGACGCATGGTGGCCCACGCCGCGACTATCTGATTCGGCGCCTCCAGCCACAAGATTCCGTCTTCCTCCTGACCGCGCAACGGGGCGATGTAGCACGAATATTCCCGTTCCGGAAACAGACTGCGGATCAACTCCCGCTGCTCGTGCCAGACCACGCTGTGCTGACGCAGTGAGGGTGAATCGCCGGGTGCAGACTGCGCCTGCCGTCGCTGCTGCGCCCGCCGCTGTTCCGCCAGATCGGCAGAGGGGATGAACTGGCCGCTGCGGGCGGTATCGGCCACCTTGCGTAACCAGCCCCAGCGCGATTGCTTGATGCTATTGCAGGCATGGGCATGGTTCCATTCATCCAGCACCTGTTGGGCCAGTTCCGGCGACAGGCCATGCAGGGTTTCGCTGGCTCGCTCCCGCTCTTCGGCGCTGAGTTGGGTCAGACTGAAATCAAAAAGCAGTTCACCACCACAACCACCACTATCCGGCCTGGAGGCCGCCGCCGGTTCGGCCACCTGCGGGGTGGTTGTGGTGGTCTCTGTTGTAATCTCAGTAGTAGTCTCAGGATCATACTGAGTAGTTTGCCCGTTTGGGGCAATCTTGTTTGCCCGTTTGGGGCAATCTTGTTTGTCCCTTTCGTGCAAACCAGTTTGCCCGTTTGGGGCAATCTTGTTTGTCCCTTTCGTGCAAACTGGATTGCCCGTTTGGGGCAAACTGGTTTGTCCCTTTCCAGTCACATCCACAGGTTCAGCGCCAAGGCTTTGCAGCCGCCGGTTCACGGCGCCGAAATCGACTTGAAAATGCAGGGTGGCGGGTATCCCGCGCAGTTCCTCGGTCAGCAGGCCGGCGTCTCGCAATCGCCGCCGAGCGTTTTCCTGCTCCTTGCGGCTCAGACCGATCTCCTTGGTCCAGTCCTCCATCGTTTTCCACCACCAGCCATCAGCGTTTTTGGCGCGCTTTTGCCAGTACAGCGCCTGGCTGAGCATCAGCGCCGCCGTCACCGATCCGGCGATCTCCACCAGGCAGCGATGAAAGGCAATCGGCCGGTCGAGCGGCAAGGGCTGGTTATTGAACAGCGGGAGGGAAGGAAAATCACGCCGGTGGGCGCTTGCCGAGTCCTGTCGCCCAGTTTCCGCTACTGAATCGTTGCCATAAGTTGCTGCGTCATCCATCAGGATCAGCTCCTGCCAAAAGGATGTCTCCGTCAAACCCGCTGCCTGGTCCGTAGTGGGTTCGTTTTTTGCGCCTCGGCCATCCGCTTGCGCCAACTATCGGATCGCTGAACTTGCAAAAACGTAACTTTTATAAGAAAAAGCCCGTCATTCAAAAAATAAACGTCATTTATGCCTTTTACAAGGTGCAATGCAATTTTTTTGTAATAGTCCAACGCAAGACTGCACGGTTTCGCCGCCGGGCGGTAGCGACGAGGGATCAAACCGTGGGGAGCGGGCCGCCAGGGTGGAAACTGCCCGGATGGCCTGGAAAAAGCGCGGGAAGGAGGGTCAGGCGGCTAGTTGGAGCAGATTGAGAATTTCCAGCGAAGCCCCTTGAGTGCGGGCGAACACGAGCAGGTCTTGCTGTTCAGCAGTCAACAGCCGGGGGGCCGCGAAGGTGTGGAATGCGGCCCGCAACATCGGCGAGGCCAGTCCAGCGTCACGGTAGGATTTAGCCCAGATCGGGTTGGCGCGGGTAAACGCCTGATCGAACGCCGCCCGTTCCTGGCCGGTCATCCCCGCCAGTCGCGCCTCGACCTGCGCCGCCTGCTGCTGCCGGAAAGCCTTGCTCAAGGTCTCGAGCGCAGCGCGTTGTTGCTCCAAGCCCTGTTGCTGGCTCTGGGTAATGGTTTTGACGGTGAGCGGGCGACGGGCGGCAGTGTGTAATTGGGCTTCCGCTTCGGCGCGGCGGCGGCGCTGTTCGGCGATCTGAAATCCGGGGGATGGATCAAAATCCGCCGGATTCGTCTGGTATTTTCGGATAACGCCTCTTAGCAGCGCTGCGGGGTTGGTTCTGATCTGCCCGCTTTGCATCCTTGACTCCAGGACATCCAGCATCTGTTGCGCGATCTTGGGTGGTAGCAGGTTGATCTGTGTGGTGATGTCAGCGTGTTCTCGTGTAGTGAGTTTGGCTGGATAGACCAGATCTGGCCGCTGATCATCGTGACCTTGTTTCTGGCTAACCGTCTTTGGACTTTCGGTTGCTGTGTTGCCATCGGTTCCCGTAGTAGAGGCCGGTTGCACTTCTCCCTGGCTGACCGTCTTTTCCTTGGTCGGCTCCTTTGTGGTTATCCCGTGGTCTTGCCGTTCCAGGTCTTGATCTTGCTTATTGCCACTACCACTACCACTACGCGCGTTGCTGGCCTTTGTGCGGCGCTCGTTGGAGGAGGAGGGGTTTGGGGTGGTGGTGGTAATTTCTGTAGAAACCTCTGTAGTAGTCTCTGAAGAACAATCGCCATTTTCGGCGACTCGTCCGCCATTTTCGGCGACTCGTCCGCCATTTTCGGCGCACGTAACATTTAAGTTTTTTATGTCTCTTTCATAGCGCACTTTAAGCCAGACGTTCACAGCTTCTGGATGAAAGCGGTAGTAAAGGGTTCGATCGAAGGCATAGCGGGGTTTCGGATTGGAATGTTCGGTGAGGGCGCCCTTGGCGATCAGTAGCCGTCGGGATTCCCGAATCTTCATCGTGCCGTACAGATTCAGCAGGCCGGCCTGTAACTGTTCGTCGCTGTGGAATTGCAGCAGGCCTTCATCCCGGTTCGCCGGTTTGACCCGCTGATTGATCTCCAGCCGGAGATTGTGCCAATACTCGAAGAAGGACAGCAGCGCGGCGGCGCAATGATTGCCTTCACAAAAGTCCAGTTGCCATTGCCGGATGATGAGAAGGGGTTCATTCGTGGGATGCTGAATGCAGGTGCTTTTCATGATCCAACCCCTTTGAGATCGGGGATGAAGCATGACGATAGCCACCAAGCGTGGCTGAGGCGCAGCCAGCGTGGTGAGGCCAGGGGTGATTGGTGAACCCTGGTCCCGCTGCGGGGTCTTTGCAGGAGTGGGCAGCCCGCTCCGGTGGCATGGAGCGGGTAATTCTCGTAAGATGATCCGTCCATCAGGATAGCCCCGTGGAATAAGGATTGAACCAGCCAAATGCCCGCACAGGCCGCCAAGCAATGTTGCGGGCGTTGGTTTTTTCAGTGAAATGAAAATTTTAGGTAGTGATCATCGGTGGTTTCCTCTCGTTGATCCGGTCGAGCGCCGCTGGCGCGTCAAGTGGTTGAATTCCTGATGTCGCTCTTGGTTAAGGCTTTGGTCTAGGCTCAAACGGTCTTATCGCGGTCCCAATTCAGAACCGGACGGCTATTAGTTGTAATATTTTGTTTTATAAAAACTAAATGTGGATTTTCATCGGCGGTTCTCCAAACGCCGTCTGCGTCAGGCAACCTTTCTCACTTCTTCCAGCAGGTCCGAGACTCCACAGTCAAGCGCCCGAGCGATAGCCACCAGTTGGGATACGCTCAGACCCAGTAGCCCGCGCTCGATTTGACTAAGCTGTCCCTGGTTCATGCCAATCTGATCGGCCAATTGCTCCTGTTTTAGCCGGCAATCTACGCGCCGAACCTTGATGCGGTGGCCCAACTGCTTTTTGAGGTCTTCGTTGTTCATCAGATGGTTTCTCCTGCCAGTAAAAATTAAATAATTTAAAATAATATTAAGTCTATTAAATTAGGATGGCAATATTTGAATGATGCTGCCATAGCCAGCGTTGTCTGCGTTGGTGGTCGTCGGCCGTTCCCAGGCGCGGCGGATAGCGCGGCGATCTGGCGAGACTCGCGCCGCGCAAGCCGCCGGGTCTGGCTTGCCGGCGTTGAAGCGGGCTTGTTGGTTCGGCAGCCGCCAATCTTTCCCGCCGTCCCCACCAGCAAAGCTGTGGGGCGGCTACCGCTACAGGTTCGGCTACAAGCCGGTTTTGCGACGGTTCGGTTACCCGCTCATGGGATGGCGTCCGCACCAGCGAGCTTGCGAGCTGTGGGGCGTCCTTGCCGAGCTTCGGGCTACGAGGATTTTGGTTCGGTTACCACGATGATTTTTCGGAGGAGGACGGAGCGCAGCTTTTTCCGCGCCGACCTCCGCCAGTTGCCGAACAATTGCGGGAAGTTGTTTTAGCGCGGCGCGGCTTTTTGCGCGGCGCTGCCTTTGGGTTGAATTGATGCCGGTGGCCGTTCGGCGCGGGGGCGAAAGGTACAAGGGCCGCGCGTCTTTTCGTGCGGCCCTGCGCCTGGAACCGCCGTGGCCGACTCTTTGAAGCCATGTCCAGTAACCGGGTTTAGCGCGGCGCGGCTTTTTGCGCGGCGCTGCCTTTGGACTGGATAGATGGCAATCGTTATTCGGCGCGGGAGTGAGCGGCACAAGGCCCCGCGCGTCTTCTTCTTTTGCGCGGGCTGTGCCGTGAACTGCCGTGGCCGACTCGTTGAGGGCATAAATGATGGAGCGGGGGCGTAGCCGCCGCTTCTGGAGGGTACTGTGTTGCTGTGGCTTTTCCAGCACGGGGGCGAACGGCGCTGGCCCTGCGCGTCCTTTCGTGCAGGGCCGCGCCGAAAGCCGCCGGGGCTGGCTCACCAGCGTTGATGCGCAGTTGTGGTTCGGTGGCTGCCGATCTTTCCCGCCGTCCCCACCAGCGAGCCTGCGAGCTGTGGGGCGCCTTGACTATGGTTCGGGTTGTTGGTTGCTTGGAATCGCCACTGAGCCGAGCAAGGACCGTAGCCCGACGTAGGAGGGCTATTGCCCTGATCCGGCGCGTGGTTCCCGTGGTCGTTCCACGCTCACGTTGTGCGCCGGGAGCGCATCCGCCCGCAGGGACGCGCTACGGTCCCCGTGGTTGTGGAACGTGAAGAGTGGCGGACTGGGTTGGAGTGTTGCTATGGATAGCGAGCAGTTGGAGAAAACGAGATCACCACTCAGCGCCTATCCCTAAAAAACCGTTCAGTAGCGCCAGATGCCACAATGACCCCGATTATCGCCACCAACGGCTGAACCAGCCGGGAATTCATTCCACAACCGGTCGTAGGGTTCGTCGGCCGCCCGCTTATTCGGCTGCCGCACCCAGGAAAATTCGAGTGACCCGGCCTTGGTGGAAGGTAAACACCAGACCGCCATAGAGGGCGCCAGCCACCAGGCGTTGACCGGATACGCTGGTTTCCTTTTCCCGGTCGCGCCCGTAGGCAGCCATCACCTCGCGCTCGGTGCTGCCGATGCCGATCCCGCGCCGGGTTTTCCAGGAACTGGGGCGGGTCAGGGTGATGGCGCGAATGGTTTGCGGGCCAGCGGACTTCGCCGCACCTACGTCCAGAGTCAGCCCGCAGGCCGGCGCGGTCCAGGCTTGATGATAGTCGCCGTCCGCTCCCCACAATTCCACCGGGCCGCGTTGCACCGGGCAAGTGACGAGCCGTTTGGCTTCGGCGGCGGGCTGGTTAAAGCGCAGTGGGCCGATCCGCTCTTCCTTCAGTAGAGCGAATTCATCGGCGGCGGCCGAGTTCAAGAGGATGGCCAGGAAGAGGGCGGCAATCCGGGTTGTGTTCATTCGCTAATTGCCCGTCAGCTCCGCAATCCTGGCATCAATCGCCGGCAGCAGCAGGATCAGGTAGAACTGCTGCGTGCGGGTGAGTGTGTGTTTTTCCAGCTTGGATTCCTGATGTTAAACAGGCCATCAGTACCCTTGCTAGGCTCCATGTGAGTATGTGAGTATGTGAGTTTTTAAGTTAATACTCACAACAAGGGTAATTTCATGAAGATTTTAGCAGTGTTGAATGAAAAGGGTGGTGTGGGCAAAACTACGATGGCGACCAACCTAGCGCGTGGTCTGCAACTGGCGGGTCAATCGGCCATCATTATTGATAGCGATCCCCAAGGAAGCGCCCGCGATTGGTATGCGGCGGCTCGCGAAGACAACCAGCTCCCGCCGGTAGTGGGTATGGACCGGCCCCCCCTGTTCAAAAATCTCAAGCATGTAGCTCAAGGCTTTGCCTGGGCGGTTATTGACGGCTCGCCGCGCGTCGAAGATCTGGCGGTGGCCGCGATCAAGGTGGCCGACTTGGTATTAATCCCGGTTCAACCCTCACCCTACGATATTTGGGCGACGGAATCACTGGTCGATCTGGTGAAGACCCGACAGGAACTTGCTAACGGTAAGCCCTCCGCCGCTTTTCTCATCAGCCGACAGATCGTGGGGACCAAACTGGCCGCTGAGGCGCGCGAAGCATTGGAAGGCTATCAACTGCCTATTTTACAAAACTTGACCAGCCAGCGGGTCATTTATGCCAACAGCGCCGCACGGGGTTCTACGGTGCTGGATGATGAACCCACTGGCGCCGCCGCTGAGGAAATACGCGCATTGGTTAAGGAGATCATCGCATGGCGCTGAAAGCTGGCCGACCCACCGGGCGGACTCTGGATCATGTGGATCGGATGCGGCAACGTCTGGAAACGGGGGATGAGGAGATGCGGCTCAACGTGCGGATGCTCAAATCAGAATATCAGGCATTGAAGCGGTTCGCGCTGGAACAGGATATGTCGGTTTCCGATGTGGTGCGGTTTGCCCTTCGTAGCCACATGAACCAGTCCAATCCTCAGTGAGTCAGTGAGTCAGTGAGTAACGAGGGCGCAACTACATTGCTTATATCGCAGCTTAACCTGCTCCAACCGATTTACCCCTCCTTACGAATAATCAGCTAACAACAACTCTCACTGACCCGGACGGGTACCCCACCGCTTCCGGCCTACCGTCAAAATCTGTTTACTCCATACCTTCTTGTGTAACCGTATCCCGCAGCAAAGGTAAACGCCGCTTCATTGTGAGTATGTAAGTAGATACTCACAATAGGGCAATCGAGCAGGAATGATATGCGCTATAAAAATTCAGAAATAAAAATTTCCGAAAGTTCGCTATGAAAAAGTGCGCTTTTCTCCGGGTCGCCCCCGCCCGAATAGCCCATCTTTGGCGGGTTTGGCCTATCCTTGCTTTTTAGGATTTCAATGTTAAGTTTCAGAAATAGTCATTTCCGAAAGTTAACAGCCCCGCCCAACCCGCTACAGGGTACGGTGCAGCCCTTGGAGAACCGCCATCATGTTCGACCGTGAAGTCTTCGACGAGACCCGCAAGGAGTTCCTGGCCCATCTGCTGTACGCCAAGGGCCACAGCAAGACCACCTGCTACGCCTACCACTCCGATCTGGGGATCTGGGCCGACTGGCTCCAGGCAGCCGGCAAGGACTGGCAACGGGCGCGGGTCGCCGATGTCGAGCAGTTCAGCGCCTGGCAGTTGCGCGACCGGCAGGTCAGCGCCGCCATCGTCAACCGGCGCCTGAGCACCCTCAACAGCTTCTACAAGTGGGCGCTCAAGCAGGAAGTGGTCGAGGGCAACCCGGTGTATCTGGCTGACAAGCCCAAGCGCCCGCTGCGGATTCCGGTCTGGCTGGAGCGGGAGGAGCAGGCCCGGTTCGAGGCGACGCTTAAAGATCGGCGGAACTTGCCCATCAACATCTTCGGCGGCAACCCGCAGCGGATGACCGACACCCGCCGCCGCTATGAACTGCTGTTCGGGCTGCAACTGAACTCCGGGCTACGGATCAGCGAGGCCCTGGGGCTGAAGGTGTCGGACGTGCGGCTGGTGGACGGGGCCGCCCGGTCGGTGCGGGTGATCGGCAAGGGCAACAAGGAACGGCTGGTGCCGCTGCCGGAGGCGTTTGGCGCGGTGTTCGGGTTCTGGCTCAAGGATCAGCCGCGCGGGGAGTTCGTGTTCGCCAAAGCCGCCGGCCAACCGCCGGTCTCCTCCCAGGCGGCCCGCGCCTACCTGCGGGGGATGGTGCAGAAGGCGGGCATCGACAAAAAGATCAGCCCGCACAAGCTGCGCCATACCTACGCCACCAACCTGCTCAACGCCGGGGCGGAACTGGTGGACATCAAGGCACTGCTCGGCCATGAGAGCATCGCCACCACCCAGATTTACACCAACGTCGGACAGGACCGGATGGAGCAGGTGGTGAGTCGGCTGTGAATCGTGCCACGTCTGGCCTGTCCGCCGCGGGTCTGGCCACTGACCGGATCGGTTTGCTGTGCGCGGTGCTGGCGGCGGTTGGCTTTTCCGGTAAGGCCATCCTGGTCAAGCTGGCCTATCGGCACGGGGTGGACGCCGAAACCCTGCTGGCCTTGCGCATGGCGTTCAGCCTGCCGTTTTTCGTGGCGATGGGCTGGATCAGCGCGCGGCAACGGGTTGACCGGCTGACCCGGCGCGATTGGGCCTGGCTGTTCGGGCTGGGGCTGTTGGGCTACTACCTGGCGAGTTATCTGGACTTTCTCGGTCTGCGCTACATCAGCGCGGCGCTGGAGCGGCTGATCCTGTTCGTCTATCCCACCCTGGTCGTGCTGCTGTCGGCGCTGCTGTTCGGGCAGCGGATCACGGGCCGGGTGTGGAGTGCGCTGGCGCTGTGTTATGCCGGGATCGCGCTGGCGGTTGCGCATGACTGGCGGCTGACCGGATCAGCGCAAGATCTGGCATTCGGCAGTCTGCTGGTCTTTGGCAGCGCCCTGTCCTATGCGCTTTATCTGTTGGGGAACGGGCGGGTGATCCACCGGCTGGGGACGGTCCGGGTGACTGCGTTCGCGTCGGTGGTGGCTTGCCTGTTGGCGGTGGGCCAATTCCTGCTGCTGCGTCCGCTGGCTACCTTGATCCAGCCGTGGCCGGTCTACGGGCTGGCTATAGCGATGGCGCTCTTTGCCACGGTGTTGCCGGTGTGGCTGCTGTCGGAAGCCATCCGCCGGATCGGGGCGGGACCGGTCGCCCTGCTGGGGAGCCTGGGACCCATCGTGACCCTGCTGCTGGCGTGGCTGCTGCTCGATGAGACGCTGGGCGTGGCGCAACTGGCTGGGGCGGCGCTGGTCATGACCGGGGTTACGGTGATGGTAGCGCGGCGGTCAGCGTTGACGCGCTAATTTCCTCGTGTAAATTTTCCTGTGATTACGACGGTTGGCGGGATCCACCAAGCCATCCAGATCCTTCCAACCAATTGATATAAATGCTTTAATCGATATGAAGCGATCCAACTCGGCGGTCAAATCACAGGAAAATTTACAGTACCAAATTTTTTGCACGTTACAATGACCAGTTAATTTCTCAGCAACCGCCAAAGCTGGTACAGGGCAAATCACCGCCCTAAAGTAGCTGTTCTAATTACCTATTTTTTAGGCTTACCCTACTTTTTAACCACAATCTAAAGCGCCTAACAATCTCGTTGACATTAAGTGAAATTCCAAAAAATTCCGGCTTGATTTCAACAATATCGTTTTGCTTTTCTGTTTTGCTCACCACAGGCACTTTGTTAGCTGGACAACGCCGATCAGTGAAGATGGGCAGGCAAAGCCGTTCGGCGATGGACGGCGGACTACTCCACGGCCAGCTAGGTTTCGACCTGAAAATCCTGGCTAGCTACTGTATGGTAGCGAATACAACATCCCGTTGAACTGACTAAGGCTGATTACATCCACTACGGTAATACATTTTCCTTTTACGCTAATCAACCCGGATTCACTCAGGTTATGCAGCACCCGCGATAGCGTCTCCGGGGTCAAATTCAATCGTGAAGCGATAATGTGCTTGCTAGCTGGCAGCTCAATGTCGATTGAGCCGTTGGCTGGCGCTCCCGCCAGTTGCAGCAGAAAGCCAATAACCCGTTCGGTGGAGGAATGCAGGGAGTAGTTCTCCACATCCTGAATCAGGCCATGTAAACGCACGCTTAACCCCGCCAGCATCCGGCGGGCAAAGGCGCTGTCGCGGTCAATCGCCGCGAAAATGCCCCGCTTGGCGATGGACAGCAGGTGAGAATCTTCCAGCGCCTGGGCGAACACCAGACTGGGCTTTTCCAAGAACATCACCGCTTCACCAAAGCTTTGCCCCGGTCCGACGATGGACACAACTTTTTCATTCCCCTGCGGCGAAGAAAACGCCAGTTTGATTTGGCCGGACACAACAGCATAGAAACTGTCCAGCAATGTACCCTTTTGAAACAGGATGCGCCCTTTACTGAGTCCGACTTCAGAGGTTCCTGCCGCCAACTGGCTGATTTCGCTCTCGCGCAACTGCTGAAACAGCGGCAGATGGGCTAGCGCCCTGCCGATATCGATTGGTTTGCCCACGCCTTGTCTATACTCCTAACCGATTTTGGTTAGCCATCCGGTTTTGCCACACTCCGTTGGTTCAGGCGCCGGCGCTTGATGTAAATCAAGGCGCACCGGCAACGATTGCCGTACTTAATACAGGGGTGTAAACGACCATCGTGACTGCGGCGCAAGCCAACGCCTCACAAGGAGCGAACCATGCCATATCCCCGCCTAAAACAAAAACAAGTTGCGGTCGCCCTGGCCGCATTGCCTTTCACGATCAGCTTCGCGCTGGACGTCGATCCACTCCGTTCGTCATACCCGCGAAAGCGGATATCCAGTAGTTCAGCCGCTGACTGGATTCCCGCTTCCGTGGGTATGACAGAAACTTATTGAGAATGGGTATGAGAACTCTGGTGGATTTGGATTGAATGGTCAGGCGATATCGAGTTGCGCGGTTATTAGCGGTAATCGCTTGCGGGGAGAACGGACTTTGAGCCGGTTTTTATACTGGCTGAGCAGACTCAGCGTATTTTCAACATATTCCTGCGAACTGATTTCATCAGCGATGTACTGCTGTAATAGCTTCAACCACAAATCATGAATCTCACAACGCGAGATTCGCTGTCCTCCCGCCAGTGGGCAATCGGGACAGCGCACCTTGCTCAAAGCTTGGGCAACCACGTTTTTTTGCCATTGTCGCCGATACTGTTGCGCATGGGCGGCGATCCATTCCATCGCGTGGGCGTTTCGTTCGCCAGGTGGAAATTGCTCGACATAGTGTTCAATAGCGGCGATCTGCCGAAGCAGAAACTCGGCATCGGACACGTCCAGATGCTGTGTGTCCCCCATGAAACGGGTGATCAGCGCCAACATGGGATCGTCTACGATGTACATGATTTTTCTCGTGAGCGGACGATGATGGATGAAGATCATAGCAAAGAATTGTGCGCTGCACAAAATCAGGTTTCATCGAAAGCGCTCCGATATGGCCATCCGATGGAGTTATCGCATTTCCCCTCCTTGGATAAGGAGGTGTGGCGACGAAGTCGCCGGGGTGGTTCGAAGCGGCGATTCGACAACTCAAATCGAAATTTGACAGACCTGATTAAATCATAAACGACCCTTTCAACCGTTGGAAAAAACCGAATGTCACTCTCTAAAACAGCTTTATTAAATCTGGGATTTCGCCCCTTTTTTCTGGGTGCAGCGGTGTTTTCGGTGATTTCCATTGCGGCTTGGATGGGGATTTATATCTTTGCCTTGCCTTTGCCTGTGGGTATTTCTTATGTGCAATGGCACGCGCATGAGATGATCTATGGATTTAGCGTAGCGGTCATTGCCGGATTCCTGCTGACTGCGGTTAAGAACTGGACCGGAATACAAACACTGCATGGATTAGGACTTTTGGCGCTGTTTACCCTGTGGGCGCTGGCAAGAATCCTGTTTCTGCTGGGAACGCCTTTTATTTTGATTACAGCCATTTTTGATCTTTCTTTTATACTCTTTCTGACCGGTGCAGTGGTTCATCCGGTAGTCAAAGCCAAGCAATTTAAAAAACAGTTCGGGATCATTGGAAAGCTGGTTTTTCTGACCGTTGGAAATATCCTTTTTTACCTGGGAGTTATTGGATTCGTTGAACAAGGGATGTTTTGGAGCATCTATGGTGGACTTTATATGATCATTGGTTTGATCATGATGATGGGCAGAAGAGTCATCCCCTTCTTCATCGAGGTTGGCGTTGGGTATCCGGTTAAATTGCTTAATTACAAATGGCTGGATGTTGCAATGCTTTGGCTGTATCTGGCGTTTTTTATTGTAGAACTATTTGTTGGCAATCATCATCTGTCGGCATTGCTGTCTGCTGGATTGTTCATTATGACTTCAATCCGGCTGATTGGCTGGCATACCCCCGGAATCTGGAAAAAACCGCTTTTATGGAGCTTGTTCATTGCGTTCCTGTTTATCGATCTTGGCTTTTTATTAATCGCCTTGAGTCCCTTAGTGGACCTGCCAAGGATTCGGGTGATCCATGCCTTCAGTTTCGGCAGCATTGGCGTTATGACCCTGAGCATGATGGCGCGAGTCACCCTGGGGCACACGGGAAGGAATATTCAAAATCCGCCCGAAGCCATAACCTGGGCTTTTGTGGCGTTGATCATGGGAGCAGTGGTCAGGGTAATTCTGCCGTTAATCGCTGCCGATTATTACCTAGTCTGGATCGCTGTTTCACAAGTCTTATGGATCAGCGCATTTCTGATCTTCTTGGTTGTCTATGCATCCATGCTGATCAAACCACGCATTGATGGGCAGTTCGGGTAGTTTTTAATGAGACAGAATTTCTCTTTTCTCCAAGGGAGTCAGGGAATATTTGGCGGCGGCGATAGAAACTGCTTGATGAGGGTATCCAGATCCAGTTGTTGTAGCGCAGAAATCGCGTATTCCCAGCGGCCCTCGGCGCATAGACCAAGCACGCCGCCTTCTTCATACGTCTCCAGTGCTGTTTTAATACAAGCAGCCCGCACAGTTTCCGCCAACTGTTGTTGTTCATTGGACATGATCGGAATTTCCTCTAAACGGTTGGAACGCCGGACAATGGCGCTAAAGCGGGCAACGCCTGAACAATTTTAATCAGCCTCTCGTCAATCGGGTATAGAGCAACAGTAATTGACGCGGCAGATCTTCGGGATGACGAATCAGCACAAAGCCATCCTTTCCGAACAGGTAGGGCAGGTAATCATCCGCCTCCTGATCAATTGTGACGCAGAATGGATGTAATCCCAGGCGGCGAGCTTCTAGCAGCGCCATCCGGGTATCCTCGATTCCGTACCGCCCCTCATAGTGATCCAGATCATTAGGTTTGCCGTCCGTGAGCAATAACAGCAACCGGCGCGCAGCGCTTTGTGGCTGCAATACGCCGGCGGCATACCGCACCGCCGCGCCCATCCGGGTGTAATAGCCGGGCTTGATCGCGTTAATCCGTCCGCGCACTACCGCGTTATAGCGTTCCCTGAAACCCTTAATGCGTTGCACCCGCACATGCTGGCGCTTGCGGGAGGAGAAACCGTACAGCGCGAAACGGTCCCCGGTCACGGCCAGCGCCTCGGCGAACAGAAACAGACTGTCGCGGATCATCTCGATCACCCGGCCCCGGTTATTGACCCAGGCATCGGTAGACAGCGACAAATCAGCCAGCAGCAAACAGGCCAGATCGCGTTCCTGACGGGCCAGTTGCCGGTATAAACCGCGTTCGTAACTGTGCCCGCCGCCGGCGCAATCGGCGGCATGGCGCACACAGGCATCCAGATCCAACTCCTCGCCGTCAGGCTGGGCGCGCCGCCAACTGTGACCCGGGCGCAGAATTTCAAACTGCCGGCGCAGGCGCTGGGCATCCCGACGCAAGGTTGGAGGCAACTCACAAGGCGCGGCGCGACGGGCCAGCATTTCCTGCACCAGGCAGTAATCCGGCAACAGCGTCTGTTTGCGGTAATCCCACTCGGGCAACTTCAAGCCCGGTCCCAGCGGCAGGTCATCCTCGCTGGCGGACGGCAAATCGAGATCGAATCGCACCCGTGAAGCCGTGCTGGAACCGTCGCGGGTCACGCTCAGGATGTCCATGTCATCCGCCGCCCGCGCCGCATGGGGTTCCGGGTCGTCGTCGGTAGGCCGGTTGACCCGCACGAATTCGGCCCAGGACAACAGACTGTCCGCCCGGAACGGGAGCAGGAAACTGTTTTTGCGCTCCGGCAGATCGACCGATTCCGCGCGGCGGCGCTGCCGGTCGCGCTCGGCAGGACTGCCGCCGCCCGGTTGATTCGGGCCGGGGTCTGGCCGTTTGGATCGAGCCGCAGCAGGGGAGGGCGCGGGATAGAGCCACAAGGCGACGGGTTGTAACGGACGGCGGGCGGCGGGCCACTCAACGACGCTGCCCGGTTCGCGCAGGGCCTGGCGCAGCCGATGTTCCTGCGCCGCTTCATCGGGCGGCAGCCGCTCCGGCGCAATACGCAGTTCCAGGGTGGCGCATACCAACCGCAGGTAACGGGCTTGCAGACCGGGAAACCGGCTGAGGGCGATCCGCGCTCCCTGCTGGTTTTGCTGGAGCCAGGGCGCGGCAGGATCGATCTGATCATGGGCGGCGGCCAGGGCGATCAGCCAGAGATACAGATCGCGGTTTAACTCGCGCTGCGGCAACAGCGCCAGGGTTGCCGGCAGTTGCAGGGTTTCCCCATCCCGACAGGCGAGCGTCGCCTTTTCACCCCATCCGGCGACCCGCGCCAGCCAATGCCGCCGTGCGCCATGCCGGATCGCTGCCGCCGAGGCGATGCGTAGCCCCGGATCACCGCCAAAAGCCCGAAACAGCAGCCCGGCGGTTTTCTCGATGTCGGCTAAGGCAACGGCAGCCTCCGGGTAGCCGCGTTGCGCCGCCCGGGTGATCAGGCGATGCCAGAGTGCGCCGACCTGTTCTTCCATCTCAGGGCAGGTCCGGCGGCGTCTTCGGTTTCCGCTCCGCCGGCTCGCTGACCAGCAAGCCTTGGGAACCATCGGCTTGCAGCGCCTGCTGGTCAGCAATCCAGTTCAGCAAGCTGCCGTCAGGATTCTGCCGTTGCACGGTTTCACAGGCATCCATGCACTGCCCGCACTGGGTGCAGGCGAACATCAGCCGCTTGATGTTGCGCGGCTTGAGGCGCATCGGGCAAACGTGGTCGCAAAATGAGGCGCAACCGGCGCAGTCGCGGGCGCGCTCGCGCTGATAGCCGACCACCATCGCTCGCCGATTGGTCATCCACGCCAGACTCTGAAACAGGCCGACCGCACAGGCATAGCGGCAGAACAAGTGCCGGGCAAAGGTGAATTCCAGGAACAGCAGGATCGTCGCCACCCCGATGAACAGGGCCTGATTACGGGTCAGGGTCAGGGCAAACAGGTTGCCGTAAACCTCGGCGGGCGGCAGCAGATAGGTCAACAACGCCACCGCCCACAGAAACGCAAAGACCAGCGCGAACGGGATAGCCACCAGCCAATAGCGGCGATCGGAAGGCGCGGGCGTTCCATCCGGGTGATAAGGCGGACCCGGTTTTTTATCCCAGAGACTTTGCTTGCCGCTGGCTTTACGCACCAGTTGATTGATGGTTTCCACCACCGAGAAATGCGGACACAGCCAGCCGCAGTACACCCGGCCCCAGCGCCAGGCGATGCCCAGAAATCCGACCGCCAGCAGCAGAATCGGCAGGATGACCCGCAACAGGATATTCAGCGTCATTTGCCGATTGTCGATGCGCCCGGCCAGATAATCGTCCAAACCCAGAGTCCACGGCTGGCCGAACACGATCAAATGGCCCTGAATCAGATCGAACCGCAGCAGATCGAAAATCGGGGCGCACAGGAACAGGATGAAGAAACTGCCCTGATAGAGAACCCGCTTGTGTTGAAAGGGCGTCATGGCGATTCAGCCAAAGCTGGCATTGACGACCTCCAGCAATGCGGCGGCGGTCGGCTCATCGTCGGTCAGCGCCTCGACCAGCGCGACCCGGCAGGCCGTGATTCGATCCATGCCGCCGTGAATCAGTTGCGCGGCGTAGACCAGCAACCGGGTGCTGGGAACCTCGTCCAGATCGTGTTCCTTCAAAGCGCGGAAAGCCCCCGCCAGTTTGACCAGTTGGCTGGCAGTCGCCGCATCGCAACCGGTTTCGCCCATCACAATCGCCTGTTCCCGCGCCGGCGTCGGAAAGCCGAAACGCAAAGCGAGAAACCGCTGGCGGGTAGACGGTTTCAGGCTTTTGAGCAGATTCTGATAGCCGGGGTTATAGGACACCACCAGCATGAACGACGGCGGCGCGGGGAGTAGCTCGCCGGTGCGTTCAATCGGCAACACCCGCCGATCATCGGCCAGCGGATGCAGCACGACGGTAGTGTCCTTGCGCGCTTCCACCACCTCATCGAGATAGCAAACCCCGCCTTCGCGCACCGCCCGGGTCAGTGGGCCATCACACCAGACCGTCGCGCCATCGTGCAGCAGATGCCGGCCTACCAGATCAGCAGCCGACAGGTCGTCATGGCAGGCGACGGTGTGCAAGGACAGGCCCAGCCGGGCCGCCATGTGCGCGACAAAGCGGGTCTTGCCGCAACCGGTCGGTCCCTTGATCAACAACGGCAGGCGGTTGCGCCAGGCGGCTTCAAAGATCGCGCATTCGCCGCCGGAAGGTTCGTAGTAGGGGATTTCCAAGGGGATCATCAAAAACTCCCACTCCATGAATGAGGTGGGAGCGGGCTGAGGTAGGAGTGTTACGCCGTAGCCGGCTGAACTTCGCCGGCTGCTACGGGTTGCGGCTTATCCTGAACGAAAAAGCTGTACATATAGACCACCAGCCCGATCAAGAACACCACCCCGGAGATCCAGCGCAGCCAGTAGAACAGCGCCAGTTGATCCTGCACCACCATAAACGGTTGCGGATTCGGGATAATCCGCTGTAGCCACACTTGCAGGAGTCCGGCGGCGGTCAGGAACAGGGTAATGAACACCATGGAAACCGTCATCAGCCAGAATGACCACATTTCCAGCACTTGCGCCCGCTCCGAATTGGCTTCGCGCCCGCGCATGATCGGCATGGCGTAGGAAATAATGGTCAGCACCACCATCACATAAGCGCCGTAGAACGCCATGTGGCCGTGGGCGGCGGTGATTTGCGTACCGTGGGTGTAGTAGTTGATCGGGGCCAGGGTATGCAGGAAGCCCCATACGCCGGCGCCGAGGAAGGCCATGACCCCGGTTCCCAGCGCCCACAGGGTCGCGGCCTTGTTGGGATGTTCGCGGCGGCGGCGGTTGACCATGTTGAAGCAGAACACGGTTAAGGCGAAGAACGGCAACGGCTCCAGCGCCGAGAAGATCCCGCCCCACCATTGCCAGTAGGCGGGCGCGCCGATCCAGTAGTAATGATGGCCGGTGCCGATGATGCCGGTGACCAGGGTGAGCGTGATGATCGTATACAGCCATTTTTCGATCACTTCCCGATCCACGCCGGTGAGCTTGAGCAGCACGAAGCCAAGAATGGCGCCGAGAATCAGCTCCCACACCCCTTCAACCCACAGATGCACCACCCACCACCAGAAATATTTATCCTTGACCAGGTTGGACGGGTTGTAGAAGGCGAACAGGAACAGGACGGCCAGCCCCACCAGGCCGATCAGCAGGATCATGCTGATCGCAGTTTTACGGCCCTTGAGCATGGTCATGCCGATGTTGTACAGAAAGGCCAGCGCCACGACGACAATGCCGAGTTTGGTCGGTAGCGGCTGCTCCAGGAACTCGCGGCCCATGGTGGCCAGAATGCCGTTGCCGGTCATCTCCGCCAGACTGGCGTAGGGGACGATCAGATAGCCGACAACGGTCAGCGCGCCGGCGACCAGGAATACCCAGAACAGCACCCACGCCAGCAGCGGGCTGTGCAGCTCGGTTTCGGTCTCTTCCGGCACCAGGTAGTAGGCAGCGCCCATAAAGCCGAACAGCAGCCAGACGATCAGCAGGTTGGTATGGACCATGCGGGCGACGTTGAAAGGAATCGCCGGAAACAGAAAGTCGCCGATGACATATTGCAGGCCCATGATCAGGCCAAACAGGATTTGCCCGACAAACAAACCGATGGCGGCGATGAAGTAGGGCTTGGCCACCGCCTGGGATTGATAGTGCAATTGCATGGTTGTGGTTTCCTTTTCAGCCTTGAATGTTCGGCGGCCAGTTTTCGGTATTGATTTCCGAAGTCCATTTCAGGAACGCGACGATGTCGTCGAGTTGCGGGTCGGTGAAATGGAACTGCGGCATTTGCCGGCGACCGGCAGCGCCGGTGGGCTGAATCTTGATCCAGACCTTGATAAAGTCCCCGCCGCGCCGTTTATAGACATTGCCCAGTTCCGGGGCGAAGTAAGCGCCTTCGCCCAGCAGGGTGTGGCAACCGATACAGTTGCGGGTCTCCCACAGGTGTTTGCCGCGAACCACCTCCGCAGTCAGATTTTCGCGGTGATCGCGCTGCGGCAATTTCCAGGTGGTGTGAAAAGTGAGCGCGAGAAACAGCAGCGCCGCGAAGACGGTGCCGCCATAGAAGATGTTTCGCGCCATGGATTTGGTGAAGGTTGCGCTCATGAAGACCTCGGCTCGGCGATAATGCGATCTGCGCTGACAGCGTTCGCTCAGGTAAAAATCGCTGTTATCTTCCCGAAGTGACCAGGTTTCCGCCTTGACAGAGATCAAGGAACGCCCGATGAACTATGGGCACAATCGTTAATAACCTGTTGAGCAAAAGAGAGAAATTCCTGATGACCATTGTTGATTTTCTGGCCGCCGAACATCGCCGGTGCGATGAAATTTTCACTATTGCTGAAGAAGCCGCGCATACCGGCGATTTGGCGGGTTGCCGCAGCCGTTTCCAGCAATTTCAGACGGCGATGGAACAGCATTTCCAGAAAGAAGAGCAGGTGCTGTTTCCGGCTTTTGAGCAGGCGACCGGCAACGCCATGGGGCCGACCCGCGTCATGCGGCTGGAGCATCAGCAGATACGGGAAACCTTTGCGGTGATGTCCACCGCGCTGGCGAATGGCGATCTGGAGGACTATCTGGGCGAAGCGGAAACCTTGCTGATCCTGATGCAGCAGCACAACATCAAGGAAGAGCAGATGCTGTATCCGATGAGCGACCGCTTTCTGGGAAGCGTAGCGGACGGGGTGATTCAGGCGCTGCGGGAATTTCCAGCGGAGCCTCGCCAATGACTCTCCCGGAAATCGTGGTCGATGGGCGGGGATTGGAACACCCGGAACCGATGGAACGGGTGTTGGCGGCACTGGATGAAGTGCAACCCGGCCAGCAGGTGCGCTTTCTGATTCATCGCCAGCCGTATCCACTGTACGACATTTTGCACCGTCATCGCTACGCTTACGAGACCATAGCAGGCGCGGACGGCAATTTTGAAATTCTGATCTCCCCGCCATGAATACCGCGGGGCTATCGTTGGAACAAGCGCCGCCCTTCAGCGTCCCGCTCCGGTTTTTCCTGACCGCGCCCTGGTTTCTGGTACTGGCGGCAGCGCTGATCCTCTGGGAAGGGCCGGGGATCTTCGCCAGCCGCTGGCTGCCGGCCACGCTTGCCTTAACCCACCTGCTGGTTCTCGGCTTCATGGCGCAGGTGATGCTGGGCGCATTGCTGCAAATCCTGCCGGTGGCGGTCGGCGTCACCGTTCCCGGTCCCCGCTTGACCGCCGCGCTGATTCATCTTCCCCTGACGCTGGGAACCCTGACTCTGGCCGGCGCGTTCCTGTTCGGACTGCCGGTCGGGTTCATTTACGCCGCCGGGTTACTCGGTCTGGGCCTGGGTAGCGCATTGATCGCCTTCCACATCGCCCTGTGGCGAGCGCCCGTGGCGAGCAGCACGGTCATCGCCTTGCGCTGTGCCCTGGGTGCATTGCTGGTCACGGTCATATTGGGTTTGCTGCTGGCCGGCAGCCTGAGCCGGGGATGGCGTTTCCCCATCGTGGCGCTCACCGATCTGCATGCGATCTGGGGACTGGCCGGGTGGACCGCGCTGTTACTGGCCGGCGTGGCCTATCAGGTGGTGCCCATGTTCCATATCACCCCGCCTTATCCGCGCTGGCTAAGTCGCGGATTCGCGCCGCTGCTGGCGGGATTGCTGGTGGGATGGTCGATCTTCATCCTCACCGACTGGACCCTTGTGGCGAGGATAGCGGGTATGGCGCTGACGGCGGGATTGATGATGTTTGCCGCCGGGACGCTCTACCTGTTCACGCAACGCCGCCGCAAGATCAGCGATCCAACCCTCGGCTATTGGCGAATCAGCATGGTCAGTTTGCTGGCGGGCGCGGCGTTATGGCTGTTGACCCGATGGATTCCCGCACCGGCGATTGCGCCGCAGGTGGAGTTATTGCTCGGGGTTCTGCTGATTTTTGGCTTCGCCGTCGCGGTCATGAACGGCATGTTGTATAAAATCGTACCGTTTCTGGCCTGGTTTCATTTGCAGGCGCAATTGTTGGGACGGGCAAAAGTCCCCAATATCAAGCGACTGTTGGCGGATGCACCGGTTCGGCGGCAACAGTGGGCTTATCTGACGACGCTACTCCTGCTGCTGGCTGCGCCGATCCATCCTGCGGTCTTTACCACTCCTGCCGCACTGGCGCTAGGCGTAACCGGGGCGTGGCTGGGGATCAATTTGTTCGGGGTCTGGTGGATTTATCACCGGGTACTCGACGATTCCACCAATACGGCAATTGAGACTGCCCAATGAGTGAGTGGCGAACTTGGCAAGGAGCGCCAAATCGCTTTCCCCAGCAAACCGGGGTAGACCCAACAGTCGTGTCACCAGCCGCCATTTCCGTGTAGACCACAGCATCTGCGGCCACCTGAAGAGTCGATAGCTCGTCTTGGCCCAAAGCGGTCAGTCGCGCTACTAACGCGGGCGACTCTTCGACGCGGGAAGCGGTTAGATGGGTCGAGATTTCTGGGGTCGCGAGAACCCCGGATAGCGGCCAGTCAGTAGTGAGTGACGGCTACGCCGCGTTCGCCGGCGTTACCCTGCCGGAAAACACTTGTTTTCCGACAGAGGCAGCAACAGGGAACCAGAGTAGCCCGTAGCCGCGCAAAACCTACACGAAAAACCCTGTCGGAAAGGCCAAATAGTCGGAAACAGGGCAAGCAAGGTTTTCCGCTACTCAAATGGCGGCTAGTGACACGACTGTTGGGTCTACCCCGTTCAGGGATGATGTTGACGGTTTGCTGGATTTGATGACTACAGCGGCGCAGGGTAACTGCTGGGTGTTGGGCTGGGAACCGGGCACCTGATTGAACTGACGTGGTTACGGGTTAAATGGTTCTCCGGAGCGCCATGAACCCGAGGACAAGAAGCGCTGCAACTGCGCCGGGATCCGCTCCTCCTCCCGTTCCTCCCCCGCCCCCAGCGTCACTGCGGCCTCCCCCGGCTTGAGCCAGAACTGCACCACCACTTCACCACGCACCGCCACGAGGTCCAGCCACGGCCCCAGTTCCTGAGCGCGGGCGTAATGCAGTTGCAGAATTCCGCCCCGGTACAGCGCCGGGTTGTAGCGGTCCACGTTATCGAGCCGCCCAACTAGCGCCGGTCCCTTGCCGTCGGCAATCTCCACCTCGCCGAGCAGGTAGTACGGGCGGCTTTGATCAATGCGCTCGACCAGCCAGCGCAAGCGATGCCCGGCCATGTCCACCCGCTCGGCCACGACCCGCAACGGTTCGCCCGCGATCAGCCGGGCCTGGCGCGGATAGAGATTATGGCTGGCCGGACTGGCCCCGACCGCCCGCAGTTGTCCGTCCTGCTCGATGATTGGGTACATTTAAACAAACGACACTAAAGTCCCATAGGATTTGGCGCGACTCCACAACCAAGATATTTTTATAACAATTTCAATCTGTTAATATTTACAGCTTCCACAGTGCCTACTTTTCGGGAAC
>JADLEK010000036.1 GCA_020846135.1 Gammaproteobacteria bacterium
TCGCCACTGCCGGGTTAACGCTGGCCCTCTACGAACCCTCCACCCTGTTCACTGGTTTTGGCTATCTGTTGTGGGGCTATGGTCTGGGTACGCTCGCTCTGGTGGCGCTGACCCTGGCGCTGGCGCGGCGATTGGCGTACCGGTTGGCCGAACCCTTGCTGACCCTGAATCATACCGTCCGCCGGATCACTGTTGAAGGTCCAAACGCTGGATTAGCACGCATTGATCGTAGCGATGAGGTCGGCGAACTAGCGAATTCGTTTAACCATATGGTCGCGGCCCTGCGGCAGGCTCAGGAAGGGTTGGAGGCACAGGTTCAAGCACGAACGGAAGAACTCCAGCAGGCGCTTGTCAGGATCGAACAAAGCGAGGAACAGACCCGCGCCATTCTGGATTCAGTGTCCTACCACATTGCGGTGCTGGACCGCGACGGCGTGATCGTGGCAGTCAACGAACCTTGGCGGCGCATCGCGCTGGCGAACGAGACCGAGTCCATTCAACCGGCGCGGGGCGTCGCCATCGGCGCCAGCTATCGGGAGGTCTGTCGAGTAAGCATCGGTGAGGCGGCGGCCTGGGACGGCATTCAAGCCGTGCTGACCGGACAACGGTCATTCTTTAGCCTTGACTATCCTCGTCATTCGCCACAGGAGCAGCGCTGGTTCGTGATGCGGGTGACGCCCCTGAGTGCAAAGGAGGGTGGCGCGGTCATCGCCCACGCGGACACCACCCACCGGAAGCAGCTGGAAATGACGCTAGAACAGGAGCGCGTTTTCCTCAAAACGCTGGTTCAAACCATACCTGATCTGATCTGGCTGAAAGACCCGAAGGGCGTCTACCTGGCCTGTAACCCCCGTTTCGAGCAGCTTTATGGAGTCAAGGAGGCGGATATTCTGGGCAAGACCGACGACGATTTCGTAGATCGGACGTTGGCCGAGTTTTTCCGTGCAAAGGACCGTAAGGCTATCGCCACTGGCCAGCCCTGCACCAACGAAGAAGAATTAACCTTTCGCGCAGATGGTCATCGGGAGTTGGTGGAGACCATCAAGACCCCGATGTTGAACGCCGATGGACAGCTCATCGGGGTGCTGGGCGTCGCTCGCAACATCACCGTTGCCCGCCAAACCGAAGCGGCGCTGCGAGAAAGCGAGTCCCGCTTCCACACTCTGGTGGATTTGTTGCCCTGCGGGGCGCTGGAAACCGACCTAACCGGCCGGGTGATTTTTGCCAACCCAGTGCTGGAGCGCCTGTACGGCTACGAGGAAACGGGGTCCGTGGTCGGGCGGTTCATCTGGGATTTTCTAGCGGACGAGACCAAACAGGGGTTCCTTCGCAACTACCTGCAATCCCTGGTGCGCGACCAGCCACCGCCTATGCCCTACTTCGCGAAAAATCGCCGCGCCGATGGCAACATTATCGATACGCAGGCGGATTGGAGCTATCGCCGTAACCAGTACGGTCAGCTGCAAGGCTTCATCGCGGTAGTAACCGACATCACCGAACGCAAACGGCTCCAAGCGGCTTTACAGGAGCAGGCAATCCGCGATCCGCTCACCGGGTTATTCAACCGCCGCTATCTCGACGAAACCCTGCCACGCGAATTGAGCCGCTGCCAGCGCAATGGTGAGCCACTGGTCGTCGCCATGCTCGATCTGGATCACTTCAAGCGCTTCAACGACACCTATGGCCACGAAGCCGGCGACACCGTACTGCGGACCATTGGCGAGTTGCTGGGTAAAACCCTGCGGGCAGGCGATCTTCCTTGCCGCTACGGCGGCGAGGAACTCACCCTGATCCTGCATGGCTCCACTCTGGAAGATGCGCGACTGCGGCTTGATGAGCTGCGGCAAGCCCTCCGGAAAACCCGCATGGTTTATCGGGGCGGCGAGTTGCCGGCGATTACCGTTTCCATCGGAGTGACGGCAGCGGAAGCGGCGGAAACGGATGCAACAACGCTATTGAACCGGGCCGATGCGGCTCTGTACCAAGCCAAGGCGCAGGGCCGCGATCGGGTCGTGGCGGCGACCGGCGGGCAGCTCTCGAGTCAGCCGATCGGCAACAGCTCGGAAAAATGGTGAATCGCCGCAAACTCACCGGGCGGGTGAGGTGGCGCACTGGAATCGGGCTGCAAAACGGTGACTAGATAGGCAATCCCATAGGTCAGCGCCGTGTGCAAAATCGCCGGATTGTCGTCCACCAGCAGAGTGGTGACTGGATCGAACGACTCAATCTCCTGCAAGCGCGGCCAGAATTCCGGCTGTTCCTTGACCAGCCCCAGATCGTGGGCGCAGATCAGCGCGTCAAAATGGCCGGCCAGCTCGGTTTTTTCCATCTTCAGCGCCAGACTGTGCGGGTGGGCATTGGTGACGAGAACGATGCGCTTGCCGGCGTCGCCCAGCGCATCGAGAAAAGTCAGGACATGGGGATGGACCGCGATCAGATGGGCGATTTCACGCTTGATCGCCATAATGTCCAAGGCCAGTTCCTGACCCCAGTGATCGAGGCAATACCAGTTGAGCGTCCCTTCAATCGCCTGGGTACGGGCTTTGACCTCAGCTTGAGCCTCGGTCAGCGGCAGACCATGCCGTTCGGCGTAGCGCCGCGGGATCAGTTCCCGCCAGAAGTAGTTGTCAAATCGCAAATCCAGCAGGGTGCCGTCCATATCCAGCAGCACGGTCTCAATCTGCGTCCAGGGTAACTGCAAGGTCATGATCGGAACTCCGCCGGCAACCGGCCCGGGTTTGAATTGTGTAGAATTAAACCAGACTGCAATGCAGCATTCCCATCCCTAACTCCCTTTTTCGAGGTTCCCCGCGTCATGAGCGACGCCCCCCCTCTGGATTTATCCGCGCTGGTCGAGCCGGTTCAGGCCATCGCCCGGGAAGCGGGGCGGCGCATTATGGAGGTGTACGCCGGCGGGTTCAGCGTCACCGCCAAGGCCGATCAAAGCCCGGTGACTGAAGCTGATATGGCTGCCCATCGCTGCATTCTGCGCGGCCTGGCCGAGCTGAATCCCGACATCCCGATCCTGTCCGAAGAAGCCTCCGAGGTCAGCTTTGCCGAGCGCAGCCGCTGGGATTGGCTATGGCTGGTCGATCCGCTGGACGGCACCCGCGAGTTTATCCGCCACAGCGATCATTTTTCGGTCAACATCGCCCTGATTCACCAACACGAAGCAGTGTTGGGGCTGATTGTGGCGCCGGTTGAGGGTTCCTGCTATTACGCCTGGCGCGGCGGCGGCGCCTGGAAGCAGTTACGCGGTCATTCAGCCCGCCGGATTTACGCCAGCACGGTCTGTCAGCAGCCGATCCGGGTCGCCAGTAGCCAGGCCTCCTACCGCAGCCGCCGCTTGCAGGAGTATCTGCAGCAACTCGGCGACTACCGGCATCTGTTTATGGGCAGCGCCCTGAAATCCTGCCTGATCGCCGAGGGCGAAGCCGATCTCTATCCCCGTTTTGGCCCGACCGGCGAATGGGATACCGCCGCCGCGCAAATCATTGTCGAGGAAGCCGGTGGCCAGTTGACCGATATGCAATTGCGGCCGTTGCGCTACAACGCCCGGCCGGTGCTGATTAACCCGGATTTTTTCGCCTTTGGCGACGCCCGCTGCGACTGGTCCCAATATCTATCGCCACGGGTGCCATCCCTGTCCAACCTCTAGTTCAGCCCTCACGCGCTTGCGAGTTTCGCCATGCCCTACGAACGCTATCGCCGCGATTTGCAACAGGAAGGTTTTCAACACGATCCCGCTCAGGAACGGGCGGTTCAAGCTCTGCAAAAAGTTTACGATCAACTGCTGGCTCAGCCACAACCGGCTGCCGCCAAGAAGCCGGGCTTGCTGGCCCGTCTGACCGGACGAGGTCAACCGGCGGCTGCCGAACAAGCTCCGGTGCGTGGGCTGTATCTGTGGGGCGGAGTGGGCCGGGGCAAAACCTATCTGGTTGATACCTTTGTGGACGCTCTGCCGTTGCAGCATAAGCAGCGCATTCACTTTCACAGCTTCATGCGCTCGGTTCACGCTGAATTGAAACAACTTAAAAATCAGCAGGACCCGCTGCGGATCGTCGCCCGCCATTTTGCGGAAAAGGCGCGAGTGATTTGTCTGGACGAGTTCTTTGTCGCTGACATCACCGACGCCATGCTGCTGTATGGATTGCTGAAAGAATTATTCGCCAATGGCGTCACCTTGATCACCACCTCCAACATTCCGCCGGATGATTTGTACCGGGGCGGTTTGCAATGGGCGCGGTTTCTGCCGGCGATTGAGTTGATCAAACAGAATCTCGACGTGCTGAATGTCGATGGCGGGGTGGATTACCGGTTGCGCTATCTGGAAAAGGCCGAGATTTATCACTGGCCGCTGGATGACCGGGCTGATCGGGTGCTGGAAGACGCTTTCAACCATTTGGCCCCGGAACCGGGTCATCGTGGTGGCGATCTGGAGATTGAAGGCCGGTTTATTCCCACGCTCGGCGAGGCGGATGGCGTGGTCTGGTTCAACTTCCGGGCGATTTGCGACGGGCCGCGCGGCACCAATGACTACATCGAAATCGCCCGCTGTTTCCATACGGTATTGATTTCCAACCTGCCGGTGATGGACTGGCAGATGGAGAATCAGGCGCGGCGCTTAATTAATCTGGTGGACGAATTTTATGACCGGGGAGTGAAACTGATCCTGTCGGCTGCCGCTCCGCCGCTGGAGTTGTACCGGGGCGAGCGGCTGAAGTTCGAGTTCCAGCGCACCGTCAGCCGCTTGCAGGAAATGCAGTCGCACGAGTATCTGGAACGGCCGCATTTGCCGTAGTAGCGGCATCCGCCAAACTCTCTCCTCCCTGATTTCTGGTTATCCCTGAATGTCCATGTGGCGCGATCAATGCACTTCGGCTGACGCTTTCAATTTGGATACTTTCAATTCCTGGAGAGAACCGCATGAAACCGCAGCAGACGAGATCGGCGGGATGGCGCAGAACAATCTTATGGAGCGGCCTGTTGGCCATCGTGGCGTTAGCGGTTGGGCTGCCCCTGGCCGAGAAAATGGCGGGTTGGTCAGCAACAGCGCCCGTCGTTTCCTTGACGCCCCCGGCAGCGGCAACGTCGCCCGAGCCGGCGGTGGAACGAACGCGGGTTAACGCCGCCTTTGCCAAGCTGCCGCTGATCTTCGAAGCCAATCAGGGCCAAACCGATCCGCAGGTGCGGTTTCTCTCCCGTGGGCCTGGCTATACCCTGTTCCTGACCCCTGACGAGGCGGTTTTCAACTTCCGCGCCCAGTCCGTTGCCGGGCAGGAACCGGTAGCCGTCAAACTTTCGACACTGCGGATGCGGTTGCTGGACGCCAATCCCCAACCGGAAATCAGCGGTCTGGACCCCGTATCGACCCGGATCAATGACTACCGGGGGAATGATTCTCAGCAATGGCAAATTGGCGTCCCCACTTACGCCAAGACGCAACTACAAAGCGTTTATCCCGGCATTGATTTGATTTATTACGGCAATCAACGGCAGCTGGAATATGACTTTGTCGTTGCGCCCGGCGCTGATCCGGCACGAATCCGCTTGGCTCTGTCCGGACTGGACGAGGTGGTGCAAGCCACGCTGGCCGATAATGGCGATTTAGTGTTGAACATGGCGGTTGGCGAGATGCGCTGGCATAAGCCGGTGGTTTATCAGAACATCGCCGGACAGCGGCAACCGGTGGATGGGCAATTTGTCCTGCATCCCACGGAACAGGATCAGGCCATTGCGCTTGGTTTCGCCATTGCCGCTTATGATCGTAGCCAACCCTTGATCATTGATCCGGTGCTGGCGTATTCGACTTTTCTGGGCGGTATGCTGGATGATTATGCAACCGGGGTTGCCGTAGATATAGACGGGAATATTTATGTCACCGGCGCTACCGCTTCGGTCAATTTTCCTGGTAGCACTCGCATTCCATCATTCACCAAAATGGATGTTTTCGTTGCCAGATTCAACGTAATAGCCGTTGATGCATACGCTATGGCATGTTCCAGTGTGCTATCCGGCGCCGGGAAAGCCGATGCCCCTGAGGACAAGGACGATATTGCCTCAGCAATTACGCTCGACTTCAAACGCGAGGGCACTGCGCTTTATATCATCGGAACTACGGCTTCTTCTGTTTTCCCCGGGTGTGCATTAAAATTTCCTTCCAAACTTCCCGTAACATCACTTAATGGTTCAACGGACGCCTTTGTCGCTAAAATTGCTCCGGCCACCTGTAAGTTAGTGTCCACCGCTTGTCTGGGAGGAAGCAAGGATGAGAGTGGTACGGGTATTACTGTAGATGCGCTTGGCAATATCTATGTGACCGGCTACACCAGTTCTGCCTATTCCAGCACCGATGAACTTGCCGCTTTTCCAACAACAGCGGGTGCCTATCAACCATTGCTGGCCGGGGGCTTCGACGCTTTTGTCACTAAATACAGCCCTGCTTGGAAAGTGGAATATTCGACTTACTTTGGTGGAACCAAAGATGATAAAGGCGCTGGAATTGCAGTAGACCCTGCTCCCACTGCCCTGGACCCTGATATCAATGTCTATATCACAGGCTCTACCTCATCCACTAATATCAATACCGCAGGCGCTTTCGACCAAACCCTGGATGGCGGTAGCGACGCTTTTGTCGCTAAATTCAATCCTAATTTGCCATCCACTGACCCCCCAGATTTATCGCTGATCTATTCCACCTACCTTGGAGGAACCAGTTCTGACAGTGGCGCTGGAATTGCAGTTACGGTAGAAAAAGACAGCACAACAGGTGGCCTTTATCCTTATGCTTATGTGACCGGGACCACGGCTTCCATCAATTTTCCAATAACCCTGGATTCCTTTGGTACGGTATACGCCGGCAATGGAGATGCCTTCGTCACCAAAATCAATCCGTTCGGCAGTATGCTGGACTATTCCACTTATCTGGGGGGTAGTAGCGCGGATAGCGGGGCCGCCATTGCTCTGGAGAATAGTCCAACGACCGGTGCAACTAAATATATTTACATGACTGGATCCACTGCTTCCAACAATTTCCCGGTCGTTTCCGGCGCTTTTGATACGATGCTGGGTGGGACTCGGGATGCGTTCATGGCTCAAATCGATATGAATGCTGGACAACAACTGGTTTATTCGACCTACCTGGGAGGAAGCAATAATACTGATGGCGGGGCGGCTATCGCCATTAATCCTGCCACAGTTGGCGCTGGTATTAATTATGGTATTTATGTAGTCGGAATCACCTCTGCCTCCGATTTTCCGGTAACCTCCAATGCCTATGACTACACGATTAATGGCAGCAGCAAGGATGCATTTATCGCTAAATTTTGGAGTGATGCCGGCCAAGATGCCGAATATACCTATACGGTGACTTTAACCACAGCAGGTCCGGAAAAAACGCTGTGTAAGACCAATAGCAGCGGCGGTAATTATGATGCCGGAGATATCGTTCAATTGACTCCTCCAACCGTTGCTGTAGGCGGCCTCTTTGTCGGTTGGAGTCCAGCGCCATGCGGTAAAGAATTCGCCATGCCGGCTAATAATCTTAGTTGCATCGCCAATTGCATCAACAAGAGCGGTCCTGAGGGAAAATCTACCGCGGTTGAATATCACCATGCCGGGAAAGATCATTACTTCAATACCGCCAACCTCGACGATATTACTTTTCTCGCCGATAACGCCCAATCGGGATGGAATCCGACGGGCTACATTTTCGATACCTATCCACTGGATGCCGCGCCTGCCGGAACAGTCCCCGTTGCGCGTTATTACGGCGGTCAGCAGAGTGATGGCGCTTATAAGCCGGATAGTCATTTCTACACTGGTCTGACTGAAGAACGCCGGCTTCTCGATAATGGCTATTCGCAAATATGCCCAGCAGGCGAGGGATCATGCACGGGCGAAGCCTGGCATTACGAAAAAGACGAGTACCGGGTTTATCTCCCCAACGGCTCCACCTGCCCTAGTGGATCGCATCCGGTCTATCGCCTCTACAATAATGGCTACCCTGCCAAGGACAGCAATCATCGCTACACAACCGACGCCAGCGTAGCGGCGGCTATGAAAGCCCAGGGCTGGACCGATGAAGGGGTGAAAATGTGCGTTCCCGGAGCCGGCCAGCATTTTGAATAACAGGGCTTTCGCTTTTCGTCATACCCGCAAGCGGGTATGACGATCGCGTCCTCCGGGGGAAACCAGGCTCCCTCGCAACCTAGCGACAAAACCTGCGGGCCAGGCTGATCAGGAATGCTAAACTGAGTAGACTCCTGTGAACCTTAACCAAAGACGAGTGGCTGTCCATGAACAAACGAGTTTTTCTGTTGCTGGCGGGCAGTGTGCTGAGCATGACCCTGGCCTGGGCTGATGGCGAATGGGATCAGGCCAGGAACGCCCATGAGCGCGGCGATTACGCTGCCGAACTCGCGATGATCCGACCCTTGGCCGAAAAGGGCTATGCCTTCGCCCAATTCAATCTCGGCGTGCTTTACGACGAGGGTAAAGGCGTCCCGCAGGACAACGCCCAGGCGATGGCCTGGTATCAGAAGGCGGCGGAACAGGGTTTGCCGCAGGCCCAGGTCAACCTGGGCATCATGTACGAGCAGGGTCAGGGCATGAAACCGGACTATGTGCAGGCCTATTTCTGGTATGCGCTGGCGGACTCGCAAGGCGATGGCCAGGCGCCGCAGGCCAAGAAAGAGCTTGCGGAAAAAATGACCCCGGCGCAGATTGAAGAGGCGGAACGGCAGGCCAAGGATTATCAGGTCAAGCACCCCTTCCGTATTCCGCCGACGCCTGCACCTACTGATTCCGGCGCGGCGCACGGCAATGGTTGAACCTTTAGGGCAATCCGCGCGCCTGAGTGATGGCTACAGCCTTGGCGATGGCTGCCGATAATGCTGGATAAGGCTGACGCATCAATGTCAGGTCCACCGGTTTCAAGGGAGACAGCGATGAACGGCGACACCATTCAATGCAAGGCGCTGGACAAAGCCAGCAATACCATGGCGCTGGCTGATCGGGTGGGATTGCGCGGCTATTCGGTGTTGTCCTATGCCATTTTCAGCCAGAGACGCGCCCATGGCTGGACGTTTACCCGCAAAGGCAGCATTGAAGTGATCCGGGTCGAACCGGAAACGCTGGATCGGCTGTATCCCTATCAACCGGACGCACCAAGCAAGGTTGAGTAACAGGCACTGAATCGGCTCAGTCCAGCGGAGCCATTCCGCTGGCGCTTAATTTAGTCATCAAGATTCAGTCATCAACAATTCCCGCTATTTCAGTCCTGCCAGGCTGTGTCGTGCCTCTTCCGAACCTGCTGCGTCCCCTGATTTTGCTGCTGCTACTGATCGTTGCGCCCCTGGCTGGAGCAGGCAACGACGGCAATCGTTATCCGCTGGCGCTGGTTCACGGCTTCATGGGCTGGGGCCGGGATGAACTGCTCGGCTTCAAGTACTGGGGCGGCTTCGGCGATGTGCAGGAGACGCTCAATCGGAATGGCTATCGCGCTTACACCGGAGTGGTTGGCCCTTTCGCCAGCAACTGGGATCGGGCCTGTGAGCTGTATGCGCAACTGAAAGGCGGAACCGTCGACTATGGTCAAGCCCACGCTGCAGCTCACGGTCATGCTCGCTACGGGCGAACCTTCCCCGGCCTGTACCCCGACTGGGGAACACTGGATGAGCGCGGCCAGTTGCGGAAAGTTCACCTGATCGGCCACAGCCAGGGTGGCCAGACCGTCCGGGTGTTGACGACGCTGCTGGAACAGGGCGATCCGGCGGAAATCGCCGCCACGCCCACCGCGGAACGGTCGTCGCTGTTCGGCGGTGGTCAGCCCTGGGTACACAGCGTCACGACCTTGGCCACCCCGCATGACGGAACCAGCCTCGCGACCGGAATTGACCAGTTATTGCCGTTCGCCCGGGCTACCCTACTGGGCCTGGCTGCGATCACTGGCATCCAGCCCGACCAGTTGCCCTATGATTTCAAGCTGGAGCAATGGGGTTTGCGCCGCGCCCCCGATGAGTCGTTCACCGCTTACCTGAGCCGGGTGGAGCGCAGTCCAATCTGGCGCTCCCGCGATATTAGCGCCTGGGATCTCAGCCCCGACGGAGCGCAGGAACTGAACCGGCGGTTTCCGGCCCAGCCGGATGTGTACTATTTTTCCTGGGCGGCGGCAGCGACGACGCCCTTTGGCCCATCCGGCCATCAACTGCCTTTGCCGACCATGCTGCCGCAGTTGTGGGGAACAGCCTTGTTCATCGGCGCCTACCGCCGCGACGAGCCGGGGCGGGTCGTGATTGACGCCACCTGGTGGGAGAATGACGGCGTGGTCAATACCCGGTCGATGGCCGGCCCGACGCTGGATACCCGGTCGATGGCCGGCCCGACGCTGGATTCGCCGGACCGTAAGGTCGTCCCGGCCAGCCCGCCGCAACCGGGGGTCTGGAATGATCGGGGCGTACTGGCCGGCTGGGATCATCTGGATATCGTTGGCATCGGCACGATCCGCGACATCAACGGCTGGTATCTGCGGCTGGCGAAATCGCTGGCCGAGTTACCGCCTTAAAGACCTGAGGCAGCAAAAATGTCCCATATTGTCGTGCAGCGCGATCACGATCTGACCCTCGACCAGTCCCGACACGCCGCCGAAACTCTGGCGGAAGAACTGGCCGAGCGTTACGACATCAGCAGCCACTGGCAGGATGACTCTCTGCATTTTGAACGCTCCGGGGTCAGCGGCCAGATTGATCTGGAGCCGGGCCGGCTGCGGATTAGCGTGCGGTTGGGGTTCCTGCTGGTTCCGCTGAAACAGCGGCTGGAACAGGAGATTCACCGGCAACTGGATGATCTGTTTCCAGTGGCGGCTGACTCGGTGGAATAGTCCGCTACGTCTTCCAGTAAGTAGGCCGGCCTACCTGTTCTAACGCCCAATTGAAGGTTGGTCAGAGTAATAGCCCGCTGCGTCTTCCAGATGCAGCGGGTGCGGATGACCCGACGCGATCCGCTCCAGAATGGCGCGTTCACGTTCAGTGATCGTGGTCACGAAGGTTCCCGCCTCAGCGCCCAAGTGATGGAAAGCGCGGAATCCCGCGTCCAGAAACCGGTGCAACTCTCCAACTCCGGCCAGTCGCGCCGGGCCTTTCGCCATTTTCAGCGCCGTGTGAATGAAGCGTTTAGGGACAATTCGCTGCAAATCCCGCCCAAGTTTTTCCACCAGATCAATCTGATGCCGGCGTTGCTCATAGTCGCCATCGACGCGATAGGCGGCAATATAGGTGGCCTCGTCCAATTCGTCGCCAAACCCGAATTCCGCCATCAGCCGCCGCGTCAGCCGGGCATCCAGTTCATGGGACAAAGCATTCAGCTCCAGCGCCAGCGCGGTGGTATACAGCACCGGTTCTGGCAGGACGCGGGCCATAATCGGAACCACGCGGGCCAGATCCTGCTCGCGCTGCCGGAAGTCCCGATCGCCGTACAGCTCATCGAGAAAGAACTCGGCGGCGGGTCGGTAGCGCGGGTTATGCAGCACATCGGCGTGGGTTCGAGCCAGTCGCGTTGACTGCCAACGCCGCAATCGGCTGAGTTCGTACTCGATGTCGGCAACGCCTTCGTTGTGCAACGCCTGACTGCGCTGCAATTGCGCCAGCAGATGGGCGGCGCCAGGGGTGTGGTGGATAGAAGTCATGCAGAAATGACGGTTGAATCCCATTGATGAACACAGATGAACACGGATAGATCTCCATTATTAAACCTGATTAGCAAGATACTTCAGCCGGCCCTGCTTGGTGCCGAAAAACAGGCGTAAGCTGGCGCAGCTTTCATTCTGGAATCAGGTCATACCGATGAATCGCCTCCAATTTCAACCCGGTTTGTCGCTGCCGGCATTTCTGGAGCAGTTTGGGACTGAGACCCAGTGCGAAGCGGGGCTGGAAAGCGCCCGCTGGCCGGAGGGGTTTCGCTGCCCCCACCATGGGGAGGTGGATCATTATGTGCTGCGTAAGCGAGGGCGTAAGACCTTTCAGTGCCAACCCTGCCGGACGCAGACCACCCTGATCGCGGGGAGCGTCTTCCAGAGCGCTCATCTGGCGCTCACTCTGTGGTTTTTAGCCATCTATCTGATCAGCCAGGCGAAAACCGGGTTATCGACGCTGGCCCTGAAACGCTACTTAGGCGTCAGCTATCCGATGGCCTGGCTGATTCAGCACAAACTCATGCAGACCATGACCGAGCGCGATGCTCACCCTATGCGGCGAGGTGCTGGTCGATGATGCCTACCTGGGCGGTGAACGGGTGGGCGGCAAAGCCGGGCGGGGTTCCGAAAACTAAGGTGCCGTTTGTCGTTGCGGTTTCTCTTAATTCCGAGGGGCATCCGCTCTACACCCAAATGATCCCCGTCCCAGGATTTACCTGCGCGACCCTCTGACCGACTGGGCCAAAGCCGCCCTGGCCCCGGGCAGCCTAGTCCTTGCCGATGGGTTGGCCTGCTTTACCGGGGTGATAGCGGCGGGGTGTAGCCACCAGGCCCTCATCATCGGCCTGCGCAAACCCAATGAGGTTCCCGAGTTCGGTTGGGTCAATACGATTCTAGGCAATCTCAAAACCAGCTTCAGCGGGGCTTACCACTCCTTTTCGGTATGAGCGATGGGGAAATAACCGCTCTTGGAACCAGTCACCCGGCGCAATTTTCCGACCCATCAATCCGGCATTCCCAACCCCAACCGGCGAATCCGCTGAATCTCATCGCGCAGTTTCGCCGCTTCCTCGAATTCCAGATCGCGGGCATGGCGGTGCATGGCCTGCTCCAGTTGCTTGATCTTTTTCGCCAGCGCCGCCGGTGATTCGCGGGCATAGGCCACGGTTTCTTCAGCCACCAGCGCGGCTTCGGCCATCGCTTCGGGATATGCGCCTTCCAGAATATCGGCCACCGCTTTTTGAATGCCGCGCGGGGTAATCCCATGAGTCTGATTGAACTCCCGCTGCTTGGTGCGACGGCGGTCGGTTTCCTCCAAAGCTCGGCGCATGGAACCGGTGATCCGGTCGGCATATAAAATCGCCTTGCCGCGCAAATGGCGGGCGGCCCGGCCAATAGTCTGAATCAGCGACCGGTCCGAGCGCAGAAAGCCTTCCTTGTCAGCGTCGAGAATGGCGACCAGTGACACTTCCGGTAAATCTAGCCCCTCCCGCAGCAGATTAATTCCAACCAGCACATCAAATTTTCCCAGCCGCAGATCGCGAATAATTTCGACCCGCTCCACCGTATCAATATCAGCGTGCAGATAGCGCACCTTGACCCCGTTTTCCGCCAGATAACCGGTTAAATCTTCGGCCATCCGTTTGGTCAGGGTCGTCACCAGCACCCGCTCCCGCCGTTCGACCCGATCACGGATTTCGCCGAGTAAATCATCGACCTGATGCAACGCCGGACGCACCTCGGTTTCCGGATCGACCAGTCCGGTCGGGCGCACCACCTGTTCCACTACCGCCTCGCCGGAGCGTTCCAGCTCAAAGGGACCGGGCGTCGCGGAAATAAAAATGGTCTGGCCACTGAGTCGTTCAAACTCGTCAAAACGCAATGGCCGGTTATCCAGCGCACACGGCAGCCGGAAACCGTATTCAACCAGCGTCTCCTTGCGCGAACGGTCGCCTTTGTACATCGCGCCCAGTTGCGGAACCGTCACATGGCTTTCGTCAATAAAAATCAGCGCATCCTGCGGCAGATAATCAAACAGGGTCGGTGGCGCTTCGCCGGGTTCGCGTCCGGACAGATAACGGGAATAGTTTTCGATGCCGCTGCAATAACCCAGCTCCAGAATCATTTCGAGATCAAAACGGGTGCGCTGCTCCAGGCGTTGCGCCTCCAGCAATTTACCGGCGGCATGGAGATCATTCAGCCGATCCCGCAATTCATCCTTGATCAACTCGACGGCTTTCATCAACTGTTCGCGGGGCGTGGCGTAATGAGTTTTGGGATAGACGGTATAACGGGGAACCTTGCGCGATACCTTGCCGGTGAGTGGATCAAACAGGCTCAGCGATTCAATCTCATCGTCGAATAATTCCACCCGCAGCGCCTCTTGATTCGACTCGGCGGGATAAATATCAAGGATCTCGCCCCGCACCCGGAACGTCCCTCGCGCCAGCTCCAAATCATTGCGGGTATATTGCAGATCCGCCAGTCGGCGGAGCATGGCGCGTTGATCCACTTTCTCGCCGCGCACCAGATGCAGCAGCATTTTCATATACCAGTTCGGATCGCCCAGCCCGTAAATCGCCGACACGGTCGCGATAATAATGGTATCGGGCCGCTCCAGGATCGCCTTGGTCGCCGACAGCCGCATCTGCTCAATATGCTCGTTAATCGAGGCGTCCTTTTCGATATAAGTATCGGACGATGGCACATAGGCTTCGGGCTGGTAATAGTCGTAATAGGAAACAAAATACTCCACCGCGTTATCGGGAAAAAACTCCTTCATTTCGCCATAGAGTTGCGCGGCCAGGGTTTTATTCGGAGCCAACACCAGCGCCGGACGCTGCACCGCAGCGATGACATTGGCGACGGCGAAGGTTTTGCCGCTGCCGGTGACGCCCAGCAGGGTTTGATGCGCCAGCCCGTGGCTCAGTCCGGCAACGAGGGCGCGAATCGCCTCCGGCTGATCGCCGGCGGGCTGGAAACGGGAATGGAGGGTGAAGGGTTGGGTCGTCAGCATGGAATTTTGGCCGGGGCGGGAATTTTCAGTATTATCCGACCGATTCATCAACCCGTTGTTCATCCCGTGCCTTCCACTAGAACCATCCCCAGGAGTCCCCGTGACCACTCCGCTTTCTGAACGTGTACAGCGCATCAAGCCCTCCCCCACCTTGGCCGTCACCGCCAAGGCCAACGAACTCAAAGCCGCCGGCAAGGACGTGATCGGTCTGGGCGCGGGCGAGCCGGATTTCGACACCCCGGATTTCATCAAGGAAGCGGCGATCAAGGCCATTCAATCCGGCTTCACCAAGTACACTCCGGTCGACGGCACTGCCGGCCTGAAGAAAGCAATCATCGCCAAGTTCCAGCGCGACAACGGCTTAAGTTACGAACCCAAGCAGATTCTGGTGTCCTGCGGCGGCAAGCAGAGCTTCTACAACCTGGCGCAGGCGCTGCTGAACGCAGGCGACGAGGTGATCATTCCCGCCCCGTACTGGGTATCGTATCCCGACATGGTCCTGCTGGCTGACGGCGCTCCGGTCATTGTCGCCGCCGGCATTGAGCAGCAGTTCAAGATCACCCCGACGCAACTGGAAGCGGCCATCACTCCCCGCACCAAACTGGTGGTGATCAACAGCCCGTCCAACCCGACCGGGGTGGCCTACAGCGCTGCGGAATTGGCCGGGCTGGGCGAGGTGCTGCGCCGCCATCCGCAGGTCTACATCGCCACCGACGATATTTACGAACATATCCTATGGGCCGAAGAGAAGTTCCATAATCTCCTCAACGTCTGCCCGGACTTGTACGACCGCACTATCGTGTTGAACGGCGTCTCCAAGGCCTATTCGATGACCGGCTGGCGGATTGGCTACTGCGGCGGGCCGAAAGACCTGATCAACGCCATGACCAACATCCAGTCGCAAAGCACCTCGAACCCGACCTCGATTTCCCAGGTCGCGGCGGAAGCCGGATTAAATGGCGATCAATCCTTCGTGGCGATGATGACCCAGGCATTTCGGGAGCGGCACGACGTCGTTTACAAGACGCTGAAGGCGATGCCTGGCGTCGAAGTGGCTCCGGCGGACGGAGCGTTCTACATTTTCCCGAACTTTCAGCAGGCGATGAACCGGCTGGGGCTGGCCAATGACATCGCCTTTGCCGAGCGGCTGCTCAATGAAGTCGGGGTTGCGGTCGTACCCGGATCGGCGTTCGGCGCGGAAGGCTGCGCCCGGATTTCCTTCGCCACCAGCATGGATAATTTGACCAAAGCGCTGGAGCGGATTGGCCGGGTCATCGGCTAAGAAACTGTATTAGCGGCTTTTGCCGGCAAGGGGTAGGCCGGATAAGCGTAGCGCATCCGGCATCTCGGCATCTCGGCGTCTCGCCAGATGCGGCGCGATGCGCCTTATCCGACCTACCTATATGGGTCGATTCAGTCCGGTTCAAGTACCCGCAGCCCTTCGTCCAAACAGCAGGCTGCAATTGGTGCCGCCGAAGCCGAATGAGTTACTGAGTGCGGTTCGTAGCGGGCCTTCCTGGTTGTCGAGAATCACCCCCGCCCCCAGCGCCGGATCAAGCTGGCGGGTGTTGAGCGTCCCCGGCATGAAGCCATGCTCCAGCGCCAGCCACGCAAACACCGCTTCCGTAATCCCCGCCGCCCCCAGGGTATGACCGGTCCAGCCCTTGGTTGAACTGCAAGGCGTCCCTGGCCCGAACACCCGCAGCACCGCCCGATCTTCGGCGGCGTCATTCAAGGGTGTCGCGGTGCCATGCAGGTTGATGTAATCCACCTGTTCCGGCGTCACTCCGCCCCGCGCCAGCGCCTGTTGCATCGCCAGTGCCGCCCCCGCGCCTTCGGGATGCGCGGCGGTCATGTGATACGCATCGCTGCTTTCACCATAGCCGAGCAGCAGCACCCGGTCATCATCCGGTTCAGCCCGTTCCAGCAGCGTGAGTCCGGCCCCTTCGCCAATGCTCAACCCATCCCGCCCCACTCCCCACGGCTGGCACGGTTCAGTCGAAGCCAGTCTCAGCGCATTAAACCCGTACAAAGTTGTTAGGCATAGGCTGTCCACGCCACCCACTACTGCGGCGTCGCAGAATCCGGCCTGAATCTGGCGATGGGCAACGGCAAAAGCCTTGGCGCTGGATGAGCAGGCGGTGGACACGGTGAGCGCCGGTCCCGTCACACCCAGCCAGCGCCGGATCAGATCAGTGGCCGAAAACAGGTTGTGGGTGTGCTGATAGTCAAAACTGACGGGCAGGCTGCCGGTCACGGGATCGCGCTCGCAGTAGGCGATTTCGGTGGCGCGGATTCCCGAGGTGCTGGAGCCGAGAAACACCCCAATCCGCTCCGATCCATAGCGGGCGCGGGCCTGCCGCACCGCCGCGCTGAAGCCATCCTGTTCCAGCGCCACCCGCGCCAGACGGTTATTGCGGCAGTCGAAAGCAGCGAACGGGCCGCCGGTCAGGGCTTCCTGTTCCAGTCCGGCGACCGGCCCGATCCAGGTGTTGAGCGTCGCATCCTCGAAGTCGCAACGGCGCAGTCCGCTAACCCCACTCTCCAGCGCCGCGAGTGAGGCGGCGAGACCTCGACCCAAGGCGTTGGTGACCGTACAGGCGCTGATGGCCAAGGGCTGGATCGGCATGATCGGTTTCTGCCTCCATGATTGAGAACTTGTAACTACTCAGCACCTCTTTGGGCAATTCCAACCGGGTAGGGTGGGCACCGCCCACCTTATGATTAGACGATTGGGGGAAGGTGGGCGGTGCCCACCCTACAACTGGTTATCTGAGTAGTTGTCTTGTGATGCTTTAACAGTGGGGTCGGTCAGGCCGCCGGCACCGACGGCAGTCCGGCCAGAGCCATCGCCAGTTCGGCCTCGTCATACGCCTGATCCGTCAACTTATTGGCGAAATAGTCCATGTACGCCTGCATGTCGAAATGGCCATGCCCGCACAGATTGAACAGGATCGCCCGACTCACTCCCTCCTCCTTGCAGCGCAACGCCTCGTCAATCGCGCCGCGAATGGCGTGATTGGCTTCCGGGGCCGGCAGAATGCCCTCGGTGCGGGCCAGCAGCACCCCCGCTTCAAAGCAGGCAATCTGGTGATAGGCGCGGGCTTCGATCAAGCCCAGTTCCTTAACGTGGCTGACCAGCGGGGCCATGCCGTGATAGCGCAGGCCGCCGGCATGGAAACCAGGGGGAGTAAAGGTGGATCCCAGCGTGTGCATCTTGGTCAGCGGAGTCAGATGGGCGGTGTCGCCGAAGTCGTAGGCATAGGGACCACGGGTCAGGGTGGGACAGGCTGCCGGTTCGACGGCGATGATCCGCGTCTTGCGCCCGCCGCGCAGTTGCGCGCCCAGAAACGGGAAGGCGATGCCGGCGAAGTTGGAGCCGCCGCCCGTGCAGCCCACAATAACGTCGGGATAGTCATCGGCCATTTCCAGTTGCGCCAGCGCCTCCACCCCGACCACGGTCTGATGCAGCAGGACGTGATTCAGCACCGAGCCGAGCGCATAGTTGGTGTCGGCGCGCTGGGCGGCGACTTCCACCGCTTCGGAAATGGCGATGCCGAGGCTGCCCGGATGATCCGGACGCTGGGCGAGGATGGCCCGGCCAGCGGCGGTCTGTTCCGAGGGCGATGCGGTGCAGGTCGCGCCCCAGGTTTCCATCAGCGCCCGGCGATAGGGTTTCTGGTTGTAGGAAACCCGCACCATGAAAATTTCCACTTCGATCCCGAACAGCGCCCCGGCGAAAGCCAGCGAGGATCCCCATTGCCCGGCCCCGGTTTCGGTGGCAATGCGCTTAATGCCCGCTTCCCGGTTGTAGAACGCCTGGGGTACTGCGGTGTTAGGCTTGTGGCTGCCGGCGGGACTGACCCCTTCGTATTTGTAGTAAATCCGCGCCGGGGTATCGAGCGCCTGTTCCAGCCGGCGGGCGCGATACAGCGGACTGGGCCGCCATTGCCGGTAAATCTCCCGCACCGGTTTGGGAATCTCGATCTCGCGCTCGGTAGAGACTTCCTGCTGGATCAGGCTCATCGGAAACAGCGGGGCCAGGTCGTCCGGACCCAGCGGTTGCAGGGTGCCCGGATGCAGCGGCGGCGGCGGCGGAACCGGCAGATCGGCGACCAGGTTGTACCAGAACTTGGGAATCCGGCTCTCGTCGAGCAGGTATTTGACGGTTTGAGGCATGTCGGCTCCTGAGGAAAGGTCCGCCCCGCCGGCTGGATAGGTGATGGAAAGAGAAGCTGAGGATATTGAAGCGCGCCGCCGGGGAGCAAGCCGGCATTTTAGCGCAAGTTCGCGGCTAATCCTCCCCGGAGATCGTGGTCATGGTCCGACTTCAACACGCTGATTACCGGTGACTGTCCCTTCAACCACCCGCTTTGACGCTTCATTGCGAACCCGCACCCGTTCGCCGATGCCGGCGTCGCTCAGGGCGATGCCGCTGGAGCTGATTTCCATGCCACCCCGGCGGATGATGATCGTGACGACAGCGCCCTGACGGATGGCCGGGATGATCTTGACCATTTGCGGGGAAATCACCGCCCCAGCGGTCAGCGCCCGCCGTAATTGTTTGCCGATCAGGGATTCATCAGCCGTTTCATAGCCGCCTGACAGCTGCGAAAGATCGCGCCGTTCCCGCCGCAAATCAGCAGCGGTCAGAATGGTTCCCCTGTCCAAGAAGCGGCCCGCCACCAGCACCTGATCGAAGACCCGGACATTGGCGCGCTGATAAACCGTCCACGGCTGAGGCCCAGGGCAACGCACGCCGATGGAGGTATTACCGACTGTTTTTGCCCCGCCCGGCAGGAAGGCTTCCAGCGCCGCGCCGCATTTCGCCAGGCGCAAGCGTGGGTCGAGCGCGCCCAACTGGATTTGCGGCGGTTCAGCGCGGTTGCGGTGTTGCGCTGCCAGAAAGGCATAAACCTGTTGCTGAATCGTCTCCAGCGGCTGAATCGTTTCATCGGCCGGCGTCAGCGCCGCCAGTCCGAGCCATACCACTCCTGTTTTCAGCATCCAGCCGCCTGTCGCCATCAGTTTTACCTCATTAAAAATTGGATCGTCCACCCCAAAATACCGCATTGCTGATTAATCGGCACAGCCTTTGCTTTTTAGTCATTCAACAGACCGGGCGCGTCAATTTTCTGACAACCTCCCGGGTGACAAAAATCCGTCAGCGCTGATCAGCAACCGCAGGAGTCGCAGCGATGGCTATTAATTTTGACCGCGCCCTGAGCGTTCATACCCAAGCGCTCCAACTGCGCTCGCAGCGCACCGAAATTCTGGCGGCGAATCTGGCCAACGTGGACACGCCGAATTATCTGGCCCGCGACCTGGATTTCAAAGCCACCATGGCCAGTTTGCAGGGTCAGAGTAATCCGCTCCAGGCGACGCACGCCGTCCATTTTCCGGCTCGCAGTCATACGCCCGGCGATTTGCTCTACCGGAGACCGACCCAGATGGCGATTGACGGCAATACGGTGGAAGAGGAACAGGAGAAGGCGGATTTTTCCGACAACGCCCTGCATTACCAGACCAGCTTGCGGCTGATGGGTAATCGGATTCAGGGCTTGCTCACTGCGATTCGGGGAGAATGATCATGTCGCTGTTTAGAGTTTTCGACATTTCCGGGTCGGCGCTGCACGCCCAAACGGTCCGTCTCAACGCCACCGCCAGCAATATGGCGAACGCCGAGAGCGCCAGCAGCAGCACCCAGTCCACTTATCGGGCGCGGCACCCGGTGTTTGCTACCCAGTTGGCCGCGGCGGATGAAGCAGCCGGAGTGGATGTTTTGGGCATCGTTGAGAGTCAGGAACCGCTGCGGCGCACCTATCGCCCTGAGCATCCGATGGCGGATCAGGATGGCTATATCAATATGCCCAACGTCAATCCGGTGGAAGAAATGGCCAACATGATTTCCGCGTCGCGTTCCTATCAGAGCAACGTGGAAGTCATGAATACCTCCAAGCAGATGCTGATGCGCACTCTCGCTTTGGGCGAATAACTGCAACCTCATAAGGTAATCACCATGACCGCGATCTCCAGTACCGGGAACAACGCCACGTTGTTTGCCGCTGACTCAACGCCCTCAACGACGACGGCCAAGAAAGGTAATGATGACTTGGATCAGGCTGATTTTCTGATGCTGATGACGACTCAGCTCAAGAATCAGGATCCGACCAAGCCGCTCGATGGTCAGCAGTTCATGGCGCAACTGGCGCAATTCAGCACCCTGAACGGGATTATGGATATGAAAGCGTCTCTGGATAGCCTGGTAACCTTGCTCACTCCCAAAGAGTAGTTGTCATTGCCGTCGCTTTGCCAATGACGTCTTAAATGATCATTGTTCAATCATTGCTGGTGGCTAAAAGCCCTGGCGTTTACTGAATCAAAATCCATGAGGAGATTAACCCATGTCGTTCCGTACTGCTCTTACCGGATTGAATGCCGCCAGCGCCGATCTGGGCGTCATCAGCAATAATATCGCCAATAACAACACTACGGCATTTAAGATGTCCCGTGCAGAATTTGGCGACATTTACTCCCTCAGTGATTTGGGAACTTCAACTCGCCGCAGCATCGGCACCGGCGTTAAACTGAATGCGGTTACCCAGATTTTCAAACAGGGTAACCTTGAAACAACCGGCAATCCCCTGGATTTGGCGATTGATGGCGAGGGTTTTTTTGAAGTGAAACAAGTGGCATCCGGTGCTGTGAAGAACGCGGAAGGCCAGTTGATTTATAGCCGTGCTGGTGGTTTTACTATCGATAACCAGGGTTTTATTGTCAACTCGCGCAGCGAGAGATTACAGGGGTTCGGGACAAAGGAAATCAATGGCGAAATTAGTATTGATATCGGTAAGCCATCTGATTTGCAGACTGATCTTAGTCAAAACACTCCCAAAGAGACAACAATAGGGTCATTCGGCCTTAATCTTAATGCAAGTTTATCACTGCCGGAAGTACCCATAGATGAGTTCAACGTCAACGATATTCGTTCCTACGGCTTTGTTTCGGCAATGCCCATCTATGACAGTTTAGGCAGTAGCTACAGTGCGACTGTCTATTTTGCCAAAGCGACCCTTCCGTCGATTAGTGATTCGACTGTTGCTCCTCCCGTTGTCGGTGTTGCTCCCGAGGGTACTACTTCTGCCTGGTATACCTACTTCACGGTAGATGGCAAGAATCTGGACGGCACTGATTTACCGACTTCCGGAGCTATGGTGCCATCCGCTATGTTGTTTTTTGATACTACTGGCAACATGATTGGTACTGCACAGGGCAGTATTCCTGCCGCGAGTGCTGGTCCTGCTGTCATTGACGACACCGTTGCCGGGCAAAGAACCGTCACTGTTCAGACGATCCCTGCTGACCCGAGTGTCCCGACCCCAGCCACCTTCAGCACCACTACATTCACGAACTCTAACTCCACATCGGTCGTGTTGAGGAATATCAGGCCTACCAAGCCGGACCCTGATCCTAGTGGACTCCGCGCTGCTAACGATCCTATCAACGGCGCCAATGGTGGCGTCATCATTAAATTCGACCAGACCACTCAATTCGGTGGTTCCTCCAGCACTAATACCGTTACCCAAGATGGTTTTTCTACCGGACGGTTAGTGGGCGTCGATATTGGTGAAGATGGCACGATCAGTGGCCGCTACAGCAATGGTCAAGCTAAAATTTTTGGGCAGGTATTCTTATCCAATTTCCTGAGTACCTCGGGACTCAGCCCGATTGGCGACACCAGTTGGGCGCAAACCTCTGCTTCGGGATCAGTGGTTAGAAACCCACCCGGCACCAGCAATGTAGGCTTGGTGCGAGCCGGCGCATTAGAATTATCCAATGTCGAACTTTCCGAGCAACTGGTGAAAATGATCAGCGCTCAGCGTAATTTCCAGGCCAATGCGCAGGTGGTTAGCACGTCCGATCAGATGACCCAAACGCTGCTGAACATGCGCTAATCGCAAGGTCATGACTGAAAAGCCATGATTCAGCAGCATTGCAGTTTTAAGCGTGATCCGGGAACTCCGGCAAAGAGGATTAGACCATGTCCATGAGCATCGGTTTGGCGGGCGTTAACGCCGCTACCAATGATTTAAATACCACCGCCAACAATATTGCCAATGTCAGCACCTATGGCTTCAAATATTCCCGGGCGGAATTTGGTGACCTAGTCAATGGTGGTTGTGGCGCTGGTGCCGGTATTGGCGTGTATACCCAAGATGTTAATCAATTGTTCGGGCAGGGCGGTATTACTACCACTGATAACGCACTGGACTTTGCGATTACTGGCTGTGGGTTCTTCCAAGTAAAGGATCTGACTGATAGTGGAACTTACTACACTCGCAATGGCAGTTTCCATGTTGATAAAGATGGATTCATCGTCAACAACCTGGGCCAGCAACTGATGGGCGGAGACGATGGGACTACGCCACTACAGTTCCCTGCTGACCAGCTCCCCGTGGCTAATATCACCTTGGGCAAAGACGGGACTATCACTGCTAAAGGTAAAGACGGCGCTGATGTTTCCATTGAGGCCAAGTTGACGCTAGCCAATTTCCCAAGTGTGTCTGGTCTTCAACCGGCTGGCGACACCAACTGGATCGCAACGCCTGCTGCGGGTACTGTGGTTATCGGCGCACCTGGCACCGGCAACCTCGGTAATGTCATGAATGGCGCTCTGGAGTCCTCCAATGTCAATCTCACCGGGCAATTGGTCAATATGATCATTGCCCAGCGCAATTTTGGCGCGAACGCCAAAACGATTACCGCCAATAGCGAAATGGCGCAAACCATCATCGCAATTCGCTAAACCCAGGGCATTTGAATCATGGACCGCCTGCTGTATGTCGCAATGACTGGCGCCCATCAAACCCTGCGGGCGCAGGCCATCGTCAGCCACAATCTGGCCAATGCCAACACCAATGGCTTTCGGCAAGACCTGGCCGACTTCCGCAGCATGCCTGTCTTTGGCGAAGGATTGCCGACCCGCGTTTACTCCATGGCCGAACGGACCGGCACCGATTTACGGCTTGGCCGGGTGATGACCACCGGTCGGGATTTGGATGTTGCGGTCCAGGGTGAGGGCTGGCTGACCGTGCAGGCTCCCGATAGCACCGTCGCCTACACCCGGGCGGGCGATTTGCAACTGGATGCCAATGGGCTGCTGACTACGGCTGATGGCAATCCCGTGCTGGGCAGCGCTGGCCCGATTTCCATCCCGCCGGCTGAAAAAATCGAAATCGGCGCTGACGGCGCTATCTCCATCCGCCCACTCGGCGAAACCTCGAGCAACCTGGTGGAAGTGGATCGCCTCCAACTGGTCAAACTGCCTGAAAACAACATTTACAAGGACGCCAATGGCCTGATGCGCACCAACGATGGCCAGCCAGCTCCACTGGATGCGTCGGTGCGGGTGGTGGGCGGCGCACTGGAAAGCAGCAACGTCAATCCTGCCGAGGCGCTGGTCAGCATGATCGAATCAGCCCGCCGCTTTGAAATACAAGTCAAGATGATGAAAACCGCAGAAGAGACTTCCAACGCGACTAATCAATTACTGCGTCTGGAATAGGAGTAAACCGCCATGACTTCCGCACTCTGGATTGCCAAAACCGGCCTCGACGCCCAACAGACCCGCATGTCGGTCATTACCAACAACCTGGCCAACGTCAGCACCACCGGTTTCAAGCGCGGGCGGGCGCAGTTCGAGGATTTGATGTATCAGAACGTGCGCCAGACCGGCGGCCAGAGTTCGCAGAACACCACTTTGCCCTCAGGATTGATGCTGGGAACCGGGGTGCGCAACGTCTCCACCGCCAAGGTTTTCACCCAGGGGAATATTATCCAGACCGGCAACAATCTGGATCTGGCCATCAATGGCCGGGGCTTTTTCCAGATTCTGATGCCCGACGGCAGCACCGCCTACACCCGTGATGGCGCGTTCCAGGTGAATTCCGAGGGTCAGGTGGTCACCTCCAACGGCTACTTGCTGCAACCTGAAATCACTGTTCCCGCCAATACCCAGAGCATCACCATTGGCCGGGACGGCACGATCAGCGCCCAGACTGCCGGACAGGCCGCAGCGCAACAGATCGGCACTCTCCAGCTTGCTGACTTCATCAACCCCGCCGGATTGCAGCCCATCGGTCAAAACCTGTTTATGGAATCGACTGCCAGCGGCGCGCCGCAAGCCGGCAATCCCGATGCCAATGGTCTTGGCTCCATCATGCAATGTGCGCTGGAGACCTCCAACGTCAATGTGGTGCAGGAAATGGTGGACATGATCGAAACCCAGCGCGCCTACGAAATGAATTCCAAAGCGATTGCCGCTACCGATCAAATGTTGCAGTACCTTAATAACAACGTATAGGTCGTCGCCATGAACCGGATTGCCGCATTGGCCGTGATTCTTCTGCTATCGGGATGCAGCGGGTTGGCCCCGCAATATGACTTCAAACCGGTCACCCCGAAAGTGATGACGCTGAACGATCCCGCGGATCCTGGCCCGCGCAGTTCCGGCGCGATCTATCAGGCGGGCAACGATATGCGGCTGTTTGAGGATCGCACCGCCCGCCGGGTTGGCGACACGGTGGTGATCCGCCTGGTTGAAAATACCCAGGCCAGCAAATCCGCCAGCACCAGCGCCGACAAAAACAGCGACATTGATCTCGCAAACCCGATTATTTTTGGCGCATCCTTCGGAAATCCGGCGCTCGCCGCGGTTAAAAACGACTACGCCACCACCATCTCCGGCGAACGCAAACTCAGCGGCGAAGGGGCCAGCGATCAGAGCAACAGCCTGACTGGCGATGTGTCCGCCGTGGTGGTTGGCGTCTATCCCAATGGCAACATGGCGATCCGCGGCGAAAAGATGCTGACCCTGAATCAAGGCGAAGAAGTCGTGCAAATCTCCGGCGTGATCCGTCCGGAAGATATTTCTTCCAACAACATCATTACCTCCAACCGGGTCGTCGACGCCAAAATTACCTATGCAGGCAATGGCGTACTGGCCGACGCCAATACCGCCGGCTGGCTGAGCCGCTTTTTCCTCAGTCCGTTGTGGCCGTTCTGAGCGACGGCACAAAAACTGCTTAACTCATGTAGAAACCTGTTCGCGAGTGAGAATCCGTCAAAATCGCCTGCAAGCGGGTGCTTACATAACCAGGCTTATTCGCTTTGATCGCTCCGTCATTCCGGGTAAGCGGGAATCCAGGCGCTCTCTGAAAACACTGGATACCCGCATTCGCGGGTATGACGACATAAGGCAGATCAGTGAATATCCTGATCACGAAGCTATCATTCCTTCCGCTCCCGGATGAGGGACGCTTCTGAACCCGTTTACCGAGGTTAAGTCCATGTTCCGCCACACTCTGCTGATTTTGTTGCTTGCGCTGGCGACGCCGAGCGCCTGGGCCGAACGCATCAAGGATTTGGCCAATATCGCCGGCGTTCGTAACAACCAGCTTGTCGGTTATGGCCTGGTGGTCGGTTTAACTGGCACCGGCGATCAAACCACGCAGACGCCCTTCACCGTCAAGAGCCTGAAAAGCATGTTATCCAACCTCGGCGTCACCATTCCGCCGGAGGTCAATTTGCAACTGAAAAACGTCGCCGCGGTGACTATCCAGGCGGATCTGCCGCCCTTCGCCAAGCCGGGTCAAACCATTGACATCACCGTCGCCTCGATTGGCAATGCTAAAAGCCTGCGGGGGGGCAGTCTGCTGATGACGCCGCTCAAGGGCGCTGACGGTGCGGTCTATGCCATGGCGCAGGGCAACGTGGTAGTTGGCGGACTCGGCGCTGAAGCCGGCGGATCGAAAATCATCGTCAACGTCCCCAGCGCCGGGCGCATTCCCAATGGCGCCACGGTAGAGCGTCAAGTTGCTGACAGTTTTGGCAACAACGGACCCATCGTCCTGAACCTGCGCCAGGCCGATTTTACGACCGCGGAACGGGTCGTCGAAGCCATTAACAAAACCTTTGGCGGCGATGTCGCCCAGGCGGTAGATGCCTCCTCGATTCAGGTGCGTGGACCCACCGAGCGCAGTCAGCGGGTCAGCCTGATCGCCGTGCTGGAAAATATCGAAGTGGTGCCGGGACAGGGCGCCGCGCGGGTAATCGTCAACTCCCGCACCGGCACTGTGGTGATCGGCCAGAATGTGCAGGTCGGTCCAGCGGCGGTTTCTCACGGCAATCTGACTGTGACTATTACCTCGAATCCCATCGTCAGCCAGCCCGCGCCGTTTTCGGGCGGACAAACCGTGGTGGTTCCGAATGCCGACATCAGCGTCAATCAGGAAAAGAAACCGATGTTCCTGTTCAATCCCGGCACTGCGCTGGATGACATCGTCCGGGCAGTGAACCAGGTCGGCGCTTCTCCCAGCGATCTAGTCGCTATTCTGGAAGCGCTCAAGGCTGCCGGCGCGCTTAAAGCCGAACTGATTGTGATTTGATTCGGGTGATTTGACATGAATGCGCTCTCCTGGAAATCGCTGTCGCTGCTGGTCATCACCCTGCTGGTCGCTCTCGGGCTACAGGCGGGATCGATCAAAATGATGATCAACCTGGGTCGGTCATCCGAACCGGCCATCGCAGCGGAGACTCGCGCCACTCCGGCCAAACCCTCATTGCCGGCGCCAGTCCTCGAACCCGGCCCGCCACCGGCGTCTTTGCCCGCAGAACAGCCCAGCGCCAGCCCCGTACCGACAGCGCGTGAACCGAATCCCGAAGCGCTGCTGGCCGATCCGCCGCCTCCGGCCTCAACGCCGAAACCGGCTGCGCCGCCTCAGCCGCCCAATCCCGAAGCCCGACAACTTCCCGTCACTGCACCGCCGCCAACTCCAGCGGTTGCCCCAAATCCGTCGCTAGCGACTCCATCGGCGGAAGCCCCTTCACCGCCGGCAGCCAGTAATCCCGCGCTGGTCGTCGCTGCTGCGCCAACAACATCGGCAGCCCCCCCGATTGCGCCGGCGCCAGAGGAGAATCCTGAGCCGGTCGCCAACAGCTTTAAGGAAGCCGCCTGGCTGAAAGCGCGCGATCCCCGGCGCTACACGGTACAGATTTACAGCGGCAAGGATCTGAATAAGCTCAAAGAGATTGCGGCAGCGATCGGAGTCACCGATCCGGTAGCCTATTTCACCACGACCAGTCGCTCTGGCCCTTGGTACTCGCTGGTCGTTGGCGATTACGCTGATTCCGCCGCTGCCCAAGCCGCTGCCGCCAAAGTAACCGCCCGGTCGCCAGCGATCAAACCCTGGGTCCGCCGCTTTGACGAAGTTCAGGCCAAGCTGCGCTAGGACCTGCCGCCATGACTGCCGTTGCCGTCGATTCCGCCTTCGTCTACACCGATTTGCAGGGATTGGCCGGCTTGCGCAATCAGGCCCAGCAGAAAACGCCCGATGCCACTCGTAAAGCCGCCCAGCAGTTCGAAGCCGTCTTTATTCAGATGATGCTGAAAAGCATGCGCGCCGCCAGTCTGGGCGAGGGCGGGATCATGGATAACGACCAGACCCGGCTGTACATGGACATGTTCGACCAGCAGATCGCCTTGACCATGGCGCAACAGGGGGGGCTGGGCATGGCCGATCAAATGGCCAAGCAGATCGACGGCAATGTCGCCGCCCATCCGCCGACCCGCCCGATCTCGCCCACGATCAGCGGCGATCCCTTGGCGATGCTGCGCCAGGTGGAAAGAATTCGGGGCAGCGTGACGATGCCCACTGCAACAGCAATGGCCAAGCCAGCCGCCAATGATGCCCGGGTTGCTGAACCGGTCAGCGATGCGCCGTTTGAACCCTCCTCGCCGGCGGCGTTCGTGCGGCGGATGTGGCCACACGCCCAGCAGGCCGCGAGCCGGTTGGGCGTTGCGCCGGAAGTGCTGATCGCCCAGGCCGCCCACGAAACCGGCTGGGGGAAATCCCTGCCGCAATTCAGCGATGGCCGCAGCAGCCATAATCTGTTCGGGATCAAGGCGAACCGCAGTTGGGAAGGCGAGCGGGTGGTCAACTCCACTTTAGAATTCGTCGGCGGAGTGCCGGTCCGGCAACGCGACGGCTTCCGGGCCTATGCCTCGTATGCCGATAGCTTCAACGACTACGCGGATTTCCTGCAAAACAATCCGCGTTATGGCGAAGCGCTGAACCTGGTCAAGGACGGCGTGGCTTATCTGCGCGCCTTGCAGCAGGCCGGCTACGCCACCGATCCGAACTACGCGAAGAAAATTCAGGGATTGATCAACGGCCCGGCATTTGACGAGGCGCTCGATGCGCTCAAGTCGGCGCTGACACAGCCGATACCTCACGTAAGAGGGTAAGGCAGCCTGTTCAAGGCTGCGCTCGAGATACGAGCAGCCTGACCGCTGGAGGAACCCAATCATGGTCGATATCACCCGCACTGGTCTGTCAGGACTGATGGCTTCCCAGCGCTCGCTCGCCACCACCAGCCACAACATCACTAATGTTAATACGGCTGGCTACACCCGGCAGCGCGCCAATTTGATCAGTAGCCGCCCGGAATATATCAGCGGCGGCGCGGCTTATCCCCAATACATCGGTACAGGCGTTAGCGTTCAGTCGGTCACCCGGGTTTACGACCAGTTTTTGACCCAGCAGGTCCGAAGCTACAGCTCCAATGTCGGGCAACTGGAAACTCAGGATCAGTGGATCAGTCAGTTGGACGGCATTCTGGGCGATGGCAGCACGGGATTAACCCCAGCGCTCAACCAGTTTTTCGCTTCCGCGCAGGATGTCGCCAACAGTCCGGCATCGCTGCCGGTGCGACAGGCGTTGCTCGGTCAGGCTGAAACCCTGGCTGGTCAGTTCAACGCGCTGGACAGCCAGATGAATACGCTGCGCGATGGCGTTAATCAGGAGTTGCGCGGCACGGTGACGACTATTAATGGGCTGGCGGAAAATATCGCCAAGGCTAATGCTGCGATTGTGGGTTCACCCGGCGGCGGTGCTGCCGCTTCACCCGATTTGCTCGATCAGCGGGATCAACTGGTGGCGGATCTGGCGCAGAAGGTGTCGGTCAATACCGCGATTCAGTCAGACGGTTCGATGAGCGTATTCATCGGCAAGGGCCAGAGTCTGGTGATGGGTGTTAATGCCAGTGTCCTGGAAACCAAACCTTCCTCCTCAGACTCGCGCAAGCTGGATATTCAATTCAAACAAACCGGCGCGGTGATTACCGATACCTTTAACAGCGGCGAGGTCGGTGGTCTGCTCACTTTTCAGAACCAGGTACTGGACCCGGCGCAAAACAAGCTGGGCTTGATGGCGGCAGGATTGGCGGAAACTTTTAATGAGCAACATAAATTAGGGTTGGATCTGAATGGTGATGCTGGTGACGATTTCTTTAACATCGAAACTCCACAGGCCATACCCAATGCAAACAATAATAAAGCGACTAATGCAAATTTGGCGGTGACTATTACTGATATTAACCAGGTTAAACCTAGTGATTATGAAGTCAAGTATGATGGCGTCAATTACACGATGCGGCGTTTGTCTGACGATCAGGTTGTTTACAATAATACGGCTTTCCCTCCTGCTACGCCGGTAGAAGGTTTGACGATTAATCTGAACAGTGGATCAATAAGTCCTGGCGATGGCTTTCTAATTCAGCCCACCCGCCTGATGGCAACCAGCTTTGGCGTAAAAATCAAGGATCCTAGTTTGTTTGCCGCTGCCGATTCAGCAGGAGGTGTTGGAAATAATGCAAATGCCTTAAAACTGGCTGCTCTGCAAACTGAAAAAACACTGTTGAATGGCTCTAGTACTTATCAGGATTTATACAGCCAAACAGTTTCCCAAGTTGGCACCCAAGGTAACCAAACCCACAGCACTCTTCTATCGCAACAAGCCCTGCTGGAACAAGCCACTCAAGCGCGGGATGGCGTTTCCGGCGTCAATCTCGACGAGGAAGCAGCCAATCTGATGCGTTACCAGCAAGCCTATGAAGCTTCTGCGAAGGTTATTCAGGTTGGCGACTCGATCATTCAGACTTTGCTGGCTGCGGTTAGGGGATAAGCCATGTTGCGCATTGCTACTAATCAACTCTATTACCAGGCTGCTAAAACCATGGGTGAGCGTCAGACGGCGCTAGCTAAGGTTCAGCAACAGATGGCGACCGGCAATCGCCTGCTGACCAATTCGGACGATCCAGTGGGTAGCGCTCGGCTACTGGGATTAAATGAGGAACTGAGTCGTTATGATCAATATCAGCGTAATACCGATCTGGCGAATGGCCGGCTGAATCTGGAGGAGACAGTACTGGAAGGGACTGGCGAGGTGTTGCAGCGCGTCCGTGAACTGACCGTGCAAGCTAATAACGACACACTGAACGATAGCGACCGACGCGACATCGCTACGCAAATTCGGCAATTACATGGAGAGCTGGTAGGACTGGCGAATACCCAGGATGGTAATGGTGAATATCTGTTTGCCGGGTTTAAGAGTCACACCCAGCCGTTTGTGCTGGATGGAAACAACCAGGCGATTTATCAGGGCGATCAAGGCCAGCGTTTGATTAAAGCGGGTCCCAATCTGGATGTTGCGGTCGGAGATTCAGGCATCGATGTTTTTCAGGTTGATTCCACTGATCCTGCCAAGGGCCTGTTTGCAACTCTCGACAAACTGGCATCAGCGATGGAAACGCCATCAGCACAATTCCATCAGGCGATGGCGGATGGTTTAGCCGCACTGGATGTAGGGTTTGACAACTTGTCCGGAATTCGCGCCAAGGTCGGGGCGCGGATGAATGCGCTGGAGGATCAGCAAAACACCAATGGCGATTTTGCGGTTCATCTCCAACAGATCATCGGCGAGATTGGCGATCTCGATTATGCCGAGGCGGCAACCCGGTTGAGTCGGGAAACGCTGGTTTTGCAGGCGGCGCAACAGTCGTTCGTGAAGATTCAAGGGCTGTCGCTGTTCAACTACATGCGCTAACCGTGATCAGCCAGGCAATGAACCCGCCCCGTGCGGGTTTTTTGTTGCCGGTTTAGAAGGTAAATCCCGGTTGATCTACTCAGCCGCGCCGAGCCAGCCGCAGCACTTCCGGCAAAGCGCGCAACTGGCGCATCACCCGGGCCAAATGAGCGCGGTCGCGGACATTGATCAGCAAATGCACCGTAGTAGCGTTGCCGTCGCGTTCCGAGGTGTTAATGGTTTCGATGTTGGTGTCGTCAGTCGCGGCGATGGCGGCGGCGATGGTCGCCAGTACGCCGCGCTTGTTGGCGACCTCCAGTCGCAGTTCGGCGCTGAAGTCTGCATTGAGCGACGGCGCCCACTCGACCTCGATCCACTTTTCAGGATTTTTCTTGTAACTGCCGACGTTTTTGCAGGTATCCCGATGGATGACGATGCCGCGCCCGGTATTGAGATAACCAATAATCGGGTCGCCTGGCAATGGCCGACAGCACTTGCCAAAGCTGACGACCGTACCCTCAGCGCCCTTGATCAACAACGGTTTGACGCCAACATCCAGCGCCGCCTCATCCTCACCGCCTTCCGGTAGCAGCCGCTTGGCGATCAGCGCTGCAACCCGGTTGCCCAGGCCAATATCGGCCAGCACCTCGTCAAAACTGCTCAGGTTGAATTCCCGCACCAGATTTTTAATCCGCCGGGTCGGCAACTCGCCTAGCCCGCCAATCCGACCGGACAGCGCCTTTTCCAGCAACCGCTTGCCCAGCAGAATCGCTTCATCGCGTTGCAGATGCTTAAGGTAATGGCGGATGCTGGCCCGCGCCTTGGCGGTGACCACGAAATTCAGCCAGGCCGGGTTAGGGCGAGCGGTGGGGGTAATCACTACCTCGACGGTCTGACCGGTCGTCAGCGGGGTGCGCAGCGGGACCAACCGTCGATCGACCTTGGCCCCGACGCAGGTGTTGCCGACATCGGAGTGAATCGCGTAGGCGAAGTCCACTGCGGTTGCGCCGCGCGGCAACTCCACGATCTCGCCGCGCGGGGTGAAGACGTACACCTCGTCGGGGAACAGATCGACCTTGACGCTTTCCAGAAACTCAACCGGATTGCCGGCGCGGCGCTGCATATCCAGCAGATTGCGCAGCCATTCGCGGGCGCGCTGCTGGGCATGGCCGCCCTGGCCTTCGCCGCCGGACTTGTAGCGCCAGTGCGCCGCAACCCCGACCTCGGCCATGATGTGCATATCCTCGGTGCGGATTTGCACTTCAATCGGAACGCCATTGGGGCCGAACAGCACTGTGTGCAGCGACTGGTAGCCGTTGGCCTTGGGAATGGCGATATAGTCCTTGAACCGGCCCATGATCGGTTTGTACAGGCTGTGCATCGCCCCCAGCGCCCGGTAGCAGGCGTCTACCGTCTCGACGATGATCCGCACCGCATAGACATCGTGAACCTCCTTGTAGGGCAGATGCTTGTCGCGCATCTTGCGGTAGATGCCCCACAGGTGCTTGCTGCGCCCCGCGACTCGCGCCTTGATCCCTTCCTCGTCCAGCCGAGTTTGAATCCGGGCTTCCAGTTGGCTGACGATCTCATGGCGGTTGCCGCTCATCTTGCGCACCGCCTCCTGCAATACCCGATAGCGCATCGGGTACAGGTGGCTGAAACCGAGATTCTCCAGCTCCTGGCGCAGGTGGTTCATTCCGAGCCGCCCGGCGATCGGCGCGTAAATGTCGAGGGTTTCGTGAGCGATGCGGCGGCGCGACTCGGGGCGCATCGCTCCCAGGGTACGCATGTTGTGCAGGCGGTCGGCCAGCTTGATCATGATGATCCGCAGGTCGTGGGCCATGGCCAGAAACATCTTGCGGAAGTTCTCGGCCTGCGCTTCCAGCTTGGAATTGAACTTAATCTGGGTGAGTTTGCTGACCCCGTCCACCAGCTCAGCGACCTCCGGCCCGAACCGGCTGCTGAGTTGCTCCTTGCTGTAGTGGGTGTCCTCGATCACGTCGTGCAGCAGCGCGGCCTGCAGGGTTTCGTGATCAAACCGGACATTGGCGAGAATCCGGGCGACCGCTAGCGGGTGAAAAATGTAGGGTTCGCCGCTCTTGCGGTAGACCCCGGCGTGGGCCTCGGCGGCGAACTGACCGGCTTCACGCAAACGCTCAACCTGGGCCGGCTCCAGATATTCGCTGACGATGGCGCACAGATCGTCGATGCGCAAATGCAGGTCATCCAGCCACTCGTCGTCCACCGCCAGCTTGGGACGTTGTTGCGGCGTTCCATTCCGGGCTTCCCACACCGATCCGCTGAGCGCCTTATTGATCTCTCCTGTAGCAGTCGCTGCGCCAGGCGGTTGGTTTCGATCAGGCAACTGGATTACTCCAGATCGTCGTCCAGTATTGCAGCGGCGACCGGCTCCGGTTCGACCACAACATCCACGGCTGACTTGCCGACGGGGCGACGATATTTTTCCTGAAGGAGCCGATCCAGCTTGCCTTCGGCCAGCTCGCGCAGGGCGACCACTGTGGGTTTGTCGTTTTCCCACGGCACCAGCGCCTCCCGGCCCAGCGCCAGTTCACGCGCACGGCGGGAGGCGACCAGCACCAGTTCAAACCGGTTATCTACCCGGTCCAGACAGTCTTCAACGGTAATTCGAGCCATCAGGCGTTCTCCACATCCACAGTCGGTGCTGAAAATAAGCCATGCAGTGTAATGACTTCTACCGAATCAGGACAAGAGCGCCTGCAAAAGCTGGGCTTGCCGTTTGAGTTGCGTGATCCGGCGTTGCCGGTTGGCGATCACGATGGCGCGCAGGGCATCCAGCGCCAGCTCGAAGTGATCGTTGATCACCAGATAGTCAAACTCGTCATAGTGCGAAAGTTCGTCCAGCGCCGCCGCCATCCGCCGGTCGATAACGTCCTGGCTATCCTGGCCACGCCCGGCCAGCCGTTGCCGCAACACCTCGCGCGAAGGCGGCAGAATGAAGATGCTCAAACACTCCGGCAGCAAAGTCCGCACCTGCCGGGCGCCCTGCCAGTCAATTTCCAGAATCAGATCGAGTCCGGCGGTCAACTGCGCCACGGTTTCCGCGCGGCTGGTGCCATAGCGGTTGCCGAACACCTGGGCATGTTCGAGGAACCCGCCCTCGGCGATCTTCGCCTCAAACACCTCGGGCGAGGTGAAATGATAATGATCGCCGTTCTGTTCGCCGGGGCGAGGCGGGCGGGTGGTGTGCGAGATCGAAATGGCGACGCCCGGCGTGGTAGCCGCCAACCGGTTGACCAGGCTGGTTTTGCCGGCCCCTGAGGGAGCAGCGACGATGTACAGGGTTCCGGTGATCATGCGGGAATTTCCGACAGCCCGTCCTCGGGTCGGTTTCTGGCGCGGTTCATAACATGCTCAACCGCGAATTGATCGCAGCGTTCAAGCGTTGTACCCAGCCGGTGTAATTGCTGTGAATGTTGCCGCCGTCATAGTTCATGTTCACGCTGTCGCGGTACAGAATGCTGTATGTGCGGCGATCATAGGGAATGTCCACTTGAACCATGTGATCGCGCACATTGAGGGTGCCGACAATCAGGCCTGGCTGAGCATCGTTCATTTGCCAGCCCAGCGAAACACCCGCCTGCAGAATGGCGTTGCGCACGTCCTTGGTCGAGTAATCACGGGTGCTGGTAACCACCGGCGCGTCGGCTACGGTGTAAACCGGATTACTGCGGCAACCGATCATGGTCAGCGCCGTCAGAGTGATTATGGCCGCGAAGGTCTTGAGTTTCATTCATCCTCTCCTTTCAGGTTTTGATTTTGGGGTTGAAACGGCAATCTACGGCGCGGACGAACCTGGTCAGTCCCATAACTCGCGGGGATAATCGCGGTACAGATTCCGAAACGCCTGCTGATACTGCCGGTCGGCAACGACGATCCGGGCCAGTTCCCAGGGGCGCGTGAGGTGGCGCTGCACCCGCAATGGATGCCGCCGGCCGGCCTCAGCGATCTGGCGGGCGAATAATCCGCCAAACTCGCGCAAGGGCAAGGCAGTCGGCGTCAGCGGGTGCATACAGTCATGCAACTCGTAGGCGTCGCCGCACCAGAATCCGGGCCGCACCGCAGCATAATCAGCGGTGCCGGGCGAGGGGGTGCAGACCGTGAAGCTGCATTGCGCCGGCGGCATGGCGTTGACGTAATCGCGCAGGCGCGCAAATTCAGCGTGACCGTATTCCGGGCGGATCATAAAAGCGGCATGGCAGGCAATTCCCAATTGGCGCAAGGTCTCATGGGCGCGTTCGTTATGCGCTACTGTGCCGCCTTTACACGCCGCTTTCAATTCCTGATTGGTGGCGAATTCAAAGCCAACAAAAACTCCATCCAGACCGATCTCCCGCCAGCGCCGCAGCAGTTCCGGCGAATGCAGTACGGTGGTCGCCCGGGTCCAGGCGAAATAGCGTTTTTTCACCCCGCGCCGCGCCAGAGCTTCCGCCAGTTCAAAGCCATAAGCCTCGTCGATGAAGTTCTCATCGTCGGAAAAATAGACATGATCGGCCTGGATCCGCGCCAGTTCCTCGGCCACGACTTCGGCGGGACGCGGCTGATGAACGCCGCCGCACAGCAGTGGCACGATGCAGAACGAGCAGACCATTTTGCAGCCGTAGGAGGTGCGGGCCATCGCCACCGGGGGAAACAGAACTTGCCAGTGGCGGGGATTTTCGCAGGCCCAGATGCAGGAATAGGCGCGGGCATTCCACAGATCGCGCCGGGGCAACGGCAAGGTTTCCGGGTCAGGATAGCGCGGCCATTCCGCCGCCGCCGCCGGGTCATAGCGGTCGCCGGCGAACAGCAGATGGGAAATGCCTTCCGGTTCTGCGCCTTTGGTCAGCGCTGCAATCAGGGCGCGGAACGGGGAGCAGCCTTCGCCACGCACGATGTAGTCAAGCGCCGGGATATTGCAATCATCCGGGGCCACCGTGGCGTGATGGCCGCCAACCACGATCCGCGTTTTCGGCAGTAATCGCCGGACCAGTCCCGCCAGCCGCTTGAGGTGGCCCGATTCGTGGCTGTAGGCGGTAAATCCAACCAGATCAGGTTGAAAATGACCGAGTTCCCGTTTCAGCGTCCAGTCGGGAAAGCGGTGCAGCCGCAAATCCAGGACCCGCACTTCATGACCGGCGGGAACTACGGCGGCCAGATAGCCCAGTTCCAGCGGTTCCAGACATTGGAAGCCTTGCAACGCGAGTACGGTCGGCAAGGTCGCTTTGGGTTTAATCAGCAGAATACGCATGAAGGGGTCCTTATCTTTCACCATTCATTCGGATCAGCAAGCCTGTCGAACCGTCGAAATAATCCAGGAAGGGGAAATTTTAACCACTGAGGACTCTTTTGCAAATAACCCATGCGTCTACTAAATTGCAAGTGTTTGTATTTCAAGATTAATGCAATTAAGTTTTGATTAGGTTATTTCCGTACAGCCCCTGAGGGCTGAAACTTAGTAAAAACCTCGTCAACTTTAATTAGCTTTAATCTTTGAGTTACTAAATCGTGGGCAAGTTCATAAACAAACCATCCGATTTCACCCTCTTCTTTTTAAACAGCATCTAAACCGGAAATTGGCAGCGTTTCATAAAATCCCTTATTTAACGCAACTGCGATCTTGCTTTGGTATGTTCATATCAGTTTACTCTGGAAGATAACAGTAAATCACGCCGGTTCTTCCATAGCCGGCGGGCCAGTTCAAAGGTATCCACAGTTGAGATATTCGATCCCAACTCATTCAAGGCGTCTTTAAGAATTCCAAACGGTTGATCAACATCCCATAGTGGGTGAACGATGAGTACCCAGGAATGGCGTGGGGATAGCCGAAAAGCTGACAATCCCGAATCCAAGACGCGGCTTTCTGATTCATCACCCAAGTGCGCCATAGCGACGGCATAGTGATTGGCAAGCAACAACCAATCAGTCAGTGCTGGACTAGCGTTGAATCGGCCATCAAGGCCACAAACAAAGGTTGCATCCAGACATTGATGGAGAAAGGTCAAACCGAGTCGCCAATCCAACAGACCATGCCAAGCACGATTGCCGTATCGCTGCAAGCAGCGATAACAGGCTTGATCGCAGCTTGCAGCATGATCAGCCAATAGAAAATCAGCAAGTGGATAACAGTCGTGGTCATAAACAATGGAGTGAATAATCCCGACAATGAGTGGTTGTCCGATTGAATTTGATTGCGCTAATCGTTCGCAGAATCCAGCGCCGTTCACCAGTTGATCTGCAATTTGTAGCATGGGAACTTCATCGCCTTGCGGATTGCGAGTACGACGTGGTTCCAGAACATCGAGTTCTTCCGGGTCAATGTCGAGTTCCAGCGCCGCACGCTGGGCTAATAGAAAAGCTGCAGAAATAGCGGCCGCCCGAACGGAAAGAATCCCATTTTTACCCACATGATGAATCCGTGATCCCAAGGGACGATGCACCGGGGCAACAAATAGCGAATCCGTAGTCTTGCGTGCTGCCAACCAGAATGATCCAGTTGGAGGCGAGATCTCAACCCGCTTGCCTAAATAAGCAAAACGAGGATCATCAGCGACATACTGGTTAAGTAAATAAACCTGATTTGGCCGATGACGATCCCGATTGGGCAAAGAGCAAGGAATTCGCCGTTCACTGACCTGAAATCCCCTAAAAGCTCCCTCTTGGTCTAATACGCCTCGATTCAACTGGAAAATCTGGGAACGAGGTTTGAGATGAAAAGCAAGATTACTATCGCTGATCGCGGCCAATACGACTTCACAACCTTCTGCAGCAACGGTGCGATGACGACCGGACAGCAGTTCGTCTTCGCCCACCGAATTTGGTTTGAAATCCGTGCGAAATGCACTGGGGGTGCGGCATTCGTGAATGGCGAGCATGGGTATTTCATGGCGACAGGCTTGACATTCAGAATCTTGCGTCGCTTGCGTCATCACGCGCCAAGCCCCACAATAGTCGCATTCCGCCATGTAGAAAGTATCTGAGAACGGCTCAGGGTCTTGCGGTTTGGAGTCGTGGGGTTTGATTTCCCGATTATTGGGAATGCGGTAAATATCCGGTAGGGAGCCGGTAAAACCGACGCAAAGATGTCGGCGTTTATCGCGCACCAGAGTTGCGCCAGGGGCAAATTCGTAAATCGCCAGTTCGATGTCCCGATCCAGCGTGTCCCACGTCCATCCAGGTTGTTCGCCTAATTTTCGTAGTGATCCCAAGTAAAGGTTACGCACTCGAGTAGGCATTCCGTACATCGGTAATAAGCCCGCTTCAGCGAGCAGATGCGCCAATCCATGTTCAGACAACAGGGAGCGATCAATGCCTTGCATGTCCTGCAACAATGAGTCAATCGAAAGATCGCTGATTAGTTTTTGAACCGATATATCTGAATCAGCACCCAGATTAACGGCGATCGCGTCCCGATAGACAATCCGGGCCTGAAGCGCTTGCCGTAAGCGATTTTTCCAGACGTCATCCTGAAAATAGGTGGTGGATAGTAGAAATTCGCCGTGAATATCTGGCGGATTAATATCGTCGCCCGGATAGGATTCTCCACGGCTTTGACATTCAGTTCGCAAATCCGCAAATGCCGCACAAAGCCACGCCTTGCGTAAAAACCGCTGGGCAATAGTGTCCTGGTTTTTGGTCAAAAATGGCGGTGGTGGTGCATCGCCGGTAATCCGTTCGGGATGACGGAAATAATGCAGGTCGTGACTTCGACCCCGGCAGACGGTGAGTACGGCGGAATAAGCTTGCCGCCGCCGACCCGCGCGACCGACCCGTTGCTGATAATTGAAACGCTGGGGCGGCATATTGCCTTGATAAACTGCTTGCAGTGGACCAATATCGATGCCTACTTCCATGGTCGTGGTGACTGACAACATATCGACCAACCGGGCGCGGCGATACAGCGCATCGTTGCTCTGTTCCGAAAGCACGATGCCCCGGAACAATCGCAAGCGTTCAGCGCCATCGTGGGTTTGGCCGGTCAATTCCTCGCAACGCAACCGGAACGGTTCATGCTCATCATGTCGTTCAATTCGTTTGGCAAAGTGGTGGCTTTGACGTAATTCGGCGGCAGAGCTATTGGCGATTTTGGGCAGGGATTTATAACAGCGAGTGCAATAACCAGCCCCATAATGCAGATGAACACGCCCACAACCTTCGCAACGCCAGGCACCAGCGTTTAGATCAACCAAGCGGAGACGGACGTTGGGAATCGAAATCAAACCATTGGCATGACCTGTTGCTTTGAAGGCTTGAAGAACTTCGTTGAGACGTTGATTCAATTCGTTTTGTGGCCACACCTTTTGGGCAAATTGATAAACTCGATGGCTTTTAGAAATGTCCTTGGCTTCATTCCACGGTTTTTTGTCATTATTGGGATCAGCCCAACGATCATAGTCATGATAAAGACGATAGCCGTCGCTGAATACCCGCAGAAATGCGTCGAGAATACCCATCCGCCCATTCCAACCTGGTGTGCCGGCCAAGCAGGGATAAGCGAGTCCGGTTTCTTCCAGTGAAAAATAAGTTCGGCTGAAAATAGTTTGCACCAGAGAAATGAGGATATTGGTAATAACCTCAGTACGCGCTTCATTCAGATCTTTTTGCTCGTCGCCGCTCGAATCGCGCCAATCGATGATGCCATTGATTTCATCGAACAAGTTGTACCATGAGAAACCCTTGATTTCAGCGACACCGGCTGGATCTGAAGGGTGTAAGCCGATCCGCACAAACTCCCGGATTAATTGTGGCAGGACCATGCGGTTTTCAGCCCGCCCCATATAGTTCGGTTCGGAAGGATCGCCGACCAGATCACGAATGGCAATGGAGTCATCGCCTGATGAGCCAGCAATTTTCAGGCGTTGATTGATGATATTCAATTCGTTTTCGAGGTTATCGTCAGAAACATCCGCTAATGCGTAAATCGCTCTTTTCCGCGCCATAAGCGCTGCCCGATCGATACGCGGTATTGCCCGTAATGCCTTAATCAGCAATTCGCGTCGGGTGTCATCATGGTGGCGGCTTTCAATATCCAGAGCAGCACGGGCGGCATCCTGGCGACTGTCAGAAAAAGCGACGATTTTTGGATCGGCGCGATCAAGACGGAGCAGGTCAAAGAGTTCGGTAGCTAATAACTGACTGGTTTTGGCAAAACCGGTGCGGAAACTGCGAATAGGCGAAAGTAAAAAATCCCGCCGGCGTTTGGAATAGTCGGTATTGCAAGCCGGACACGCATAAGGAACAGCAGTGCCATTAGCGGCATTCGTGCGTTTATGGCGATCTTCAACCCCAGTAGCGCGTATGTAGAGATAACCAGAAAGCCAACCATCCAGGTTTGCCCTGGCTTTCGCATTGATTCCCACTTTACTCAATTGAATGAGTGCATGGGTCGGATTCAACCAGGCCGGACGCCAATCATCAGGTTCCACTTTGAACGGAGTTGGTGTTTCTGTTCTGGTCGGTATCCAGAATAAGGCATATCGGTCGTGAGACAGGTTCTCAAACATCTGCAAAGTTGCAGTGTCGGGTAATCCCTCCAGTTCCGGGTCTGCCGGTGATAATTCAATACCTTTTTCAATATCATCGCCGCTGCGCATTCCACCAAAAAACAGTTCGCCACAGCACTCACAACGAAGCAATTCCAGTAGCCGTCGCGGTTGACCCGTACTGGCGTCATGGCTCTGTCCTGGTTCAATATGCAGGGGACCGGCGTAACGGCGGCGATCAATCGCAATCTCTGCTGAATGTTCCTGGGGAATGAGCGGCGCGAATAATCCTTCCAGGCCACGAAAGAACAGGTGCAGTCGGAAAGTTGGTAAATCCGCCGCTGATTGGAGCCATGACCATGGCAATCCGTCAGTCATGCCTCGAATAATCAGCAATCCACGCAGCGCCAGTAGGGCAGTGTCATTGGGTTGACTAAACAGCCGCTTGGCCAGCACCGTCAATGGTGTTGCCCGCACCCGGCCATCGGTTTCTGACCAACAAGCGTCAGCTAACCGCCAGGCGGCTTCAGTGACGGCTTCATTAACGAGGACAGGCAACTCAATAGAGCGACTGTCCGGCAGCAAGGCCCGATGGACAGCCCGCCACTCTTCAATCAAGTCGCTGGGGTGGCGATACCGGGCCGGATGTTCGGGTGAGCCGTCCCAAAATACCTGAAGAGCATGAATAAACGGCGCTGTATCCAGTGGATGATGGTTTTCTGGAGTGAGATGAATGGTTACGCCGGGGATAATGGCGTCGCGCCACTGGCTCTTCTCGGTAAACCCGACATGACCGGGTTGTCGGTGTGTACCCATGCGCCCGAACATATCCCACAGATAAGTCAAACTGTCCTCACCTTCAGTGCCTTCAGTAGGTAAAGAAGCGCTGGAGGCCAGAATCCGCAGCTTGTGGCGATGTTCATGGGCTTGCAATCCCAATCGCTCAATCAGCAGGCGCAGCAAATAGCAAACTTCAGTGCCGGACGAGCCGCGTTGGAGGTGCAATTCATCAAGAATCAGGAAAAAGTAGGCGTCCTCATGCGTAGTCAACCAGTGCCGGGTTTGATCAAAAATCGGCCCGTCAACTTCACGGGCCAGCATGGCGTTCAACATCGAGATATTGGTGATGAGGATGTCCGGTGGCGTCGCCTGCATGTCCCACCGTGAGCAAAGTTCGCTTCCGTCAACCGAAGGGAATAGATAACAGATTTCGTCTTCCATGCTGAAATCGGGTTTTTCATCGCGGGATTGTTGATCCTGGCGACGGGCCGCTTCTTGAGTCTTCTGGAATTCCGTGAATGCTTTAAAAAGTTCTTCTTGTTTGCGTTTCTGGCGTTCGCGTTCCTTTTTTTCATTCTGTGGACGGGGGTGTTCGAGAAAGCTGGTAACTGGCGTGGCGCTGGTATAGCGACCGAAGAACAGGCGGTTGCCTTTAAAATGTCGGTTCAGGGTGTCGCGGGCCTGGTCTGAATCCAGCGCCCGCCGCAAGCGAACCAGTTGATCCTCAACCAAGGCGTTCATTGGATAGAGAATTAAGGCGCGTACTGCGGCTGGACGTTTTTCACCTTGGCGATGTGGTCGAAACGGTTGCAGGCTTTTCGCATTTTTGAGTGCTGACCAGGATTCGTAAGGTTGCCCGGTTTCATCCTGCCACCAGCGTCGCCCCAAATAATTCTTGGCTGGCGCTGACCATTGAATGGCTTCTTGCGATAGGCAGGCGAATACTGGCAATAGAAAAGCTTCGGTTTTACCGGAACCCGTGCCTGACGTTACAACGCCGGGCTGGCCGTTACGAACTCCATGCGCCAGCATTTCGGCCTGATGCGTATAAAGCGGGTATTTAGCCTGGAAGCGGCAATCTGACTGATATGTAGCAAGTTCACTTTCAAACAGCCCTGATAATGTTAATTCGGCAAAAGCCTGACGCGCCTTGACGGGCATATTGCCAAGTGGGTCATCAGGGGTATTTAGTTCAGCAAGAGTATGTAGATAATGACTACTCGCTTGATAGCGTGGCACTGGTTCCAGTAAAGGATCGGTGCAGATTGCATTATTTTTTTCAAGTAAATTCCGACGTTCTTTAGTGATTATCGGGTCGCGGATTCGGAAAGCAGTATCCAGATAATCCAGAAATAGGGTTCTGATGCGTAGAAAACCACCGATGGGATCCAACATGATGCCATTCCTTGTTTAATGGGGGATAGTTTGTAGCAGACAGCGACGGTTTCAGACGGATTTCAGCAAATATTGCTGGATAATTTTAAGCGCATCATCCTGAGATTGATCAAGAGCGCATAAGGCAGCAAAAACGCGCAGGGCGGCTTCCTGTTTTGCTTTATCAGGCTGTTGATCTTTGGGAAGGGAAGTGATGGCATTAGCCATAAAGCTGACATCTTGGTTCTGGGCTTTTGCCCGCCATTCGTTCCATTGCTTGACGGTAATTTCCCCAGCCAATTTACGCGCGTTTTGGTCTATCCATGCCGGATGAATATCCAGATGTTTTCCTTGAGATTCCGCATTGACTTCAATGAGTTGTCCTTGCATTGCACCAGAAATCTGGAAGCCATCAGCAAGACCGCTAATCGTTGCTGTCAGTAATAAATTAGGTGGCCATCCCAATACATCATCAGCCAAGCTTTGCTGCTCCCATACATGATGTTGTGTCCATAATTTTTCGAGATGCCGGGATAAGAAAGCATCACCAGGTACGTCCAACAACCCGCGTCCATACCAATCCAGTAGAGTGTCTAAAAAATACTGACTCGGCGCTCGATCTAAACCGCCTAATACCAGAAAAAATAGTACCTCACGATGGGTGGCCGCATACAGAATAGCGGTATCAAGAATACCTGAATTTGATGGGCTATCTGATTGACCGATAGTGAACAGGCGTTCTATGCTGATGATTTCTGGGGATAGTGGTAAATCAAAGCAACGACCAAAAGTCAAATGATTGGTCAATACATTTAGCGCCCGACGCAATGCATGACCTTTGAAAACTGGGATATGACCCGATAGAGAAATGGCGAGTGTCCAAGCAGCGAGTGATTTGTCAAGGTCAACTCTTTCCAGATGACTACAATATTTGGTAATTAGGGCTTCGATATTTTTAAAAAAGGCACCTTTCTTTATTTCAAAGACTGGCATATTGCTGGATGACTGTATGGATGAAGTTGATTCTAATAGTCGCTGTTTCTTACCAAAAATAAGTTGTAAAAATGCATCATTTGCTAATGCTTCTGCTAACATACTGGTTGGTTCTACTGCAAGTCGGTCAAGACAATTATTTAGGGATTGCTCAAATTTTTCTAATGTCTGATTCATACCAATACGTTGAAATTCAAGACTTGTCTCGAGCTTAGTAAACTCGTTTTTGGTGTCTAAAATTTTGTCATCTAAACAAATTTTTTCAAGTTTTTTTGATTCAATTTCTGCTTCATTATTAATAATAATTTGACCTAAATTTTCGATTTTTTTCTCCATGTTTTCAATTTGGAGTTCTAAATCGGTTTTTTGCTCAAAAATCTGGGAAATTTCTTGCTCAATCTGCTTTTTTATTATAGCAAGTTCTATCTCAGTTTGTTTTTTAGCTTCAGCATATTCTTGCTCAAGCAGTTCCAGATTTTGGCGGCGAATTTCAGTAAGATCCTTTGTAAGGTGTACCTCAATATTGGCTTTTTCCTGACATAAATCAGAAAGTTTTTTTTCAGCTTGCGCCACGATATTAGTTTCTTGCACAGCTTCTTTATTTATCGTATTAAACATATTTTTGAGGCCATCCATATTCATGATGGTTTTTGCAATAATTTCTATATCACGTTTTTGTGCTAATTTTAGATCTTTAAGTTCTTTTAGACGATGGCGACAAGCCTTATTTTTATTACGTTCAATGATAATGTCTTTTTCAGGCAAGTTAGAGTAATCGACTTGTTCTAAATACTGATAAAAATTTTGCAAATTTAGATCAAATATTTTGAATGATTTATGATCAATTTTTCGCAAAATATCGGTCAATCCACTAAAAAATAAATCATCTGGTTGCCAATTTCGGTAGTCAATGATCTCACCAAAGTCTTCGTTTGGATCGATGAAAAAACGTCCTCTAAGAATTTTTGGTATTATTCTTAGGTCAGACGGAATACGGTAAACTGGTATAGCTTTTAAATACGAATCATCAACTATCATACAAAGACGATTATTATGTTGATTTGTTATAAACTCTAGTGGGCCAAGCCATGAGTAATCATTAATAGAAACAAAAACTTGAGAGTTACAAAAAGGTTTAGATGGTAAACCTTCTTTTATTAAATCTGACCTTATTTTAGACTCATTTTCCGTCGAATTTGTAGCTTTCATCTCAAAAAGTTCACATACAGAATGAGCGGATGAGACAACGAATTTTCTATTCTGTTTCGATCCAGCTTTTGTTGTTGAAAGACTAGGACGAAAATCTTCGTTTTCAGAAATACTGAATTTTAATACTTGGCCTTCTAAAATTTGATCTGGAATATTTGACCACCAAACATCCAGCTTAATTTGAAACATTTCGTTTAATTCTTTTTGTTCAATATTATGCCAAAACCAGTTACCGTTTTCAATACTCCATTTCATAAGTGGTGTAATTAGAGCTGTGCTATCAGCTTGGTTTTCACAATGAACTGTCTTAACAATTCCGATATAAGAATTTTCTTCCGACATGATATGTTCCTTTAGTTAAGCGCGTTTACTAAGGCTTGATAAATTTCGAGTACAATGGCAACAAATTTACAGAAATAGGAATTGCTAACCTGCTATCACTTATTGGTAAAGCCGAGCATGGTTCACCGGGTAACCGCGCAAACGCTAACGCCTGTAACCACTCAGGAATCTGCGGCTTTTGCTGATCCCGATGTACCCAACCCAACAACTGAGTGTTTACCCATTGAACTTGAGGATATTCAAACAGTGGGTAGCAATAAGTCATGCTGCCATCCGCATTTCTGACTGGCCCTGGCGCACTACCAGACAACGCAAAGGCTAACCGTCCAACCACAATTGGCAAGTGAATCCCACCCGCCACTGACCGTATTAAACCCTTGCCCGGTTGATACAAATAGGTTTCCCGCCCCAGGAAATGAGCGCCTGCCAGCAAACCCCACACTCGCGAATAACTCCACAACATTTGTCCATCTTCCGCACGCGCTACAAAATAGTCGCGCCGGTCGCCTCGTTCCCGGCGATGCCAAAACACGCCGGGCTTATCCATAACCGGATTAGCATCAGTCAATTTCTGAAAATAGCCGCGTTCCCAATTCCAGATCGCATGACATGAGTAATTGCCCGAAGGATCATCATTGTGCAGGGTTTGGTTTAATGGAGCCAGGGTATCGACCAGAGAACGGGCGACGACTATCTCCAAACGATGGCTTCTGGCAAAGCCGTGCAATGCCTCGGCAGTAGTTGCCGTTAAAATCAATCCCGGCGGCAACCAAGGCGAAATACTCGTCACCCATTGCGCTTCAATTCTCCAATTCTTTGCCGTATTGGTCAGATAATCACCGGGTACTGTCGGGATTAGCCCAACAACCACACCACGCCAGATTTTATCCGCTGTCCGGGATACGCACAGACGCGGAATTTGCGGCAGATAACGCACGGAGCGCCAATGACGGTCACTGACTCGTTGCAATAGACCGGTCTCAGTCCAAGCGCGAGCAATGTCCCAGATCAGACGGTAATCTTTCTCGCCGATGTGCAAAAAACGCCGCAATAAATCAAGAAACTCCATTTCCGCTAAGCCCAGCGTTCGAGTGTTGCCAATCACCGCCAGCGCTTCGATAAAATCGCCTAGTGCTGTGCGACGCCAAGCCGGGTCAGCTTTACTGGTAGGCAATGGCGCAGTGGTTTCGATGCAATACTCTGGCTCCCACTCCGCACCAATATCCCAAAGCGGACGATCATCCGCCGCTAGAGAAGCAGTATCTCGTTGCCCTGCTTCGATTTCCCAAGCAGTGGGATCGGAAGGTATTCCATAGTCCCAAGTTACCACATCCCGTTGAAAACGAATGCGGCGGGCGCTGATTCGTATTCCTGCCCGATTCTCCGCGATAACCTCAAATTCGCCCTCAAGTCCAGCCCGCGTTTCAGGGCTATCCAACAATCGCCAGCCCGTATTATCCTGATACAGCGGCAGTATTTTTACGTTAGCGGGAGTCGTTGATAAGCTATTCAGTCGCAGTCGCTGACTGCCCTCCAACCGGAACTCTGGCAAAGCTCCGAATCGGCTTAAATAATGGCCTTCCTTAAAACGAATCCCATCATGGATGCCGATAACAGCCGACCGAACGACTTTCTCCAGACAGCGAACGCCGGGTAATGGGGGGATTTTCTGGCTATTCAAGCCATCAACCCAAAACCAGGCCGTATTAGGGTATGGTTTCAGTGGATATGTTTCTGCCAATGAACCGAGCGCATTTACGAAGAGATTTTTAAGGTCTTGGCGAATTAAGATGGTAGTAGAGCCGGACTGAGGCGGGCGAGTTGTGGCGACACAATAGCCATCCTGCTTTTGAAAAATTAGTAATCCGTCCTGAACCACTTCTAATAGAGAACAACGAATATCTGAGCGGGACAAGCTACCTCTCAGCAGGCGACGCACCGGTTCTCCAGAATCCTCGTCAGCCATCAATAGGCGGCCATAACCAGCAATTTCAAAGTCCAAATTCTGACTATCAATTCCAACCCAAGGTAAATAGATTTTGCCTAACAGAGATAAAACGGGTTCGTTTAATTCGTCAAATTCCATCAGCAGAAGCAAGTCAACTGTTTTGTGCTTAGCCGTGGTGACGCTTTGATTCTGAACCGTTCGCCATACACCAAGGACTGCTGACCAAAACGGATGCGCGGTGGTTTCTTGTCCAGACCTTCTCAGGCGATAAAAATCGTCAAATTCCTGCTGAAATGCCGATCCAAAGCTCCATCGATGGCTTGTAACTATTTGGAGTACTGAGTTAGGAGGTGGTTCATCGATCCATTTTTTCTTATCTACTTGGCGGAGAAATTCAGCAAGTTTTTCTTGATCTTGGCGTGATGGAAACGCCAGCCGTTTGGAATAGCCAATGCGTACTTCAATACCAGGATTAGGTAAAATTAACTCACGCCAAGGGCGGTATTGACAGCGCCCTGCTATAATCAGTTCTGTCAATTTTTTCCAAATTCGGCCCAATCCATCGAACGGCAAAGGACTATCACCTTGCATCCCTAACAATTCATACAAGCGAATTGGAAACTGGCCTGCCTCAGCATCTTCCTCGCTGGCTGCTGCAACCAAACACGTTAGGATCAAATAAGGGAAGAAATCGTGCAGAGGAAGTTGATACCAAATGACTTGGCTGGAAAGATGGTGGTTTAGTTCACGACGTGTTCTAGGAAATCGACTTAGAAAGACTTGCCGGATTTTATCTGGTGGGGTGCTAGCATCCCCAGTTACTGCCGACCAAGTTGCATCAGTGATCACCAGTCGGGTGACGGGGGTGTCCTCATCTTCATACTCAAAGAAATGGCGGAAGAGAGCCTCGCTCCACTGGCGTAGCGTCCAAAGCCGCCACGAAGACGGGTTATCAGGCGGTGGAGCAGTTTTTGAGGGGATTTCCATGGGTTGTGCAATAGCGATCCACAATTTTGAGGCACAATGGCACTAAAGTTAGCTTTGTCACTTCTTCAAAGCATGGACCAAAATTACACTATCTGCAAGGATCGTTTGCATCAACTCATATCCGACGTGGAACTACCTACAGTCGTGCCATGCTAACGATAGATAAAATAGTATCAAAATCAAAGACTAACCAGTATTGTCCTGATCTCCGGGAAGACTACCCGCTCATAAATTTCCGCCAGCCGCAGTACGCAGCCGATCGTGGCAATTTCGATTTGAGCATCCAGCCCATCGGCAGCGGCATAGCGCTATGAGCCATCGCTTTGTCGAGCAAAGGGTTCGATGCGAGGTTGATTCTGGGCAACCAGCAGATAATCGGTGAGCGATTTCAGCGCCTGGTAATCGGTAACTTTATCACCCCGGTCATACTTTTCACTGCTGTCGGACAGCACCTCGATAATCACTTTGGGATTGATCAGACTGTCGATCTGGATATCTTATACCTATTCTGAATAGGTTTTCGTCATACCCGCGAATGCGGGAATCCAGGCAACCGCTAAAAACTGGATACCCGCTTTCGCGGGTATGACGAACAGGGTGGTTTTTGGCCTTTGAAAAGGACAAAACCTATCGGGAAACGGTATTAAAACTAGGGTTCACCACAAACAACCACGACATCGGGTGATGAATTTTTCAGCAGGTTGTGACTTTACCAAAAAGCTCTTTTAAAATCATTTCTGAAATTGCGAAACCCTCGCTTGAAAGCGTTTCCTTCTGGTGGTGGTGGATTCCTGGCGGTTTGATCACGATTTGTCGATACTGCATTTTTGCGTGGCCGGTTATTCTTAGTCGATGAATTTTGAGTTGTCACAGTGGCGGTTTTTTGTGGTTCGAGACTCAGCACCATATTTAGATCGGCATCCAAAATTGTGACGTTCTTGCGTATGGTTTGATAGCCGGGATACGCGACTTCGATTTGATAGACTCCAGTCCCGAGTTTCATCCCGGGTTGATAAAGTTTTTTCAGATTCAGGATACTGATCCGGGCTTGAGGCGGCTCGACTTCAATCGTCAGCGTATAGAGCCTCTTTTCAAGACTGACCAGTAAGTTCACATCATTATCACCCAGCGTTGCATTGACTTTTTGCGTGACATAACTGGGGTGGCTAACTTCAACTTCATAAATTCCGGAAGCCAACCGGATTCCCGCCTGATAGGGTTGACTGACATTCAGCAACTGGACAGTGGCGCCGACTGGCTCCGTCTTCACGGTCAGGGAACGCAAGGGTGGATGAGCAGGTTGCGTGATCGTGGCGGGGGCGGTAGTAATTGACATCGCCAGTTGATCCAGCTTGACCTGCACTGCATCGATATCCTGAGCCTGAATCTCGCCGCTGCGGGCGACAGTGCCAGTTCGGGTGTCGATCAACCGCGCTGTGACCATAACCCGATCCCCGAGTTTGCTAACGGTACCGGTCACTACGCCATGAATTCCATAGATCGTTCCCAACTGGATGGCCGTTTCAGAGTCTACCGGGCCAATTGAACCCAGTGGATTTTTTTTAGCCAGTTTCGCGATGGCGTTTAAAGAGATTCGATCCTTGAGTGCAAAATTTCCCATGTTGGCAATCGCCGAAGTCAGGGAATCGGCAATAATGGCCCCGGCATGTGGATCAAGGCTATTGCCTCTGACTGCAAATTCAATAACAGCAATAGTTTTTTTGGATCGCGGCAACTCGGCAGCCGAAGCCCGCCCAGTCAGGCTACCGCCAACCATCAGAGCGATCATTAAAACTATCGCGCTCATCTTTTTTAGAAAATCCAGTCGTTGCATAAAACCGCCTCAGCCAGATTTGAGTAAGCGTTAGCATCGTGATCATTCGATGATCAAAGCTAATCGCTCTGCTTTTCGGATAAACGCAGCAAACCGAGCGACCGCAACAATCCCAGCGGATACAGCCCGCGTTTGAGTAGCTCCTTGGCGACCATGACCGTAATCCGCCAGGTATCCCGCCACGGTCGGTAATGACTCTGTCGACTCTGGGGCAAATACAGAGCTTCGATCACCACGGCTGTCGGTAAATAACCGCAATGTGTTGCTTGAATCAGCAGGGCGCTTTCAAATACAAACCCGCAACCCGCACTGGGTGGATGTGGCAATTTCTGCAGGAGCGCGGTGGGATAAAGCCGGAACCCGGACTGGGTATCGCGGATCGGATAGCCGGCGGCCCACGACACCCAGAAATCAGCCATCCCATTGGCAAAGCGCCGCAACCGGGGCGCAGACTCGCGGCGTTCCAGCCGGGCGGCGATGATCAGCCGATCCGGCCGGCATCGCCAGGCGTCCAGCAGCTTCGGAATGTCCTCCGGGCGGTGCTGACCGTCGGCATCCAGCGTGATGACGGCCTCCGCGCCCAACGCCAGCGCCGCCTGCATTCCCCGCCACAATGCCGCCCCTTTGCCCTGATTATCCGGCTGGCGCAAGACCGTCGCCCCGGCGTTTTCCGCCTGCGCGGCCGTGTCATCGCTGGAGCCGTCATCGATCACCAGTACGGTTTCGATCTGTTGCCGGGCGCGGTGGACAATGCCGGCGATAGTCGCGGCTTCGTTATAGGCGGGAATAACGACGATCATCGTCATCAGCGGCGTCACGCCATGCCGCCATTGATGTTGATAATCTGTCCGGTCAGATAAGCCGTCGACTCCGAGGCCAGAAATCCGGCCAGGGCGGCCACTTCTTCCGGGGTTCCCGCCCGTTTCATCGGCACCATCCGTTTAATGGCGTCGGCATCAAAGACGGCGGCGGTGTCTCCACCGGCGATGAGGCCCGGCGCAATGGCGTTGACCGTAATTCCCCGCGAGGCCAGTTCCAGCGCCAGCGCTCTGGTCGCGCCATGCAGACCGGCCTTGGCGGCGGCGTAGTTGGTTTGCCCCCGGTTGCCGATCACTCCGGTCAACGAGGAAATGGTAATAATCCGGCCCCAGCGCGTACTGATCATCGGCAGCAGCAGCGGTTGAGTCACATTGAAAAAACCATGCAGGCCCACCTCAATCGGCAAGCGCCATTGTTCCACGGTCATCCCCGCCATCGGCGCATCGGCATGAACCCCGGCATTGTTGACCAGCACCTGAATCGGCCCGGCCTCCAGCAGGTGAGTCAGAACACGGCGGGTTTGTGTGGCATCAGCGACATCGAACACCGCAGTTTCCGCCGAACCACCCGCCGCATGAATCGCTGCGACAACCGCTTCCGCCTGCTCTGGATGACGGCAGCCGTGGGCAATGACATGCAGACCATCATTCGCCAACTGCCGACAAATCGCCTGGCCCAGATCGCCGCTGCCGCCAGTCACCAACGCCCGTTTCATGGCCTCACCTCCACACTTAACCCCATTCCGCCATCATCGGCCAGCATCGTCTGCTGACCGATGGGCCGGGCGATGGCCTGCAACAGGGGCAAACAGCGGGCGGCGGGATTACCGATCCGCAGTCGCTCCAGTTCCGGATCGGCGCTAGTTGTCGCCGTGGGAGCGGCAGTCGGTGTCAGATGGAGGGTCGCCAGCCGCTGTTCACCCGGTTCGGGACTCAGCAACAAGGCCACGCCGAACGGGGCGATGATGACGCGCTGCTCGGACAGCGGGAATGGCTGCGGAACATCGTAGGCCACCAGCAAAACTAGCGCAGCTTCCGCCCACGCCAGGGTCGCAGCTTCCAGCAGGCCGGACATGAAGCTGCTGTCATAGGCGGACAGGCTGAGTGAAGGCTGAGGACAACGGGTGGCGATGGACCAGTAACCGGTGGTGGCGTTATGCACCGATTGATGAAAATGGGTCGGCGAAACGGGCCGGTCAGGCAAGGTCAGCGCCGTGCAAATCTTATCCAGCACTTCGCTGTCGCCGCCCGATGAGGCGAACACGGAGCAGACGGTTTGCGGATCAGCGCTGGCCTGGGTGATGGCTTCCTGGGCGACATGCAGCGCCAGTTTGACCAGGCCGGTGACGCGCCGCCGCTCATTAGGCGGCAATAGCGCAGTGGATGGCGCAGGCATGGGACTGGCGAGGTAGGGTTGTTCGCCGGTCAGGATCGCCCGACTGGCCAACCAGCCAATTAAACCCGGCGCCAGCAGGCCCACGCTTTCAACCGACAGGGAGTGGTTCATCAGGATTCTCCACGGGCAATTCCAGCCTTCGATGATTTCAAAACTGGCGCTTGCTGATCATTCATTAGATTTATGTCGCAACGCAACATTTTTTGCTATGATGACGTTTGTCCCCAATGCCCTTGTCGGGAGAGTGTGATGAACGAAAAATCTGCTGTATTTGCCAAACCGATCCAGCCCCTGCTGACCTCGATGACCCGTGCTAATCAGATGGCGGTCGGCCAGGCTGAAAAGTGGGTTGCGCTCCAAATGGACAGCCTGAGATCTTATGTTGATCTGGCTGTCGCTCAGGTCAAGGTTGCGCTCAAAGTCACCGGCCCGCACAGTTTGCATGAATTCGCCGACAGCCAGTTTGCCGTACTGAGCTTTGTGGGTCACCGGATGTTCGACGATAGCCGGGGGTTGAAAGAGTGGAGCGCCGATTGCCAGAAACAGACCCTGGGCTTGTCCAGGGCAAACCTGTTGACCGTGCTATTCAAGGATTAACCGGCCCGTGTTCCCAAGCCTGCATGTTAAGACGCCGCCCTCGAGGCGGCGTTTTATTGTCTCCCGTTCTGGTTCTGCTATCTCATATATACTCGTCGATCGTAACTTCTCGGTCTGATTGTCGAATAAGACAAGTCCCTGACTGAGGGTTAATCAGCCAGAAACACGTTATTTAACCGAGTGATTTGGGCAAGGATTCAGACGACCGAGGGCGGGTCGGCCGGTTCCTCCTCCTGGGCGCCGTGGAACAGGGTTCGGATCTGCGCGATGAGGCTGTTTTTGGAGAGATCGAGGAGTTGTTTGAGGATGAGCGCGGCCAGGACTTGGCGGACGGTTTTCTCCGAGGGCAGGTCGCGGGAACGGGTGTACAGATAGAGATGATGCTGTTGCCAGACCTCGACCCCAAAGCACAAGGCGATCAGTTGCAATAACCCATGAGCGACTAGGGCGCAAAAGACGAAGACTTCATATGACCTTTTGGAGCCGCGGGCGGCGAAGGGCGTACCGCGGCGGGGAGTGGCTTTGAATTCAACCTGGCATGATTTGCTGGCCGTCCAGCATGCCCTGAACGCCATTGGCGACCAGGCGGCGGCGGATGCGCCGATCCGGGCAACGCTCGCTGATTTAGCCATGGCGATGGATGCCTTGATCGCCGAGCAGTCCCTCATCATCGCCCGACTCATGCATGCCAATGATCGCCTGTATTCTGTGGCGCGCCAGATGGCCGATAATGATCCGCGGAGCGAGTCCTTGCTGGAGGCGTTGAACAGCGTCCGCTGGGCGCTGTATCCGGAATTGGCGGAAGAGTTGCTAGCAGCGCAGGGTATTGCCGCCCTGCCGAGCGCCAGACTTGAACGGAAATCCGCCGCCGGCAACCCGCCCAGCGCTCCGGTTGCGGAGAGTCATGCGGACCCCTTTCAAAGGGATGCGCTCGATCTAGCCAACCGGGTCCGGTTGGCCAAGTTGCGGTACCGTGAAGACTAAGTGGTATTCTACGCTGCATCGCAACATCGCGCGCCGCATCAAGGAACCGTCATGGCTACCGCCATTCTTGTCGTCCCCACCGAGCAGCGGGTCGGGCTGACCACTGTCGCGCTCGGTCTGGTTCATGCCCTCGACCGTGAGGGCATTCCAGTCGGATTCTGCAAGCCTATCAGCCAGCCCCATGCCTCCGACACCGGCCCGGAACGCTCCACCCGACTGGCCCGCATCGTCACCAGCATCAATCCACCCGAGCCGATTCTCGTCGCCGAAGCGGAAAGCCTGCTCGGTCACGATAAGGAAAATGTGCTGCTGGAAGAAATCATCAGTCGCTATGAACAGGCCGCCCAGAACGCCAGCGTGGTCATTGTCGAAGGTCTGGTCGATACCGAAGAGCAGCCCTACGGCACCCATCTCAACGCCAAAATGGCGCAGGGTCTGGATGCCAAAATTATCATTGTGGCCGCGCCAGGCCGAGATACGCCCCGCCAGGTCGCCGATACCGTGGAAGTCGTGGCGCAGGCTTACGGCGGTATCCGCCATGAACGGATGCTCGGCTGTATTCTCAACCTGCTGGATGCGCCGGTCGATCCCACCGGCCATATTCGCTTCGATTTCAGCCGCGCCGAAAATGGCTATAACCCCGACCATGAGACGCAAATTATCAAGGAATGCAAGCGTCGCTGGCCGGAGACCTTCAAACTGGTGGGTTGTATTCCCTGGCAGCGCGAACTGATCGCACCGCGCGTCGGGGACATTATGCAGATGATTGGCGCCCAGATCCTCAACGAAGGACAACTCAACCGGCGGGTCACGCATGTCGCGTTGGGCGCACCGACCCTGCTGAATCTCTGCCAGGAATTGCGCGCCGGGGCCATGATGATCATCCCGGGCGATCGCGATGATCTGTTGCTAGCGGTCTGCATGGCGGCAATGAGCGGCACTCAGGTCGCCGGTATTTTGCTAACAGGCGGTTTCAAACCCGATCCCCGGGTCTGGAAGCTGTGCGGCCCGGCGCTGGACACCGGTCTGCCGGTCCTGACCATCAACTACAGTACCCTGCAATCGGTGCTGTATCTGCCCTACATGAATCTGGAAGTTCCGCTCGATGATCGCGACCGCATCTTGCAGGCGGTCGAGGCAGTCGCCTCGCATACGACGCTGGACTGGCAACCGCTGTTGACCAACCTCGAGGAACGGCGACTCAGCCCGCCCGCCTTCCGGCATATGCTGGTGGACCGCGCCCACAGGGCCAATAAGCGCATTGTCCTGCCTGAAGGCAACGAGCCGCGCACCATCGAGGCGGCCATCATCTGCCATCAGCGCGGCATCGCCCGCTGTGTGTTGCTGGGTGATGCCGGACGGATGCGCCGGCTGTCAGCGCGGCGCGGGATGGTGATTCCCCCCGAGATCGAGATCATCGATCCCACCCAAATCCATCCGCGCTATATCGAGGCGATGGTCGAATTGCGCGGGGATAAGGGTCTGAACGCCGGGCTGGCCGAGGAGCAACTGCATGATCCGGTGGTCCTCGGCACCATGATGCTGCAACTGGGCGAGGTCGATGGGTTGGTGTCCGGGGCGGTGCATACCACCGCCAACACCATCCGCCCGGCCCTGCAACTGATCAAGACTGCGCCCGGCGTACATCTGGTGTCATCGATCTTCTTTATGTGTCTGCCGGAACAGGTGCTGGTCTACGGCGATTGCGCCATTAACATTGAACCCACTCCCGAGGAATTGGCGGATATCGCCATTCAGAGCGCCGAATCGGCCCAGGCTTTCGGGATTACGCCTCGGGTCGCCATGTTGAGCTATAGCACTGGCACTTCGGGCAGCGGCAGCGATGTGGACAAGGTCAAGAACGCCACCCGGATCGCCCGCGAGCGGCGGCCTGATCTGCTGATTGACGGGCCGTTGCAGTATGACGCGGCGGCGATTAAGGATGTGGCGCAGAGCAAAGCCCCGGACAGTCGGGTGGCGGGACGGGCGACGGTATTCGTGTTTCCCGATTTGAACACCGGCAACACCACTTACAAGGCGGTGCAGCGCAGCGCGGATGTGATCAGCATCGGCCCGATGTTGCAAGGCTTGCGCAAGCCGGTGAATGACCTGTCACGGGGGGCGCTGGTCGAGGACATCGTGTTCACCATCGCCCTGACCGCGATTCAGGCCGAACAGGCCAAGGCGCGGGAGCAGGGCCAGGGCTGAATCATTCCCGCTCGAACGCCTCAACCCGCGCCGGCGGCAGGTTGCTCCAGACGATCTTGCTGGACACCCGCCGGAAGCGCGGCAGCAACCGGTGGCGAGCGCCGCGCAGATCGTAGGTGAATTGCACCAGCAGACCGCCAGGTTCGAGCAGGATTTCAAACTGGTGGCTGATGGCGCGGGTTACAGCCGGTTGCAGCGAGCGCAACGGCAGACTGGACACGATGCTGCCAATCCCCCGCGCCCGGTCGTGGTGAAGCAGTTGCGCCAGGTGAGCAGCATCGCCTTGGACGATCCGCACATGAGGAAAACGCTGGTGCAGGTGGCAGGCCAGAGTCGGCGAGCGTTCGACCACCACCAGCTTCCACGGCGGGATTCCGTGCCGGAGCAGGGCGGCAGTGACTGCGCCGGTTCCGCCGCCCAGTTCCACGACCAGCCCCTCTTGATTCAGCGGGACGCGGGAGGCCATACAACTGGCCAGCGCAGGCATACTGGGGCAGGCAGCCCCCATAGCGCGCGGGTTCGCCAGGATCTCCCGGGCGAACAGCGCTAGTGAGGCCGCGCCGGGATTTTGCAGCAGAACCTTAACAAGACGTTTCATGTGCGGGTTGTCCAGTAGCCGATGCCGGCGGTCAGGCCGGGGAACGCAATTGTTCCTGTTCGGCCTCGAACAGCGCCGAAGCTAACTGATGCAACCCTTCTGCCTCGGCCAACTCGGAAATCTCCTCCCAGGTCGCCCCGCGATCAATCGCCGCCGCCGTTTTGCTGCTGTCCGGCAACTCCTGGCGAATGATCTGAATAAATTCATCCGTCGCTACCGCCTGGTCTTCCACAGCGGCGGAACCTTCGCGCAAGGCTTCCTGCTCGGCTTCAAACAGCACCGACGCCAGTTGGTGAAAACCCTCTTCCTCGGCCAGTTCCGAGATCTCCTCCAAACGAGCGCCCCGGTCGAGGGCGGCGGCAGTCCGGCTGCCATCGGGCAGGTCGCCCCGGAACGAACGGAGCAGATGATCAATGTTCTTCATTTCCACGAGAAAATCTCCTGATCAGGGTGGGTATGAGGGGCGCAAAGTCTAAAGTGGCGGTGCGAAAATGCCAATGGCAAGCGTTGATCCTTGGATCATTATCAATCTGCGGTCCTTTCAATCCGGGGAGATCGCTCTCATGCGCTTGAGCAGAGCCGGCAATTCGCCCAACGCAGCAATCCGGGCCGCGACTGGACAGCTTGCTTGCTGGGCGGCATCGCCATAACCGTAAGCTGCGGCGATGAACGGCAGGCCATGAGCGGCGGCGGCGGCGGCGTCTTCGCCGGAATCGCCGATGAACCAGCAGCGTCGCGCGTCAAGGCCCTGCTCGGTCAGCAGTCGTCCGACTAGATCGGTTTTATCGGCGGCGGGCGGCAGTTGGCGATCCAGGGTCTTGACGCCGGCGAAATAGCGATTCAAATCCAGATGGTCGAGAATCCGCCGGGTCGGTTCAAAACGCTTGTTGGTGGCGATGAATAGCCGCCAGTCGGCCCGGATCAGGGCATCCAGGGTTGCCGCCAGACCCGGATAAGGCTGGGTGGCCCGATAACCTTCGCTGTCATATAAAGTTTTAAAGGCAGCAGCGAGTTCAGCGAGCCGGTCAGCGTCATCCAGACCGGTCAGCCGGGCCAGGGTTTGCAATAATGGCGGGCCGATCAGCCGCTGATCCAGGGGCGCGGCGGGTTCAAGGCCATGAGTCTCCAGTACCTGCTGGAAGCTGGACAGGATACCGGGGGAGGAGTCAATCAGTGTGCCGTCGAGATCGAAGAGTATCGCGTCAGGATTGCGCATAATGGCATGATGTTCCGGGAACCGTGGTTGCCGTCAGTCAGATCGTTGGGCGACTCTGGCGAGCCATCGCCAAAATCAATAAGAATTGCCGGGTTCGGTTTGAACCGACGCGCTGGGTTGCCCCGGTCATTGCCGAACGGCATGTTACAATATCGACTGTATTTCAGAAACGGTTCCGAATCTGCAACGGCTTATGAGCATCGAGCAATCCATTATTGAGGGCTGCGAACGGCTGAACCTGCCCTTGCCGGCGGGAGCCGGGGCGCAGATGGCTGATTATCTGAACCTGCTGGAACGCTGGAACCGCGCCTATAACCTGACCGCAGTGCGTGATCCCGAAGCGATGGTGATCCGGCATCTGCTGGACAGCCTGTCCATTTTGCCGTGGTTACAAGGGCCGCAGGTGCTGGATGTCGGCAGCGGCGCGGGCTTGCCGGGGATTCCGCTGGCGATTGCCCGGCCGGACTGCGAATTTTGCCTCTTGGACAGCAACGGCAAACGCACCCGCTTCCTGATTCAGGCGGTGGCCGAACTGCCATTGACCAACATCAGTGTGGTTCGCAGCCGGGTCGAGGATTACCAGCCGGTGACGCTGTTTAACAGCGTGGTATCGCGGGCCTTTGCGACCCTGGCGGAGATGGCGGCTGACGCCGGGCGACTGTGCGCCCCGAATGGCCGGTTGCTGGCGATGAAAGGGGTCTTTCCCGATGATGAGCTGGCCCGCCTGTCGCCCGACTATGCCGTGGTTGGCGTCTACCCGCTGCACGTTCCGCATCTGGAGGCCGAGCGCCATCTGGTGCATCTGGCCCCCGCGCCGGTTTCCTGAACCCGAGTTTCGAGCTTATGGCTGCCATTATTGCAATCACCAACCAGAAGGGCGGGGTCGGCAAGACCACCACCGCCGTCAATTTGGCCGCCTGTCTGGCGGCGCTGCGGCAGAATGTGCTGCTGATCGATCTTGATCCGCAGGGCAACGCCACCATGGGCTGCGGGGTGGACAAGCACACCGTTTCCGCTACCAGTTACGATGTACTGCTGGGCGACGCCAACTTGACTGAGGCGCTGCAATGGGTGGAGAAGGCGCAGATGCAACTGCTGCCGGCCAATGGCGACCTGACCGCCGCCGAGGTCAATCTGCTGGAAAAGGACAATGCCCCTGACCGGCTCCGCATTGCCCTGGCCCCGGTGGCCTGGAACTTCGACGTGATCCTGATCGATTGCCCACCGGCGCTAAACATGTTGACCGTCAATGCCCTGACCGCCGCCCAGTCGGTGATCATTCCGGTGCAGTGCGAGTATTACGCCCTGGAAGGGTTGTCGGCGCTGCTCGACACTATTGAAAAGGTGCGCAAATCAACCAATCCCGGCCTGCGGATCGAGGGTCTGGTGCGGACCATGTTCGATCCGCGCAACCGTCTGGCCAACGATGTGTCCAGCCAGATTCTGGAACACTTCGGCGAGGCGGTGTTTGAGACCCTGATTCCGCGCAATGTGCGATTGGCGGAAGCGCCCAGTTATGGCTTACCCATTATTTATTACGACGACAGCTCCCGCGGGGCGCAAAGCTATCGGGAACTGGCCAAGGAAGTGCGGAAACGGCTGCGGCGGCCAGCGGCGAAAGCCAGCGATGGAGCCAGTGCATGATTCCTAAGAAAGGCGGGCTGGGACGGGGACTGGATGCGCTACTGGGGGCGGCGACGCGGGGTCAACTGGCTGCGGAATCCAGCGTTGTCACTGAAACCCTGCGGCAGCTGCCGGTGGAGTGGATCGAGCGAGGCCGTTATCAGCCGCGCCAGGATTTGCGCGAGGACACCTTGCAGGAGTTGGCCGAATCGATCCGCGCCCAAGGCGTGGTGCAGCCGGTACTGGTGCGGCCTTTGGGCGTGGATCGCTATGAACTGATCGCCGGCGAACGGCGCTGGCGGGCGGCGCAACTGGCCGGTTTGCGCGAGATCCCGGCCGTGATCCGCGATCTTCCGGATCGGGCGGCGATGGCGGTAGCGTTGATTGAAAATATCCAGCGCGAAGACCTGAACCCGCTGGAAGAAGCCGCCGCCCTGCAGCGGTTGATCGCCGAATTTGAACTGACCCACCAGCAGGCTGCCGAGGCGGTAGGCCGGTCGCGGGCGACGATCAGTAATTTGTTGAGATTGCTGGATTTAACCGAAGACGTGCAGCGCCTGGTGCGGGAACGCAAGCTGGAGATGGGCCATGCCCGCGCCCTGTTATCACTGCCGCCGGCCTTGCAACGGGAAGCGGCCCATCAGGTGCAATTACGCGGATTGTCGACGCGGGAAACCGAGCAACTGGCCCGGCGCCTCCAGCAGGATGGGCTGGTTGAACCGTTGCCCGCCAAGTTGCCGGATCCCGATATTCGCCAGTTCGAGAACGACCTGGCGGAACGACTAGGCGCACGGGTGCGGGTGCGGCATGGGGCCTCCGGCAAGGGCAGCGTGGTCATCCACTACAACACCCTGGATGAACTGGACGGTATTATTTCGCGGGTCAAATGAAGTGGTAATTTTCGTTGACCCGCTTACGCCAAATTCCCTATAATTCGTGGACACTCTGGACAACGGCAGCGAAGAGGGAACAGCGCATTTCAGGACGAAATGCAAGCGCCGCAGAGTCAAAAATAATGATGATAAAACCCGAATAGACTATAACTAGACCTCACATGCCCAGTGCAATGTCAGCGCCCAGACCCCTAGCCTCCTTGCGGGTTAGCGGCGCGATCCAGGTCACCCGCCGCATCACTCTCGTCCAATTGTTCGTCACGCTGGCGATCGCTGCTGTTGCGCTGGTTCTCGGTACGATTCAGGCTGCGGGGTCGGTGCTGATCGGTGGTGGCGTGAGTACGCTGGTCAGCTTCTATTTCGCCAGTAAAGTCTTCTCAGTGCGTCTCGGCGCGCCCGCCACCAAAATCGCCCAGGCATTTTTTGTCGGTGAGACGGTCAAGCTGCTGCTGACGGTTATTCTGCTGAGCGCCGCTTTTCTCTGGCTTCCGGTCGCCCCCCTGCCGCTGCTGCTGGCGTACATCGCGACGCTGCTGGCGTACTGGCTGGCGTTGCCTTTCACTTTTTCTGCTTCTACCGCTTCAGTGAGGACGTCATGAGCGAAACGGGTCATTCCACAACGGGATACATCGTCCACCATCTGACCAATCTCCGGTTCGATCTCACCAAGATGCACTTTTTACATGGCGAGGAGACCGGCGGGTTTGGGGTGATTCATGTCGATACCCTGTTTTTCTCGATCGGTCTCGGAGCGCTGTTTCTGTGGCTGTTCATGAAAGCGGCCAAAACCGCCACCAGCGATGTGCCGGGGCCTTTGCAGAACTTCTGCGAAATCCTGGTTGAGTTCGTCGATACCCAGGTCAAGGATTCCTTCCACGGTCGCAACCCGGTCATTGCCCCGCTGGCGCTGACCATCTTCGTCTGGGTGTTTCTGTGGAACGCCATGGATCTGCTGCCGGTCGATCTGTTGCCGTCGATTGCCGCGCTGTTGGGCATTCCTTATCTGCGCTCGGTGCCTTCCACCGACATGAATTCGACCTTCGGCATGTCGATTTCGGTGTTGCTGCTGGTTTATTACTACAGTATCAAGGTCAAGGGTCTTGGTCATTTCACCATGGAAGTCCTGACCCATCCGTTCGGCAAGTGGTTCATGCCGTTTAACCTGCTGCTGCGAATCGTCGAAGACTTGGCTAAACCCATTTCGCTCGGGCTGCGTCTCTTCGGTAACCTCTATGCCGGCGAACTGATTTTCATCCTGATCGCGCTGCTGCCGTGGTGGATTCAGTTTACCCTCGGCTGGCCGTGGGCAGTGTTCCACATCCTGATCATCACCCTGCAAGCCTTCATCTTCATGGTGCTGACCATCGTGTACCTGAGCATGGCGCACGAGGATCACTAAGTCGCTCAATTTTCGGGGTTGATGCAACGACCCCCAACCGCTTTTTTTCCATCCACATCAATCTCTAAACGGGAGTTCATAATGGAAAACGCTGCAAGCCTGATCGCTAATGTTCAAGGTATGACCGTTATCGCCGTCGCGCTGATTCTGGGTCTGGGTGCGCTAGGTACCGCTATCGGCTTCGCCCTGTTGGGCGGCAAGTTTCTCGAAGGCGCTGCCCGCCAGCCGGAAATGATTCCCACCTTGCAGGTCAAGATGTTCATCGTTGCTGGTCTGCTCGACGCGGTAACCATGATCGGCGTAGGTATTGCGCTGTTCTTCACCTTCGCCAACCCCTTCATTGGTCCGGTCCTGCAACAACTGGCCAAGTAAGCAGTTTCGTGCGCCACCACCGCGTATCTAAGGAGGTAACCGCGTGAACTTCAATGCCACCCTCATCGGGCAGATGATCACGTTCGGTCTTCTGGTGCTGTTTACCATGAAGTATGTATGGCCGCCGATTATTCAGGCCATGCAGGACCGCCAGAAGCGAATCGCCGACGGCTTGGCGTCTGCAGAGCGCGGGATGCGCGAGCAGGAACTGGCCAAGACTAAGGCCGCCCAAATGCTGAAAGAAGCCAAGCAGCAGGCTGCCGAGATCGTCGCTCAAGCCCATAAACGCGCCAATGAAGTGGTCGAGCAATCAAAGCTGGATGCCCGCACCGAAGGCGATCGCCAGTTAGCCGTCGCCAAGGCTGAAATCGAGCAGGAAGCCAACCGCGCCCGCGAGCAACTTCGTCATCAGGTCGTCAGTTTGGCCATCGCCGGCGCCGGCAAGATTCTTCGGCGCGAGGTCGATGAAGCGGCCAATGTGTCGCTGCTGGATGACCTGGTCGCGCAACTCTAACCACCCGGACCACGCCCATGGCTGAAACCACACCCGTTGTCCGACCCGCCGCTGCCGCCCGGCCTTACGCCCGCGCCGCGTTCGAGGATGCCCAGGACGCCCAGGCTTTACCGCTCTGGTCGGACCTGTTGCAAGCCGCTGCCGCCATTGCCACTGATCCGGCCATGCGTCATTTGTTGGGGCCATGGAATCCCCAGTTGCGCGGCGAACAGAAAGCCGATCTGGTCGCCGGGCTGTGCCGCGATGTGCGCGGCGGCGCGGAAACCCCGGACGTGTTCGTCGCTTTTCTAAAGATGCTCGCTGAGTTTCACCGGCTGCACCAGCTTCCGGGCATTGCTGTTTTGTTCGAGCGGTTGCGGGCGGAAGCTGAAAGCGTTCTTCATGCCCAACTGATCACGGCTGCTGCGGTGACCGATGCGCAGCGCGGGCGGGTGAGCGAGGCGCTTAAAGCCAAGTTCAAGCGCAGCGTCGAATTGGATTGTAAGACGGATACATCGCTCATTGCGGGCGCGGTGATCCGGATCGGGGATCGGGTAATCGACGGTTCGGCCCGCGGTCGGCTGGACAAACTCGCCATGGCCTTGAGCCAGTAAGGGGAATACCGTTCTATGCAACTTAAACCATCCGAAATCAGCGATCTGATTCGGCAGCGCCTCCAAGGTTATGAGGCGACTGCTGAAGCCCGCACTGAAGGCACCATTGTTAGTTTGGCCGACGGCATTGCCCGGATTTACGGCCTCGACAATGCGATGCAGGGCGAAATGATCGAGTTCCCGTCTCCTCGGGAAGGCGACCCGGTCACTTATGGCCTGGCCATGAATCTGGAGCGTGACTCGGTCGGCGCAGTGATTCTGGGCCAATACGAACACTTGGCTGAAGGCGACAAGGCCCTGTGTACCGGACGCATTCTGGAAGTGCCGGTCGGACCGGCGCTGCTGGGGCGGGTGGTCAACGCCCTCGGCCAGCCGATCGACGGCAAGGGGCCAATTGACACCACTCTGACTTCGCCGGTTGAAAAGATCGCCCCCGGCGTCATTGAGCGGCAATCTGTCAGTCAGCCGGTGCAAACCGGACTCAAGGCGATTGACGCGATGGTGCCGATTGGGCGTGGCCAGCGGGAATTGATCATCGGCGACCGCCAGACCGGCAAGACCGCCGTAGCGATTGACGCGATCATTAATCAGAAAGGCACCGGCATCAAGTGCATTTACGTCGCGATTGGGCAGAAGAACTCGTCCATCGCCAACGTAGTGCGCAAGCTGGAAGAACACGGTGCGATGGCTCACACCATTATCGTGGCCGCCAGCGCCTCTGAGTCCGCAGCGATGCTGTACACCGCTCCGTATTCCGGCTGCGCCATGGGCGAATACTTCCGCGACCGCGGCGAGGATGCGCTGATCATTTATGATGATCTGTCCAAGCAGGCGGTGGCCTACCGTCAGGTGTCCCTGTTGCTGCGTCGTCCGCCAGGCCGTGAAGCTTTCCCCGGCGACGTGTTCTATCTGCATTCCCGGTTGCTGGAGCGCTCCTCCCGCATCAATGCCGACGAGGTGGAACGCCTCACTAATGGCGCGGTGAAAGGGCAAACCGGCTCGCTGACTGCCCTGCCGATCATCGAGACTCAGGCTGGCGACGTGTCCGCGTTCGTGCCAACCAACGTGATTTCGATTACCGACGGCCAGATTTTTCTGGAAACCGACCTGTTCAATGCCGGCATCCGGCCCGCTATCAATCCTGGCCTGTCCGTGTCCCGCGTTGGCGGCGCCGCTCAGACCAAGATCATCAAGAAGCTCGGTGGCGGTATTCGCTTGGCGCTGGCCCAGTACCGTGAACTGGCGGCGTTCGCCCAGTTTGCTTCCGACCTCGACGAGGCGACCCGCAAGCAGTTGGAGCGCGGCCAGCGGGCGACGGAGTTGATGAAACAGAAACAGTACTCGCCGATGTCGGTGGCCGAAATGGGCATTTCGCTGTTCGCCGTGGATCGAGGTTATCTGGACGATGTGCCACTCAACAAGATCGGTGACTTTGAGACCGGGTTGTTGGCGTTTGCACGGTCCAACCACGCTGCCTTGGTCGATCAGATCAATGCGACGGGCGATTACAACAATGAAATCGAAAGCGGCATCAAGAAGGCCGTGGAAGAGTTCAAGGCCCACTTCGTCTAAACGGGTGCAAGCATGGCCGGCGCTAAAGAAATACGCACCAAAATCAAGAGTATCAAAAATACTCAGAAGATCACCAAAGCCATGGAAATGGTGGCGGCGAGCAAGATGCGCAAGGCGCAGGAACGCCTGCGAGCGGCCCGGCCTTATGCGAGCAAGATTCGCAATGTCATCTCGCATCTGGCGCATGCTCATACCGAGTATCGCAGCCCGGGGCTGGTCGAGCGCGAACTGAAGCGGGTCGGGTTGATTGTAATTTCTACCGACCGTGGTCTGTGCGGCGGGTTGAACACGAATCTGTTCAAGACCGCGATTATCGCTATGCAGCAATGGCGGACTCAAGGCGTTGAAGTCGATGTTTGCACGGTGGGCACCAAGGCGTTTCAGTTTTTCCGTCGCCTGAAGGGTAATATCGTTGCCCATGTCTCGCACTTGGGCGATGCGCCGCGTTTCGAAGATGTGCTGGGGCCAGTCAAGGTCATGGCCGATGCGTTCACTGAAGGACGCATCGACGCGATCTACCTGGTTTATAACGAGTTCATCAATACGATGAGCCAGAAGCCCAAACTTGAGCGACTGGTGCCGATCGCCGCCGAGGTACAGGATGCCGCGCCGGCCCATCGTTGGGACTACATCTATGAACCCGATCCTAAGGACCTCATCGAGTTGTTGCTGCGGCGCTATGGCGAATCAGTGGTTTATCAGGCCCTGGTGGAAAACGTCGCCTGTGAAATGGCGTCGCGCATGGTCGCCATGAAGAGCGCCACTGACAACGCTGGCACTCTCATCGATGAGTTGCAACTGATCTACAACAAGGCCCGGCAGGCGTCGATTACCCAGGAACTGGCCGAGATCGTCGGCGGCGCCGCGGCGGTATAGGCTCGCAGCGTGCGTCCGGTTCCACCGGACGCATGGTGAAACAAGCTAAGGGGAACCCAAGAATGAGTTCTGGCAATATCGTACAAATCATCGGCGCGGTGGTGGACGTTGAGTTCCCTCGTGGATCGGTGCCAAAAATCTATGATGCGCTCCGCATTGACGAAAACGGCCTGACGCTGGAAGTGCAGCAGCAACTGGGCGATGGCGTGGTTCGCACCATTGCGATGGGGGCGTCGGAAGGGCTAAGGCGCAACATGGCGGTTTCCAACACCGAAGCGCCCATTTCGGTGCCGGTCGGGGTCGCGACTCTGGGCCGGATCATGAACGTGCTGGGCGAACCGATCGATCACAAGGGACCGGTACACGCTGAAACCCTGCGCGGCATTCATCAGTCGGCGCCGAGTTTCGAGGAACAGTCCGGCGCAACCGAACTGCTGGAAACCGGGATCAAGGTCATCGATCTGCTCTGTCCATTCGCCAAGGGCGGCAAGGTCGGTCTGTTCGGTGGTGCGGGCGTGGGCAAGACCGTCAACATGATGGAATTGATCCGTAACATCGCCATTGAACACTCCGGTTATTCCGTGTTTGCCGGCGTCGGCGAGCGGACCCGCGAGGGCAACGACTTCTATCACGAGATGACCGAGTCGAACGTGCTGGATAAGGTCGCACTGGTTTACGGCCAGATGAACGAGCCACCGGGTAACCGGTTGCGAGTCGCGCTGACTGGCCTGAGCATCGCTGAGAATTTCCGCGATGAAGGTCGTGACGTGCTGCTGTTCATCGACAATATCTACCGTTACACCCTGGCCGGCACCGAGTGTTCGGCGTTGCTGGGCCGGATGCCGTCGGCGGTGGGCTATCAGCCCACGCTGGCTGAGGAAATGGGCGTGTTACAGGAGCGCATTACCTCGACCAAGTCCGGATCGATCACCTCGATCCAGGCGGTGTATGTGCCTGCCGACGACCTGACTGATCCGTCGCCGGCGACCACGTTCGCCCATCTGGACGCCACAGTGGTGCTATCCCGCCAGATCGCCGAACTGGGGATCTATCCGGCGGTGGATCCGTTGGATTCCACCTCGCGGCAACTGGATCCACTGGTCGTCGGTCAGGAACACTACGACACCGCCCGCGCCGTGCAGAGTACTTTGCAGCGCTACACGGAACTGAAAGACATCATCGCGATCCTTGGTATGGATGAGCTGTCTGAAGAAGACAAGCAGGTCGTGTCCCGCGCCCGCAAGATTCAGCGATTTCTGTCGCAGGCGTTCTTTGTCGCTGAGGTATTTACCGGTTCGCCCGGCAAATACGTCGCGCTCAAGGACACGATTGCCGGGTTCAAGGGCATCATCGCTGGCGAGTACGACCATCTGCCCGAGCAGGCGTTCTACATGGTCGGCGCGATTGACGAAGCGGTGGAAAAGGCTAACAAGCTGTAATGGGGCGGCGGTCCCGGTTCCGGGATCGCGTTCCGTTCGCAACCGACCAGGAGACGCACTATGGGCATGACACTGCATGTCGATATCGTCAGCGCAGAGAAGGAGTTGTTTTCCGGCGTGGCGGAGATGGTGACCGCGCCGGGCGAGCTGGGCGAACTCGGCATTTTGCCTCGCCACAGCCAGTTGCTGACCCGGTTGAAACCCGGCCAGGTGCGGGTGCGCCTGCTGGGTGGCGAGGAGCAGTTGTTCTACGTTTCGGGTGGGTTGCTGGAAGTGCAGCCCAGTCTGGTGACGATTCTGTCCGACACTGCGGAGCGGGCCAGGGATCTGGACGAAGCCGCTGCGCAATCGGCCAAGCAGCGCGCCGAACAGGTGATTGCCGATCATCGCAGCGAGTTTGAATTTGCCCGGGCCAAGGCTGAACTGGCTGAGGCGGTCGCGCAGTTGCAGACGATTGAGCGACTGCGGAAACTGCGTAAGTCCGGCTAAAAGCTAATAATAATAATCTGTTTAACCCCCGCTGGCCGTGACGCTGTCACGGCCTTTTTGTTTTTAGCGGGGAGCCGGCGTTACAGTAACCCCGATCGCTAGGTACAATAACGGCCATTTTTCAGGAGAGGCTTATTCGCCATGCAGCAACTTTCAGTCGTGATCCTTGCCGCCGGCAAGGGCAAACGGATGGGTTCGGATTTACCCAAGGTTTTGCATTCGGTCGGTGGCAAGCCGTTGCTGGCTCATGTCCTAGCGACCGCCCATCATCTGGAAGCTGCGGTCCGGGTTGTGGTGTATGGGCATGGCGGCCATCAGGTTAAAACCACATTGGCAGGGGAGTCCGGGGTGCTGTGGGTCGAGCAGGCCAAGCAGTTAGGCACCGGTCACGCGGTCGCGCAGGCGCTGCCGGTGCTGGATGATGCCGGAATCACGCTGGTGCTGTATGGCGATGTGCCGCTGACCCGGCTGGAGACCCTGCAACCGCTGGTTGATCAGGCCCGGCAAGGGCAGTTGGCGTTGCTGACCGCGAAGCTGGCCGATCCGTCCGGTTATGGTCGGATCGTCCGTAATGAGCAGGGTCAGGTGCAGCGGATTGTTGAGGAAAAGGATGCAACGCCGGCTGAACGTGGCTTGTGTGAAGTGAACACCGGGATTTTGGCGGTATCGACCGCGAAGTTGCGTGGTTGGGTCGCGGAACTGGGCAATGAGAATGCCCAGGGCGAATACTACCTGACTGATGTGGTGGCGCTGGCGGGACACGATGGCATTGCGATTACGGCGTTCACGGCAGATCAACCCACCGAAGTGCAAGGCGTCAACGACCGTCGGCAACTAGCGGAACTGGAGCGGTTTTACCAAAGACGGCAAGCAGAGGCCTTGTTGGACCATGGCGCGATCCTGCTCGACCCGGCGCGGGTGGACGTGCGCGGGGAAGTTGTAACCGGCAAGGATGTCGTGATCGATGTCAATGTGGTGTTTGAAGGCGTGGTTCGGTTGGGCGACCGGGTCAAAGTCGGGCCGTTCTGCGTTCTCAAGGATGCAATGATTGGCGATGACGTGGAGATTTTCTCCCATTCACGGATCGAAAGCGCGGAGGTGGGCGCCGGATCGCAAATTGGCCCGTTTGCCCGGCTGCGGCCTGGTTCGCAGTTAGCGGCGGGCGTTCATATCGGTAATTTCGTCGAGACCAAGAAGACGATCATCGGACCCGGTTCTAAGGTCAACCATCTGACCTATCTGGGTGATGCCGAGATTGGCGCGGGAGTGAACGTCGGTGCGGGCACCATCACCTGTAATTATGACGGGGCCAACAAGCATAAGACCGTCATTGACGATGGCGCGTTTATCGGCTCCAACAGCTCGCTAGTGGCGCCGGTGCGGATTGGCAAGGGCGCAACGGTCGGGGCGGGTTCAGCGGTGGGCCGCGATGTGCCGGATGGTGGGCTGTGCCTGACTCGCGCTCCACGAAAGGATGTCAGCCACTGGGAACGTCCGGCTAAACCTAAAAGCTGAGCCACGGAAAACACGGAAGATACGGAAAAGATGTTAAAGATTAAAAAGACGGTGGCGGATTTCTTTTTCACTTTGATTTTTTTGGACAAAGCTCATGGTTAAAACCCGTTTCGCTCCCAGCCCCACCGGCTATCTGCACATCGGCGGCGCTCGCACTGCGCTGTTTTCCTGGCTGTACGCCCGTCGTCACGGCGGCCCCTTCGTGTTACGGATTGAAGACACCGATCTGGAACGCTCCACCCCGGAAGCGGTAAACGCCATTCTGGAGGGGATGGCCTGGCTGGGTCTGGATTATGACGAGGGGCCGTTCTATCAGACCCAGCGCTTTGATCGATACCGCGAGGTGTTGCAACAACTCCTGCAGGACGGTGGGGCTTATTACTGCTATTGCACTCGCGAGGAGCTGGACGCTTTGCGCGAAGAGCAGAAAGCGCGGAAAGACAAGCCGCGTTATGACGGGCGTTACCGCGACTATGCCGGTCCGCCGCGCGACGGGGTGGAGCCGGTGGTGCGGTTCCGCAATCCGCTCAATGGCGAGATGGTGGTCGATGATCTGATTCACGGTCGGATCGTGTTCCAGAACACCGAACTGGATGATCTGATCATCGCCCGCGCTGATGGGACGCCGACCTACAACTTCTGCGTGGTGGTGGATGACATGGATATGGGCATCACCCATGTCATTCGTGGCGATGATCACATCAACAATACCCCGCGCCAAATCAATATCCTCAAGGCGCTGGGCGTTCCGGTTCCCCAATACGGCCATGTGCCGATGATTCTCGCCCCGAATGGCCAGAAGCTGTCCAAACGGACCGGCGCGGCCAGCGTGATGGAATACCGCGATCTGGGTTATCTGCCGGAAGCAGTGCTGAATTATCTGGTGCGGCTCGGCTGGTCGCATGGCGATCAGGAGGTTTTTTCTCTGGACGAGATGATCGAGTTATTCGATCTCGCCGATTGCAACAAAGCGCCTTCAGCGATCAATTCTTCCAAGTTGATCTGGCTGAACAAGCACTATATGAAAACGCTGGACCCGGTTCATGTCGCCCGCCATTTGAGCTGGCATATCGGGCAACTGGATATCGATCCCAGCGCCGGACCGCCGCTAGCCGAGGTGGTCAAGGCCTTTGCCGACCGTTCCGACACCCTCAAGGATTTGGCGCAAGCTGCCGCTTTTCTATACCGCGAATTTGCCGATTACGACCCCAAAGCTGCCGGTAAGCACCTGACGGCTGCCGCCCATGCGCCACTGCAACAACTGGGTGAGGCATTCGCAGCATTGCCGGAGTGGCGGGCCGAGCCGATTCATGAGGCGATCAAGCAGGTGGCCGAAGCAGGCGATTTGGCGCTGGGCAAAGTCGCCCAGCCGCTGCGAGTCGCGGTCACCGGGACTGCGGTATCGCCACCGATTGACATCACCCTGGAACTGCTGGGTCGGGCGAAAACCGTGGCGCGGATTGAGCGGGCGCTGGCGCGGATCGGTTAATTCTTCAACTCTGGCGCGATACAGCTACACTTTAACTTCAAGGGGAAACCCGCATCCCGCCTGGAGCTTCGTCATGCCCGTCGATCTCGCCCAACACGCTCAAGCTGCCGGTGGTTATCTTCTCGCTGACGCTCATTACGGGACCTTTCTCACTGCTGCCGGCACTGGTTATTCGGCGTGGAATGATTTGGCGCTCACTCGCTGGAATCCCGATTTAATCGAGGGTGGCGGTGGGTTGCTGCTGTATTTTCGCGATGTGGAGAGCCGCCAGTTCTGGTTATTCGGCCAGGCGGCGGAAACTCAGGACAGCCGGTTTTGTGGCGGTATTGCTAAATTTCGCCAGCAGCAGAACGGCATTGAAGCCCTCATCGAAATCTGCGTCGCCCCGGATGCTGATCTGGAATTGCGCCGGATCACGCTTCGCAACCTGAGCGATCAGCCTCAGCGAATCGAACTCACCAGTTATGCCGAGGTGGTGCTGAATCACTGGGCCGCTGACGCAGCGCATCCGGCCTTTTCCAAGCTGTTCATTCAAACCGAATGGGCGGCGGAATCGCAGGCATTACTCGCTCGGCGGCGTCCTCGCAGTCATGAAGAATTACCGTGCTGGCTGGTTCACGCGCTGGTGGGTGAAAGTGCCGGCAAAGGCGAGGGAGTCCAGTATGAAACCGACCGTGCCCGCTTTATTGGCCGGGGTTATTCACTGGCTGCACCCCGCGCGCTGAAGTTGGTGGCGCCGCTGTCCGGCACCGTCGGTAATGTTCTCGATCCCATCGTCAGTTTGCGGCAAACGGTGGAACTGGCGGCGGGCGGCGTAGCGCAAGTGACGTTTCTGCTAGGTGCGGCTTCGGAGCGGGAAGCTGCGCTGGCCTTGGCAACCGGTTATCAGCAGGCAGCGGAAATTAATGCGGCTTTTGCAGCAGCAGCGAGTCGTGACACAAGTTCTCCTTCGCCAACAGTCCCCCAGCGCTTTACCAAAATCCCCCCCGCCCCCCTCTTTCAAAAGGGGGAGGCGCAGTCAGGGGGATTCACGGATCAGGCGAAATCAGCGCTCCAGTTCTGGAATGGCTACGGCGGCTTCAACGCTGCCGGTGATGAGTATGTGATCCGCCTGGAACCAGATGCCGATGGTCGGTTGAAATTGCCGCCGCAGCCGTGGGTCAACATCATCGCCAACCCGCAATTTGGTTTTATTACCAGTGAAACCGGCGCGGGTTCGACTTGGAGTCAGAACAGCCGCGAAAACCGGCTGACCCCGTGGTTCAACGATCCAGTGCTGGACCCGCATGGCGAGGCGTTGTACCTGCGCGATGAAGCGGACGGCACATTCTGGTCAGTGCTGCCCGGCCCGATTCCGCAGCCGGTACCCTGCGAAGTCCGGCATGGTTTCGGTTACAGCCGTTATCGCCAGCTTAGTCAGGGCTTGGAACAGCAGGTTTGGCTGTTCGTCCCGCGTGAAGATCCGGTCAAAATCACCCGGATTCGGCTGCACAATCACCGCGATCAACCCTGTCGCCTAGCGCTTTACAGCTACGCTCGCCTGGTGCTGGGCGTATTACCGGGCGACCACGCGGTGGAACTGACCATCGAATCAGACGCTGCGACCGGCGCATTGCTGGCCGAAAACCGCAACGGCGAATTTGCCGGGCGGATCGCGTTTGCCGCCGGAGCGCCGACCGATCCGATCCCGATTCACGTCACCGGCGACCGCGCCGAGTTTATCGGGCTGCATGGCAGTCCAGCCCAACCGGCAGCGTTATGGCGTGAAGCCTTGAGTGGCCAGGTGGGCGCTGGACTTGATCCCTGTTTTGCGCTGCAAATCACCCTGACTCTGGAGCCGGGCGAGGCGGTCGAATACGCCTTTCTGCTGGGTGAAGCGGCGGATCGGGACGAGGCGCGGCGGCTGATTGACCGCTATCGGGAAGATGGTGCGGTCGAGACGACCTTGACCGAGGTTCAAACCTTCTGGCGGGACTGGCTGGCGGCGGTGCAGATCGAGACGCCCGACCCGGCGCTGAACCTGATGGTCAATGGCTGGCTGGCTTATCAAACCCTCAGTTGCCGGTTGTGGGGCCGTTCCGCGTTCTACCAGTCGGGCGGCGCGTTCGGTTTCCGCGACCAGCTGCAGGACGCCGCCGCGCTGATTTACCACGACCCGCAACTAACCCGCCGCCAATTATTGCTGCACGCCGCCCATCAGTTCGCAGAGGGTGACGTGTTGCACTGGTGGCATCCGCCGGGCGGGCGCGGGATTCGCAGCCGGTGCAGCGATGATCGGCTCTGGCTGCCCTATCTGGCCGCTTTTCATGCCCGGGTGACCGGCGACTGGAGCCTGTTCGGCGAGCCTGTTCGTTTTCTGAAGGCGCGGCCATTACAACCGGGCGAAGATGAGGCGTTTCTGACTCCGGAAAATTCCGGCGAGACCGCTACCCTGTATGAACACTGTTGCCGGGCGCTGGATCGGTCGTTGACCCAAGGCGTTCACGGTTTGCCGCTGATGGGAACCGGCGACTGGAATGACGGGATGAACCGGGTGGGGCGGCAAGGGCGCGGCGAAAGCGTCTGGCTGGGCTTTTTCCTCTACGCCACGCTCGGCGAATTTATCCCGGTCTGCGGCCAGCACGGCGACCATAACCGCACCCGGCGCTATGCCGCGTTCCGCCGCGATCTGGCCGAGGCGCTGAACCAGCATGGTTGGGATGGCGATTGGTACCGGCGCGCCTGGGATGATGACGGCGCGATGCTCGGTTCCAATACCAGCGCTGAGTGCCGGATTGACGCGCTGGCTCAGGCATGGGCGGTTCTGGCCAAGGCGGCCCCGTGGGGTCGGGCGGAAACGGCGATGGATGCGGTTGAACGACATCTGGTGTCGGAAGCGGACGGCTTGATCCGGTTACTTACCCCACCCTTTGTGAACACCCTCCAGGATCCCGGCTATATCAAGGGCTATGTCGCCGGAGTGCGGGAAAACGGCGGCCAGTACACTCATGCCGCGTTGTGGGTGGTGCGGGCGCTGGCGGAACTGGGTCGGCGCGACCGGGCCGTGAAATTGCTGGAAATGCTGAATCCGATCCACCATGCGCTGACCCCGGAAGCAGTCGCTGTTTACCGGCTCGAACCGTTCATGGTCGCCGCCGATGTTTACGGCGCGGCTCCGCATCTTGGGCGCGGCGGCTGGAGCGGCTACACCGGCGCAGCGGGTTGGATGCTGCGGGTGGCGCTGGAATCGATTCTGGGCCTGGAGTTGGTTGAGGATCACATCCTGCGGCTGCGCCCGTGCATTCCTGACGACTGGCCGGGTTTCCGCCTGCGCTATCGACTATCCGATGGTGATGCGGTTTACGACATTGCAATGCGGAATCCCGCTGGCGTCGCCGAACAGGTGATTTCGGTGGAGATCGATGAAGCGCCGGGCATCGTGAAAGAGAACGCAGCTTGCGTTCCCCTGTTCCGGGATGGCCGCATTCACCAGGTTGTGGTGACGCTGGGAGCGACAGACGGTGGAAGGTCCCTTGGCTGAACCATCGTCACCCGTGGCGCCACCGCGTCGCATCACTCTCGGAGCCTTGGTGCGGGATATCCAGACCTTGGTGTCCCTGCCTGACGCGCTGATCCGGCTCAACGCGCTCATTGACGATCCCAACACCCGGATCGCTGATCTGGCGGAAGTGATTCTCTGCGATCCAGGGCTATCAGCCCGGTTGTTGCGGTTGATCAACAGCGCCTACTACGGATTGCCCAACCGGGTCGACTCGATTCCGCGCGCCATCAATCTGATCGGTCAGCGGACCTTGCGCGATCTGGTGTTTGCCTCTTCCGCCGTTAATCTGTTTGATGGCTTGCCCCCGGAACAGATCAACATGGACCGGTTCTGGCTGCATAGCATCGCCTGTGGAGCCACTGCCCGGTTGTTGGCCCGGCGCAAGCGCCTGATGAATGCCGATCGACTGTTTATCGCTGGTCTTTTGCATAGCATCGGCAAGCTGGTTTTTTATAGCCAGTGTTCGGATCAATATCGCAACGTGCTGGATCGTGTCGAACGCGGCGAATGCGATCTGCTGACCGCAGAACGACGCGTGTTTGGTTTCAACTGGGTCGAATTGAGCGCGGAACTGGTCAGGGCCTGGCGCTTGCCTGACTATCTGCGCATGGCGGTCGCTTATCAGTTGCGGCCGACTCAAGCGCCGGAATACCGGCTGGAAACCTGGATCGTCCATATCGCCGCACGAATCGCCACTGACTTGCAAACGAATGTCACCGCCAATCCCGTTGCCGGATCCAGCCCGCAAAATCTGACCAAGTTTGTCCGGTTGCTACAGCTCCCACCCAATTCGCTGGACACGTTTCCCGATGAAGTCAGGCAAGCCGCTACCGAGATTTTTGCGATTGTCCGTCCCGGCGCAACACCGGATTTCTAAGGGGTTTCCCGAAAGATGCATATTGCCCTGGTCGCTGGTGAACTGTCCGGCGATCTGCTGGGCGCTCCGCTGATCGCCGCGTTGCAATCCCGTTATCCCCACGCCCGATTCAGCGGCGTCGGCGGTCCCGCCATGATTGCGCAGGGACTGCAAAGCCAGGTTCCACTGGAACGGCTGGCCGTGATGGGCCTGGTGGAAGTATTGCGCCATCTCCCGGAACTGCTGCGGATTCGCCGGCAACTCTACCGCCATTTGCTGGCTGATCCGCCGGCGGTGCTGATCGGGATCGACGCGCCGGATTTCAACCTCGGTCTGGAGCGCCGGTTGCGGGTTCACGGTATTCCGACCGTCCATTATGTCAGTCCCTCGGTGTGGGCATGGCGACCGTGGCGAGTGCGCAAAATTGCCCGGTCGGTGGATTTGATCCTGACCCTGTTGCCCTTTGAAGCCGGGTTTTATCAGGATCGCGGCGTCCCGGTGCGGTATGTGGGTCATCCGCTGGCCGATGCGATTCCGCTGCACAGCGATCCAGTGCTAGCCCGGCTCGCGCTGAATCTGCCATGGCCAGCTCATGCCCGAATCGTCGCTTTGTTGCCGGGTAGTCGGGTCGGTGAGGTCAAGCGATTAGGGCCGCTGTTTCTAGAAACCGCCCAATGGCTTCATAGCCAACGCCCCGATCTGCATTTCCTGCTGCCGGCGGCAACCCCGGCACTGCACGATCTGCTGGAGATGATGCGTTTGGTACAAGCGCCGGATGTGCCACTGACTCTGTTGCAGGGCCATTCCCGCGAGGCGATGACGGCGGCTGAGGTGGTGTTGCTGGCCTCAGGAACCGCCACGTTGGAGGCGATGTTGCTCAAACGGCCGATGGTGGCGGCCTATCGGGTTGCGCCGCTGACCGCCTGGATTGCCCGCCCCTTTGTGAGTACGCCTTATTTTGCCTTGCCTAATTTACTGGCGGGGCGCGAGTTGATTCCCGAGTTTATTCAGGATGCCGCGACGGTAGCGAATCTGGGACCGGCGGTGTTGCGCTGGCTGGAGGATGACGCGGCGCGTGAGGCGTTGACGGCGGAGTTTGCGGCGCTGCATGGCGCATTGCGCTGCGATGCCAATCAGAAGGCGGCTGAGGCGGTGGCGGAGTTGCTGGAGCAGTCCTTGCGCCCAGAACCGCCGGCGGGATGAAGCGCCGACGGGTTAGGTTTAATTGATTCAGGCGTATTGCTGGGCGACAAAATCCCAGTTGACCAGATTCCAGAACGCCTCAACATACTTGGGCCGCAGGTTGCGGTAATCGATGTAATAGGCGTGTTCCCACACATCGCAGGTCAGCAGCGCTTTTTTGCCCGCAGTCGCCGGAGTGCCGGCGTTAGAGGTGCTGAGCAGTTCGATGGAACCATCCGGGTTCTTGACCAGCCAGCCCCAGCCGGAACCGAAGGTGCCAATCGCCACCTTGGCGAATTCTTCCTTGAACGCTGCGAACGATCCGAACTTCTGAGTGATCGCCGCCGCCAGCGCACCGGTCGGTTCGCCGCCGCCATTGGGCGAGAGGCAATGCCAGTAGAAGGTGTGATTCCAGACCTGCGCGGCATTGTTGAACACGCCGCCGGACGATTTCAGCACGATCTCTTCGAGCGACAGATTCTCGAATTCCGTGCCTTTAATCAGGTTGTTCAGGTTGGTCACATAGGTCTGGTGGTGCTTGCCGTAGTGATATTCCAGAGTTTCCGCCGAAATGTGCGGCTCCAGGGCGTTCTTGGCGTAGGGCAGTTCGGGTAACTGATGAACCATGGTCTTGCTCCATATGATCGGTTGGGGGATTGACGATTGGTGAGTGAATTGGAACCAGTGCCGAGTTTAGCGCCGGTTGGAGTCCGGTGACCACGTCAAGTTTCACAAATCACCCATTGGGCGGTAAAACCGGGGCGGGTTACGAACGGTAGCGGTATGGTATCCTTTCGCCGCCTCGCGCCGGATCGGCTCGATACCGCCTGGCGCTCCCCTATTCCCAATTCACGGAGACCGTCCCATGAATACCCGTAACCTCATCATCCCGGCGCTCCTGATCGCCGCTCTGGCCGCTACCGGCTGCGCCACTCTTGGCGGCAGCGACAGCAGCGATAGCGACAGCAGTTCCAGCGCGACCCGCTCCAGCAGCGGGCGTAGCGGCCCCACCGTCAGCGATTCCGACATCGTCTCGGCCATCAAGGACGCCTTCAAGCAGGACCCGCAACTGGCCGCCGCCAGCATCAGCGTCAATGCGAGTCAGGGCGTGGTCACTCTGAGCGGTACTGTCCCCAGCGCGCTGGTGTATAACCGGGCGATTTCCGTAGCGCGCAGCGCCCCCGGAGTGCGTCCGCCGGTCAACGCCGCCAACCTGAAATTCTAAGCCCCCGCCTCCCTTTCCTGACAGCGACCAGCTATGTGCGGCATTAGCGGCGAATTGAGTTTTGATGGCGGCCAGCCTGATCCGGCCCTGATGGAGCGGATGTTGCAACGCCTGGCCCGGCGCGGCCCCGATCATGCGGGAACCTGGGCTGACGGTCCCCTGCTGTTCGGCCATCGCCGGCTGTCGGTGATTGACCTCAGCGACCGCTCTAATCAGCCGATGGTGGATGCCGAGCTGGGACTGGCGCTAGTGTTTAACGGCGCGATCTATAACTACCGGGAATTGCGCAGTGAGTTGCTGGCCAAGGGCTACCATTTCTTCTCCGGTGGCGACACTGAAGTCATTCTTAAAGCCTATGCCGAATGGGGCGAGCAGTGCGTCGAGCATCTGATCGGGATGTTCGCCTTCGCCCTGTGGAATCAGCGCGAGCGCAGCCTGTTTCTGGCCCGCGACCGGCTGGGCATCAAGCCGCTGTATTACAGCCGCACCCCGCAAACCTTCCGCTTTGCGTCCAATACTCAGGCGCTGCTGGCCGCCCCCGACGTCGATACCGCCCTCGATCCGGTGGCGCTGCATCATCAACTGACGCTCCACGCCGTTATTCCCGCGCCGCGCACGATTCTGCAAGGCATCCGCAAACTGGCGCCGGCGACGACGCTGACCATTGACGCTCAGGGCCGTGAACACAGCCGGGTTTACTGGCGGTTGCAGGCGCTGCGGCCTGCGGAACCACGCACTGACGCGGAATGGATCGAGGCGGTTCACGCCGCGCTGCGACTGGCGGTGCGACGGCGGCTGGATGTCGCTGATGTGCCGGTCGGGGTGTTGCTGTCCGGGGGACTGGACTCCAGCCTGCTGGTAGCCTTGCTGGCCGAGACCGGGGTTCGCGATTTACGCACCTTTTCGGTCGGTTTCGAGGATCAGCCGGAGGAAAAGGGCAGCGAGTTCGAGTATTCCGATCAGGTCGTCGCCCGTTATCAGACTCGCCATCACCGGTATTTAATCCCCAACGGCGATGTTCTCCAGCGCCTGCCGGAAGCCGTGACCTGCATGGCCGAGCCGATGGTCGGGCAGGATGCGGTAGCGTTCTTCCTGCTGGCCGAGCGGGTCTCCCAGGCGGTCAAGGTGGTGCAGAGCGGCCAGGGCGCGGATGAAGTCTTTGGCGGCTATTTCTGGTATCCGCGCATGGCGGCGGAGACGGGCAGTGCAGTCGAGCGATTCCGACGCCACTATTTCGACCGCGATCACCCTGAATTTCTGGAGACGGTGGCGCCGGCCTGGCATGGCCCCGACTACACCGCTGACCTGATTGCCGCCCGGCTGGCGGAACCCGGCGCTCAGGACTATCTCGACCAGGTGCTACGGCTGGATGTGACCACGCTGATTGTCGATGACCCGGTCAAGCGGGTGGACAACATGACGATGGCCTGGGGATTGGAGGCGCGGGTGCCGTTCCTGGATCACGAACTAGTGGAACTGGCGATGCAATTGCCGCCGCACCTGAAAATTGGCGGCGGCGGCAAGGATGTGTTGAAAAAGATTGCGCGCGGTCTATTGCCCGATGCGGTGATCGACCGACTCAAGGGCTATTTTCCGGTCCCGGCGCTCAAGTTCGTGCGCGGCGACTTTCTGGAGTTCATGCGCGACATCGTCAATTCCCACGCCTGCCGGGAACGCGGCCTGTTCCAGCGGGCCTATCTGGATCGACTGTTGGCTGAACCGGAAGCGCATTTGACCCGGTTGCAGGGCAGTAAACTGTGGCACGCGGCGCTGCTGGAATTGTGGCTGCAACTGAACGTGGACCCCGGATCGCGGGTCATTGCCTGAATCGTTATTCTTATTGAGGTGAAGTCGATGGACATTCTGGACCGCATCAAAGAACAGGTCGAAACCAATCCGGTAGTGATTTACATGAAGGGTTCGCCTGAAGCGCCGCGCTGCGGCTTCTCGCAACGGGCTTCTCAGGCACTAGCGGCGACCGGCCAGCCCTTTGCCTACGTTAATGTGCTGGAAGATCCGGAGATTTTCGACAACCTGCCGCGCTATGCCGACTGGCCGACCTTCCCGCAGATTTATGTCGGCGGTGAATTGATCGGCGGTTGCGACATCACGCTCGAGTTGCTGCAAAACGGCGATCTGCAAAAGCTGGTTGAAGATGCGGTCGCCAAGGCCAGTCCGCCTCCGGTTTGAATCCCGCTTTCCCCAAAATGGAGTCCGGCGTCGCTGGGCTTTTTTGTGCGATTGCACAATGCGAAATATTTTTTTGCGCGGCCCGTCGCAACTGCTCTTGGAATGCTACAATTAACCTTATTCAAGCCGAAGTTCTCCGGATTTTCCCCCCGTTCACTCAAATCCGCCCCGGTTTGAATCCGCCTCTGCGCGGTGTGCGCTCTGCCTCCACAAGCAATCTATCGGCCACCGCCCCTTGGTCGAGCGAGGTAAAGTTCCATGTCCAGCGTCTTGCAACAAATCGCCCAGCAGTTTGAAAGCATTGATCCCGACAAAGCCAAAGAACTGCGCCGGATTGATACGGTTTACACCGATTTTGGTCTGAACAACGGCGTGTCGGTTTCCGCCGACGACCCTGCTCTGCGTCTCCTCCACTATCTGCCGCGTATGGCGCGGATGAAAAACTTCCGGCTTTATCGCATCGGCGTTGGCGAGCAAACCAGCGGCGACTATGTTCATCAGGCGGTTGCCCTGCTGGAAGCCGGCCACTTGCCGACGCCGGGCAACACCCTGGCGGTATTGGACCCGGTTGGGATTAATACATCCCCCCCGGCGAACCGCGACAGCTCTAACCAATATTTCTTTGAAGTCTGGCAGACCTTGCAGCACCATTACGGCCACGGCTGTGCGCTGCTGTCCGAGCGCGATCCGGTTTCAACCCGGGGTAGTAGTCTCTAAACTGACGTTACGGCCCCCGATTTTTCCACCAAACCCGGCTTGCCGGGTTTTTACGTTATTGAGCCATCATGGATTACCACTTTGATCATCTACCGGTCCGTCGTGGCACCGACAGTTTGAAATGGCAACGCTATGGCGCTGCGCTGCCGCTCTGGGTCGCCGACATGGATTTCACCGCCCCGCAACCAGTGCTAACCGCGCTGCATCAACGAATAGATCATGGGATCTTCGGCTATGGCGCGCCGCCGGACACATTGACGGAAACCCTGTGCGCCCGAATGGCGGATCTTTACCAGTGGACCGTGACGCCGGAACAGATCGTTTATCTGCCGGGGCTGGTCTGCGGATTGAACATCGCGTGTCGGGCGGTTGGCGAACCGGGCGATGCAGTGTTGGTGCAAACTCCGATTTATCCGCCGTTTCTGAGCGCGCCGCTCTATCAGGATCGGCAACTCATCACCGCAGAATTGACTGTTGAAAATCGTAATGGACGGCTTTTTTATACCTTTGACGATGCCGTTTTCGCCAAGGCCATCAGTCCAGAAACCCGGTTGTTCATTCTCTGTCATCCGCATAATCCGGTCGGGCGTTCATTCAGCATTGATGAATTAAGCCGGCTGGCGGATATTTGCGAACAACATGATCTGGTGATTTGTTCCGACGAAATTCACTGCGATTTATTACTGGACGGACAGCGGCATAGTCCCTTCGCTACCTTATCCCCGGAAATTGCGCAACGCTGTATTACCCTGATGGCTCCGAGCAAGACGTTTAACATTGCCGGACTGGGCGCCAGTTTCGCCATTATCCAGAATCCTGAATTGCGGCAGCGGTTCAAACACGCCATGCGTGGTATCGTACCGGATGTTAATGTTATCGCCCTGACTGCGGCATTGGCCGCTTATCAGCACGGCAGCGACTGGCTTCAGCAACTATTACCCTATCTGGCGACCAATCGGGAGGTGCTGATGAATTATGTCGATCAGCATTTGCCGGGCATTCACATCACCAAGCCGGAAGCGACTTATCTGGCTTGGCTGGATTGTCGGGAGGCGGGTATTGCCGGTAATCCGCATGAATTTTTTATCCAGAATGCCGGAGTCGCCATGAATGATGGGGCGACATTTGGACCGAGCAGCGAGGGATTTATCCGGCTGAATTTTGGTTGTCCCCGCGCCACGCTGCTGGACGGTCTGGAACGAATGCGGGTGGCATTAACCGCGCAATAGCCTATTTCGTCCCACTGCGGTTTTCCAACTCCTCCCAGCGCTGGTAAGCCGCCGCCAGTTCCACTTCCAGCGCCCGCAATTCCGCAAGTTTCACATTCATTGCCGCCGACTCCTGTTTATAAAAGCTCGGATTGGCGGTCGTGGTGTGCAGCGTTTGTTGCCGCTGTTCCAGTTCCTCAATTCGCGCCGGCAACTGTTCCAGTTCCCGCCGCTCGTTATAGTTCAGCTTGCCGGATGATTCAGAGCGAGGCGTTTTTAGAACCGACGGCGGCGATAATTTCGGCTTGGCTGTGAGAGCCGGTTCCAGCGCAGACCGCTGACGCAGCCAGTCGCTATAACCGCCGACATAATCCTGAATCCGCCCGTTGCCCTCAAACACCAGGCAACTGGTCACCACGTTATCCAGGAACGCCCGGTCATGGCTGACCAGCAACAAGGTGCCGGCATAGTTCAGCAGCAACTCTTCCAGTAGTTCCAGGGTTTCCAGATCAAGATCATTGGTCGGCTCGTCCATGACCAGCAAATTGGCCGGCTGGCTGAACAGCCGGGCCAGCAGCAAGCGGTTGCGTTCGCCGCCGGACAGCGACTTGATCGGGGACCGCGCCCGCTGGGCGGTGAACAGGAAATCGCCGAGATAGCCGATGACGTGCCGGCGCTGACCGTTGATTTCCACGGTTTCCCGCCCCCCGGCCACACAGTCCAGAACGGTCTGCTCCGGGTCCAGCCGCTCGCGCAACTGATCGAAATAGGCGATTTCCAGCTTGGTGCCTTGACGCACCTGACCGGCGTCCGGGGTCAAGCGGCCCAGCAGCAGATTCAGCAGCGTGGTCTTGCCGGAGCCGTTGGGACCGATCAGCCCGATTCGGTCGCCGCGCAGAATCCGCACTGAAAAGTCGCGAACCAGCGGCTCGGCTTGCCAGGCATAACGGAGATTTTTGGCCTCGATCACCAGCTTGCCGGAGGTTTCCGCCTGCTCCAGCGCGATGCGGGCCTTGCCGGTCACTTCACGGCGCTGCCGACGCTCTTCGCGCAAGGCCAGCAATGCCCGCACCCGGCCTTCATTGCGAGTGCGCCGCGCCTCAACGCCCTGGCGAATCCACACCTCCTCTTGCGCCAGAGTCTTATCGAACTTGGCGTTATGCCGATCTTCAATATCCAGCGCCGCCGCTTTTTTCTCGACAAACGCGGCGTAATTGCCCGGCCAAGAGGTCAGCATTCCCCGATCCAGCTCCAGCAGCCGGGTCGCCAGTCGTTGCAACAACGCCCGGTCATGGGTGACGAACAGCAACCCGCCGCGAAACTCCAGCAACTCGGTTTCCAGCCACTCAATCGTTTCCAGATCAAGATGATTGGTTGGCTCGTCGAGTAGCAGCACCTCCGGCTCGCAGACCAGCGCCCGGCCCAGCAGCACCCGCCGTCGCCAGCCGCCGGACAGTTCCGCGAGCGGCGTATCCGCCGGCAATTGCAAGCGGCTGATCACCGTTTCGACCCGCTGTTGCCAGCGCCAGCCATCCCGCGCCTCCAGGTCGTGCTGCAAGCGCTCCAGCCGCTGCAAACCGTCGGGCGTGGCGGCATGGGCAAGCTGGTGGGTGGCTTCGTGGTACTCGGCCAGCAGCGCGCCCAACCCTTCCAGGCCACCGGCGACGATCTCAAAGGCGGTCGCGGTAGTATCCGCCGGCAGTTCCTGAGCCAGCGTGGCGATGCGCAACCCTGGCTGCCGCCAGATGTCGCCGCTATCGGGGTGCATTTCACCAGTCAGCAAGCGCAGCAGCGTGGTTTTGCCGGTGCCATTGCGGCCAATCAGGCAGACCCGTTCGCCCGGATCGAGCTGGAAACTGGCATCGTCCAGCAACTTTTCAGCGCCGAACGCTATCGAGAGATGATCAATGCTTAACAACGACATGTAGGGAGCAACTCAGAAGCAGGAAAAGCGGCTGCCAGCAGGTTCACTGCTGGCGAGAAGGAGCGGCGATCCCGGTTCGCCAAGTGCGCCGTTCAACCTGCTGGTTGGCGTCGGTGCCGCAGCACGACCAGCGACCGACCTTGCACCGGATACGGCTCTTCGGGAGGATGCTGATTACCGCCCACCGGACGACCTTGCGGCAAGGCGGTGTCAATCATGACTTCAAACAGGGTTTGATCCGGCAAGGTCAGCAAGACAAACGGGATTTCTTCGTGGTGAGCATTGAATAACAGCAGAAAATCGTCATCCTGCACCGGATGCCCGCGCTCATCCCAGTCACCCAAGCCATCGCCCGGCAGATAAAGTCCCAGGCAGCGGGCGTAATCGTGAGTCCATTCCTCATCATCAATTTCCCGGCCATCGGGATTGAACCAGAGAATGTCGCGAACGCCATCGCCATGAATGCCCCGGAAAAAATGCCGGCGGCGGAAGGTAGGATGCTCGCGGCGCAGTTGAATCAGGCTTTGCGTGAACGCCAGTAATTGCCGGTTCTCCGGCAACCAGGAAATATCCCAGTCCAGCCAACTGATTTCGTTATCCTGGCAATAGGCATTGTTATTGCCGCGCTGGGTGCGACCGACTTCATCGCCGGCCAGTAACATCGGGACGCCCTGCGAAAGCAACAGCGTCGCCAGCAGATTGCGCCGCTGGTGCAGACGCAAAGCCAGGATTGCCGGATCATAGGTATCGCCTTCCGCCCCGCAATTCCAACTGCGATTATGGGATTCACCATCCTGATTATTCTCGCCATTGGCTTCATTATGGCGTTCGTTATAACTGACCAAATCGTAAAGAGTAAAACCGTCATGGGCAGTGATGAAATTAATGCTGGCGTGTGGACGACGGTCATTGTGCTGATAAAGATCAGCAGAGCCGGTCAGCCGATAGGCCAGATCGCCAATTAACCCGCTCTCGCCGCGCCAGTAATCGCGCACCACATCGCGGTATTTACCATTCCATTCACTCCAGCCGACCGGGAATTGGCCCACCTGATAGCCATTTTCACCGACATCCCATGGTTCGGCGATCAGTTTAACTTGCGATAGGACCGGGTCCTGCTGAATCACATCCATGAAAGCGCCACCTTGATCGACTTCGCCATCGGTTTCCCGCGCCAAAGCGGCGGCCAGATCAAAGCGGAAGCCATCAACGCGCATCTCCTGCACCCAGTAGCGCAGGCTATCCATCACCAATTGCAATACCCGCGGATGGGCGGTATTCAGGGTATTGCCGCAGCCGGTGTAATCCATGCAATAGCGCGGATGCTCCGGGGACAGTCGGTAATAAACCGCGTTATCAATACCCTTGAAATTAAGCGTAGGACCAAGATGATTACCTTCCGCCGTATGGTTATAGACTACGTCAAGAATGACTTCGATCCCGGCTGAATGCAGGCTCTTGACCATGCTTTTAAATTCAGCAACCGGATTATCCGTCGCAGCGTAGCGGGGGTTTGGGGCGAAATAACCCAGGGTGCTGTAGCCCCAATAATTATGCAGTCCCCGCTCCATTAATAACCGTTCATCGGTGAAATAATGAATCGGCAATAATTCAACTGCTGTGACTCCTAATGCTTTAAGGTAATCGATAATCACGCCACAACCAAGTCCGGCATAGGTACCGCGCAACTCCGGCGGCAATCCAGAATGGCGCATGGTGAAACCGCGAACATGCAGTTCATAAAACAGTGTATCGTGCCAGGGAATGCGCGGTGGACGATCATCACCCCAGAAAAAAGCGGTGTCTACGACCTGACATTTTGGCACTCCCGGCGCGCTGTTGCGGGTATTAAAACTCAGGTCTTCACCGCGTCCGCCGATCCGATAGCCAAACTGGGCGTCACTCCAATGGATCGGCCCGGCAATCGCCTTGGCGTAAGGATCGAACAGCAGTTTATGGGCGTTAAACCGGTGGCCTTCTTCCGGCGCATAGGGGCCATGAACCCGGTAACCATAGAGCAGTCCAGGCCGGGCATCCGGCAGATAGCCATGCCAGACCTGGCCGGTCCGTTCCCGCAATGCAATCTGCTCAACTTCGTGCTTGCCCTTGGCATCGAACAGACACAACACCACCTGTTCGGCATTTTGCGAAAACAGGGCGAAATTAACGCCCTCGCCATCCCAAGTTGCGCCTAATGGATACGGCCGGCCTGGCCAGACAGTAGTCGGTTTATTCATCAAATTTAACTTGGAATTTGTGATCGACAAAGGGTTATAAACCAGGCATCAGGCATCAGAAAAACAACCTGATACCTGATACCGCGTCCTGGTAATTACTCGCTAAAAGCCCGCAGACTCTTGGTGACTTCTCCTGGCCCGACCACGGTAATGCCGCCATCAGTGACGGTATAACGACGGCGGTCGGCTTCCGGATCAAAGCCAATCCGGCTGCCGGCTTCAATCACATTATACTGGCCGACGATGACCCGCCGCAGCCGTGAGCCGCGTTTGATCCAGACATAGTCTTGAATCACGCAATCCTCCAATTCCACGTCATCCTCAATAATGACTTCACGGCGAATCATGCAATTGCGAATCGAGGCTTGATGCACCATGGAACCAGCGGCGATCACGCTGTTATGCATCTGTGCTTCCAGAATGCGTGCGACCGGCCCCTGATAATTACTGGAGAAGATTCGCCATTGTGGATTAAAAACGTCAAAGCGCGGGGTCAATCCCAACATGTCCTGATGCGCTTCAAAGTAAGCATCCAGGGTTCCTACATCGCGCCAATAGCCAATTTCTTCATAAGGCTTGGTCCCTGGAACCTTATTGGTGGAAAAATCATAGGCAAACAGCCGGTGGGTTTCTTTCAACTTGGGCAGGATATTGTGGCCGAAATCATGTTCGCCACGCTGATTCGCTTCCTTGAGCGCCTGCACCAGGACTTTGGCGTCAAACAGATAATTGCCCATTGACGCATAGGCGCGGGTCGGATCAGACGGCATCGGGGCCGGGTTGGCCGGTTTTTCCTGGAACTCGCTAACCCGTCCAGCGTGATCAGCAGCAATGACGCCAAACGCGCTGGCGTCAGCAAGCGGTACCGGCAAGGCGGCAACGGTGACATCCGCAGCCCGCTCGTGGTGAAAATCCACCATCTGCTGAAGGTCCATCCGGTAAATATGATCAGCGCCAAACACCACAACCAGATCCGGATCGTGCAATTGAATCAGATTGATATTCTGATAAACCGCATCGGCAGTTCCCTGGAACCAGTCGCCGCCCCGCATCATTTGCGGAGGCACTACCGTGACGAATTCTTCATTCCGCATCGGCGAAACCACCCACGCCTTGCGGACATGCTCAATCAGCGACTGCGATTTGTATTGCACCAGCATATAAATCGCCTGAATGCCGGAATTGAGCAGATTACTCAAGACAAAGTCGACAATTCGATAGCGACTCCCAAAAGGTAAGGAAGGCTTGGAATTATCGACAGTGAGGGGTTGCAGGCGGGAGCCTTCGCCGCCAGCCATGACAAACGCCAGAATTTTTGGTTGTTTCATTACGATTTATCCTTCAGGTGGTAGTAAAAGAAGTTCACATAAACCCCCGAGTGGGATAGCGATCCAGTCGGGGCGGTTATCCAGTTCATAACGCAATTCGTAACAGGCTTTCTCCAGGGTGAACAGTTCCAGCAGCATCTTCGTCTGATCGGGATCGGTAGGATATCCCGGACTGTCGTCCACGGCTTCAACATAAGCGTTCAGAAACGCGGACCGGGTTTGCTGTTCCCAAGCGCTAAGATACGGCCAGAGTGTCGCCCGGTCGCAGGTCCCATCGGCGGTGGCCTGCCGCAGAGCGGCATGAGCCGCGTAGTCGAACGAGCGTAACATCCCGACCACGTCTCGTAATGGCGAATGTTTGGCGCGTCGCTCGGCCAGCGACCGCGACGGCTCGCCTTCGAAGTCGATGATAATCACATCGTCCTTGGCAACCAACACTTGGCCGAGATGGTAATCCCCATGATAGCGAGTCTTCATGGCTTGTGGAGTCAGCGCCGCGATTTGCGCGGCCCGCGCCTCCGCGGTACCTCTGGATTCCAGCACCTGGGTGGCCAACGAGGCATAACGGCCTGCCTGCGGCACACCGATTTCAGCCGCGAGCAGCCGTTCGGCCAGCACCCGATCCGGCTCCGGGAGCTGCTTCAGGAACAGCTTCAGTCGCTCAAAGGTCGTCTTCACTTCCTCACGGATTTGGTTCATCCATTCGCTCAGATCGACCGCCGTAATCGGTTCCGGGTCGAAAGCCGGATCGCCGGTGGTTTGCGCCAGCGCCCGGTGCAATTCGCCAGTGCGCTGACCGAGAGTGGCGGCAAACAGTAGATAGACCGTATGCGCGTTCTCGCCGGCTTCCCGGATTCTATCCGGCTGTTCGAGACAGTCCGTCAGAAAGCGTTTCAGATAATCCTGGCTATAGCTCCAAGCATCGCCTTGATTTTCCATGAAGCCTTGCAACAACACCAGGGTGATGCGGTCGCCCGCCGCATCCTCGTACTCGAGCGCACCGGCCAGCGGCGCGATATTCGGAAAGGCGATTTCGGTGAGAAACCGGCCCATCTCCAACTCAGGGCTGATACCGGACTGCAAGCAGCGATAGCCTTTCATCAGCAACCGCTCGCCGATAGCGAGGGTGGTGTTGCTGCTGTCCAGCGCCAGCCGCTTGACTGGCAGCGATTCCGGCGCATCGCCGGCCAGGGCGGCGAACGCCGGGGTGACGGTAAATTTCAACCAACCCGATCCCAGGGGAACCCGGGCGCCGCAGGCGATCATCTTAATCAAGGTCTGGCAAAACAGTTCGTCGGCAAAAGCGCCGTACAGCAGACCTGTCCTGGCCCTGAACCTCACCCTGGCCAGCGCGTAGGGCCACAGGGGCCGCAATTTCTCATCCCCGTCATCCTCCCAAGCCAGCGCCAACGGTAAGGCGTAATCCTGCGGCTCTGACCGCCCGACCAGCCAGACCCGCACCCGCGCCAGCAACCACTCGCTGCGGTCGGCCCAAATCGCGTATTTCTCGAACTCCACCCGTTCGATCTTTCCGCCCTTCCCGGCGAACCAGCGCTGGGTCGGAAGAAAATTCGGCAAGATTTGTCGGATCAGCCGCTCGTGCAGGGCCGCCGCCATCGCCCGCCGACTTGGCTCAACCTCGTCGACGAAGAAGCTCTTCCAGCCTTGGAACAGCACCAGCACCCGCAATTCCAAGCCCGGTAGCGTACCCTCATGCCAGACCGGTGGCGCGGCCTTGGTCAGCCGGAACCAATAAAATCCTTGCCGGGACAGCGTGAGCAGATAGGGCAATTCGCCAATGGGCGGAAACGGGGTCTGACCGAGCATTTCCACCGGAACCAGGCCCTTATACTGTTTAAGATCGAGTTCCACCGGCTGCGCCGCCCGCGACAGGTTGGCGACGCACAACACGACCTCGTCGGCGTAGCTCCGGGTATAGACCAGGATCTTGCGGTTGCCGGGGCGCAGCAGATCCAGGCGGCCACGGCCAAACGCCTGACAGGATCGGCGCACCGCCAGCAACCGCCGCGTCCAGTTGAGCAGCGAGGCGGGTTCGCGTTGCTGCGCCTCGACGTTGACCGCTTCGTAACCGTAGATCGGGTCCATGATCGGCGGCAGGTACAGCCGCTGCGGATCAGCCTTAGAAAACCCGGCGTTACGGTCGGGACTCCACTGCATCGGGGTCCGCACGCCGTTGCGGTCGCCGAGATAGATGTTGTCGCCCATGCCGATCTCGTCGCCGTAATAGAGGATGGGCGTACCGGGCATCGACAACAGCAAGCTGTTCATCAGCTTAATCTTGGCCGGATCGTTATCCAGCAGCGGCGCCAGCCGTCGGCGGATGCCGACGTTCACCCGCATCCGCAGATCAGCGGCGTAGGTGCGGTACATGTAGTCCCGCTCCCGGTCGGTGACCATCTCTAGAGTCAGTTCGTCGTGGTTGCGCAGGAAGATGGCCCACTGGCAATGCTCGGGAATGCCCGGGGTCTGCTCAAGAATATCCACGACCGGGTGGCGATCTTCCTGGGCAATCGCCATGAACATGCGTGGCATCAATGGAAAGTGATAGGCCATGTGGCACTCATCGCCATCGCCGAAATAGTCGCTCACGTCTTCCGGCCACTGATTGGCCTCGGCCAGGAACATCCGGCTACGGTAATGGGTGTCCACCACTGCCCGCATCCGTTTGATGACATTATGTGTTTCTGGCAGGTTCTCGTTGGCGGTGCCCTCCCGCACGCACAGGTAGGGAATAGCGTCCAGTCGCAGCCCGTCCACCCCCAAATCCAGCCAGAAGCGCATGATCTTGATCACGGCTTTTACGACTGCCGGATTGTTGTGGTTCAAATCCGGCTGGTGGGAGAAAAAGCGGTGCCAGTAATATTGCTGGGCTACCGGGTCCCACGCCCAGTTGGACGTTTCGGTATCGGTAAAGATGATGCGGGTTTCCGGGAATTTCTGGTCGTCGTCGCTCCAGATGTAGAAATTCCGTTCCGGCGAACCACATGGTGCGCGCCGCGCGGCCTGAAACCAGGGATGCTGGTCAGAAGTATGGTTGATGACCAGTTCAGTGATGATTTTAAGCCCCCGGGCGTGGGCGGCGCGAACGAAGGCCCGAAAGTCGGCCAACGTGCCGTAATCGGGATGGACGTTCTGGTAATCGGAAATGTCGTAGCCGTCATCCCGCATGGGCGAGGGATAAAAAGGCATCAGCCACAGCGTATCCACTCCCAGTTCCTGGAGATAATCCAGCCGCTGGATCAAGCCCCGAAAATCACCGAAGCCATCTTGGCTGTTGTCGCCAAACGCCTTGACGTGCAGTTGATAGACGATGGCGTCCTTGTACCACAGGGGGTCTTCCACACCCATCCAGCTTCTGTTCGGGTTACGGGGCATGCCTATCTCCTTGTCTCGATCATAGAAAGTCAGCCGGGATTCTGACGAAATCCGGCGAATCGGATCGTAAGTCATTGTCACTGCGGGAAGCGGTATTTCATCCACACGGGTAGCACGTTCCAGTCTAAGGCCAAGTTAAAGTGGCGGAACCGGTCGAACCGAGATCTACCGAAGTGCGGCAAGTAACAACACCCATAAAAATTTTCGCTCCCCAACGGCGTTGTTGTGTAAATCATCAATGCTATGATTAATAAACATAATTGGTTCTTCGAGGGTTCTTGTGGAGCTAGGCAAAATACATCAACACTCGCTGCTTAAAGTTGGCAAAGTTGCGAAAACCGTATCCCATGCGTTTCACTGTTTTTATAGAGTTGTTAATTCCCTCA
>JADLEK010000037.1 GCA_020846135.1 Gammaproteobacteria bacterium
CGCTCATGCCGAATTTTCAGATCGGCGGTTCGCTGGGTCTGAACGCCCTGACCCTGGGCGCGCTGACCGAGGGGGCGTCGGTGGTCAGTGTGCTGCTGGCCAGCGTCTCGTTGCCGATCTTCGACGGTGGCGCCCTCCACGCCCAGGTTCGCGCCCAGCAGGCCGCGTTGGATCAGGCGTGGGTGGCCTATCAAGCCACGGTGCTGACGGCGCTCAAAGAGGTGGAAGACGCGCTGGTGGCGCTGCGAGGCGACCGCGAACGCCTGTTATCCCTGCAACGCGCCGCCGAAGCTGCCGGGAATGCCGCGCTGTTGGCCCGCCAGCGCTATAGCGGCGGGCTGATCGATTTCCAGACCGTACTTGACACGCAGCGCACTCAGCTCAGGACCCAGGAAAGCGTCGCTAGCACCCGGATCGCCCTGAGTTCCAACCATGTCCGCCTGTACAAGGCCCTCGGCGGCGGCTGGCAACCCGCAGATCGCGCCGCGTCCCCTCCCCAAGACGCCCCTCAGGCCACCCGCTCATGAGTACGCCAATCCCCGCCGTTGTCGCCACGCCGTCTCCCAGCCCGGCTCCCACAACCGAAACCGAAATCGATCTGACTACATTGCTGGCCGAACCCACAGCGCCGGTCTGGTATCGCCGCCCGATGCTGTGGGTCGGCCTGCTGCTGGTCGCGCTTATGGTCGCCGGCCTGTGGTACTGGCAAGCGCTAAAAGTCGCCAGCGCCGCGCCCAGTTACACCACCCACACCGTAGCGCGGGGCAATCTGACCCTGACCGTGATCGCCAACGGGACTCTGCAACCGACCCGCTCGATGAATATTGGCAGCGAACTGTCGGGTACGGTGCTGAAGGTCAACGTTGATGTGAATGACCGGATCAAGAAAGGTCAGGTGCTGGTTGAACTCGACACCGCCAAACTGCGCGATCAGATCCTGCGCTCGCGAGCCACGCTGGCGGCGGCGAATGCCAAGGTTGCGCAGACCGTCGCGACGGTGAAGGAGGCCAAGGCCAGCCTGGCGCGGCTTGAAGAAGTCGCCCGACTGTCAGGCGGCAAGGTGCCGTCCAGGACTGAACTCGACACCGGTCGGGCGATGCTGGAACGGGCGATCGCCGACGAAGCCAGCGCCCGCGCCAACGTCAATGACGCCGAAGCCGCGCTATCCACCGATCAGATCAATCTGTCAAAAGCCTCGATCCGCGCCCCGTCTGACGGCGTGGTCCTGACCCGCAGCGTCGAACCGGGTAACGCGGTGGCCGCGTCGTTGCAGGCGGTGACCTTGTTCACCATCGCTGAAGACCTGACCCAGTTGCGCTTGCAGGTCTACGTTGATGAGGCTGACGTGGGATCAGTCAAAGTGGATCAGGAGGCCCGCTTCACCGTCAGCGCCTACGCCAATCGCCAGTATCCGGCCCGGATCACCCGGGTGGCTTACGGCTCGACCATCACCGATAACGTGGTGACCTACCTGACCTATCTGGATGTGGACAACCGCGACCTGAGCCTGCGTCCGGGCATGACCGCCACCGCCACCATTACCGCGACCCAGCGCCAGGATGTGTTGCTGGTTCCGAACAGCGCGTTGCGCTTCGAGCCAACCGCCGCCGATGCTGGGCAACCAGCGGCCGGCAGCGGCATTGTCGCCAGTTTGATGCCGCCTCGGAGGCCCATCAGCCGTACCCGCAAATCCGCCGCCGCCAAGGCCAGCACCGCCGCCGCCCGTCAGGTCTGGGTGTTGCCGGAAGGCGGGGAAGGCCCCGCCGTAGCGGTCGCGGTTAAGCCGGGGATCAGTGATGGCCGGATGACCGAGATCACCGGTGGCGACCTGGAAGCCGGGATGCAGGTCATCACCGACCAGAAAACGGCGGCGGCGAAATGAACTCGCCGCCCAGACTGACCAGCGCTGCGGCTCCGGTGACCGTCGGTACGCCACTGATTCGCCTGCGCGGCGTGGTCAAGGTCTACGGCAGCGGCCCGATTGCGCTGACCGCGTTGAAAGGCATCGACCTCGACATTGGCGCGGGTGAGTTCGTGGCGATCATGGGGCCGAGCGGTTCGGGCAAATCGACCGCGATGAACATTCTCGGCTGCCTGGATACGCCCAGCGCGGGGCAATACCTGTTTCTCGGCGCCCACGTTGAAGCGCTGTCGCGCGACCAGCGTGCGCGGTTGCGCCGCCGTTATCTGGGCTTCGTGTTTCAGGGCTTCAACCTGCTGGCGCGGACCTCGGCGCAGGAGAACGTCGAATTGCCGCTGCTGTATCGCGGCGAAAGCACTCCGCTCCGACATGCGGCGGCGGCCAGGGCTTTGCAGTCGGTCGGTTTAGGCGGTTGGGAACATCACACCCCGGCCGAACTGTCCGGCGGGCAGCAACAGCGGGTCGCTATCGCCCGGGCCATCGTCACCGAACCGGCGGTGCTGCTGGCCGACGAACCGACCGGCAACCTCGACACCCAGCGCAGTCAGGAAATTATGGAGCTGTTGTCGCGCCTGAATGGGGAACACGGGATCACGGTGTTGATGGTCACCCACGAGCCGGATATGGCGGCCTATGCGCGGCGGCTGGTGCATTTTGTTGATGGCCGGATCGACAGCGATGTTCCGAATCCGCACCCGGTGGCTTTGACGCTGCCCACTCCGCCGGAGGAGACGCGCTGATGCTGTTCAATACCTTTTTTCTCGCCTTGCGGTCGATTCGCCGCAACCTGTTGCGCTCATTCCTGACCATTTTGGGCATCGTGATCGGGGTCAGCGCCGTGATCACGATGGTCACGCTCGGTAATGGCGCGACTCAGGCGGTGCAGACCCAGATCGCCGGCCTCGGCAGCAACCTGCTGATGGTCCGCACCGGACAGCGCCAAGGGCCGGGGGGCGGCGGCTGGGCAGTGCCGCAATTCAAGGAAGCCGATGCCGCCGCGATCATGGCGCAGATCGGCGGCGTCGCGGCTGCGGCGCCCGAAGGTCGCACCAACGTCACCGTGGTCGGGAATGGCCGCAACTGGGCTACCAACGTCACTGGCAGCAGCAATGCCTGGTTTGCCGTGGGTAACTGGAAGCTGGCCGCCGGGCGCGCGTTCGAGGACGACGAACAACGGGCCGGATCTGCCGTCTGCATTATTGGCGAAACAGTGCGGCGTGAAATCTATGGCGGCGCGGTCGGTTCAGGCGGCTTGGGCGAGCAACTGCGGATCAAGCAGTTCTCCTGCACGGTGATTGGCGTTCTCGCCGCGAAAGGCCAGGCGGCGATGGGCAACGATCAGGACGATACGGTGCTGGTGCCGCTGCACACCCTGCAACGCCGGGTCACCGGCAACCAGAAGGTAGCTACGTTGCTGGTGTCGATGGAGGACGGTAGCGACAGCACCCGGCTCAAGGCCAGTCTGCGCCAACTGCTGCGTGAGCGCCGCAAGCTGGCTGATGGCGACGACGACAACTTCAACATCCTCGATACCCAGCAACTGGCTGAAACCATTTCGGGCACCACCCAGGTGATGACCACCCTGCTCGGCGCAGTCGCCGCAGTGAGCCTGCTGGTGGGCGGCATCGGCATCATGAACATCATGCTGGTCAGTGTGACTGAACGCACCCGCGAGATTGGCCTGCGGCTGGCGATCGGGGCGCTGGAGCGCGAGGTGCTGCTGCAATTTCTGATCGAGGCGGTGGTTCTGGCGGCGCTGGGCGGGATCATCGGCATCATCATCGCCACCGGGGCTTCCATCGTGCTGGCCGGGGTGATGGGTGTGCCCTACCTGTTTGATCCCACCATCAACCTGCTGTCCTTCCTGTTTTCAGCCGGGATCGGGGTGCTGTTCGGCTACTTCCCAGCTCGCCGTGCCGCACAGATGGACCCGATTGAAGCGCTGCGGCATGAATAGAAAGGGCCTCTTTGCCGGGTAGTGCTTTTTAAACCGTCAAGTACTGCCGCACCAAATCATCCTTCAGATCCGCAATCGCCCCGGTCGCCACCGCCCGCCCCTTATCCACGATACAAAACTGCTGCGCCACCCACCGGGCAAATGGCAGTTTTTGTTCCACCAGCAGCACCGTCATCCCCCGTTCCTGACTGACCCGCTGCACCGCCAGGCCGATTTCCTTGACAATTGACGCCTGCTCCCGGAACTGCTCCAACTGCGCCTCATTCAAGCGGCGAATCACCCGCCCGATTTCCCGCACCACATTGGGCTGAATCCCCTCGGTCGGTTCATCAAGAATCAGCAGGCGCGGCTCCAGCGCCAGCGCCCGGCCAAACGCCAATTGCTGCTGCTGCCCCCCGGACAGATCGCCACCGCGCCGCTTGAGCATGGTCTTTAACACCGGGAACAGTTCAAAAATAAATTCGGGAATCTGCCGGGGCCGTCGTGGATTCGCCGCCAGCCCGATTTTCAAATTCTCCTCAACGGTCAGCAGCGGGAAAATCTGCCGGCCCTGCGGCACATAGCCGATCCCCAGAGGGGCGCGCCGTTCCGCGGGCAGCCGACTCAGGTCCTCGCCGGCGAACGTCATCTGGCCCGAACGAATCGGCAATAACCCCATGATGCACTTGAGCAGCGTGGTCTTTCCCACCCCGTTGCGGCCCATCAGGCAGGTGACGACGCCCTCCGGCGCTTCCAGACCCAGATCCCACAAGGTGTGCGACTCGCCGTAATACTGATTCAACCCTTCAATGGTAAGCATCACCGGCTCCCAAATAGACTTCGATCACCATAGGGTCGATCTGCAATTCTTCCAGTCGCCCCTCCGCCAACACCCGGCCCTGATGCAGCACCGTGACCTGATCGGCAATAGAACGGACAAAGCCCATATCATGCTCCACCACCACCACCGAATGACTGCCCGCCAGCGACCGCAGCAATTCAGCGGTGCGCTCCATCTCCGCCGGGGTCATCCCCGCCACCGGCTCATCCACCAATAGCAAGCGCGGTTCCTGCATCAGCAACATGCCGATTTCCAGCCACTGCTTCTGACCATGCGCCAGAATCCCGGCCAACCGTCCACTGTGTTCAGTCAGGCCGACTTTCTCCAGCACCGCGCCAATTCGGTCGCGCTCCTCGCCGCTCAACCGGCTAGTCAACAAGCCCCGCATCTGCTTCGCCCCGGACATGGCCAGTTCCAGATTTTCCAGCACCGTTAACGGCTCGATCACCGTCGGGCGCTGGAACTTGCGGCCAATCCCAATCCGGGCAATCGCCGGTTCATCCAGCTTGAGCAGATCAATGGTCTGGCCGAAGAATACCCGCCCGCTGTCGGGTCGGGTCTTACCGGTGATGATGTCCATCATCGTGGTTTTGCCTGCGCCATTCGGGCCGATAATGCAGCGCAACTCCCCATCGCCAATGTACAGCGACAGGTTATCAATCGCCTTGAAGCCATCAAAGCTGACGGTGACTTCTTCCAGATACAGCAGGATGCCATGTCGGGCGTCGATCGCCTCCTGTCGAAGCCGCAGACCGCCACCGTCGAGATCGGAAATCAGTTCACTCATGACGTTGCCTCCCGCCGCCGTAACAAGCCAATCAAGCCCTGCGGCAATAGCAATGTCACTGCCACAAACAAGCCGCCCAGTGCGAACAGCCAGATTTCCGGCAATGCGCCGGTCAGCCAGGTTTTGGCGTAATTCACCAGCACCGCGCCGGCCACTGCGCCCACCAGGGTACCGCGTCCGCCGACCGCGACCCAGATCACCGCCTCGATGGAATTCAGGGGCGCGAATTCACCGGGGTTAATAATGCCAACCTGTGGCACATACAATGCTCCGGCGATCCCGGCCAGCACCGCCGACAGTGTAAACACCAGCGTTTTCACCCGCTCCACCCGATAACCGAGAAAGCGGGCGCGGTCTTCGCTATCACGGATAGCGACTAGCACCCGTCCTAATCGGGTCGAAACCAGCCAGCGGCAGAGTAAATAACCGCCAGCCAGCGCCAGGGCGGACAGGATAAACAGCACGATGCGGGTTCCATCAGACTGTAGCGAGTAACCGAGAACCTCCTTGAAATCGGTCAGACCGTTATTGCCGCCGAAGCCCATCTCATTGCGGAAAAAGGCCAGCATCAGCGCATAGGTCAACGCCTGGGTGATGATCGACAGATAGACCCCCGACACCCGCGACCGGAAGGCGAACCAGCCGAACACGAAAGCTAGCAGGCCGGGAACGACCATGACCATCAGCAGGGCAAAGCCAAAGTGGCCAAAGCCGGACCAATACCACGGTAACTCGGTCCAGTTCAGAAACACCATGAAATCGGGCA
>JADLEK010000038.1 GCA_020846135.1 Gammaproteobacteria bacterium
CCAGCGCTATCGCGCCAGCGGCCTCAACCTCGTGGTGGCCGCCATTGTACTGTGGAACACGGTTTATATTGAACGGGCGGTGTACGCGCTGCGGGATTCGGGTAAGACGGTGGACGAAACACTGCTGCCGCACCTGTCGCCACTGGGCTGGGAGCACATCAATCTGACTGGCGACTACATCTGGCCACAGAGCCACCCAGTCCAGCAGGGGCAGTTCAGGCCGTTACGAACTCCCGGTGAGGCTTAGCGTGCTTTAATTTCCGTTTCGTGAGCTGACCCCTATCTGGCCGACCAGTTGCAAAAGCCGTTGCTGGTGAAACGGGCGTCCGATTTGCTGGATAAGTACGTTGGCGAGACGGAGCAACGCATCGCTGCGATGTTCAACGATGCCCACCAGCGCGATGCGGTGCTGGTGCTGGATGAAGCCGATTCGTTCCTGCGGGATCGGCGCACGGCGCATCAGTCGTGGGAAGTGACCCAGGTCAATGAACTGCTGACCCAGATGGAGGCGTTTGAGGGCATTTTCGTCGCCACCACCAACCTGATGGAGAGTCTGGATGCGGCCAGTTTGCGCCGGTTTCCGTGGAAAATTCGCTTCGACTGGCTGAAACCGGCGCAGCGCTGGGCCTTGTTTGCCCAGGAACTGGCCCGGATGGGCGGCGATCTGGCGGAAGCAGCGGACTGGAAAGCCGATATTTGGGCGTTGGAGCATCTGACGCCCGGCGATTTCGCTGCGGTGGTTCGGCAATATGAGTTGTGGGATGAGACGCCCAGCGCCAAGGAATTCTATGATCGGCTGTGCGTTGAGGTGGCGGCGAAGCGAGGGGAGCGGGTTGCGGCAGCGACCACTGCCGCCGGGCGGCGGACTAACTACGCCTAAAGCGGAAAACTACACTACCGCCTCTCGCCTACCAGCGGACGAGAGGCGCCGGCGCTTTTACCCCCGGTGGCTGGTTAGAAACCAGAAGTTTCAGCGGGCGGGGTGAACGATGATGGGTTCGGGGGTTCGGGCGATTCGCCCCCCGAGGCGTGGCGACCGGCCCGAACTTCCGAACCCTTCAGGACGGCAACCCGCCCGCCCCGGCCAACCAGCGTTGAAACGCCTTGCTGCGGCTCACGCTGCTGGCGGGCCGTCCAGCCCAAATCGGTTCAGCCTCAAGAAACGCCCGTTCCAGGGCGGTCTGTTCGGCGGCGGGCAAAGCCGTAAACCGCTCCATCACTGCCGCCGTTTGCGTTCGCGTCACGGCATTGGCTTCGGCCCTGGTCCTTCGGGCGGCCGCCGCCTGTTCGGCCTGCTGCGCTTGAACAATTTCGGCTTCACGGTCGAGGTCGCCTTTCCGGCCATAACCCTCGCGCAGACACCGGGCTAAATACGCCGCGCCATTGCGAATCTCCTCAGCCGTTCCTTTGCGCCGCATCACTTCCTGGCGGACATAGCCATAAATCTCCCGCGCCCCGTCTAAGCCATGCGTTTGCAAGGCTTGAATGGCGTCCTCTGCGCTGATTTGGTGCCGGGCCAAGCGGTCCAGAAAGGCTTGTTCTTCGGCGGACCATGATGCTGGAGTGGGTAGCGGGGGCGGCGGCGATAACGCAACCAGAGTTTTCACTGCGGTTTTTACTGGCTTTTCCTGCTGGGACTGCCGCTGGATATGAAATACCAAAACATCCACGACCCGCCGCGTTTGGCAAGTCTCGTAGCTGACCTGAAGGTCGGTATTAGCATTGATGCTATCCAGACTGGGGGTCAACACTCGAAGTTTGAACGTACCAAATTCAGGGTAGCGCCCTTTGAGGCCAAGGTATCGCTTCAAGTCAGCCATGGAAATTCGTAGCAGACTCTCATCACGGGAAATATGGTCGGCCAACAGTTCGTAGAGCGGAAAAGCATATTCCGACCGGGTGAGTAATGCTGGCACTTCAAACAAAATTTGCCCAAACACTTTTGGTGACTGAATAATAGGTTCCAAATCCGAGTGCAATTTGAACCCCACAATCCCCCCTGTCGTTGTTGGAACCAATAGACTGGTGATTAATTTGCATTTCAAATATGCAAAAGTCCGATCCTGTCCAAATAAATTCCAGATTACGGTATTATTAAAAATCTCTTCAAATGCCTCGACTACACGCAGGTGGTTGCAGCTTGCTTCCCACCCTAAAGACTCGCACACCCGCCATTTTTCAACGAAGTAAAACCCTTGGGCGTTCTTTGTTTCCTTCTGACAGTGAGCAACAATAAGAGTCATCACCTTCTGTGCGATCACTGACAAATCCCGCTCAAAATGGATCAGCGCGGTTGGTTTGCGGATGTAGGAAGGACTAATGACAAGTGGTTCCATAAAGGCGGCTCATCAAGGAAGACGAGGGAAAGTCTAACGCAAAGTTATCCACAAATAGTTGTGCGTTTTTTAAGCAGTTTACCCGCGTTGATCGGCGAACTTACCCGCGTTGATCGGCGAACTTACCTGCGTTGATCGGCGAACTTACCTGCGTTGATCGGCGAACTTACCTGCGTTGATCGGCGAACTTTTCCAAAAATTTCATTAATTATATAAAAAATATGGATTTTTTAAAGGCACGAATTTTGCAAAAATTAAAAACAAGAACTAACAATAAAAACAACAACAGCAAGACAGCGTTTTTGTAGTTTTTTCGCAACAGGACCATGTCGCCAACCAACCGCTTTAGAAATCCCTGCCGCTTACGCGGCTTCCAGTTCTTAACCTCAACCCCTGCCGCATTGAGCCACAACCCTGGAAACCGAACCTGTGGCGCACGACCGCTCCAAAACCACGTTGGAAGAGCCAGCCAGCCACGCAACCCGGCAACCCCCTACCCAAAGACCTAAACCCGTCACCCCGCCTTAAACCGGTTCCAAGGCGGTTCAGCGGCGATGCCCGGCAAAAAGCCAAAAGCCGGTTTTCCAGGATGGGGCTTGAACCCGCGCATCGTGACCGACCCGTCCATCGCCCTAACCCGATCCGATTTTCCTGACACTCACCCATCCGCACACCAGACCCACCCCAACCTTCAGCGCCGTTCAGCAGCAACGGCTATCCACGATCTAAAACCAAAGCCTTCATCCGTAATGCCCTCAGAATCGAAGCACAACCGGCTAAAGCGGGTTTTAGTGGTCTTGAGGGTTCGGATAGGCTGCCGGCCCGAACGAGGCTCCAGCGGCCTCTCCGGGGCAAACAGGAGGAGTCAGCCACGCCCGACTAAAAACACCACCAAGACTGTTTGAACTGACCATCAACCCACACTGAGAGCTGGCCGGTCGCGCCTGCCGGCGGCGTGGCTTCGGTGCAGCCCAGGCCGCTGACCGTGTACTCCGCCTTGCCCTGGCGAAATGACCAGACCGCATGAGTACACGGGCCAGTGCCTTCAACATCGTGCGTACCGCCGACAATCTGCAAATCCGGCTTCTCACTTGGGCGATGCGGCTGATTCCAGACTCGATAACGCGGCTGTCCGGCTGAGTTCAAATCAACCACCACCGTGCGCTTTTGAGTACGACAGGTCAGGCTATCGGCAAAGCCGGCAGAACTCGCAGCCAGCGCCAGCACCGCCGCCGGAATAATTAGCGATTTGAACATGTACTTTTTACTCCATCGGTAGCCGTCATGTTTGTCCATGAAGGGCGGAGAGCTTCATTCAATGAAATACTTTCTTGACCATTACCGGGCTACCCGATTCACTGTGGTTTCGGTGGCAATTCATCGTATTCCGGCAGGGTGCTCGGCTCTTCATACCAAATGGCGCGGGAGCCACAGAAGATATTTTGGCTAGGCCGGATTTGTGGGTCATCATCCAGTGAACCGGCCGGAATCACCACCGCTTTGCCGCTCTTGCCAAGCCACGGCAGTGATGAGCCGCAATTCTTGCAAAAGGACGTGGCGAAGTGCCTGGCCTCATCGACTTCATAGCGACCCAACCACTCTTCGCCACTCAGCCACTGAAAGTCCGCCGGAGCAACCAGCAGATTGGCCGCAAAGGCGCTACCGGTAAACTTGCGACATCGCGAGCAATGGCAATACTGAAAAATGCCGAGATGGCCGGTAATGACGTAACGGACCTTATTGCACAGACAGCGACCGGTGATTGAGTATGAGGACATGGAGGTATTCCTAAGCAGCGTTGAAATTAATCTACCATCCAGCGTTCAACCCGATCCAGCGCATCAGCCGATGAGCCTGCCGGAAAGCCATCCCGCCATCCCGGTCCTTGCCAAATCGCTATCGCTGAATCGGGATCAAATCACCGCCATTCCTGACCATGAGCGGCCCGTTGCACCCTGGGCGTCAACACCACCGCAGGCAGGCCCAGGATTTTCGCGTTTTGCTCGTTGAATGGCCACGGTTCAACGCGGAAATTCGCCATAACAACTCCGGTGGCTTTGCAATGCTAAAATCATGGCCTCGGCGCCCCCACGCAGCGGAGAAAAACCATGCCCTGTTCTAAGAGGATGACAGCGATGAAGAGCGCCAGCATCAGTATCGGTCTGGGCCTGATGGTATTTCTAGGATTTTCTGGCGTCGCCGTCGCGCTGGATCCTACGGCGACGGTTGCGGTGACTCCGCTCCTCAAGACCACCACCAGTTGGAACGGGCAACCCTTGACCTATCCGCCCGGCCCCGCCGAAGTCACCGGGTTACAGGTTGAAATTGCGCCCGGCGGCGAAACCGGTTGGCATCAGCACAACATGCCCTCGTTTGCCTTCATGCTGGAGGGAACCCTGGAGGTGACGCTCAAGGACGGCCAGGTCAAGCGCCTACAGGCGGGCGACGCACTCGCTGAAGTCGTCAACACGCCGCACAATGGCCGCAATGTCGGGGCAACTCCCGTCAAGCTGGTGGTGTTCTATGCCGGAACGGTCGGGCAGGCGCTGACTCACTGCCATTAAGTTACGCGAATCTTTTTCAATAACAATGCTTTTTCTGCCGACGATGGAAATCCAGCAAGGCTCTGGCGGAAGTTTTCCGGCGGGGCGGACGGCGCTGCGGACGCGCGCAAGTCGG
>JADLEK010000039.1 GCA_020846135.1 Gammaproteobacteria bacterium
AAGGTTTTGAGGGTGTGAAGGTCATCGACCGCTTAGCTACCGAAGGCAATTGGGCCTCCATTGCGCCGGAATCCACCGGTGTGCCGCGCATTGTGTTCTTTTCCATCAAGGGCGGAGTGGGGCGCTCGACCGCGCTGGCGGCGTCCGCCTGGGCGCTGGCGCAAGCAGGCCAGCGGGTATTGGTGCTGGACCTTGATCTCGAATCGCCGGGCTTGTCGTCCGCGTTGTTGCCCGAGGAGCGCCGCCCCACCTACGGGATTGCCGACTGGCTGGTGGAAGACCTGGTGGGCAACGACGGTACCGTGTTCGAAGACATGATGGCAACCAGCACACTCTCGCACGACGGAGAAATCTATGTCGTCCCGGCGCATGGCCGCAATCCCGGGGAGTATGTGGCTAAACTAGGGCGAGTGTGGATGCCTAAAACGCGGAGTGACGGTAGGCGAGAAGCCTGGTCGCAACGGCTTTCGCGTCTGATCGACGCCTTGGAGGCGCGCTGGCAACCTGACGTGATCCTGCTCGATTCGCGGGCCGGCATCGACGAAGTGGCTTCGAGCTGCGTGACCGATCTTGGCGCCTACCTGGTGCTGCTATTCGCCATCGATGGCGAGCAAACCTGGTCGGGCTATCGCATTCTGTTCCGGCATTGGCGTACATCCGGCGTAGCTGAAGCTATACGTGAGCGGCTGCAAGTGGTCGGTGCGATGATTCCGGAAACCGATGCTGCCCAGTATTTTTCTGACATGCGTGAGCACAGCTCCAACTTATTCAGTGAAGAACTTTACGACGATGTTCCACCTCCCCCGCAGGGAAGCATTGGCCCTGATCCATCTAATCAAAAAAACTGGAAAGTTAAACAGTTTACTGAGGGATGGAGTTTTGATGCTTCTGACGAAGATGCGCCGCATTATCCTTGGGCGGTTCGCTGGCATCGCGGGTTCGCGGCGCTGCGTTCCCTGCATACGCGCCTCGAATCCATCGATGCACAGGAGGTCAACACCGTTTTCGGGTCACTGATCGGAAACCTGGCGCGTGTCCTCGGCAACGAGGAAGAGAAAGGACAATGGCTGACGTAACGAAAATCCGCGAAGCCATCATTGCGGCATTGCCCATTGACACCGCCAATCATGGTGAACCTCCGGACGCTGCCGCTCTGTACATCCCACCGGCTCACGTCAAGGCCCTGCGCCTGGAGTGCAATCTTGTGGTCGGCACCCGCGGGGTAGGAAAATCGTTCTGGACGGCCGCGTTGGGTTCATCCGATCTACGCGCCGCTCTCGGATCATCGGTTCGCGAACTTGACCATACGGATGTCCGCATCGGGTTTTCGATGACGGAGTCCATCGACCACTACCCCAACGCCGAAATCTTCGCACAGATGCTCGGCTCAGGGATCGAAGCTTACGACATCTGGCGTGCTGTTGTTGTGCGCTGGCTCGCCGCGAGACTGTCCGAGAACTTACCGAACGCGCATTGGACCGATACCGTCAGATGGTTGAAAGAAAACCCAGAAGACACGGCCAGGCTGATGCAGCGAGCCGACACGGTCTTCGCCGAGAAACAACGATTCGGCTTGATTGTCTTCGATGCCTTGGATCGCACCGGCAACGATTGGCGAGTCATGGATGGCATCGTGCGCGATCTCTTGCGCACCACCCTCTGGCTCAAGTCGTATTCCAGGCTCTCAGCTAAAGTATTTCTCCGCGAGGATCAGTTCGAGCGCACGGTCACCGATTTCCCGGATGCCTCCAAACTGCTGGCTACCCGTGCCGATCTGACTTGGGCGCGGCATGATCTGCACGGACTCTTGTGGCAAACACTGATTAATGCGCCGTGTGAGCGGTTGCGCGAGCTTTATCGTTCGGTGGTCAAAGCGTCTCCCAGCGAATCCAATGGCGTCTGGCAACTACCCGGCGAACTCAAAAAGGAAACGCTGAGCCAGCGCGCTTTGTTCGAGGCGCTGGCGGGGCTGTGGATGGGGCGCGACCGGCGGCGCGGCGTACCTTATATCTGGTCGGTAGGACATCTGGCCGATGGCAAAGGCCGCACATCACCTCGATCGTTCCTGGCGGCCATCCGGCAAGCCGCAGAGGATTCCTTGGAGCGCTATCCTGACCATCCCCTCCCGCTGCACTACGAAAGCATCAAGCGCGGCATCCAAAGGGCCTCGGAGATTCGCGTTGATGAAATAGCCGAAGATTATCCCTGGGTGCGAACATTCATGTCACCGCTGGCCGGTCTGACTGTGCCCTGCGAGTATGCCTTGATCGAACAACACTGGACCCACGATTTTCCAAGTGGACCAGGCGCTGCATCGGTCGGGCGCTTGCCGCCCCAACATGCCGAACGCGGTTGGGACGGTCTCAGGCAAGACCTGATCCGGCTGGGCATTTTCGAGACCAAGAAAGACGGACGGATCGACATGCCGGATCTCTATCGCGTCGGTTTCGGTCTGGGTCGCCGTGGTGGTGTCAAGCCAAAGGGCTGACTGTGGTCTTTGGTCTTTGATCTGTGACCATCCGCCGTGGGTAGTTCTGCATCTAGTAGTGACCTTCCACGTCGCAGATCCCTGGATTCAGCATCATGCTCATTGGGGCACGACATTTTGCAGGACTACCCACGAACCGTTTTATTGATGTTTTTTTCAGTCAACCAGCCGCAGACCCGGCGGCAGCGTCTCGCCGAACACCCGTCCGGCGTCAGCTTCATCCAGTTCCATCACTGTTTCGACCATCCGCAACCATGTCGCGGGCGCTTTGGCGACGCGCAGCCGTTGCATCACCTGCGTTCGCCGGTTGTCATCGACATCCCGCTCACGGTCTCCGCTCAGTCGCGCCAGCAGGGTCGCGGCAAAGGCGGCCGGCGCAACCGCCTTCCAGTCCAGGTCCAGTACCCGATCCAGCCAGATCGCCGCTGTTGCGGTGGGAACAACATCATGGGCGCTACCGTAAGCCGGAACCCGCGTTCCCAGTCGCCCGACCGCCCACCACAGTTGCGGCGATGCGCCTTTGCGCGCCAGCCGCGCCAGCAACATCGCGCCAAGCTCAGCCTTCTGCGCCGCCGGCAACCGTTCCAGCACCGCCGCCAGCCGCGCCATGTCTTCAATGCCCGGCGGGTCTTTGGCCGCTTTACCGGTCAGCGGTCGCAGCGCTTTAAGCAAATCTACGCCGATCCGGGCCTGCGCCGCCGCATCCAGCCCGCCGGCGACCCGTCGCCACAAGGTCCACCATTCCGCCCAGTTCTGGCTTTCCTGCGGGTAGTGCAGACCTTGTTCATAAAGCGTCCACAGTTGCCCGGCCCGCCACTCATCGAGCGGATAGCCGAAGCCAGGCCGCAAACAGACGCCGGCCAGGCTGAACCAGAGTCGTTCATGATCCGCCGAGCGCCGCCGCCGCCGAGCGCTGTTCCACAATATCCCAAACAATGCGCGCAACAACGGCGGTTCCCAGGTCTCGCGCTGACCGAGCAGCCGTTCCAGATCATTCCGCAACGCTTTGATCGCTTTTGGATCGACTGTCGGGGCGCGAGGGCCGTAAAATTGCTCCAGCCGCGCCGCCGCATCCGGGAAGCGGGGATGCAACCGGGCCAGAGTCGCCGCATCGCCGCCGCGTAATTGAAAGGCCAGCCGCCAGCGCTGGGCTGTATCGTCCACCGCCACGCAATCCACTTCCAGCGTCCCTACCTCAGTCAGTTGCGCGACCAGTTGCACCGGCACTTCACCTGCCCCTGCTTCACTCTCCAGCACTGTCGCAATCGGCGGCAACGGCATGAAATGTTCCGTCTCCAGTTCTACCACCGCGCCGGGCAGATCAACCGGGTCGCCGGTCGAGGCCAGCAGATGAAATTGCACCGGTTCGCCGAGCCGCAGCGAAAAAGTGCGATGGAGACGGATTTCCCGGCCTTCCTCTACGCCATGCGGCAACAGGCAGATAGCGGTTTTTTGCCCCCGGTCGCCGGCCACCTGCAGTACATAGCTTCGCGCCGAGCCGCCGCCAATTTTCAAGCCCTGACCGCGCCGGGCCAGCCCATAAGCCACCGCGCCCCGCGCCACGGCCAAATCCGGATCGGGATTGTCCAGGCGTTGCAGCGGAGCGCCGCGCCAACCGGCCAGAATCGTCAGCAGCCGTTCAACCAGAGCTGCACCGTGAAACACTCCACCATTGAGCAAGACCGCATCGGGCAGGGCAGGTTGATCGGTTGCGACTGATTCGCCCAGCGCCTGCCGGGAGGCGGTGGCGTGCTGAGCCAGAAACGCCGCCAGATGACGGCTAATCGCCGGATCAGCGGCATAGGGCAACCCAAATTCGACCATCGCCGCCCGCCGACTCTGCGGATGTTCGTTCGCTGCCACCCCCGGCAGAAAGCCGTCCACCAGCAAGCGCTGCACTTCGTCACGGCTGAGTTCCGCCGACCGTGATCCCCCGATCAACCGCGATCCCCCGCCCAACACCGTCACCGTAGTCCGCTCCGGCGCATCCTTCGCCAGCAACCGCTCCTTGGCGCTCCGGCATTGCTGCCAGAGCTGCGAGAGCTCGCCGCTACTCAACCGCCCACCGCCGAACTGCTGTTCAACCGTCCGGGCCAAGGTCAAATCCATATTGTCGCCGCCCAGCATCAGATGATCGCCAACCCCGATCCGGGTCAATTGCGGACCGGTTTCACTGGTTTCGATCTGAATCAGGGTTAAATCGGTCGTACCACCGCCCACGTCGCAGACCAGCAATAACCGGGATTCGCCCAGCGCCCCCGCCAGATCATCGCGATGCCGTTGCAGCCAGTCGTAGCAGGCCGCCTGTGGCTCTTCCAGCAGGCGCATCTGTGGCAAACCGGCCAGCCTGGCCGCTTCCAGAGTCAAGGCGCGCGCCGCTTCGTCAAATGAGGCCGGCACGGTCAGCACCAGCTCCTGCCGTTCCAGCGGGTGCCGGGGAAAGTGCGCATTCCAAGCGGCGCGCAGGTGAGCGAGAAAACTGGCGCTGGCGGCGACCGGCGAGACCTTGATGACCTCGTCTGCCGCGCCCCACGGCAGGATGGGCGCAGTGCGATCCACGCCGGAATGCGACAGCCAGCTTTTGGCGCTGGCGACCAGTCGCCCCGGCACCCGCGATCCCCGTTCCCGCGCCAGTTCGCCAATGATGACCGTGGCGACTTCGCCGGGATCGGCAAACGGCCAGGGTAATTGGGTATCGGCGGCAGCCAGTTCGCCCACCGCCGGGTGATAGCGCACCGAGGGCAACAAGGGCCGGGCAGCGACCGCGCCGGGCGCGATCAACTGGTCGATGGGGAACAGGCGAATATCGGCAGCGGCGCGGAGGTCGGCGTAGGCCACCACCGTATGGGTGGTGCCCAGATCAATGCCCACCAGATAGCGGGATGTAGCGGATCGGGCGATGACGCAATCCTCCGGTTCACAAAAACTGCAAATCAGTCTCAGCGGGTTTAATGCGGTAAAATAGCCATTCAGGATGGGGAACCCGAACGGATTCCCCATCACAGGGAGACTAGATGATGCGGACGCCAGCCGTCGTATTCATCCTGCTGAGCCGGTAAACAGTTAGCCACGGCGCGTCCGCCTAAAGATAAACATTGTGCAGTGTGCGGCAAGGCTTTTATGACGGTCGGGCGCAGCGTGTATTGCTCGAATGCGTGCCGACAACGGGCGAAATATGCGCGGATGAAGCGGGATTCTGCATAGTCCCATCATCCTGAATCGCTTCAACCCTCGCCGCGCACATCAAACTCGATCTTCCAGCTTTCCGCGCCGACTCGCGGCACCGCTTCCAGCCGTAAAGTGCCAACTTCAGTCACGGCCGCGTGCAGCCGCACCGGCACCACTTCGCCAGGTTGCCGGTCTTCGGCGGGCAAGATGGCGGCGATCTCTTCCAGTTCTTCCAATTCGTCCGGCTGCCACTGCTCCAGCACCGCGCCCACTTGATCATGACGCCGCACGGAGGAGCTGAAAAAGCGGAATCGCACCGGCTCGCCGACCACCAGCCCGACTTCCTGTGGCGGCAATTCAGCCTGGGTCCCTTCCTCCATGCCAAACGGCGCGATGCACAGCGCCTCAATCGGTGGCTCCATCCCCGGCACCGCCGGCATGGCGCTTTCCACCCCGACGTAATAGGCCTTGGCGGTGCCGCCGCGAATCCTCACCCCGCGCCCACGCCGGACATGACCGTAATAGGCCGCGCCCAGCGCCACCGCCAGATCCAGCTCAATCCCTTCCAGTAACCGGGCCGGCGGCGCGCCTTCGTCGTTCAACCAGCTGTTGAGAATATCCAGGGTCCGGTACAGCAAGAACGGCGCTTTAAACACGCCGCCGTTGAACAGCACCGCAGTCGGGTGCAGAAAACCGGCATTTTCCGGCAACCGGCTTTCAAACCCGGCCAGATCACGGGTCGCGCCCACCTGTCGGGTCAAAAATGCGGCCAGATGCCGGGTCACCGCCGCATCCTGGGCATAGGGCAGCCCGATTTTGGTCAGCGCCGCCCGCGCCCGGCTTGCCGGATGCGCTGATGCTGCAACCTCCGGGAAAAAGCCTTCAACCAGAGTGTTAGCGACTTCAGCGCGGGTCAGTTCGGTCCGCAAGGTGCCGCCGATCAGCCGGGAGCCGCGACTGGGGACGACGACTGGCGCGGTGTCCAATGCGTCATCACTGAGCAAGCTTTCCTTGGCGTGACGGCAGCCGTGGGTCAAGGCTTGCACCTGCCAGGGATCGAGGCTGGTCCCCGCTTCGGCCAGTTTGGCGCGAACGGTATGAGCCAGCGCCAGATCCATATTGTCGCCGCCGAGCAGGATGTGATCGCCGACCGCGATTCGCACCAGTTCCAGCGCCCCATCGCGCTCGGTGACCGCAATCAGCGAAAAATCCGCAGTGCCCCCGCCCAGATCAACCACCAGAATAATGTCGCCGACCCGGACCTGTTTGCGCCATTCGCCCCGGGCCGCCAGAATCCAGTGATACAACGCCGCCTGCGGCTCTTCCAGCAACACCAGATGGCCCAGCCCGACCGCCGCCGCCGCCTCAGCGGTCAGTTCCCGCGCCGCCGGATCGAACGAGGCTGGCACCGTCAGCACCACGTCCTGTTCCGGCAAGGGCGCATCGGGATGGCGATGATCCCAGGCCGCCCGCAGATGCTCCAGATAGCGCATCGAGGCTTGCAACGGCGAAACCCGCTGCACTTCATCCGGCGCTTCGATCGGTAGAATCGCCGCTCGCCGATCCACGCCGGGATGACACAGCCAGCTTTTGGCGCTGGCCGCCAGCCGGATCGGAGTGCGTCCGCCCATACTCCGGGCCAGCTCACCGACCACGAATGGCTGTGGTTCGCCCCACGGCAACGTGCGATCTTCGGGGCGCAGTTCATCGGGATGGGGCAGATACAGGAACGAGGGCAGCACCAGCCGTTCCTCGACTGCGCCGGGCGCGGTCAACTGCGGAATGGCTTCGATGCCGTCAACGACTTCATCGCCGTCACTGGCGTGCAGATCAACCGCCGCCATGACGCAGTGCGTCGTGCCGAGATCAATGCCAACGGCGTAGCGCGGCCCGCTCACAGTTCCACCTCCGCCGCCGCCAGCACCCGGACATCGTGACCTTCAGCGATTTTCGGCAGCGTAATTCCCGCTGCCCGCCAGCCGCGATGCATCAAGGTTCCGGTAAACGGCGGCTGACCAACCACGTTGCCAGTCAAGCGCACCGCCGCCGCATCAAATCCAGCGGGCAGCGTGAGTCGGCTACCTTCGGCCTCGGGCCGCACCGGCTCCAGTTGCAGGTAATCGCGAATGATCTTGCGGCAACCTTCGTGAACCACCCGCGCCGCGCCGCCGATCTCGGCATCGGAATAGGCAGCGACGTTTTCTTCCAGAAAATCGACAAACCGCCCTTCCTGCTGCAACAGGGCCAATAATTGCAAGGCCGAGTCCGGGGAGGTTTCGCGCAGTGGCGGTTTGGGCGGTTCCACGATGGCTGGCGGTCGTGATTCGCCGCGCTCCAGCCGCAACACGTCACCGGCAAAGCCGCTTTCGGTCAGAATCCGCCCGAAGGCGCGCAACGCCAGAGTCAGGCGAGTAAAAAAACCGGGTTGTGAATCGTGCATACAACAAACTCCCATCAATCGAGGCTAAACTTTCCAGTATCCTATCATGCGTTGGTTAGCCGCCGACGCTGACAAAATCGCATTGATCTGGCCAAATTGGCTTATCATGAAGCCAGGGTGGACAAGGTTTGGTCGGCTGGATGTTCAGGGGTAGCGACAAGGAGCGCCCTGCGTTACCCAACCGGAAAAACTGCTGCATAATAAGACACGCAAGATGATTCCAGGAGTGGCAGCATGGCCCGCATATTGATTGTCGACGACTCGCCTACTCAGACGCTGAGTATTTCCAAGATCTTGAAGAAACATGGACACGAAATTATCACCGCCAAGGACGGGGAGGAAGGCGTTGAAGTCGCCAAGGCTGAGTTACCCGACTTGGTGCTGATGGATGTGGTCATGCCCAAGATCAATGGATTTCAGGCCACCCGGCAAATCACCAAAAATCCCTCCACCAGCCATATCCCGGTCATTATCGTGACCACCAAGGATCAGGAAACCGACCGGATTTGGGGGGCGCGGCAAGGCGCCAAGAGCTATGTGACCAAACCGGTTGAGGAAGAGTTGCTCATGAACGCCATCAACCAGTACTTGCCCAAGCCGTAATCCCGCCTAAGAGGCTGATCCCCGGCAGTTTCCCGCCGGGATGTCGCCGGGTTCAGCCCAGCGCCTGCGCCAGATCGGCGATCAGGTCCGCTACGTCCTCAATGCCCACCGACAGTCGCACCAACCCGTCGTCAATGCCCAGTTCCCGACGCACTTCGGGCGGCACCGAGGCGTGGGTCATGATCGCCGGATGTTCGATCAGACTCTCCACTCCGCCTAGACTCTCGGCCAGCATGAAGACCCGGCAGCGAGTTAGAAACCGCACGACTTCGGTCAGATCGCCACGCACTACCGCCCCGATCATCCCGCCAAAGCGGTTATCCATCTGCCGCCGCGCCAGTGCGTGTTGCGGATGACTCGGCAAACCGGGATAGATGACCCGCTCGATCTTCGGGTGCTGCTCCAGCCAGGCGGCGATCTGGAGGGCATTGGCGCTATGTCGCTCCATCCGCAAGGCCAGGGTTTTCAGACCGCGCAAGGCCAGAAAGCTGTCGAAGGGACTGGCAATCGCGCCAATGGCGTTTTGCAGATAGCCAAGCCGTTCCGCCAGCGCCGCGTCCCGGCACACCGCGATCCCGCCAATCAGGTCGGAATGGCCGTTCAGATACTTGGTCGCGGAATGAATCACCAGGTCAAAGCCCCATTCCAGCGGGCGCTGCGCCCAGGGCGTGGCGAAGGTGTTGTCGGCGACGGTCAGCAGGCCACGCTCGCGGGCCACTTCGACCACCATCGCCAAATCGACCAGCTTTAACAACGGATTACTGGGGGTTTCCACCCAGATCATCCGGGTTTCCGGGGTCAGCGCCCGCTCCAGCAGCGCCCGGTTACTGAGGTCGCTGTAGGAAAAGGTCAGCCCGGCGCTGCGCCGCCGCACCTGCTCGAATAGACGTCGGGTTCCGCCATAAAGATCATCCAGCGCCACGACCTGATCGCCACTGTCCAGCAATTCCAGCACGGTCGAGGTAGCCGCCAGTCCCGAAGCGAAGGCAAACCCGGCCACGCCGCCCTCCAGATCCGCTATGCAGCGTTCATAAGCGAAGCGGGTCGGATTCTGACTGCGCGAATACTCAAAACCCTGATGGACGCCTGGACTGGACTGAACATAGGTTGAGGTGGCGTAGATCGGCGTCACGATCGCGCCGGTCGTCGGATCGGGGGATTGACCGGCGTGAATGGCGCGGGTGGCAAAACCGGGCGGTTGGGGAAAATCAATCATGGTGGGAATCCTGAACGCTCAACGCACCTCAAACTCGGCGCGGCAGCCGCCATCGACCCACACTCCGCCGCGCTCATAACCCCAGGTCTGGTTTTGCCGGCAGGGCGTCTTGCTCAATTGCCGGATCAGGCGCACCCCGCCTCGGGTGTCCACCCGGCACAACCGGTAGCCGGGGCCTTGGGCATCGCAGACCAACCGGCGGCTGCCATACGACCCGCCTGGGTTACGCGATTCATCCCGACCGTAACCCTGATCATAGCCACCGTTGTTATCACGGTCGCGACCCCGACCCCGACCATAATCACCGTCATTATCCCGGTCATAACCACCGTCGTTGCCGATGACGAACTCGGCCCGGCAGCCGCGATCCACCCAGATGCCGCCCCGGTCATAACCCCAGGTTTGGCCTTGGGTGCAGTCTGATTTGCTCAGTTGCCGCTGCAGCCGCACCCCGCCCCGGGTATCGGTGCGGCAGTACTGGTAGCGGTCATAGCGCGACTGGCAGGTTTCATAGCGGGAACGGGCTTCGGCGTCCTGCACCGGCAGCCCGGTCAAACCAGCCAGTGCAATCGCACCGCCCAGCAGGGTTCCCGCCAGTTTCATCCGGACCGGGTTCATGGCGGATAGTCTTTCAACATTGTGCTGCATGATGGGGACTCCAAAAAGTTGGCGAGATTTGAAAATCAGGCTTCAATCGGTAAGCGGGGATCATTGCCCCATTCCGACCAGGCCCCTGGATAGCCGCGCACCCGGGGATAGCGGAGATGGCGCAGCACCCAGTAGGTATGCGCCGAGCGATGATGGGTCTGGCAATAGACAATCACTTCCTTGTCCGGGGTTACGCCGCGCCGTTCCAGCAGCGCCCGCAACACCGGGTCGGGCTGCAAGCGGTGTTGCCGTTGGGGGTCCATGGCATCGGTCCAGTTCAGGTTCACCGCGCCGGGAATGTGGCCACCCCGGGCAGCGCGTTGATCCAGGCCAGCGTATTCGTCCGGGCTGCGGGTATCGAGCAGCGCCACCTCGGGTTCACCAAGTCGGGCCAGAATGTAGTTTTTGTCAGCAACCGCCGCCGGATTGCGGAACTGAACCTGACAGAAACTAGGGACGGGCCGGCGACGCTGATTTTCCAGCCACCCGCCAGCCGCATCCCAGGCGTGAACCCCACCATTGAGCATCGCCAACCGCTCATAGCCAAGGACTGCCAGAGTCCATAGCAACCGACCGGCCCGGCCGTTGCCCTCCTCATCATAGGCGACGACCAGCTGATCCGCAGTCAGACCCAGCCGCGACAGCACCTCGCCTAACCGCGCTTCGGTCGGTAACAACCCCATTGCGGGCGGCTCCACCCGCACCAGATCGGTATAATCGAGATGAACTGCACCGGGAATATGACCGGCCGCGTAACTGGCCTGATCGCAGAGATCAACCACCAGCACCCCAGGATCAGCCAGATGCGGTTGCAGTTGATCCGGTTCAATGAGCAACGGCAGGTTGAGCGCGCTGGTCATGACATCCACTCCTGAAAATAAAATTGCGGGTATTTTGCATAAAAAAAGCCCGGAATGCGCCGGGCTTTTTAAGTCATCGGTTACATATTCGGATAATTCGGGCCGCCGCCGCCTTCCGGGGTCGCCCAGTTGATGTTCTGGGTCGGGTCCTTGATGTCGCAGGTCTTGCAGTGGACACAGTTCTGGGCGTTGATTTGCAGGCGCGGGTTGTTGCCCTCGCTGTCCCGGATGATTTCATAAACCCCCGCCGGGCAATAGCGCTGCTCCGGGGCGTCGTATAAGGCCAGATTGACCTGAATCGGCACTGCCGGATCTTTCAAGGTCAGATGGCAGGGCTGATCCTCGCCGTGATTGGTGTTGGAAATGAACACCGAGGACAGCCGGTCGAAACTGACCTTCCCATCCGGTTTGGGATACTCAATCTTCGGACACTCGGAGGCTTTCTTGAGCTTGGCGTGGTCGGGTTTGTGGTGCAGGGTCCACGGTGCTTTGCCCCGGAGGATGTAGGTATCCAGAGCCGAGTACGCAATCGCCGCCCACAAGCCCCAACTGAACGACGGCTTGATGTTGCGGACCTGGTAAAGCTCTTCCCACAGCCAGCTTTGTTGCAACACTTGCGGATATTCAGCGACTTCATCAGCGCTGCGTCCTTCGCCCAGCGCGGCGAACAGCGCTTCCGCCGCCACCATTCCTGACTTCATTGCGGTATGCGTCCCCTTGATCTTGGGCGCATTGAGGAAACCAGCGGTGTCGCCGATCAGCAGACCGCCGGGAAAAGTCAGTTTGGGAATCGACTGGAACCCGCCGGCAGAAATAGCCCGCGCGCCGTAAGCGATCCGCCGCCCGCCTTCAAAGGTCGGGCGAATATCGGGATGGGTCTTGAAGCGCTGAAATTCCTCGAATGGCGACAGATGCGGGTTTTCGTAACCAAGGCCGACGACGAACCCGACCGAAACCTGGTTGTTTTCGAGATGATAGAGGAACGATCCGCCATAGGTGCTGGTATCCAGCGGCCAGCCGACGGTGTGGACGATCTTGCCCAGCTGGTGCTGGGCCGGATCGATCTCCCACAGTTCCTTGATGCCGATGCCGTAGGTCTGGGGATCTACGCCCTCGCGCAGCTTGAACCGCTCGAACAGGGTCTTGGTCAGCGATCCCCGGCAACCCTCGGCGAAAATCGTATAGCGGGCGCGCAGTTCCATGCCCGGCGCAAACTGCTCGGTCGGCTCACCATCGCGGCCCACGCCCATATCGCCGGTCGCCACCCCGACCACCGCGCCATCATCGTTGTACAGCACTTCAGCGGCGGCGAAACCAGGATAGATTTCCACCCCCAGTTCTTCCGCCTGGGTCGCCAGCCAGCGGCAAAAATTACCCAGGCTGATGATGTAGTTGCCGTGGTTGTTCATCTGCGGCGGGGTAGGCAGCCGGTACGAAGTTTCGCGGCTGAGGAACAGGAACTGGTCTTCACCCGCCGGGGTGTGCAGCGGCGCACCCCGCTCCCGCCAGTCGGGGAGCAGCTCGTTCAGGGCGCGCGGTTCGATGACGGCCCCGGACAGGATGTGCGCGCCGACTTCGGAGCCTTTTTCCAGCACGAACACGCTGATTTCCTGCTCATATTGCGCGGCTAACTGCTTTAAGCGAATCGCAGCGCACAGACCGGACGGGCCAGCTCCGACGATCACTACGTCATATTCCATACTTTCGCGTTCTACTTCCACCGGGTCACTCCTTCTGGATGATTCAGGTTGGAGACAGCGGGCAATCCCCCGCTTGGCGCGTGAAATCTCCGCAATTTGCGCGATTGTAGCAAGCCGGCGCTCTGAATTATTGCTCTTTAACGTCAAGGCCGGCGGCGGGGCATCCCAAGCGTTTTTACCTATAATCATGCCCATTACCGATGAGGAGTTTCCATGTCTGATCCGTCTCATGCCCTGCCGCTGGCCCGCTTGCAGGCTGACGCCCTGTTTGCCGGCGCAGCGCCTGGCATACTGGCCCGGTTGCTGGGTGCGCTGGAAACGGTCGCCTTCGCCCCCAACGAGGTTTTGTGCCGGCGCGGCGATCCGGCGGCGGCGCTCTATCTGATTGAGTCCGGCGAGGCGCGATTAACCACGCCGACCGGTCGCGAACTCCCCTTGCAGGAATCGCGCTGCGGCGAGGAGGCTGCCGCCGGTCTGGCCCATTATGCCTGCACCGTCACTGCAGCGACTCCGTTGCAGGCCTGGCGATTGCCGAAAGCAGCGCTGGCGGATCTGGCCAAGGCCCGGCCTGGATTCGCCGCTGAAGCCTTGCTGTCGCTGGCTTCGCATCTGGGCGGTGAACTGATCGACGCCCCGGCCAAACTCAAAACCGCCAAGGCGGCTATCGTTCCAAAAGCTGAACTGGTCGGCTGGGCCAGTGTGCTGGTTGCGCCACCACTGATCTTTCTGGCGGGCCTGTATGCAGGTTTCACCACCCAGGCTGCCATTTTTACCGCCATCCTGGCGGCTGCGATCCTGATGTGGGTATTTTCGCTGGTCGATGAGTTTGTCCCGCCGCTGGTGGCGGTCGTAGCGACCCTGTTCATCGGGCTGGCCCCACCGACGGTGGCGCTGGCCGGTTTCGCCTCCTCCGGATTAATGACTTTGCTGGGGGTATTCGCGCTATCGGCGACCATCAGCATTTCCGGACTCAGCTACCGACTCATGCTCTGGATATTGCTGAAGTTGCCGGACCGGCCAGTCTGGCAACAGTCGACCCTGCTGGCTGGCGGTTACTTGCTGTCGCCGATTACGCCGTCAGGCAACAGCCGACTGTCGCTGCTGCTGCCGCTGTATCGGGACATGCTGGACGGGTTGCGCCTGCCGAAGCGCGGCATTGCGGCAACCGGACTGATGGCGGCGGCCTTCGCCGGGGCCATGTTGTTCTCGCCGATGCTGTCGACCAGCAAGTCCTCCAATATCACCGCGATCAACTTGTTGCCGACCCAGGTTCAGGAGGAATTTCTCGGCCTATTCTGGCTGGCTGCCGCTGGAGTGGCCGCCATCGGGCTGACTCTGTTGCATCTGATAGCCATGCGCTGGCTGTTTCCGGGAGATAATCCGGCCCCGCTACCCAAGGATCGGATGTCCATCCAGCTCAAGCTGCTTGGCCCGATGAGCGGGGTGGAAAAAATCGCCCTGGGCGGGTTCGCCTTCTTCCTGATCGGTGCAGGAACCGTATCCTGGCATCACATCCAGCCGTCGTGGATTGCCGGTTGCGTACTTATCGGGTTGCTGCTGTCCGGAGTGTTCGGCAAACAGGAATTTCGCCAGCAACTGGATTGGCCGATGGTGTTTTTCCTGCTCGGCATGGACAGCATTACCCGGATCATGAGCTATCTGGGGCTGGATACGGCCTTGGCGCGGGCGATGAACGACAGCTTCAGCTTCATTGACGGACGCATCGACCTGTTCATTCTCGCGGCGCTGGCGACCACGCTGATCGTCCGGCTAGCGCTGCCAATCACTGCCGGGATGCTAGTGTCGGTCATCATCCTGCTGCCGGTGGCCAACGCTCAGGAGATTCATCCCTGGATCTGCGTTTTCCTGACTGCGCTGTTCAGCGACATCTGGTTTTTACCCTATCAAAGTTCGGTGTACCTGCAAGTTGTTTCCCAGGGTTTGACCACCCAGTTCGATGAGCCGCGTTTCATGCGCTACAACCAGTGGATGAACCTGGCGCGGGTTGCGGTCGCCTTTCTCTCGATTCCCTACTGGCAATGGCTGGATCTGGCATGAGCGCATTCTGGAAAAATGGGCTGATTGGCGCTTTCCTGCTGGGATTTATTGGGCTGCTGGGCAGCTTCAATGCCAGCAAGCCGCGCATCCTGGTGTTGCATGCCTTCGATCAGGATTATTCGTGGGTTCGCACCGTAGATTTGGGCATCCGGGAGGCCCTCAAGAACAATCGACGTCCGGTGTCGGTGCAGTGGCATTACCTCGGCTTCAACCGCAAGCCTCATGCGGACCAGCGGGAAGATGCAGCGATCCAGGCGCGGCGGGCCATTACCCAAATCGATCCGGACATTCTGATCGCGGTCGACGATGAAAGCAGCGCCCATGTCGCCCGTCACTACGTCGGGCGAGACCGGCCCAGGATTCTGTTTGTGTCTATCGATCAGCCGCTGGAGCAGTACGGCTATCGGGGGGCGCGCAACGTCTCGGGCATCGCCGAACAATTGCCGCTGGCTGCGGTGCGCGATGCGCTGCTGACGATGCGTCCAGATCAGTCCGCCCGGATCGCCGTACTTGGCGCCCATGATGACACCGGACGCGCGGAACTGGCGCAAACGCAAGCCTTCGACTGGACGCCGCATCGCCTGGTGGCAACCGAAGTGGTGAAGGATTTCACCGCCTGGCAGGCTTTTGTCGAACGCACTGCCAGCCAGGCGGATGCCCTGCTGGTCTTGAGCTACGGAGGGCTGGAGCGCGGCGGCGACGATCATCAGGTGGTAGCTGGCGCGGAAATGGTCAACTGGGTCGAAACCAACGCCAAGCCGTTGCCGCTGGGCATTCAAGCCAGCTATGTGGAAGATGGCGGTGGCCTGAGCTTTTCGCCGCCGCCCTTCGATTATGGGCAAAAAGCGATGGAACTGGCGCTGGCCTGGCTCGAAGCGCCATCCGGGGCCGCAGCGCCGCCGGTGACGACCTCAGCGCATTTTCGGGTGAGCCTGCGGCCCACCCGGCTGGCGACCCGTGGGGTTAAGCTGCCGGCGATCTATGTGGAAGCCGCCCGGATCGGTGAGAGCTATTTTCCGTAGCCCTGCTTTCAGGCAGCGGGGAGCGATTCCCGGTTTTGTCCTTGGCGCAGCGTTCGGCAGCAAGCGGCATAGCGCCACCAGACTGCGGGTTCCGGGGTGTGAATCAGACCGAGCAGGGCATCGCCGAGGATCATCGGGATCAGCTTCGGGGCGTTCTTCCGCGCCCAGCGCAGAAAGCTGCGCAACCGGCGGCGCAGGCAGGCCCGCCACAGCGCCGGCGGAATCAATTCGCCATGCTGTTCGGCGAATTTGCCGAGGGTGTCCCAGGTGGCCTCGAACATCATGAGCTGGCGCTGGCTGGCGTTGTGGTCATGGCGCCGATAGCTGGCCAGAATCCCAGGCGTTCGCGCCACTGCATGATGCACTGACAGGCGCAGCCAGCCGTCCAGATCTTCCAACGGCAACTGTTCGTCAAAGCCGCCGATGCTGAGAAACGCCTCGCGCCGCAGCGCCACGGTGGGGTTGGCGATGGGGTTATAGCGGATCAGTCCCAAATAGGCTTGATGATCGGGACCGGGCAGCGGGCGGTTACGGTTGGCTGCGGATAACCACTGGCCGGTCGCGTCGATCCGGTCCACATCAGCGTAGACCAGGGCTAAAGCGGGATCACGCCAGGTTTCGATCGCTTGCTGCTGGCGCAGAATCTTGTCGGGATAGAGCTGATCGTCGGAACCGAGCAGATGGACCCATTCGCCCCGGCAGGCGGCGATGGCGCGGTTGGACGCGGCGCTGACCCCCCGGTTGGCTTGATGAATCACCCTCAGGCGTTCAAAGCGGTTCGCATGGATGGCCGCAAAGCGCTCGGCGACCGCCAGGGTGTCATCGGTGGAGCCGTCGTCAACGACCACTAGCTCCAGGCGCGGGTAAGTTTGGACCCGCACCGATTCCAGACAGTCGCTCAGGAAGGAGACGTGGTTATAGGCAGGCACCGCCACACTCACCAGCGGTACGCTCATTTTTCCGCCAGCAACAGGTACTGCACCGCCAGAAACTCACTGAGCAGGCGATGGGGATACCACCAGCGGCGGTACTTGCGCTTGATGAAAGGCGCAATGGCGATGGTCCGCCAACCGGCCCGATTTACGGCATCCAGCAGGCTGGCGCGGGTGAAAAAGTGCAGGTGAGTGCGATCCAGAATACCAGCGTCGGCATAGGCGAACCGTCCCTGGAACAGCAGGGGCAGGATGACGCTGTGGTGGCGCACGTTGGGGACGCTCAACAGCAGGCGCGCCCCGGAGCGAACCCGCCGCTGTAATTCTGTCAGCGCCCACCAGGGGTCCAGCAGGTGTTCCAGCACGTCGGCCATGATCACCAGATCGTAATCCGACCACGGCGCTTGCTCCAGGCCGTCCTCAAACGGCGCGTTCCAGACCCGATCCAGTTGAGCCGCCGCCTGGGTCGCCGCTTCAGGGTGGGGTTCGATGCCGTCACAGCGCCCGATCAGGCCAGCGTCCAGCAACTGCCGACCCAGCCGACCACTGGCGCAACCGATGTCCAGCGCCACTGGGTGCCGACCGTGGAGCCGAAGAAAGTCCACCAGCTCCTGCCGATCCGCGATGAAATAGGCGGGGGCGCTCACAGGCCGGTTTGTTCCAGCCAGGCGATCAAGGTTTGCCGTCCGCGTTCAGCAGCGTTCCCGGCATGACGAGCGGTTTCAACTCGCAGCGCCGGCACACTCAGACCGGGAGTTCCGGCAATCTCGCCGGCATGGCCGATTAGCCAGCGTTCCAGCCCGCGCCCGGTAGTTTCGATGTGAAATTGCAGAGCCAAGACGTGCTTTTCCCATGAGAATGCCTGGTGCAGATACTGATCGCTGGAGGCCAGCAGCACCGCGCCATCGGGCAAATCGAAGGTATCGCCATGCCAGTGCAAGACCGAGGTTCCATCGACGAAAGCCGCCAGCGGACTGTTAAGGCCCGCCTCGGTCAGGGTCAACGGTTTCCAGCCGATCTCCTTGCCGTGGCCCGGATAAACCCGTCCCCCCAGCACTTGGGCGATGAGTTGGCAACCGAGGCAGATGCCGAGAGTCGGCCGGCCCGCCGCCAGCCGCGTTCGCAGCAGTTGCAATTCATCGCGGAGAAACGGGTAGGCGTCCTGTTCATAAACGCCAATCGGCCCGCCCAACACCACCCACAGGTCATCGGTCAGCGGGTCTAGGGTTCCTAGATCGTCGTAACCGGCCTCGACATAACGAAGGGCGTAGCCGCGCTCGGTCAGCAGTGGGGCAAAACTATCCAGGTCTTCAAAGGCGACATGACGAAGGGCGAGAACCGTATTCATCGGTGGATGCGCTCAGGCAACAGGTTGGGAGGGGGATAGCGCATTATGCAGCAGAGCAACCGCGAATGGCGTGGCGTGCTGGATGGTGGAGTGGTTTGATGTACCGGTTTCCTCAATGAGACCAATTTCCGGCAGGTTTTCGCATTCAGGGTTCCTGGACTCCGTCATTCCCGTGAACGCGGGAATCCAGTCAGACACCCATGAACGCAAGCAATACGATGAAATTTAACTTGACCCGGCAAATCCCCCGCCATTAACCCCCGCCAGCCCGAAACTATGCAACGACAAAGACATCCAGGGCGCTTTCCGGCACATCCAGCACCCGGGTCGTAAACAGGACATGGTAATGGGCAGCGGTATCCGGCTCACGAATCACCGCCATCACTTCGCCGACGGTTCTCGCCGCCACCGCGACCTCGCCCCCAATCGCCAATGGCAACCGGGTCGTGACCCGGTCGCCACGCTCGAAGCGGTTGGGAATCCACGGCGCAGTGGCCGGGATCAGTTCGGTTTCCCGGCAGCCGACCATTCCCCCGCCGCTGTCCAGAAAATGCACGGTGTAGATGATCTGGTCCTGGAGGAACACCCCCAGCTCGCAGACATAGCCGATGCTGCCGCGTCGCACCAGCACCGTGCCGGTGTCCTCGCCGGGATAGGTGCCGTCATTGCGCAGATTGCGGATCACCCGCACCGCGTCGTCACAGGCAAAGCGCGGTTCCAGAATCACGAGGCGGATCGGCCAATGTTGGCTACGGCAATCCGTACTTCCCGCTGCGCCGCTTGCCGGTGAAACACCTTGAACACCTTTTCGGCCTGCGCGTTGGAATGTACAAAATCCTGATAAGCCTGCTTTAAACAGCCGGCATAACCGTCCCAATCGGTCGGGCTGGTCTGCTGCAGGTAATCGTGAAACCGTTTGAGGATATGCAGGCGGTTGACCTGCACCACCACCGGATCGAAAGCGATAAAAAAGTAGTTGAGAAAGTCCTCGGCGGAGGTCATTTCAGCCAGTTCGTCAAGCAGAGCGGCAGTCGTCATGGCAGGGCCTCAAAGGCAGTCGGTGAGTGGGAAGGGTTGATATTGCCGAGAGTGCGGTGAAAAGCCCGCAACTCCGGGGTTTCAGGCAAGCGCTTGTAGCGGACCACAAAGGCGCGAATCTGTTGCAGCATCACTCCGGCCTGGCGGTCGCTCAGCTCGATGCCCAGCTCGCGATAGCCCTGGCGGACCGCATGAGCGCCGGAATGCTTGCCCAGCACCAGCCGATGACGACGCCCCAGTTCTGCCGGGTCAACACCCTGATAATTTAGCGGATTCTTCAGCAGGCCATCCACATGAATCCCGGCTTCATGGGTAAATGCGCCTTCGCCGACCAGCGCCTTGTGCCAGGACAGCGGGCGGTTGGCGGCGGTAGCGACCCGGTGGGACAGCGCCGGGAACCGCGACAGGTCAATATCGATCTGGAAGCCGTACAGCTTGCGCAGACCCATGACCACCTCCTCCAGCGCGGCATTGCCGGCCCGCTCGCCCAGCCCGTTGACCGTGGTGTTGAGGTGGGTTGCGCCCCCCACTGCGGCGGCCAGCGTATTCGCCGTGGCCAAACCGAGATCGTCATGGGCGTGCATTTCCAGTTCGAGATCGAGCGCCGCCCGCAGCTTTTGAAAGATCGCCAACGTTCCGAACGGCTCCATGATCCCGAGGGTATCGGCGAAACGGAAGCGGCGCGCCCCGGCGGTTTGCGCGATTTCAGCCGCTTGCAACAGAAAATCGGGATCGGCCCGCGAGGCGTCCTCACCGCCGACGATCACCTCCAGCCCCAGATCCCGCGCCTGGGGCACGAGGCAGCGGATTGCAGCCAGCGCCTGATCGCGTTGCCAGCCGAGCTTGTAGCGCAACTGCTGATCAGACAGCGGCACTGACAAGTCCACTGCCCACACCCCCAGATCGCGGCACAGCCGCAGATCCGGTTCACTCATCCGGCTCCACGCCAGCAACCGGGCGTTCAGACCGAGCGCCGCCAAATCGCGGATACTGTCCCGCTCCTCCGCGCCCATCGCCGGAATGCCCACTTCCAGCTCCGGTACGCCCAAGGCGACCAGTTCACTGGCGATGGCCCGTTTTTCATCCTGGGAAAAGGCCACGCCTGCCGATTGCTCGCCATCGCGCAGGGTGGTGTCGTCGATGATCAAAGTACGGGAAACAGGAGTCATGTAGGCGGTCCGGCAGGTAATAGCGTTGCCGGTGGGTTACAAAGCGCGTGCCAATTCAGGAAGATTTGCTAAACAACGGGTTGCCGGTTAGTTTTCCCGGTGGAGAACGGTTTGAGACAGAGCAAACCGCCGGGTTGTGGGAAAACTGACAAGAGATTCACGATGGAAATGACGATGGAAATGACGGATCAAGAACTGTTGCGCTATAGCCGGCAAATTCTATTGCCGGAGTTCGATATTGCCGGTCAGGAACGGCTGCGCCACGCCCATGTCGTGATCGTCGGCCTGGGCGGACTGGGATCGGCAGCGGCGATGTACCTGGCTGCGGCGGGCATCGGGCGACTGACGCTGGTTGATTTTGACCGGGTGGATCTGTCGAATCTGCAACGCCAGATCATTCACCGCACTGCTGATATTGGCCGATCCAAGGTCGAATCCGCCCGCGACGCGCTACAGGCGCTGAATCCCCTGGTCACCATCGTGACCATTCCCAGGGCGCTGACCGAAGCGGAATTGCTGGACCAAGCGCAGCAGGCGGATGTGCTGGTCGACGCTAGCGACAATCTGCCCACCCGACTGATGATGAATGCGGCCTGTGTGCAGACGGGTACGCCGCTGGTCTCCGGGGCGGCGATCCGGCTGGAGGGGCAAGTGCTGGTCTGGCAACCGGGTGGAGAAGGCGGCTGTTATCGCTGCCTGTATCGGGACGCCCAACTCCATGCCGAAACCTGTGCGCAAACCGGGGTGCTGGCCCCGGTCGTCGGAGTCATCGGCAGCCTTCAGGCGGTGGAAGCCATTAAGCTGCTGACCGATCTCGGAACCACGCTCAAGGGTCGCCTGCTGGTGCTAGACGCCAAGCACATGGAATGGCGGACGCTGCGGGTCCGGCGCTGGCTGGAGTGTCCGGTTTGCGGCGAACTGGCCGGCGTTCAGCTCGGCGGTAGCCTGTAGCCGATGGCGGGACTGCTCGGCCCGTTCCGCTGCTTCCCGGCGCTGTGGTGAACTTGGCGGGCCAGCAGGGTATACCAGGGTGGTCATCAGAATTGGCCGTAGCCGCAGGGTCGCCGCCTCCAGCACCGCTTCGCGCCGGTCCAGTCCGGTCAGGCGCAACTGGTTAGCCACCTCAACGATCAGGATGCCGTTCTTGGTGATCAGTCCCACCAGTATCACCAGCCCGATTGTGACCGACCCGGGCGGCGAGATCGACCGCCCAGCGCTGGAGTCGGGTCAGGGGCTTCTTCCCGGTATGGTCTTGGGTCATGGCCGCGAGCAAAGCCGAGCGGGCGCCGTGAATAAACAGCATCCGCAGGTAGCGGTCGCCCCGCTTGCTGATGCCACCCAGGCAGCGGCGCTGGCCGCTACTCGACTCGCGCGGGGTCAGGCCCCGCCAGGCGGCGAGATGGCGACCATCACGGAACGCTGCCATGCCACTGACGGTGGCGATCAAGGCGGTCGCGATTAACAGGCCAATGCCGGGTACTGTCATCAGCCGCTGGACCTCGGGCCGCCGTTTGGCCTGCTCGCGGAGTTGTTGCTCAATGGCGGCGATGCGGGTGTCGAGGGTGCGAATTTCCGCAACAGGCCCCGGGTGGTGTTGATCCGGTCGGTGCGGGTCGCCATCCAGGCGCTGCGGACCCGATGCAGACCTTGAAGACCTTGTTGATCCACGGTCTTGACCGGCACCGGTGGCAGATCGCCGCAGCGGTCGGCTTCCAGCAGCGCGGACGCGTCGGCCCGGTCCGTCTTATTGCGGCGGACAGAGGGCCGCACATGCTGGGGTGGCAACCGCTTGACCTCGTGACCCTGGGCCTGGAACGTCCGTGCCCAGTGGTGGGCCGCGCCGCAGGTCTCCATCACGATCCGGTACGGCGGGCGATTGACGAAGAGCAGTTGGCGAAGAACTGAGCGAAACCCTCTCGCGACAGACGCTTGCGCTCGACCAGGCGACCTTGTTCATCGCTGATCGCCAGCTCGAAAACAGTTTTTGCCAAGTCAACGGCGACGGTGGTAGCGTTCATGGTCGGATTCCTTCTGCACGATGAATGAGATTCGTTTGACTCCTCATTCTGGCACTGTTGATGCCGATGAGAGGCGGGAGGAGTCCATCCCATCGCTGCACAGGAGACCGCGCCATAACAAGTGTTGGCATTTGAATGCTCATCGAGTGGCGCGGCCCTGGTGAGCAAAGACGTTAGGCAACAAACTAAAGAAACTTAAAATGAGGTATTTTATGTCCCACGCTCATGCCTCATCGCCCTTCGGGTTGAAATGCCGGAAGGCGCGGCGCGCCGCACCCCGGGTACTGCCCGCGACCGCTGAATCAGCGCTCTCGCCGCGCCGTTCCAGATGCGCCGCCAACTGGGCTACGCTGGGAAAGCGGAACAGTTCGATAATATCGAGCGCCTGCCCAAGCGTCTTACTCAAGAGACGGTGGATGCGCACCATGTGGACTGAAGTGCCGCCCAGTTCAAATACCTGCCGCTCACGATCCACCGCCGGCAATTCCAGCACCTCGGCGAAAATGCCGGCAATGGTCGCTTCCAGCGCGTTTTGCAGCGGCGCTGATTCATGCGGAATCGGCGGGGCGATCCCGGGCAGGCAGCTACGGTCAATCTTGCCATTGGCGGTCAGTGGCAGCGCATCGAGCAGGATGATCGCCTCGGGGGTCATGTAGTCCGGCAGTCGTTCCGCCAGCCAGTCCTTGAGCGCCTCTGGAAGAAGGCTAGAGGGTGGTTTAATCGGCTCGTTTTCTTCCCCCACAGCGGGCAGACCACCCAAAAAGCTGTGCAGCAACTCGCGGTTATCCCCCAGTTCCAGCATCTCCGGCAACCGAGCCGGACTCACCGCACCAATCGCGCACAGCCCCAGTTTCAACAGTGCGGCTTCCTCCATTAACAACTGCCCCATGTAGCCCGCTTCCAGCAAACAGAAGTCACGGGCCAGCGCACCATACAGGGGCCGGATCGCGGTATAGGCGGCAATGAAAAACAGGGAAAAGGCGGCGCTGGCGAAAATTGGACGATTCCCGGCCAGATGCAATTCATCGGGCAATTCCAGCCCGGCAGCGACGGGTTCCAGACTGTGGCGATCCGGGTGATAGTAATAAAGGCCAGCAGCTAGTTCGCTGACCCGTCCGGGCTGGACGTGCAGCCAGACCTGGACGGGATAGGCGGTTCCTGCCGAAGCATAGCGGTACTTGGGCAAGCCGGTCTCAGCGCTGGGCAAGGCCCGCAACGCGCCCAGCAGTTTGGCCAAGCGATCCAGCGGCACCGGATCGGGGGCATAACGACGCACGGTTCGACGGCGATGCCAGATCGCAGGATCAGGCGTTGCGCCAGGCAAGGCGATCTCGCGATGAGCGGTTACGGGACGCAAGGCCGGGCGGCGCAGCCGGAAGGCCAGTCGTTCCACCGGGTCCATCAGCACGTCGCCAACTTCCAGCGAACTTTCCGGTTCTGCAGACGCGACTGGCGCAGGTACGACGTAGGCCACCAACCGGCGCTCGCCGCCGGGATCGCCCTGGGCGATTACCAGCGCATCGCCAACGCCCGGATGAGTCCGCAACGCGGTTTCAATCTCACCCAATTCGATCCGGTGACCGCGCACCTTGACCTGAAAATCTTCGCGGCCCAGAAATTCAATAGCCCCGTCGTCGAGATAACTGCCCAGATCGCCGGTTTCGTAGAGGCGTCCGCCACCGCAAGGGTGATGGATGAATTTCGCCTCGGTGCGCACCACATCGCCCCAATAGCCCCGCGCCAGGCCGGCCCCGCCAATGAACAGCCGTCCCGGTACGCCATCGGGCGTCGGTTGCAGCGCTTCGTTAAGAATGTGGTAGGTCTGATTGGCCAGCGGCCAGCCGTAGGGAATGCTGCGCCAGGCCGGGTTGATTTCATCGACTTGAAAATAATTCGACCAGATCGCCGCCTCGGTCGCCCCGCCCAGAACGTAAAGCGTGGCCTTGGGAGCTAGCGCCTTGAGTCGCCCGGGCAAGGTCAGCGGCGTCCAGTCGCCGGACAACATCACCACCCGCAGACTGTCCGGCAATGGCCGACCATGTTCCAGCAGCATCGCCAACAATGCGGGTACGGTATTCCAGACCGTGACACGGTGGCGGGTCATCAATTCCAGCCAGTGACCGGGATCGCGCAAGCGTTCGGGATCGGGCAATACCAGCCGGCCACCACAGCTTAGCAGGCCGAACAGGTCGTAAACCGACAAATCGAAACTCAGCGAAGACAGCCCGAGAACCGCATCGTCCGGGCCGATGCCGAAACGGCGATGGACATCGATCAGGGTATTCAACGCCGCCTGGTGTTCGATCATCACCCCCTTGGGTTGACCGGTCGAACCCGAAGTGTAAATGACATAGGCCAAATCCGAAGGGCGGACGTCGGATCGCGGCTTTAGAGATTCGTCATCCGGCACCAATCCATCCACCGCCACCACCTGCACATTGCCCGGCCAGACCAGTTCTCGCCAATGGGACTGAGTCAGCACCAAAGTCAACGCGCTGTTTTCAGACAGATAACGGCGACGCAATTCAGGCAAAGCGGGATCAATGGGCAGATAGGCCACGCCGGCGGCGAGGATGCCCAGAGCGGCGGCGGCCTGCTCCCAACCCTTGTCCATCGCGATGCCGACGAGTTGGTTAGGACTGCAACCCGCCGCCCGCACAATCCGGGCGACACGGCGGGCAATGGCGGCCAATTCCCCGTAACTCAAGCCATGCTCCGAAGTAAAAACCGCCAGGCGTTCAGGGTCACGTTCGGCCCAGGCAAAGAAGCCTTCATGCAGCAAACCCTTGGGCAAGGGTGCTTGTGTAGCATTAGCGCGAAGGCGGCGCTCCCGCTGTTCAACCGGCAAATGCGCGCCCAGCGGCCAGTTCCAAGCTGCTTCCTCCCCGGCCAAGGCTTCCACAAATCGCTGATAGGCCGCAAACATCGTCCCGATCAGGCTGTCCGGAAACAGTTCTTCAACGGCGTCCCAGGACAGAATCAGCCGGTCGCCATCCTCGATCGCGTGGTGGTCAATCCAGACCTGCGGGGTCTGGGTAATCGCGTAGTCCGAACGGCCTAGCCAGGCGGTTGGCAATTCGGTTTCCGCCGCCTGGCGATGACCCAGGGCGCTGGTGAACACCACCGGGATCGAGTCGGTCATGCCATGCCGAGTCCGGGCCAGTTCGCGGATCACTCGCACCCCGCTCCAGGCATGGTGATCCAGATCGCGGAGCAGGCGGGATTGCAGGGTTCTGGCCCGTTCGGTGAAGGTTTCAGCGCGGGCGTCGACTTCCAGCAACAGCGTCGAGGTGAAATCGCCGACCACTCCGGCGTATTCCTCCGGGGCGTTAAAAGTGGTCAGGGTGATCAAGAATCGCTGGGTCTTGCTCCAGGTCGCCAGAATGTCGGCATAAGCCGCGACCAGCAGATTGCTGGGCGTCAGGCCAACGGTCCGCGCCCGTTCCCGCAGTGCGCTCCAGACGGGAGCTAAGAGGGTGTGGCTATGGCGGGTGAAGTGAGGCCGCTCAATCTGCGAAGGCGCTTTGGCTAGAGGCAGTTCCGGAGGGCCGGGTAGCGTATCCAGCCGGGATCGCCAATAGGTTTCAGCACGGGCCTGCTCCTCCGGCGCAGCGCCGCCGGATCGCGCGTAGTCGGCGAAACGATGATGCAGGGGCGGCAAAACCGTGTGCGGATTCTGATAAAGCGCTCCCCATTCACGGTAGAGCTGCAACATGCTGGCGGCATCAGCAATCAACAGATCCAGGCCCATGTGAACGCGGGTTTGCCCGTCGAGGCGGATCAGGCGGATGTCGAACAGCGGCCAATGGGCAGGATCAAAGGTCTGGTGCGACAGGGATTCACGCAGAGCGGCCAGCCGTTCCGAGGCGTCAACGCAGTCGCGCCAGTCGAGAACCTCAATCCGGTAAGGCGGCGGCTCGGCCAAAATGCGCTGACGGCCATTCTCGGAGATCACCACCCGCAGCATCTCATGGCGAGCAATGAGCGCCTGCCAAGCGGCTTCCAGGCGGACAGGATCCAGTTCCGGGCTGACAAATTCCCGGTAGGCATGACAACCGACCTTGCCCAGCGTCATGGCGCGGCGACCGACCCAGTAGGCTTGCTGAATCTCGGTGAGCGGAAATTCCTCCGGCTCGTCCCGTTCAGCGCGCAACCGGGCCAGAATCGGGTCCTTGTTCAGCGCCAGCGCCTGTTTATCGTCCTCGGTCAGTACGCCCTTGGGCGCACGGATATTTAGCCGTTCGCCGTCGAGCGCGACCGTCACTCCCCGGCGGCGCAGAGCTTCAATAATTTCACTGGCGGTCATAGCGACAGTTCCTCCCAGTCGGCATCAGTGGACGGCGCTGGACTCCCCTCGCCCTCCGGGAGAGAGGCCGGGAGTGAGGGCGCAATAGCCTCCGCCAATTCCGCCAAACTGCTGCCGCCCAATAACACCGCGATACTGGGCGCATTCCCCAGCGCTGCTCGAATCCGATTCCGCAGTTCCACCGCCAGCAACGAATCCAGACCGAGTTGAATCAATGGCCGGTGAATGTCCAAGGCGCGATCCGTATCCAGACCCAGCACCCGCCGGGTTTCCCCGATCAGCCGATCCAGCAGCGCCGCACCATATTCAGCCTCATGCAACCTGGCTGGCGGCTCCGGCAACCGGGTCTTGATCGGCGGCGGAACCGTGGCGCGCTCCAACCGTTCCAGCAAAACCGGCGCCCGGCCCGAAGGATGCCGCTGGCGGTAGCGATTCCAGTCGAGGTCAACAATTACCGGGTTGACTTCATTCGCCACCAGCGCCCGATCCAGCGCCGCCAGCGCCTGATCAGCGGGCATCGGGGCCAGACCGAGCGCCTCGACCCGTTGCTGCGCCGCTGCATTGAGTTCGTTCGCCATCCCCGCACCCGCCCAGCGCCCCCAGGCAATCGACACAGCGGGCAACCCTTGTGAGCGGCGATGCCGGGCCAGCGCATCGAGCAGGGCATTAGCAGCGGCATAACCGCCTTGACCGGCTGCCCCCAGCACCGAGGCAATAGAGGAAAACAGGACGAAATGATCCAGCGCTTGGCCCAGCGTTGCCTGATGCAAGCACCACGCACCACTGGCCTTGGCATCCAGCGCGGCGCGAAAACTCGCCCAGTCCAAATCGGTCAGCAGACCGGGCGCTTGAGTTCCGGCACTATGGAACACACTACGCAGCGGCGGCAAATCAGCCAGCTCGGCGATCAAACAGTCCACTTCATCACGGCGACTGACATCGGCAACCACCCGACGCACCGGAATCGCGAGCGACTCCGCAAAAGCGTGCGCCTCCGGGGTATCCGCATGGCGACCGACCAATACCAACTGTTCCGCGCCGCGGTCAACCGCCCAACTCGCAACCTGCCGTCCCAATCCGCCCAATCCGCCGGTAATCAGCACCGTACCGCGCAAGGTTAGCGGAGCAGTCCGGGGTAGCCGACTACGGGCCAGCCGCGCACAACGGCGCTGGCCCTGTCGCCAGAGGATCGCTGATTCCGGTGTAGCTGGAGCAGCGGCCAGTTCGCGCGCAACATCGTCCAGAGCATCGGCATCCAGACAACGACAGGCCAATTCTGGATGTTCCAGCGTCAGCGTCGCCGCAACCCCCCAGAGCGCGGCTTGCTCCGGGTGTGGCGTTTCCAACACTGCGCCCTGAGTGACGAACCACAACGCCGGGCGACTTTTCGCCGCCAGCAAGGATCGAATCAAGCTGAAGGTCTGCCGACCCTCTTCCTCCCCACCGAAAAACTCCCTCCCCCCTTGCAGGGGAGGGTTGGGGTGGGGAGTGGAATGCAGATCAACCACATTAGTCACATCACCCAGCCGACCCACCAGTTCGCCGATCGCCTCCAGCGGCGCTTGCCAATGATCCGGCGCGATCTTCGCGAGGGTGGCAGCCGGGGTCACGATCCGATTTCGGCCATTCAGTTGGCGCATCAGATTGAAACCAGTCGCAGCATCGGAAACCAGAATCAGCCGGGATACAGTGGGTTCAGTAGCCGCAAACAGCGGCTGATCGACCCACTCCACGCGGTAAAACCAGTCAGCAATGGGGTCAACCCGTCCCAGATTTTGCGGCGCACGCTTCACATGCAAACCCTGAATCTGCAGTAACCGGCGTCCGGTCGCGTCCAGCAGATCAAGGTCAGCGCTGATCACGGCATCAGCGCGGGTGCAGCGGGCATGAACCCAAACCGGACCAGTGGGGATTTCCGCGATGTCAATTCGATCAATCCCCACCGGCAGTAAGGCGTGTCCCTGGGCCTGATCCGCGACCGCCCCGCCCGCAACTTGCAAACAGGCATCCAGCAAGGCGGGATGCAGCGATCCAGCCGGGGCGTGTAAGCCCGGCGGCAGCGCCACTTCGGCCAGCGCCGCGCCGGGCGCACGCCACAGCCGCTGAATGCCTTGGAAGGCCGGGCCGATGGTGATGCCCAGGGTTTCGAGTTCGCCGCGCCACACGTCCGGCATAACCGGATCAGTGCAATGGCGGCGCAGCGCGTCAAGATCAACGCTCCCGGCGGCGAATCCAGTCAACGGAGTAATGACCGCCTCGGCATGTTCCAGCCAGGCATCGCCATCGTGGCTGACCAGTCGCGTATTGCCGTCCGGAGCTAGCAGCGACCAGATCTCGATGCGACCCGTTTCCGGCGCAATCAGCGGCCGGGCAAAAACCAGCGCATTGATCTGACCCGATGCAGACCCGTGCAAAGCTTGCCAGGCCCCGAACAGACAGGCGATTTGGAACGCGCCGGGAATCAGCGCCAGCCCTTGCACCCGGTGATCGCCCAACCAGGGAAACCGGTCAAGTCCTGCCGACAAATGGAACTGTGCTTCCCGGGCGGGTGAGAGCAAGCGGGTTCCGGGTAGCCAGACCATCGCACCCCGCTCTTCCGACTCCCTCCCCTCTTGCGGAGGAGGGTTGGGGTGGGGGGTGAGCGAAGCTATATCCCGCCAATAGCGGCGACGTTGAAATGGATAAGTCGGCACAGGAGCGCTGGGGCCGGAACCCAGCAGCGCCGCCCAATCAACGGTCAGGCCCTGAACATACCGGGTCGCCGCCTGGAGCAGATCGCACGGTTCGTTGGTGGTTGAAGGCTCACGCGGACGTATCGGAATGCGCACCGGCGTTGCCTCAACCAGCAACGCCCGGGCCTCCGCCGCCGAGTCAGCCACAACCGCCAACCGATATTCAAAATGCCGCCGTCCCAGCGCCGCCGTCCGGCAGATCGCCGGGAAATCCGCCGCATCGGTCAAAAACTCCAGATAACGCTGCCGTAATTCATTCAGCGCCACCTCATCCCGCGCTGACAGGCACAGCACCCACCCTTTCCCCTCCTTGGATAAGGAGGGGTAGCGCATAGCGCCGGGGTGGTTCGACTGCGGAGGCTCTGGCGCTTCCTCCACCACCAGATGCACATTGGTCCCGGAAAACCCGAAGCAACTGACCCCCGCCACTCGCAGCCCTTCACCTTCAGGCCAGGCGGTCAGCGCTGGCGGGAAAACCGCCGGGAACCCGTCCAGTTGGATATTCGGATTGAGGGTTCGGAAATGCAGGTTCGGCGGGATCAGCCCATGGCGGACGCTCAACACCGCCTTGATCAGCCCGGCGACGCCCGCCGCCGGACCCAGATGGCCGATCTGGGTCTTGACCGCGCCCAAAACCAGCGGACGTTGCCGATCCCGGCCCAGCGCATCGGCCAGCGCATGCAGTTCAATCGGATCGCCGAGAGCGGTGCCGGTGCCGTGGGTTTCGACGTAACCGATCTGTTCCGGCAACCGGCCTGCATCCCGCAGCGCCGCCTGGATCACCTGAACCTGCGCGGTGCGGGACGGCGCGGTGAGGCTGCCGCTGCGTCCGTCCTGATTCATGGCTGAACCGCGAATCACCGCCTGAATCGGATCGCCGTCGGCCAGCGCATCGGTTAAACGCTTGAGAACCACCAGCCCGCAACCCTCGCCTTGCACGAACCCATCGGCCGCCGCATCGAAACTCTTGCAACGGCCGTCCGCCGCCATCATGTGCAAGCGGGACAACCCGACGGTCAACTCCGGTTGCAACACCGTGTAGACCCCACCGGTCAGCGCCAGCCGGCTTTCCCCCGCCCGCAGCGATTGAATCGCCAAATGCACCGCGCTCAGCGAGGAGGAACAGGCGGTATCGACCGCTACCGAAGGGCCATTGAGACCGAGTAGATAGGAAAGCCGCCCGGCCGCGACGCTGGCGACCCCACCCGACAAGGTGTGCGCGTCCAACGTGGCGGGCGACGCCAGGGCCATCTGGTAATACTCGGCGGCGTTGATGCCGATATACACGCCGGTAGCGCTGCCGCGCAGTCGATCCGCTGCGATTTGAGCGTCTTCCAGCGCCTCCCACGCCACCTCCAGCAACAGGCGTTGCTGTGGGTCCATCCCCGCGGCTTCGCGCGCCGACACCTCGAAAAATTCCGCATCGAAGCGGTCGATGCCGCTCAGGAAGCCCCCCCAGCGGGTATTCATCCGCCCGGCCACGTCTGGATCGGGATCGTACCAAGCATCCACCTCCCAGCGGTCGGCGGGCGTTTCGACAATGGCGTCGCGACCGCCCAACAGCATCCGCCAGAAGGCGGACGGAGAATCCGCCCCGCCGGGGAAGCGGCAACCCATCCCGATCACGGCAATGGCAGGATAACGATCAGTGCGCAATTCCTCCGCTTCGCGCTTCAGCGAGCGAATGGTGAGAATGGCGCGACGTAACTGGTCTTCAATGGCGGCGCTCATGGTGCCTCGGCGTTCAGGGTGGTTCGATTAGTTTAATATCTAAACGACGGATTTTTCCGGGTCTATAGAGGCATCTCGATTCTAATGGCAGCGGCAGGATTTTCGTCTTCTTCCGTGAATGACCTGATTCCCGTAACGGGCTGGCAAGCGCGGCTGCAACTGGGCTTCCAACGTCGCGACCAGCGCACCGTTTTAAGGCAATGTACCCATCAAGGCCCGCTCCAGGTGCAGCGGCCGTTTTATCCCGAGGGGGAAACCGTTTGCCATGTCGCCATTCTCCATCCTCCTGGCGGCGTGGTGGGCGGCGATGAATTGCGCCTCGACGCCCAGCTTGACCCGAATGCCCATGCTTTGCTGACGACGCCGGCAGCGGGCAAATTCTATCGCAGCGCCGGTCCGGTAGCCCGTCAGACCCAGCGCCTGACCGTGGGGCCAGGCGCAGCCCTGGAATGGTTGCCCCAGGAGAATATTGTCTATAACGGCGCCCGTCTCCACACCCTGACCCGGGTTGATCTACAGGGCGATGCCCGCTTGCTGAGTTGGGAAATCCTCTGCCTGGGACGACCTGCGGCGGGGGAAAAATGGATTGCTGGGGAATGTCGGCAAATGCTGGAGATCTGGCGCGATGGTGAACCGCTCTATCTGGAACCGGGCTATCTGATGGGCGGCGATCCGGTACTGAAGGCCGCCTGGGGTTTGCAGGGGCAACCGGTGACCGCGACCTTGCTAAGCGCGCCGGTGCTGCCGGGGATGGTTGACGCCGTGCGCGCCGGGTGGACCGCTATGACGGTCGGTGGAGAAGATGTTGTCGCAGTAACGGCCATCGACGGTGTCCTGATCGGCCGCTACCTGGGTCCCTCAGCGGCGTGCGCCCGGCATCTGTTTATCCTGGCGTGGAGTTTGCTGAGACCCCTGCTGCTCAACCGCCCGCCCTGTCCTTCCCGTTTCTGGACGACCTGACATCCTGCAGGGAACCCCTATGGAGCTGACTTACGGGTGATTCAGGTGAGGCTTCAGATCCCGCAACCAGATAATCTGGCCGATAGATTCGGCTTTGTCGAAGTACCGGTAGTCGGCGGTGATCAGTGTGGTCTCTGTCGTATGCAAGGCGACGGCGTGGTAAAGCGTGTCAAACAGATGATGATTGAGGCGGATAGCGAGATCGCAGGCGGTCATGTAGACCCGGGTGTTTTCCACCCCCTGTAAGTCGAAATTGAGCAGGTCACTTAAGTCGGCCCTGACCTCGTCGGACGATTTTTTCCTGGCCAGCACCGCTGCAACTTCGGCAATGAAATGGGGCGGCTGATAAAAGAGGATCTCGCCATTCTGATGAGCGCGCAGCAACGCGATAGCGAGTTCGAGATCATCTTCATCGTTCGCCGCCTGAAAGAACCACTTGATGGCGACGCTGGCGTCTACCACATAGGCAACCATCAGGGTCGTCCTTCTTCACGAGCAGCGCGAAGTTCTTCAGCAGTAACGGAAGGGGCGTATTTACGCCGTTCCAGTATCCGATCAATCGCTTCGCTCTGCTGTTGCCGACGCTGGGCGCGTTCTACCGCCTCGCGCATCAGATCGGCAATAATCGCGCTTTTATTTTTCCCTTCAAAAGCTTGATTGAAGGCTTGCTTAACGTCTTCGGGAACGCTGAAATTGACGGTGGCCATGTGAGGCACTCCTGATTTGTTGAAGAATTCAACAAGCATAGCGAACATTTCGTTCAGAAACGCCCGGAGGACTTGGGTCCCTGAATGGCGCGCCCGGCATCTGTTTATCCTGGCGTGGAGTTTGCTGAGACCCCTGTTGCTTAACCGCCCGCCCTGTCCTTCCCGTTTCTGGAATACCTGACATCCTGCGAGGAACCCCATGGAGCTGACGCCCCGCGAAAAAGACAAGTTGTTGCTGTTCACCGCCGGCCTGCTGGCGGAACGGCGCAAGGCCAAGGGCCTAAAACTCAATTATCCCGAAGCCATCGCCTATCTGTCCTGCGCGTTGCTGGAAGGCGCCCGAGAGGGCCGAAGCGTGGCGGATCTGATGAGTCATGGCCGCACTCTGCTGACCCGCGATGACGTCATGGACGGCATCCCGGAGATGATTGCTGAGGTGCAGATCGAGGCTACTTTCCTGGACGGCACCAAGCTGGTCACGGTTCATCAACCCATTCTCTAAGGAGCAACCCCATGATTCCCGGCGAGATAATCCCGGTTGACGGCGATCTTGAACTCAACGTCGGTCGTCGCCTCACGCGGCTGACCGTGGCCAACACCGGCGACCGGCCGATTCAGGTCGGTTCGCATTACCACTTTGCCGAAACCAATCCGGCGCTGAACTTTGACCGGGCGCCGGCGCGGGGTTGCCGACTGGATATTCCCGCAGGCACGGCAGTGCGCTTCGAACCAGGCCAGGAACGCGAAGTGGAACTGGTGGACTATGCGGGCGCTCGCCAGGTCTACGGGTTCCGCGCCGAAGTCATGGGGCCACTGGAGAAACAGCCATGAGCCGCATTGACCGTCGCGCTTATGCCGACATGTACGGTCCCACGGTCGGCGATCGGGTCCGGCTGGGCGATACCGAATTATGGATTGAAGTCGAGCGCGACCATGCCCTTTACGGCGAAGAGGTCAAATTCGGCGGCGGCAAGGTCATCCGCGACGGCATGGGCCAATCACAGCGTTCCCAGGCGGACGGCGCGGTAGATACGGTGATTACCAATGCGCTGATCGTCGATTACTGGGGGATCGTCAAAGCCGATATCGGCATCCGGGATGGGCGCATTTGCGGAATTGGCAAGGCGGGCAATCCCGATGTGCAGCCGGGGGTGAACATCATCATCGGTCCCGGCACTGAGGCGATTGCTGGCGAAGGCTTAATCGCCACGGCTGGCGGCATCGACAGCCATATCCATTTCATCTGTCCGCAGCAGGTTGAGGAAGCGCTGATGTCCGGCGTAACCACGATGCTCGGCGGTGGCACCGGACCCGCGACCGGCACGAATGCAACGACCTGCACCCCCGGCCCCTGGAATTTGCGGCGGATGTTGCAAGCGGCGGAAGGGCTGCCGGTCAATCTGGGCTTCCTCGGCAAGGGCAACGCCAGCCATCCGGCGGCGCTGGAGGAACAACTGGAAGCGGGCGCGATGGGCTTGAAGCTGCACGAGGACTGGGGGACGACTCCGGCAGCGATTGATAACTGCTTGAATGTGGCCGAACGCTATGACGTGCAGGTGGCGATTCATACCGATACCCTGAACGAATCCGGCTTTGTCGAGGATACGCTGGCGGCGTTCAAGGGCCGGGCCATTCATACCTACCACACCGAAGGCGCAGGCGGCGGTCATGCCCCGGACATCATTCGCGCCTGTGGCGAGCCGAATGTGTTGCCGTCGTCCACCAATCCCACCCGGCCCTACACGGTCAACACCGTGGATGAGCATCTGGATATGCTGATGGTCTGCCACCATCTCGATCCCGGTATTCCTGAAGATGTGGCCTTCGCCGATTCGCGGATTCGCCGCGAAACCATCGCTGCTGAAGATATCCTGCACGATCTGGGCGCGTTTTCGATGATCTCTTCCGACTCGCAGGCGATGGGCCGAGTGGGTGAGGTGATTACCCGCACCTGGCAAACCGCGCATAAGATGAAGGTCCAGCGGGGTCATCTCCCGGAGCGGGGGGGCGACTCGCGCGCCGACAATTTCCGGGTCAAACGTTACATCGCCAAGTACACCATCAATCCGGCGATGACTCACGGCATCAGCCATCTGGTCGGTTCGCTGGAGGTAGGTAAGCTGGCGGACATTGTGCTGTGGCGACCGGCCTTTTTCGGGACCAAGCCATCGTTGATGATCAAGGGCGGCTTCATCATTGCCGCACCCATGGGCGACCCGAATGCCTCGATTCCCACGCCGCAGCCGGTGCATTATCGACCCATGTTTGGCGCGTTCGGGGGGACGCTGGCCGCAACCTGTTTGACCTTCGTGTCCAAGGCGGCGCTGAACTGCGGATCGCTGGATGCGCTTGGTTTGCGCCGGACCCTGGCGGCGGTGTGCCAAACCCGCTCAGTCGGCAAGCGCGACCTGATCCATAACGATTACCAGCCGGTGATTGATGTCAATCCACAAACTTACGAAGTGCGGGCGGACGGGGTGTTGCTGACCTGTGAACCGGCCTCGGTGTTGCCACTGGCGCAACGGTATTTTTTGTTCTGAAACTCCCTTCTCCTCCATCTGCCGCCCGTTGCGTCGGGCGCGAAGCGTCCGGCGCAACGTCCTGATTCAGCTTAATCAGTTATGGTTTCTCGGTTCTTTCTATCTGGCGCCTGGCCGAAAACCTCCCGGTAGAACCGGCCTCCGGCCGGTTTAAGCAGGCGGGACGCCTGCTCTACCATGAACGGCCAGACCTTTTCAGTCAGACACTATCTGCTCTTCTTTGTCGTCGATGCCCACAATCTCAATCGCATGGATTGCTCACCACCGGTTTAGAAATCTCCTAGGTGATGATAGAACGGTTGCGCCCTTGGGATTTCGCTGCATAGAGAGCAAGGTCGGCTGTATGTATAGCGTCTCTGAATTCTTGATCTTTTTTGGGAATCGTATGGATCGCCCCAAGACTCAGTGTGATATGGGGGTTTACCAACGACCCTGGATGTGAAATTTCCAACCTTTTCACATTTTCCTGTATGTTATTGATAACACTTTGAACACCTTCCCTGTCGGTTTCCGAGAGGATAATCACGAATTCCTCCCCTCCATAACGAGCCGCGAGATCGCCAGGACGTCTTGCGGCGGCATCAATCACTTGGGCTACCCGCTGTAAACACTGGTCTCCTTCAAGATGCCCATAGGTATCGTTATATTTTTTGAAGTAATCAATATCACACAAGATAACAGCAATCTCGTATTCCATTCTCTGGTGCCGTTTCCATTCCATTTCCAACCGCCGATCAAAAGCGCGACGGTGAAGTGGACCCCTCCGTCAAGACCACAGAACCGTTCATTTAAGATAGAAGCCACAGGGGTTAGAAGTTGCTGCTGATCCCGTTACTGGGATGGCTGGGCGTGATGATAGACTTGTTCCGGGGTCCGATTGTTGAGTGACTGGTGCGGACGGTCGGTGTTATAGAAACGGTCGGTGTTATAGAATCGGAAGTAGACCGACAATTCGGCCTGAGCCTCACGCAGGCTTTGATAGTGTTTGAGGTACACCTCCTCGTATTTGGGGGAGCGCCACAGGCGTTCGATGAACATGTTGTCCAGGGCGCGACCCTTGCCATCCATGCTGATGCGAATGTGATGGTGGTTAAGCACCTCGATAAACGCGGCGCCGGTGAACTGACTGCCCTGATCGGTATTAAAGATTTCCGGGGTTCCGTGCTGTTCAAGCGCCTCGGTTAAGGCCTCCACGCAGAACGTGGTATCCATGGTGTTCGAGAG
>JADLEK010000040.1 GCA_020846135.1 Gammaproteobacteria bacterium
AGCGACCAGTTAGCCCGTCCCCGCAACGCAACCGGTTGAATCTCAATAAAACCTGGCTGAGCTACTATGAACGTTAGTGCAGCGCCGCCTCGCACCACTGACCGCATCAACTTGTTATGCGTCAGTGACGCAGCAGCGACGCTGCATAACCAATTTTTGGAGTTTTTGCCAGGATTTTATTGATAATTTCCAGCAAAATCAATGCTGGAGACGGGCTAACTGTTAGTTAGTCCCCCTAAAAGGTGCCTTCAAACACCCTACCAAGGGATACCCATCGGGGCGCGAGTTGAGCGTCGTCCCGAAGGGGTGACGTTCCAACGAGGGTTCGACGGCGCAAAGCGCCGAGAACCCGATGTTGGCTCAACTCGCGCCCCGTTCGTCGGCGCGAAGCGCCGACGAACGCTCAGTTATCATCTAACCAGCTGATTCTGCTTTATCTGGTCCGCCGAAACACCCCTAACCGGCCAGCAAACACCCACCAGCGACCGAGCATCTCACTTGTCCAACGATGCAGCATCTCTAGAAAAGTATACGTCTAGAAACGAAACTTTGTATGATTTAATCCAAAAAATAACACCTGTTCCCCGCTACTCCAATCTCCTGCTCATCATCTTCCATTGCGCAGCTATCAATCGTTTCAGCCCTGGTCATCTTGATGAATGATTAAACGCCTATGCCCGATTAGCAACTCGCAGAAAAGAAACAAATAAGGCGGCCCGAAGGCCGCCTTATATTTTACTGCAAAAAAACGACGGCGGAATTAGCCGAGGTCTTTAATCCCCTGGATCATCCCGGCTGCCACCTTCTGGGCGTCACCGTAAACCATCCGGGTGTTATCGGCGAAGAACAGCGCGTTCTCGATGCCAGCGAAACCGACGCCCTTGCCGCGCTTGATCACCTGCACGTTTTTGGCGTGATCCACATTCAGGATCGGCATCCCATAGATCGGGCTGGACTTGTCGGTGCGCGCTGCCGGATTCACCACATCGTTCGCGCCGATCACCAGCGCCACATCCGCGGTGGAGAACTCTTCGTTGATCTCGTCCATGTCGAAGATCAGGTCGTAAGGCACACCCGCTTCCGCCAGCAGCACGTTCATGTGACCGGGCATCCGCCCCGCAACCGGGTGAATGGCGAACTTGACCACGACATCGCGCTCCATGAGCAGTTTGCACATTTCCCAGATCTTGTGCTGCGCCTGGGCCACCGCCATGCCATAACCGGGCACGATAATGACCTTGCTCGCATACGCCATCTGAATCGCAGCATCTGGCGGCTCCATCGGCTTGAGGCTGCCGGTAACTTCCTGCGCCTCGCCGCTGCCCAGCGCCGCCCAGTTGCTGAACAGCACGTTCGACACCGACCGGTTCATCGCTTTGGCCATCATCAGGGTCAGCAAGGTACCCGACGAACCGACGATGATGCCGGCGATGATCATCGCCGAGTTGCCCAGCACAAAGCCTTCCAGCGCCACCGCCAACCCGGTGAAGGCGTTGAACAGTGAAATCACCACCGGCATATCTGCGCCGCCAATGGGCAGAGCCATCATCGCGCCGAAGGCCAGGGCCAGCAGGAAGAATACCGAGATCAACCCGCCGCTGGTGCTGTGGCTCACAGCAACGACCAAGCCCAGCAGCACCGCGCTGGCGAAGATCGCCATATTGACCTTTTGCTGGCCTGAGAAGCGGAATTTGGCGTCATCCTTGAAAAATTTCAGCTCCTGCAACTTGCCGAACGCCACCACCGAGCCGGAGAACGACACCGCGCCGATCAACGCGCCAGCGACCGCCATGATCAGAACCGAGGTTGCCGGAGCCGCCGCGTGGCTGCCGTGGTCTTTCAACAGCTCCACCGCCGCAATCGCCGCCGCCGCGCCGCCACCCATACCGTTGTAGATAGCGATCATTTGCGGCATGGCCGTCATGGCCACTTTCTTCGCCCCATACCAGGCAATCGCGCCGCCGATGGCAATGGCGATCACCATCAGCACATAGTTGGCCGGAATGATGTGCGCAGTGATCTGCGGATGAACGAAGCTAACCAAGGTCGCCAGCACCATCCCGTAACCAGCCCAGACAATGCCGCTGCGGGCAGTGGTCGGATGCGACATCCGCTTGAGGCCGAGGATGAATAGCGCGGCCGTCAGGAAATAGACCGTTTCAATCAGATAACCCATGACTTACTTCTCCTGGCCCTTGCTGCTCTTGAACATTTCCAGCATCCGCTCGGTGACGAAGTAGCCGCCGACTGCGTTGCCGGCGCCCAGCAATACGCCGAGAAAGCCAATCGCCTGCTCCAGCGGGGTCACGGCCTGGCCGAGCGCCACCATCGCGCCGACCAGCACGATGCCGTGGACAAAGTTGGTGCCCGACATCAGCGGGGTGTGCAGAATCACCGGCACCTTGCCGATAATTTCGTAGCCGAGAATCCCGGCCAGCATCAGGATGTAAATCGGGGAGAAAAACGCAACTACAGCTTCCATCATACTTCTCCGGGTGGGTTAGCCAACCAGCTTGCTGGTCGGTTCATGGACGATTTTCCCGCCGTGGGTGAGAGCGCTCTTGGCGATCACTTCATCGTTCCAGTCCAGGTTCAAAGCGCCGTCCTTGATCATCGGCGACAGGAAATTGAACAGGTTCTTGGCGTACATCTCACTGGCCGGAGCCGGGAAGTTGCTGGGAATGTTGATCGGGCCGTCAATCAGGACCCCGTTGTGTTCATAAGTCTCGCCAGGCCGGGTCAGCTCACAATTGCCGCCCGACTCCGCCGCCAGATCGATAATGACTGCGCCGCGCTTCATGTTTTCCACCATCGCGGCGGTCACGATTTTCGGCGCGGCCCGGCCTGGAATAGCGGCGGTCGTGATCACCGCATTGGCGGCGGCGACATGTTTGGCCAGCACATCGGCCTGCTTCTGCCGTTCTTCCGCCGTCAGTTCCCGGGCGTAGCCGCCTTCCGCCGCGGCATTGACCCCGGTATCGATCATCTTCGCGCCCAGCGATTCGATCTCCTGCCGGGCTGCCGGACGGATGTCATAGGCTTCGACCATCGCGCCAAGCCGCCGGCAGGTGGCGATGGCCTGCAATCCGGCCACGCCTGCGCCGACGATCACGATCTTGGAGGGGCGGATGGTGCCGGCGGCGGTGGTGAGCATCGGGAAGAAGCCGCTGGCTAGAACCGCAGCCCGTAACGCCACAAAGTAACCCGCGACCGCAGCCTGCGATGACAGCACATCCATCGACTGGGCGCGGGAAATACGCGGAATCAGTTCCATCGCGAAGCTGGTGATGTTTTTGTCGCGCAGCCGCTTGACCACTTCGAGATTGCGGTGTGGCTGCAAAACCGCCAGCAGCACCGAGCCGTCCTTGAGCGACTCCACTTCTTCCAGGGTAGGCCCCTGGACTTTGAACACCACGTCGGCTTCGGCATACAGGGTCTGGTGATCGACCAACCGGCTGCTTTTGGCATAGATGTCATCGGCAAAAAAGGCGCTGAGACCAGCGTCCTTCTCGACCAGCATTTCCACGCCGAGCTTGACGAAACGCTCAGCCATGGTTGGATCGAGTGCGACCCGACGTTCGCCCGAAGCCGTTTCCTTCGGGACCGCCATACGAACTGGCATGTTGTTGTCCTCACAATAGTTATTGTTCCAGACACCCGCCCGCCCGGGGTCTGGCGTGAACAATTAAGGCTTGCGCGAAGCCGGTTGGGGGGAATCGGGATTCCAAGGCGGGCATGTACGCCAGCGGCGGGGCGGCGCACGATACTGATAGAATATAGCCTAGACTTTGAACATCATAAAAGAACCGGGCGAAATATGTCCGACCTCTTCCTGGCGTTCCGGCCACCCATCGGGGCGCTTTTGCGGGCACAGGTGGAAACATGCACAGGCTGGAGCAACAGGTTCTGCATACCGACGTGACCGGGATGCCGCTGGAGTGGATCGATTACCAGCAGGCGGTCCGGCTCTATTACGCCGCGCAAGTCGCCTACACCTGCGGCATGGCGCTATACACAGTGCGGGGCGGGTTCAACGCCCGCAGCGGCCAGCGCAGCGTGATCGTGGTCAATTCGATTATCGCCACCCAAGGCGGCGCTTATGCCCGGCTGCGCACCCGCGACGACTACACCCCGCCGCTCTCCAACATGGCGCTGTTTCGCCGGGACTGCAACACCTGCCTGTACTGCGGGGAGACGTTTCCGCTGCGGGAATTGTCCCGCGACCACGTCCGCCCTGTGGTGCAGGGCGGCGGCAATCACTGGAACAACGTCGTCACCGCCTGCAAGCCCTGCAACCACCGCAAGGGTGGCAAGACCCCGGAACAGGCCCGGATGCAGTTACTGGCGATTCCATTCACCCCCAACCATGCCGAATATGTTTATCTGCAAGGCCGACGGGTACTAGCGGATCAGATGGATTTCCTGCGGGCGCACTTTCCCCGGTCGAGTCCGTTGCACCAGCGCCTGGCCCGGTTAGCGTGAGTAGCGGCGATGCTGATGAATCAGCAGAGTCAGGGTTTTCTAAACCATGTTCTGGGCGGCATCGCCAGTTTTGCCCAGCACCACTTGGCCGAACGCCGCATTCATCATGAGCGGCTGGCGTTTTTGCACAACGCGATTGAACAGGTCGTCGACGCCAGCGAGCCGCGCATTCGCCTGATCGGCAACTATCAGGAAAAGCTGGCCGATCCGGTTGAAACCGCCCTGCATCACAGCGGGCGAGTGTTGCAACAGCTGCCGGCGGCGATTGTGCTCGACGGTCATGCCTGGGCTAACGATCTGCAAGTCAACGCCTTTTTCGCTACTGCCGCTGATGTTCGGACGGTGCTGAGCGAGGATGCGCAAGTCCGGGCTTTTTTCGCCGAACACCCCGGGCCGGAGTGCTTTGCGCTGTTGCTGATGGTCAAGCAGGAGGTTGAAACCTTCGGGACGGCGATGGATGGCGAGATGCTGGTCCGTGAAGTCCGGCAAATCCGGGTCAGTTTTTCCCATCATCACCTGTTTTTCCCGACCGCCAGCGAAGCCGAACTGCGTCGGGAACTCAAGCAGCGGATGCTGATGTTTCTGGCGACCCGGGCGCAGGATCGGATCAACGAATTGCGCACCGGGCGGGGGGCGCTGGAAGAACAGCGGCGGCAATTGCAGGCGCAGTTGCGGGCGTGGCGGATGCAGGGCCAGGGCTTGCGGCCGTTGCTGTCCAGCGCCGATACCGATGAGCGGCGACTGGCTGAACTGGAGCAGCGGCTGATTCGGACTGAAGGGGATTTGGTGTCCGCCCGCAAACAGTTGGGAACGCTGGACGATTATCTGGAGCAGGTACGCCAGGTGCTAAGTCAGCCGGAAACCTACTTGCGGGTGCAACCGCTGGCGCTGCGTCTGAACCGGCTCGGTCTCAAACTGGCGGAGAATTCGCCGGAAGCCGGTGAAACCCTGTCGCTGATTGAACTGGCCTCGCTGGGGGAGCAGCGGATTGGCACGCTGGTGCGGTTTGGCCGTGAGGGCGGCTAAACCGTCGAGTTCTTCCAACCGATTGGACGGGATTCCTGTTGGAGCGATCCCACGATGATTGAAGGGGAAATCATGGCGAAATCCGCAACCGTTGCTGCTTCCAAACCGAAATCTCCAGCCTGGCGCATCGTCAGCCGCATGGCGATCCGCGCCTTGCGCCGCGACTGGCAGTCCGGCGAACTGCGAGTGCTGGCGGTCGCCTTGCTGATTGCCGTGGCCAGCGTCGCTGCCGTCGGCTTTTTCACCGACCGGATTCAGCAGGCCATGGAGCGCAAGGCCAGTGAATTGCTCGGCGCTGATCTGGTGATCGCCGCGCCCGACCCGCTGCAGCCGATCCTGATCGAGGAAGCGCGACGCCAGGGTTTGCAAACCGCTGAAACCCTGAATTTCCGCAGCGTGGTGGTCGTCGGCGAGATCACTCAACTGACCGAGGTGAAAGCGGTCGGTCCCGGCTATCCACTGCGCGGTGCGTTACAGATCAGCGATCAGCCCTTCGCGCCACCCCGCACCGTGACGATCATTCCCAATCCCGGCGAGGTCTGGTTGGACGAGCGGCTGTTGCAAACCCTGAATCTGCAAGTCGGCGATCCGGTCGATTTCGGTTCCCATCGCTTCCGCATCAGCCAGGTGCTGGCCTACGAACCGGATCGGGCCGGCGACCTGTTCAGCCTCGCCCCGCGCCTGTTGCTGAATCTGGCCGACATTCCCGCGACCGGCCTGGTGCAACGCGGCAGCCGGGTCGATCATCGGTTATTACTGGCTGGACAACCGGCGACGTTGGCGGCGTTCAAAGCCTGGGCGACGCCCCGATTGAAGATCGGCGAGAAGCTGCAAGGGGTTCGCGACGCCCGCGCCGAATTGCGTTCAGCCTTGGAACGGGCGCAACGCTTTCTGAATCTCGCCGCGCTGGTCAGCGTGATTCTGGCTGGAGTCGGGGTCGCCATCGCCGCCCGCCGTTTCGCGGGTCGGCATTGGGACAGCGTGGCGATCCTGCGCTGCGTTGGCGCTACCCAGGGCTTGATCATCCGCTTGTTTGCGCTGGAATTGCTGGCCCTGGCTGGGGTGGCCGGGATCATTGGTCTGACTGCCGGCTATTTCGCCCAGTCCGGTCTGAGCGTACTGCTCGGACAACTGGTCAGCAGCACCGATTTACCGCTGCCGTCCTGGCAGCCGGTGCTGCCGGCGCTCGCGACCGGCTTTATCACGCTGCTCGGTTTCGGCTTGCCGCCATTGCTGCGGTTGCGCGAAGTGCCGCCGTTGCGAGTGCTGCGCCGCGATCTCGGCCCGGTCGATTCTCGCCTGCTGGCTCTGTATGGCCCGGCAGTGCTGGCAACTATGGCGCTGCTGGTCTGGCAGGCCGGCGAAGCGCGGCTGGCGCTGTATGTCTGCGCCGGGGTGGCGGGAACGGTACTGGCCTTGGCGCTGGCGGCGTGGGGACTGGTCAAGGCGCTGAGTCTGCTGCGTGGTCGGGTCGGCGTGGCCTGGCGGTTCGGGCTGGCCAATATCGCCCGCCGAGGCGCGGGTAGTGCGGTGCAGGTGGTGGCGTTCGGTCTAGGGCTGATGGCGCTGCTGATGCTGACGCTGGTGCGGACCGATTTACTGAGTAGTTGGCGGGACAGTCTGCCGGCGAATGCGCCCAATCATTTTCTGATCAACATTCAGTCGTCTGAAGTGAATGGAATCAAGATCTTCCTCAGTGAGCGCGGTTTAGACCAGGTTGAACTGTTCCCGATGGTGCGCGGACGGTTGACCGGGATTAATGACCGGCCAGTGAAGCCGGATGATTATGAAAATCCCCGCGCCAAGCGACTGGTGGAACGCGAGTTCAACCTGTCCTGGGCTGACCGGTTGCAGAATGACAATCAAATCGTTGTCGGGCGCTGGTGGAGCGCCGACCAGCGTGGTCAAGGGATCGCCTCGGTGGAAAAGGACCTGGCCAAGGATTTGGGGATTGCGCTAAACGATACCTTGCGCTTCCAGATCGCCGGACAAACCCTGACTGCTAGGGTCGCTAGTCTGCGCAGCGTCGAATGGGATTCCTTCCGGGCCAATTTCTTCGTGCTGTTTCCATCCGAGGTGCTGGAGAACTATCCGGCGACCTGGATCACCAGTTTTCATCTGCCGCCGGGCCAGAAGCCGCTCTTGGCCGATCTGGTGCGGCAATATCCATCAGTGACGGTGCTGGATGTTGAGGCGTTGATGACCAAGGTGCGTGAAATCGTCGACCGGGTGATCGTCGCGGTCGAATATGTATTCCTGTTCAGCCTGGCGGCGGGGCTGGTTGTGCTGTATGCGGCGATTCAGGCCACCCAGGACGAGCGGCGCTTTGAGAGTGCGGTGTTGCGAACCTTGGGCGCGCAACGGGCGGTGGTGCGGCGGAGTCTGCTGGCCGAATTTGCCACGCTCGGGTTGCTGGCCGGAGTCCTAGCCGCCGGCGCAGCTACTGTAATTGGCTATATTCTAGCCACCCAAGTGTTTGATTTTTCATATCATGGCAATCCCTGGATCTGGCTGCTGGGCGGCGGCGCGGGCGTGGTGGGCGTCGGTCTGGCCGGGCTGATCGGCGCCAGCTCGGCGCTCAACCAGCCGCCGTGGCGGGCGTTGCGGGAACTGTAGAGACCGGATAGCTGCTGACGCCACTCAGCGAATCTCCAGTTCCGCCAGGTGCAGATCGAAATTCTGGATGGTCTCGGCCAGACTGCGGATTTCCTCCGGGGTCGGCGCGTCAACCCGATCGTGGCCGGGGTCGGCGAGAACCAGTCGCGCCAAGTGTTTGAGGTCGCGCAGACCGTCGTCTTCTTCAATGGCTTCCATCACCTCGCCACACTCAACCAGTTGATCGAAGTAAACACGGCCTTCCTGTTGGGCGCGGGCCAGCGCTCCCAGCCCCGCTAGCCAGATTTGGCTGGCCAGAGCTGTGGTATCTTCCAGCTTGCGTGCTTCACGCAGCCGTTTTTGCAAATGTCGGTACGTCATTGCTCGGTACTCCTGTGCAGATCCCGGGAACCATGCTTCCTGTTGACGAGTTTCTGGCATTCCCGACCCTGACCGCGATTCTCCTGCAGGGATTATTAAAACCTTTACGAACAATCGGTTGCTATCCCGGTGCAGGCCATTGAAGGCGGACGGACCATCATCGTAGTTCGCCATGTTCTGCGAACTTAATCATTTCGATTAGAATAAACACCCTAAATTGAATGGATTGATTGCCGTAATGCATCATGAAGTCAGATTTTAATGCTGACCAGATCGGTAAAAATATGGTAACTACTCAGGTACCCCACTGTGATTGCTAATATGGAACATTTTGTTTATCCTTAATTAGGTTCATCGCGGGTTGTTGTGGAATTTGCCCTGTAAAGCCGGTTTTACCCCATCAAGAGAGTTGAAATTCACACTGGGACATTGTCAATCAATAGGTTAGCTAGATCGCCTCGCTGAGGTGGGACTGGTTCCACAACAAACCACGATGAACCAAATCAGAATTAATAAGAAGACCGGGAATTGCTGTCTTTCTGTTGCGCTCGATCAAGCGTGGCTTGGGCGCGGTGTTCAGCTGCATGGGAATAAATCACCAGCCATCGCTGGTCAATACCGTAGTGGCCTAATTCAATTCGTTGATAACGATAACCGTCAT